>NZ_JACYVC010000012.1:0-134563 GCF_014842145.1 Stenotrophomonas sp. CFBP 13718
CATTCCGCCGAGCATGGCTCGGCGCTACCCGGTGTCGCACGGTGATGGATTCCGCCGATGGCCGGCGTTGCCGGGGCCGCGGGGCGTTGTGGGAACGGTGGCGCCGAGCCACGCTCGGCGAGCGCAGCGGCGCCTTTCGTCCTCCCGCACGTAGCCGGCATTCCGCCGAGCACGGCTCGGCGCTACCCGGTGTCGCACGGTGATGGATCCATCGGTGGGCGGCGTAGCCGGGGCTGCGGGGCGTTATGGGAACGGTAGCGCCGAGCCGCGCTCGGCGAGCGCAGCGGCGCCTTTCGTCACCCCGCACGTGGCCGGCATTCCGCCGAGCACGGCTCGGCGCTACCCGGTGTCGCACGGTGATGGATCCATCGGTGGCCGGCGTAGCCGGGGCTGCGGGGCGTTATGGGAACGGTAGCGCCGAGCCACGCTCGGCGAGCGCAGCGGCGCATTTCGTCACCCCGCACGTGGCCGGCATCCCGCCGAGCACGGATCGTGCGCTACCACGGCACCACGCACGAGCCCTACCCGGTAGCGCCGAGCCACGCTCGGCGAGCGCAGCGGCGCCTTCGTCCGGGACCTTACTCTGCCCGGGTCATCGAATACGGGGCGTCGGCGCCCTGCCCTGGCCATGCGGTGTTGGGCTCGGCCTGCATCACGAAACGCAGCTCGCCGCCTGCCAGGATCTCATCGTGACGCAGGAACGCTCGCTGCAGCGGCGTGCCGTTGAGCGTGACGGACCCGACGTACGCGTGTCCGGCCTTCAATCCATCGGCGACGATGCGGAACGTCTTGCCATTTGGCAGATGCAACGCTGCCTTCGGCAGGAACGGCCGGCCGATGATGTACTCGCCACTGCCCGGTGCCACCGGATAGAACCCCAACGCCGTGAACAGGTACCACGCCGACATCTGTCCCAGGTCATCGTTGCCGGCCAGCCCGTCAGGACGGTCGGCGTACTGCGTGTCCATGATCTGCTTCAGGCGTGCCTGCGTGCGCCAGGGCTGCCCCGCGTGGGCGTACAGGTAGGCCACGTGATGGCTGGGTTCGTTGCCGTGTGCATACCAGCCGATGAGACCGGTGATGTCCTCCATGTGCTCGAACACCGACGGATCCACCTTCGCCTCGAACACTTGGTCCAGCCGGGCCAGCAGGGCGTCGGCCCCACCGTGTGCGTCGGCCAGACCCCGCACGTCCTGCGGCACATACCAGGAGTACTGCCATGCATTGCCCTCGGTGTAGTCGGTGCCGTAACCGCTCGCCGATGGATCAAACGGCGTACGGAAGCTGCCGTCGCGCTTGCGCGCCCGCATGAAACCCGTCTCCGCATCGAACGCATGTTTCCAGTTGCCGGCGCGCTTGTTGAAGGTCGCGGCCACGTCGCTGCGCCCCATCGCCTCGGCCATGCGGGCGATGGTCCAGTCGTCGTAGGCATATTCCAGCGTCTTGCTGGCCGCCTCGCCTTCTTCGTCGATCGGCACCCACCCCAGCTCACGATACTGCGCGATGCCATCGTAGGGGCCGTGGTTGGCGGTCGCGACCATCGCCTCCAGGGCCTTGTCCGCATCGAAGCCACGGATGCCCTTGAGGTACGCGTCGGCGATCACCGGTACCGCGTGGTAGCCGATCATGCACCACGTTTCCTGGCCATGGAACGACCACACCGGCAGCATGCTGTAGGGGCTGTGCTGCTGGTGGGCCAGCAGCGAATTGATGAAGTCGCTGTTGCGCTGCTCCGGCTGCACCAGGGTCAGCAGCGGATGCAGGGCGCGGTAGGTATCCCACAACGAGAACGTCGAATGGTGGCGGAAGCCTTCAGCGCGATGCACGGCATTGTCGGGGCCGCGGTACTGCCCATCCACATCCATCGACAATGTCGGGCCCAGCAGCGAGTGGTACAGCGCCGTGTAGGCACTGCGCTGGTCGGCGCGCGGTGCGTCGATGTCCAGGACGCCCAGCGCGTCGGTCCACTTCTTTCTGGCCTCGGCACGCACGCGGTCGAAATCGTAATCCGGTACCTCCGCATCCAGGTTGGCGATCGCGCCGGCCTCACTGACCGAAGAAATCGCGACCTTCACCACCAGCGGGCCCTGAAGCGTGCCGAAGTCGAAGGTGGCCACCAGCTGCCGTCCTTCGATCTGCGCCCGCTGCAACGGCGACCCGTGGCCCGGCGGCGGAAACCCCTTGTAGGCGATGTCCGTTTCCGTATTGTGCAGCGCATGCGCCTGCAGGGGCCGCGAGAAACGCAGGGCGAAGTACAGCTGCCGACCCGGCGCCCAGCCCCGCGTTTCGCGGAATCCGGTCACGGTGCCGTCGTCGCGTACCCGCAGGCGCGACCACAGGATCTTGCCGGGGTAGTCGTACAGGCTGGTGCGAAGGTCCAACAGCACCTTCGCTTCATCGCCCTTGGCGAACGCATACCGGTGCACACCGACGCGCTCGCTGGTGGTCAGTTCGGCGCGTACGCGATAGTCGTCCAGGGTGACCGCGTAGTAGCCGGGCTCGGCTTTTTCGTCGTCGTGCGTGAAGCGGGAGGCATAGCCACTACGCGGTTTCTCCGGATCGCCCCGCTCCAGGCCCGGATCGCCGGTGTACGGCATCAACAGCACGTCGCCCAGATCGGAATGCCCGGAGCCCGAGAAATGCGTGTGCGAGAAGCCGACGATGCTGGTGTCGTCATGGCGGTAGCCAGCAGCCCAGTCATAGGCTTTCTCGCGGGGCTGGATGCGGGTATCCGGACTCAATTGCACCATGCCGAACGGCACCGTGGCGCCGGGGTAGGTGTGACCCTCACCGGCCGTGCCGATGAACGGGTCCACCGCGGCGAACGCGCGCTCCCCGATCGTGGCTGCGCTGGTGAGGCTTGAGCCGGTGGCCAGGCAGATGCCCGCAGCCCAGGCCACCCAGTGACGCGTCACGCTGATTCCCATGGTCGGCATTTAGATCGATTCAGGAGAGTCGATCCTAGCATCACGAAAGCACGCCAGCATGTTGCACTGCCGCGCCTGCGCGCGACATGCCAACCTCAACGCCCCAACGTTGCCGCCAAGGCGTCGAGATCGTCTGCGACAGCGGGACGCACTACCCGGCCTACCTCCTGCCCGTCGCGCAGCAGGATCAACGTCGGCCACAGTTTTACGCTGAAGGAGCGACCCAGTGGCCGCCCCTTCCCATCTTCAACCCACTGATGCGGCACGCCGCGCTGCTGCACAAACGCTGCGACCAGCGGCTTGGCCAGTTGGCAGTGCCCGCACCAGGTCGCGCCAAACTCCAGCAGCAGCCAGCCGCTGCCCGCATCAATCTGCGCGCGGGTCGGTTCGCTGGCCATCGCGGTGTCAGGTGCGGTCTGCATGCTGTCAGCTCAGTGCGCGCTGGATGTCTTCCAGCGGTGCGTTGGTGAAGTCCTTCGCCAGGTCGCGTACGAGTCGCGACTGCACTTCTTTGTGCAGTTGCGGACGGATACGTCCCAGCGTCTGCGGGTCGGCGATCAGCACCAGGTGCGCATAGCGGTTGTTCAACGCATCATCGTTGAGCTGCTCGGCCAACTGCTTGGCAAAGGTCGCTTCGTTGAGCTGTGAAATGGTCATGTCTTTCGGCACCGCGCCCGACGGGCCTTGCCCGGATACACCGGCATCACTGACATCACGCAGCACCAGCTCATCCTGCTGCTTGAGCTTCAACTCCGTCTTGCTGCCGACGTTGGTGAACACGCGCGCAGAACCGCCGTCGGCCACGACGATCAGGGTACCTTCGGGAATGGGGGTGTGCTCGGTCATGGCGTGTGCTCCGCTTGAGGTGATCAGGAAAGTAGTCACCACCGTAGAGACACGGATGTAAGGATCCTGCGTGCCCGGTGTGTGCGTACCGTGCATTTCCCAACCTCAGCAGGCCGCGAAACGTGACGGGATGTCGCGCAGCGCGTGCACTTCAAGCGTGGGGGTCGCACTGCCGTCGTTCGGCAGCCGTGCGGGATTGAACCAGCAGCTGTCGATGCCGTAACGGTTCGCGCCCAGCACATCCGCCTCCAGGCGGTCACCGATGATGACCGTCTGCGACTTGACGAACCGGCGCGCCATCGCGGTGCTGAAGGCGAAGAAGCGCTCATCCGGCTTGGCGTGTCCACAGGCCTCGGACGTGGCAACGAAACTGATGCGATCTGCGAGGCCGGATACGGCGATGCGCCGCGACTGCACCTGCTCGATGCCGTTGGTGATGATGCCGATCTCGCCCTGCGCGGCCAATGCATCGCACAGCGCACGTGCGCCGTCGATCAGGACCACCGTCTGCGGCAGCCAGTCCAGATAGGAATCACTTGCCCTGCGCGGATCGGCATCGATGCCATGCAGCGCGAACAGCCGGCGGAAGCGCTCGACCTTCAGCACATCCTTGCTGATCTCACCTTGTTCCAGCGCGGCCCACAGCTCCCGGTTTATCCCCTGGTAGTCCGCAAACACCGCCTCTGCCGTATCGGGCACCCCAAGACTGGCGAGCATGCGCTTGAAAGAAAGCCGCTCCGAGGCCCTGAAATCCAGCAGCGTGTCATCCAGATCGAGCAGGAACAGGCGGTATTTCATGCGGTGCAGCGTGGTTCGTAGGAGCTGCAGGCTAGCACCCCGATGCGTGCGGTGCACAGGGCAACACCTACCACCGGGATGCCGCCGACGCTGTCAGATTTGCCCCTTGCTGGACGAGCACCGCTCCGCGAGGGCTGACGCAGCTGCGTCTGATTGGACAAAAAAAACACCCCGTCGTTGCCGACGGGGTGCCTGCGCGTTCGATGACCACGTGCGCTTGCGTGGATCAGGCCGCTTTAAGGACCTGACGATAATCGTCGTTACTGGCGATTATGGTTTTTGCGCCGGTAACGTCGGTCGCCTCCCGAGCTGTCCACGCTGATTACTCGCCACGTCGAAACCAATACAGCCCCTTCAGCTGAGCATTGGCCCCCCAATACTCACGTGGTGGAGCTGGCGGGACTCGAACCCGCGTCCGCAACGCCTCCTCTTTGCTTCATACAGCCATAACCCCGTTGCCAACGACTGCGTGAGGGTGCGTCCCGATACCGGCGACGCAGGGCTATTGAAACAGGCGCGGACGCACGCAGCTTTCAGGAATCGCGCATGGGGCTCAGTGGCGCCGCTGCCGGACCAACCCGGCCAGGGCGCGGGCGGTGCTCGCCGCAGCGGCCGGCTTCTGCAGGCGCACGCAGGCGGCCTCCATCCCGCTTTCGACGGTGTCGTCATAGCCGGTGACCACCACATAAGGCAGACCCGCCGCCTGCAGCGCCTTCATCAGGGACGCCTCTGCTCCCCGTCCGAGGTTGAGATCGACCACCGCAGCATCCACGTGGCCCGTGCACAATGCATGCAGCGCGGTGGCGGCCGACGAATGGGGGCCATCGACCTCGGCACCGGCGCTGCGCAGGGCCGCGGCGGTGTCGTGCGCCAGATAGAAATCGTCCTCGACCACCAGCACCCGGCAGCCGGCCAGCAGCGCCGCATCGCCCAGGTCGACCGATCCACCGCCCACGCCGGCACTGCTCGGCGCGTCGGTCTGCAGGATGCTGTCACGCTGGCGCAGGGGGAACGAAATATGCGCCTCGGTGCCGTCCGGGCTCATGCGCAGGTGGCCCTCTCCGTCCAGCTCGTACGGAATGCGCTCTTCCACCAGCGCCGTCCCGAAACCACGGCGACGTGGCTGCTGCCAGTCGTCGCGCGGCGCATGGGTCTCCCGCCAGCGCACGTCCAGCCACCGTTCCGGCCCCCCTTCGCGCAGCGACCAGGTCACGTCGACCCGCCCGCTCGGCTCGCGCAATGCACCGTGGCGTACCGCATTGCTGGCCAACTCATGGATCGCCAGCGACAGCACTTCGGCGGCCTTCGGTGGCACCACGGTCGATGGCCCACGCAGCACCACCCGCGACCCGGTCGCCGCGTGCGAGCCCAGTTCGTCGGTCAGCAAGGTGCGCAGATCGATGCCCACGTTCGCTGCACGCGTCAGCAGCGCCTGCGTGCGCGCAAGGGACATCACCCGGCCCGACAACCGCTGCGCATAGTCCTCCACGCTGGTCGCCGACTCGCGCGTCCGCAGCGTGATCGATCCGATGGTGGCCATGATGTTGCGGACACGGTGCTGCAGTTCGGCCACCAGCACGCTCTGGTGCTCGGTCCAGCGGCGTTCGTCGGTCACGTCACTGGATATTCCCGCGATGCGGGTCACCCGCCCCTGCGCATCGAACAGCGGAAAAACGGTGTCGCGGATCCAACGGAACTGGCCATCGGACGGCCGTAACACGCGGAATTCATGTACGCGCCGGGTGCCGTCGCGGACGTCGCGCAGCGTGCCGATCGCGGCGTCCCGGTCGTCGGGCACCACGCGTGCCGCCCACTCCCGCAGCTCGCAGGCCGCCTCGTCAGCGGCGATGCCGTACACCGCATCGAAGGCGGTGCTCTGCAGCTCGGCAGCCAGCGTATCGGCGTCGCGTATCCACAGCACATCGGACGAGGCCGCAGCAAACTGCCGGAAGCGCTCTTCATTGAGACGCAGGCGCTCGTTGCTCAGACGCAGCTCGGCCTCTGACCGTTCGCGCTCCACGCGCGCGACATGCTCGGCGGTGGTGTCGAACATGGTGACCAGCACGCCCTCGATGTCACCGTGACCGTCGCGCAGCGGGCTGTAGGTGATGGTGAACCAGACATCCTGCAGCGCGCCACGCCGGTGCAACGGATAGCATTTGTCGGAGAATACGAGGGTTTCGCCCTGCCACACCCGGTCGTAGATCGGCCCGTTGATGTGCCACACCTCGGGCCAGCACTCGGCGGTAGGCTGCCCCAGGCCGGCCGGATGCTTTTCCGCCATGATCTCGGCATACCCGTCGTTGTAGATCTGCAGCAGATCAGTGCCCCACAGCACGATCATCGGGAAGCCATGGGCCGCCATGAGATCCACCGTGGCCTGCAGGTGGGGCGGCCATACGGCCTGAGGACCCAATGGGCAGGCGGTCCAATCGTGCTGTCTGATGCGGTCGGCCATGCCAATACCGCTGCGGTCCTTCACCCGCGTGCCGGGCGCTCGTCGCTGGCCGTCGGTGCGGTACAGGGAGGGGTCCGTCTGGCTCGCCATGGGGGTGTCACCCACCCGGGATCGCAGTCGGCGGACCCATCGCGGTCTGCAGGATGCGCGTCAGCGCTTCCAGCCGGTAGGGCTTGCCGCAGCGCGGGGTGTCGGAGAAGCGCTCCGGCACGTTGTCGTCGTAGCCGGACGTGAGCACGAAAGGAATATTGCGTTCAGCAAGCCGGTCCGCGAGCGGGTACACCAACTCACCGCCCAGGTTGATGTCCAGCAGGGCACCGTCGATCTCCTGCTCGTCCACCAGCTCGCCCAGTTTTTTCAGGTTTCCAGCCGGGCCTACTACTTCCACACCCTGCATCTGCAGGTATTCCACGAGGAACATGGCGATGTTGTACTCGTCCTCGGCAACCAGCACCCGCTTGCCGTCCAGCCCGCCTGTGTCCTTCATCGTTCCCGTCACGCGTTCCTCCTGCTTGTGCGCGCGCTCGTTGAATGCGCTGCGCGGTGCTGCCATGGGTATGGGGTGGATGATGCTGCAGATGCAGGGCAACGCAACGTGAGGGATGGGTTCGGCAGCGGTGATTGCGCGATTTGCGTCAGATCACAGCGCCGTGGGCTCGAAACGAGGACGCTGTACGTCACCTCTGTCGAAAGGCGATATCCATGACTGCCGCCGCTCCGCTCGTGCCCGCCGCCGTCGCCCAGTCAACGACAAGCTTCCCCTTGCAGGTCATCAGCCTGACGGGCGCATGCTGGGAAGGGCGGGTGCGCGAAGCCAGCGTCCCCTGTGCAGAGGGGCGGTTGGGGATCATGGCAGGCCACCTGCCCCTGCTGGTGCCGTTGCGCGAAGGTCTGGTCCGCCTGTTTCCCGAGCAAGGCGAAACGCCCGTGGACATCCATGTGACCGGCGGCTACCTGGAGGTGCAGCCTGACCAGGTCATCGTGCTGGCCGACCTCGCTTCACGCAGCAGCGCACTGGACGCAGCACGTGCCGACGAAGCCCGCCAGCTGGCGACCTCGCCGCTGGCTGCGGCCCTCACCGACGACCGCTATGGTGCTGTGCACGCTGAACTGGTCGCCCACCTCGCCCACCTGCGCCGTCCGCTCCGCCATCGCTGAGCGGCCGCCAAGCCGATCACGACCCGCAGATAAGCGCGGTGACCGACTGGCGTGCCGATGCAGGTGGTTCAGCTGCTGCTGGCTGCGAGCAGGCAGAGGCTGTATGCGGGCATCAACCACACACCGGATTCGTCCGGCTGCAGCGCCACCTCCGGCGTCTGCAGCAGCACCTTGCGGAATTCGGCCTCGTGCAGGATTGCGCGGAACGGCTGCGGCTCGGCCTCTGCATTGATCAGCAAGGCCAGGCTGAGATGGCGACCGGTATCGCTCGCAGCGTTGTCCACGCTGTGCCCGTCGAGCACGATCACCAGCCCCCTGCCCTCGCTGTCGTGCCAGTCCGCCGGCTGCATGGGCGCGCCGTCGGGGCGCAGCCAGTGGATATCGCCCGCAAGGTCGCCTTCGCGCAGGAAGCGGTTCCTGCGCAGCAGGCCGTAGCGACGACGCAGGGCCAGCAGGCGACGCACGAACGCTGCCTGTGCCTGTGCCGGTGGCTGGCCTGCGCGTTCCCAGTCTATCCACGCCAGTTCGTTGTCCTGGCAATAGACATTGTTGTTGCCGCGTTGGGAGTGACCGAACTCATCGCCTGCCAACAGCATCGGCGTGCCCTGCGAAAGCAGCAGGGTGGCCAGCAGGTTGCGCATCTGCCGTGCACGCACGCCGCGGATCACCGGATCGTCGGTTTCGCCTTCCACGCCGTGGTTGCTGGACAGGTTGTGGCCGTGGCCATCACGGCCCTGCTCACCGTTGGCATCGTTGTGCTTGTGTGCATAGCTGACCAGGTCATGCAGCGTGAACCCGTCATGCGCGGTGATGAAGTTGATGCTGGCCGACGGTCGTCGGCCGTGGTGGTCGAACAGATCGGCCGAGCCGGTGAAGCGCGCGGCGAAGCCGGGCAGCTGTCCGCCGTCGCCACGCCACAGGGCACGCGCCGTATCACGGAAGCGGTCGTTCCACTCTGCCCAGCCGGGCGCGAACGCCCCCAGCTGGTAACCCCCCGGGCCGATGTCCCAGGGTTCGGCGATCAGTTTCACCTGGCTGAGCAACGGGTCCTGTCGCACGGCGTCGAGGAAGCTGCATGACGGATCGAAGCCGTGCTTCTCCCGGCCGAGGATGGTCGCCAGGTCGAAGCGGAATCCGTCCACCCGCATCTCGGTGACCCAGTAGCGCAGGGAATCCATCACCATCCGCAAGGCGCCGGCATTGGTCAGATCGAACGTGTTGCCGGTACCGGTATCGTTGATGTAGAACCGTCGGTCGTCGGCCAGCCGGTAGTAGCTGGCGTTGTCGATGCCCTTGAACGACAGCGTGGGCCCGAGCTCGTTGCCTTCGGCGGTGTGGTTGTAGACCACGTCCAGGATGACTTCCAGCCCGGCGTGGTGCATGCGGGCGACCATCTGCTTGAACTCGGCCACCGTACCCAGCGACAGATAGCGCGGGTGTGGGGCAAAGAAGCCGATGGAGTTGTAGCCCCAGTAATTGCGCAGCCCCTGCTCAAGCAGATGCTGGTCATCGATGAAGGCATGGACCGGCAGCAGCTCGATGGCAGTGACACCCAGGTGTTTCAGGTGATCGACCATCGCGTCGTGGCGCAGGGCGGAGAACGTGCCGCGGTCTTCAACGGGGATCGCAGGATGACGCATGGTCAGCCCGCGCACGTGGGCCTCGTAGATCACCGTGTGGTCCCACGCGGTGGCAGGCGCGCGTTCATTGCCCCAGCTGAAGGCCGGGTCGACCACCGCGCAGCGCGGCATGTAGGCGGCGCTGTCGCGCCGGTCGAAGCTGAGGTCACGGTCGCGGTGGCCGATCGTGTAGCCGAACAGATGGGGTGCCCACTTCAGCTCGCCGACGATCTGCTTGGCATAGGGGTCCAGCAGCAATTTGTTGGGGTTGAAGCGGTGCCCCGCTTCCGGCGCATACGGGCCGTGCACCCGGTACCCGTAGCGTTGCCCCGGCCGCGCATCGGGCAGGTAGCCGTGCCAGATCTCGTCGGTGTACTCGGGCAGCGCGATGCGTTCGCGCTCGCGGCCGCGCGCATCGAACAGGCACAGCTCGACCCGGGTGGCATGCCGCGAATACAGGGCGAAATTGACACCGAGTCCGTCCCACGTCGCGCCCAGCGGGTAGGGTCGGCCTTCGCGTACACGCGATGTCTGCGTCCACTTACGCGTGGCCATCTCCCGCCTCCGCCGTGACATCGGCGGGCGACGCAGCCGGATCGGGCTCGCTGTCGCGGACACCCTTCATGACGGTCATGTCGGCCTGGACCAGGCGCTGGGCCATGTGCCAGTGGCGCAGCTGCTGCCCATCAGGACGCCCTTCGGCTTCCCATATCTGGTGGGCCAGCGCCGCCGTGCGTTCGTCCCGTTCCTTATCGTCCACGTTCTTCTCCCGTTTCAGTTACCCATACCGCGACCGGGCCGCCATCCAGCAGTGCACCCGGTCGGTCAATGTCCGTCGACGCCAGGCGTCGCCCATCCAGCAGATTGCGCCACGGCCGTGCGCGCAACCGGTCGTCCATGTCCTGCAGTACCGCGTGGGACGGTCGGGCGCAGCGCAGGCCGTCCATTCCCTCCGCGCGCTCCAGCGCACCGCATCGGTCCACCAGCAGCAGCACGGCCTCGCCGTCGTGCTCCCGGAGCAGCGCCATGACCGCGTCATCGCCCTTCACTGCCAGCTGGCGAAGCGGTGCATGGCGGTAAAGGTCGGGATGGCGCGCGCGATGCTGCAGCATCGCCGCCAGCATCAGCGCCTTGGGCGCCCCGTCAGTCCATTCCTGCAGGCCAGCGGCCCACGGTGTCGTGTCGGTCAGCCACTCCCTGCGCTGCTCGTGGTCCACGGCGCGTCGGTTGTCTGGATCGACCAGGCTGAAATCCCATCCTTCGTTGCCCTGATACAGATCGGGCACGCCGGGGCAGCCCAGCTGCAGGGCGAGCTGCGCCAGACCCAGCCGCGCGCCCATCGGCGCGATACTGCGCACGAAGGCGTCCATCGCCGAACGCAGTTCGCCCGCCGCGGGGTGGCTGCCCAGCCACTCGATCCACTGCAGCGCGGCCTGTTCGGCCACTTCGTCCGGCGCAGACCAACGACTGACCCGTTTGCCCTCCCGCAACGCCTTGCGCAGCCAGTCACCGACCCGCTCGAAGTAAGCGGACTGTACGGCCTCGGCCCGCAGCGGCCAGCTGCCCAGCAGCGTCTGCCACAGCATCAGCGTCTCGGCGCCTGGCAAGGGACACGGGTGTCCCGCCTGTTCGGCCAGCGTGTTCCAGTGCGCCACCTGTTCCTGCCACACCGCCACATTCCAGCTGAGCGCGGCCAGCCGACAGCGCGCATCCGGGCCCCGTTTGTGATCGTGCGTGGCGACCGCCAGCAAGGCCTGCGGCCAGTGCGTGCCGCGTTCCTGCGCCAGGGCCACGAAGGCGGCGGGCGGCAGCGCGATGCGCGCGGGATCGCTGCCCACCTCATTGCGTGACAGCATGCGCGCATGTCGATAGAAGGCCGTGTCCTCCACGGCCTTCGCGTTGAGCGGTGCGGCCACCTGTTCGAAGCGGGTCCGCAGGGCGGCACTTTCCGGCGTGTCCGCCGCGAGCAGGCTGACGATGCGTTGCAGTGCACTGCGCTCGGCTTCATCCAGGCTGCCCGCTGCGGCCTCGCGGGCGCGTTGCATCCACCCGTGGTCGGCCTGCGAGCGCAAGCCGTGTGTGCGGTAAACCGGGAAGTGCACGTGCAGCGCGGATGTTGCCCGGGCGAACATGCCGGGGGTGAGGTCGGCAGTGGCTGCATCGTCCCCTGTCAGGGCCTGTAGTTGGCGCAGGAACCGATCCAGGTCAGGCCGCAACGAGCCGTCCAGGACCTGCTGGCGTGCCTGCCGCTGCACCGCATCGAAGTGGCGCGCATCCCGGCTGGCGGACTGCCACAGCGCCTGCAGGGCGGGTTCACTGCCCTCGGCATGCAGCACCGCACCCACCTGGTCCATGAAGTCATAACCGGTGCTGCCGTCACAGCACCAGTCTTCCGGCAGGGCCTCACCATCGGCGAGGATCTTTTCCACGTACAGGGTCAAGGTGCCCGGCGCCTGGCCTGCGGCCGCGCCTGCAGCGTCCAGTGCGAAGCGCAGCCGGCGCAGGTAGCCGGCGGGGTCGGCCAAGCCATCGACATGGTCGATGCGCAGGCCCTGCACGCGGCCCTCGCGCACCAGCCGGAGCGGCAAGGCATGCACTGCATCGAAGACCTCATCGCGCTCCACGCGCAGCGCTACCAGCCCGCTGATATCGAAGAAGCGGCGATAGTTCACCACGTCCGCGCCCGTGCGCCACCACGCCAGCCGATACGCCTGGCGCTGCAGCAGGTCATGCAGCCGCGCCGGCGATCGCCTGCACCGTTCGGTCCACGTTTCCCAGCTGTCCGCCGGTGCGGGATGGCTGAGTGGCGACAGCGGCAACCGCAGCTCGTGGTGCCGCAGTTCGGGGCCTTCGCTGCCCACCTCCAGGGTCACCGCACCTTCTGCCAGTGCGGCATCCAGCGGACGGTCCAGCACCGGCAACCACACCTTGCCTTCGCAGCCGGGCGCGTCCCACTCGATGTCGAACCAGTCGGCGTACGCGCTGCGACGACCGTGCCGAAGCACGTCGTGCCACCACGGATTCGCCGGGCTGGCCGCCATGTGGTTGGGCACGATGTCGAGCACGATGCCCATGCCGTGCGCCTGCGCGGCCTGGGACAAACGGGCGAACCCCGCTTCCCCGCCCAGCTCGGCGCTGATGCGGGTGGGGTCCGTGTTGTCATAGCCGTGGGTCGAGCCGGCGGCAGCCTGCGCCACCGGCGACAGATACAGATGACTGATGCCAAGACGGGCGTAATAGTCGACCTGTGCCGCTGCCGCGTCGAAGTCGAAACCCGCATGCAGTTGCAGGCGGACCGTAGCGCGTAAGGTGTTCATGGGGTGCTCTCTTTACCCCGCTGGCCCGCAAAGGCGGCGAGGCGCGCGCTGACCGCGCTTTCATCAAGGTGCAAGGGAACCCGTCGGCGCCAGTTCGGGTGTTCGCTGGTGGTGCCCGGCAGGTTCGGTTGTTCTTCCAGCCCCAGCGCATCTTCCAGCGGCAACAGGGCGAGGCGCGCCGGCGAGCGCGCCGTCAGCGCAAGGGCGTCGCGTTGCAGGTCGCCGCTGTCCAGGCCTTCGTCAGCGACCCGCTCGGCCAGCTGCTGCACGTCGCGTTGGCGTTGCTGCCGTGCCGTGCGGGTGGCGGATTCGTCGTTCCAGCCAAGCCGCTGTCGCCACGCCAGGTCGGTACCGCGCAACCAGCCGGCGAGCGGTGGCAGATCATGGGTCGAGGTCATCGCCACGGCGGTTTCGCGCCAGCGCGCTGGCGGCCACACGCCCTTCTCGTCACGGCTGAAGGCCAGCACGTCCAGACCCAGCACGCCCCGCGATGCGAGTGCGTCGCGGATGCCGGGCGGCACCACGCCCAGGTCTTCGCCGATCACCAGGCAACGGTGACGCCAGGATTCAAGCACCAGCAGGTTGAGCAGGTCGTCGAACGGCTGATCGAGGTAGACGCCTTGGCCGGCGCCCGCCCCCCGCGGCACGACCCACAAGCGCCGCAGTCCCAGGATGTGGTCGATGCGGACCCCGCCCCGCTCCGCCATGACGGCGCGCAGCAGGCTGATGAACGGCGCGTAGCCCTGCGCGCGCAGGGCCAGCGGCGAATAGCCGGTGATGCCCCACGCCTGTCCGTGCGGATTGAAGGCGTCCGGTGGTGCACCCAGTTCCAGGCCCCGCAGCACCGCATCGGCATTGGCCAGTGCCTCGATGCCGGACGGGTCGAAGCCCACGGCGAGGTCTGCGATCAGGCCGATCTGCATGCCCTCGCTGCGCACCTGCTGCTGCGCCTGGCGCCAGCTTGCCTGCGCCAGCCATTGCCCGAAAGCGAGCAGCGAAGCCGGCGTGCGCGACAACGCGGCCGTCTGCTGGCTCCAGTGCAGCAGATCATCGCCGAGCGCCTGCATTCCGGCTTCGATGGACTGCCATTGCGCGGGCTGCTGCGTCTGCAGCCACGCAGGCAACCGGCCGATCCACTGCCATTTCGCTGCAGCGGCGGCTGGCCAGTCGATCAGCGTCGCTGCTTCATGTCGTGCCAGCGTCTGATCGAGAACGGGGTCGGCATGCCGGACTGCGGCGGCGGCCTCGGCAAGCACCTGGACCGGTGAGGCGTGCACGGGCTCGAGCCAGCGGCGGTCACTGGGCGAATATGGGCTGTAGGCATCGGTGATCGGCATGCTGGCGTGGATCGGCGACAGTGCCATGGACGTAGCGCCGTGCAGGCGCAGCGCCCTGCCCCACGCAAGCGCACCGGTGCTGTCGCCTATCCCGCCATCGTCCTGGCCACGCAGACCCTGCACCTGCAGCGCAGCGCCCCACGGTCGCACGGACGCACCGGCGTGCGGGAACCACGCCTGTGCCGGCGATACGGCAACGCGTTGCTGCCGTCCGCCCTGCAGCCACGCGTAGTAGCCGGGCTGCAGCGGCGCACCCCAGCGGCCCCTGCTGTCACGCAGCGCCGGCTGCTCTTCACCGCTCTCGGCGCGCCAGAGGGCCGCAGCGTCGCCTGCACCCGGAATGATGAGCGGCTGACCGCATACGGTGGTCAGCAGCGGTGCGTCCGCTGCGCACTGCTCGGCTCCCCCTCGCAAGGTGGCCAGCACAGCGCCCAGCACCTCCGGCGAGACGGTCCGTTCGATGCCACTGACGTCGGTCCAGTGCGGATGCAGGCCAGCGTCCACCGCGCGGCGCTGGAGGTCAGCGTCGCCGGGTGCCGGGCGGCTCATGACGCCACCCAGTGCACGCGGATGCCGCCGCCGGCCGCGAGGTGCGCCGCCTGCGCATCACCCTGCGCACGCAGCACCTGGCCGTCGGGCAGGCTATGCGCAACGTCCGCTGGGCCGGCATTGAATGCCACCCACCACTGTCCTTCGGGCAGCTGCCAGCCGGCCTGGACGGCCTGCGGGCCCAGTACCCTGGCGCCCAGCGAGCGCGCATGCGCCAGCGCGGGTTGCAGGTAGCGCCTGCGCACGGCCAGCAGCGCCGCGAAATCTTCGATATGCGCAGCGGCCAGGGCATCGTCCGCCGGCGGCAGCGCGACCCGCGAGCGTTCAAACGTAGCAATCGCGTTGGGATCCGGTATGCGGTCCCGCTCGGACTGCGAAGAAAATGCCGCGAATCCGGCGAACTCGCGACGCCTGCCCTCGCGCACGGCCTCGTCCAGCGGCGGCGCGAAGTCGGTGAAGAACTGGAACGGCTGCCGCGCGTGCCACGGCTCCCCCATGAAGACCAGCGGCACCATCGGGGTCAGGAGGGTCAGCGCCTGGACAGCGGAGGCGACCGCCGGCGTCACCTGCGTGCACAGGCGATCACCGAAAGCACGGTTGCCGATCTGGTCATGGTTCTGCGCGAAGATCACGAAATGATCGGCCGACACATCCGCACTCGGCTCGCCACGCATCTCGCCCTTGTGGTTGCGCTCACCCTGCCAGCCAAACCCTTCGGCGAGCGAGCGAGCCAGCAGCTCGGCCGCGCGATCCGCGTAGTCCGCGTAATACCCCTCGCGTTCCCCGGTCACCATCACATGCAGGGCGTTGTGGTAATCGTCGTTCCACTGCGCCTGGAAGCCCGCGCGCAGCCAGTGGGCCTGGTTGCGCTCGTTCTCAAGCACAAGGTGGATCGGCCGATCCGCGCCGCAATGCGTGCGCACGCTGTGCTGCAGATCGGCAAGGAAATCGTTGGGTACGATGGTGTGCACCGCATCCAGGCGCAGGCCATCGAAGCGATACTCCTGCAGCCACATCAACGCATTGTCGATGAAGAAGCGGCGCACCTGCGGCTGCCGGAAGTCGATGGCTTCGCCCCAGGGCGTGGGCGCATCGGTGCGGAAAAAAGCGGACGCGTAGCGCGACAGCAGATTGCCTTGCGGACCGAAGTGGTTGTAGACCACATCCAGCAGCACGGCCATTCCCTGCGCGTGTGCGTCATCGACCAGCGCCTTGAGCGCATCGGGATGGCCGTAGACTTCGGCCGGAGCGTACGGGAACACCCCGTCGTAGCCCCAGTTCCGGCGTCCCGGGAACTGCGCGACGGGCATCAGCTCCAGCGCCGTGATGCCCATCGCGGCCAGCGCAGGCAGTTGGGTGCGCAGGCCCTCGATGCCCCCACTGCAGCCGAGATGCACTTCGTAGATCACCAGCTCGTGCCACGCGCGACCTGTCCACCCGCTTTTCCACGCATGCCCGTCGACGGGCAGCAGCGCACTTGCGCCCTCTACCCCGTGCGGCTGCCAGCGCGACGCTGGGTCGGGCACCTGCTCGTCGCCATCGATCCGGTACCGGTACGGCGCACCGGCGCTGCCGGCGGCGTCCACGCTGAAGCACCCGTCCCCCTCCCCGTGCATCTGCAGCAGATCGCCGTCCAGCACCAGCGCGACCTCGCGTGCATCCGGTGCCCACACGCGGAACTGATAACACCCGTCGCCGATCGGCCATGCGCCGAGGCGCCCCGCGACCGCTACGCTCATGCGTCGACCTGCAGGTACAGCGTGGACAGGGGCGGCAGTGTCAACTGCAGCGAATGGGGTTGGCCGTGCATCGGCTGGGCCTGCGACTGCAGCACCCCGCTGTTGCCGAGATTGCTGCCGCCGTAGAACATGCTGTCGCTGTTGAGGACCTCGCGCCAGCGACCGCCCTGCGGCACGCCGACCCGGTACCCGTGGCGCGGTACCGGGGTCATGTTGCTGACCACCAACAAGGGCGGCGCCAGACCATGTGGATCATGACGGATGAAGGCCAGCACGCTGTTGCGGTGATCATCCCCGACGCTCCACGCGAAGCCGCGCTCGTCCTGCTCGTCGCGGTGCAGCGCGGCCTGCGACCGCAGTACCCGGTTGAGATCGCCGACCAGGCGCGCGACGCCTTGGTTCAGCGGCCTGCCGGCCTGTTCCCAGTCCAGCGATGCGTCGTGGTTCCACTCGTGGCTCTGGCCGAACTCGCCCCCCATGAACAGCAGTTTGCTGCCGGGGTGCGCCCACATGAGCGCGTAATACGCACGCAGGTTGGCGAAGCGCTGCCATTCGTCGCCTGGCATCCGCAGCAGCAACGACCCTTTGCCGTGCACCACTTCATCATGCGACAACGGCAGCACGTAGCGCTCGGAAAACGCATAGACCAGGCCGAAGGTCATTTCACTGTGGTGATGGCACCGGTGGATCGGATCGTGCTGCATGTAGTTCAGCGAATCGTGCATCCAGCCCATGTTCCACTTGTGGCTGAAGCCCAATCCGTCCTGCGCTACCGGCGCGGTCACGCCCGGCCACGCAGTGGATTCTTCGGCGATCACCATCACCTGCGGATGGCGCTCCAGCAGCGTGGCATTCATCCGCTGCAGGAAGGCCTTCGCCTGCAGGTTCTCGCGCCCGCCGTACTCGTTGGCGACCCACTCGCCCTCGTTGCGGCTGTAATCGCGGTACAGCATCGAGGCCACTGCATCCACGCGCAGCCCATCGATGTGGAAACGTTCGATCCACTCCAGGGCACTGCCCAGCAGGTAGCCGGCCACTTCATTGCGGCCGTAGTTGTAGATCAGCGTATGCCAGTCCTGATGGAAGCCTTCGCGCGGGTCGGCGTGCTCGTACAGTGCCGTCCCGTCGAAGCGTTCCAGCCCGTGTGCATCGGTCGGGAAATGGGCACTCACCCAGTCCACGATCACGCCGATCCCGGCCTGGTGGCAGCGGTCGACGAAGCGGGCGAAGTCGGCGGGGCTGCCATGGCGCGCGGTCGGCGCATAGATGCCCAGTGGCTGGTAGCCCCACGAACCACCGAAGGGATGCTCGCTGACCGGCAACAGCTCGATATGGGTGAAGCCGAGATCGTGTACGTGCGGAATCAGGCGGTCGCCCAGCGCATTCCAGTCGTACGCACCGCCGTCGGCGTCGTGCTGCCAGGAGGCCGCGTGCACTTCATAGATGGACAACGGGCGATGTTCGTTGCGGCTGCGCTGCTGCATCCACGCATCGTCGTTCCAGCCGTGCGGCTCCATCGGGGCGACGCGTGAAGCCGTCGCGGGTGGCAGTTCGGCCCAGCGCGCCATCGGGTCCGCCTTGTCCGCCAGCACATGGCCGTCCGCGCCGGTGATACGGAATTTGTAGCGCGCGCCGACCTGCACCCCCGGGATGAAGATCTCCCAGACGCCGGCCTCATGGCGCAGGCGCATGGGATGGCGACGTCCATCCCAGCTGTTGAATTCCCCCACCACGGCGACACGCCGCGCATTCGGGGCCCACACCGCGAACCGCACGCCATCGATGGCATCGACCTGCTGCGGCAGCGCACCGAGCGCGCGCATCGCCTCGCCGTCACCGGCCGCGACGCCGCGCAGCGCGGTATCACTGAGCAGGGGCCAAAAGCCATACGGATCATGCACGATCTGCTCGCCATCGGGCCACTGGATGCGCAGCAGGGCCAGCCCCGCGTTGGGCACCTCTGCCTGGAACAAGCCTTCGCCCTGCACCGCGGACAGGCTGACCTCGGTCGCCTGGCCGGCGATGCGCGCATGCACCGCGCGTGCGCCCGGCAGCAGCACGCGCAGTACATGGCCGCCGCGTCCATCGCCATGCACGCCGAGCCAGGCAAAGGGGTCCGCCGGCTCGCCCCGCAGCAGCGCGGTCAACTCGGCCGGCAGGTGCGCCGCGGGCTCGTTCGGTTCATCGGGCTGCGGGTTGGCAGGATGCAGGGTCGCGTCCAGCGCCATCATGCAGCCACCTGCCGGGCCTGGCGGTACAGATCCAGGTATTGGCGCCCGGCGATGTCCCAGCCGCTGGGCCGCAGCATCGCGGCGCGCTGCATGGACTGCAGCAAAGCGGGCATGCGGAACGTACGCAGTGCGCGCTCGACGCAGCGGCGCATCACGTTGGCCGTCGGCTCGTGGAACAGGAAGCCGGTCACCCCGTCATCGACGGTATCCACCAGGCCGCCGGTAGCGTGGGCGATGGGCAGGCAGCCGAAGCGCTGGGCGTACATCTGGCTGAGGCCGCAGGGTTCGAAGCGGGAAGGCATCAACAGGAAGTCCGCGCCCGCGAACATCTGCCGCGCCAGTTGTTCATCGAAGCCGATCCAGGCGCCGACCTGGCCGGGAAAACGCTGGGCCAGCGCGCGCACTTCGTCCTCGACCTGCGGCTCGCCGCCGCCGATGACGACCAACTGGCCACCGGCCGCGACGATCTGCGGTGCGACGTCGCAGGTGATGTCCAGGCCCTTCTGGTGCACGAGGCGACTGACCACCGCGAACAGCGGACCGTCACTGTCACGCAGGCCGAAGGCCCGACGCACGCTGGCCGCGTTCTCCGCCCGGCCGTCGCAGGCCTGCACGCTGAAATGCGCGGACAGGTGCCGATCCGAGCGCGGATCCCAGCTGGCGTCGATGCCGTTGACGATGCCACTGAGGTGCCCGCCTGCCGCGCGGCGTGCCAGAAGTTCGTCCAGCCCGCAGCCATCGGCCGGCGCGGTGATCTGCTCGGCGTAGCGCAGGCTGACGGTGTTCAGGCGCGTGGCATTGACGATGCCCGCTTGCAGGTAGGACATGTGGCCGAAGAAATGCATTTCTTCCAGATGTTCCGCCGGTACGCCGATGGCCTCGGCCAGCGCATACGGGAACAGTCCCTGGTAAGCGAGATTGTGGATGGTCAGCAGGGTTGCCACCGGCGTGGCATCCCAGCGCACATACGCCGCTGCAAGCGCCGTCGGCCAATCGTTGAGATGCAGCAGGCCCGGCGTCCAGTCCATGCCGGTGCGGCCGGCCGCGATCTCCGCGGCGGCGTGCGACAGGGTCGCGAAGCGGATCGCATTGTCTTTCCACTCCTTGCCGGCTTCATCCACGTAAGGCGAGCCTTTGCGATCGAACAGCGGCCCGTTCAGCAGCACGTAGATCGGCAGCCCATCGGACTGCAGGGCACGACCAATCCGACTGGCCGGCAGATGGCCACGCGGTGCCACACTGCCGACCACCTCGATCGTCGGCAGCCGCGCCAGCACGTCCGGGTAGCCCGGAATCAGGACGCGCACATCACACGCACCCCGCAACGCGCGCGGCAGCGAGGCGGCGACATCGCCCAATCCGCCTGCCTTGATGAAATCGGCCATCTCCGAGACAACGAACAGGACCGGCTCACCGCATTCCACGACCGTCATGGCCGGGGTGAAGCGTCCACGCAGGTCGCGCTGGCGCGAGCGCTGGCTCGCCTTGCGCGCGCTGGAGAGGGATTGCGGGCGTTTGAACGGGGGAATGCTGCTCATGGGGCGTGCTCGATGGGGCGTGCAGGTGGGTGCACCCTGCAGCCCGGGGGAGCTGCGTGGTGGTTATCGGAATCGGCGCGGGCGTGGGGGACGCTGGCGAAGCTCTTGGGTTGAATCTATACCCCCTATCAATCAACCCTCCGTGAAAACAAAGAGTTGTCTTTGTGACAGTGTGTGATGTGCGCCGAAGCGGGACGCATGAGCACGCCACACCGCCCTGAATGGCGCGCTGTCACAACGCGCTTTTCAAGTGGATTCCGTGCGATCGCGACCCTCCGCCGTGCCGTGGCGCGGATCACTTAACCGTTCATGCGGAGGCGCCGGTCACGGTTCGTCGCGATAGGTGGTGATGCTGATCTTGCCCGATGTTTCCAACATCGCCAGTTCGATGTCGGCATGCGCGCGACACCCCTGCGCGCGCATCGCCACATCCAGGTCGGCCGGTGACAGGTTGCTGTGCTTGAGCTGATTCCAGAACACCTGGCCGTTGCGTACCAGCACCACGGGGGCGCCCTCGACCAGCCGGTCCAGCCCGCGGCTGCGTGCGGTCGCGAAGCCGACCAGCCAGTTCAGCGACAACAACGTGGCCGCGAGGATCAATCCCCCCAGCAGTGAGCTGTCTTCGCCGATCAGCGAGTTCTGCACGGCGTTGCCGAGCAGCACGATCACCAGTACATCGAACGCGGTCGACTGGCCGAGCGAGCGTTTGCCGCTCAACCGGGTCATCAGCAGCACCACCACGTAGACCGCCACGGCACGCAGGATGAACTCCCACCAGGGCATCGTCAGGTGCCACAGATCGTCCACGTGTATCGCTCCCGCACCTTGGTGATGCAGGTGTTCTAGAGCAACCGATGTGCGTGCGCCGTGCACGCGCCGGGCTCAGTCAGCGGTGACCGAGCCGTCTGCCAGGTGCACGACCTGCTGCCCGAACATCGCCACATCCTGGGGATCGTGGCTGATCAGCAGGAGCGGAATGCCCGTCTGTGCCAGTACGCTCTTCAGCTCACTGCGCAGGTGGTCTCTCAGGTCGTGGTCCAGGGCCGCGAACGGTTCGTCCAGCAACAAGGCGCGTGGCCGGGTGACCAGTGCGCGCGCGAGCGCGATCCGCTGCCGCTGCCCGCCGGACACCTGCGCCGGATACAGATCGCCCAGCCGCTCTATCCGCAACAGGCGCAACCAGTGCGCAACGTCGGCATCGCGGGTATGGCGGCGCGGGTTCAACCAGCCACGCTGGAGCCCGAAGGCGACGTTCTGGCGCACGGTGAGATGGGGAAACAGCGCATAGTCCTGGAACACGTAGCCCAGGCGGCGCTCGCGGGCCGGCAGGCAGATCGATGCGGCCGCATCGAACACCACCTGCCCATCGAGCACGATGCGTCCGGTGTCGGGCCGCAGCAGGCCGGCGATCGCCTTCAGCGTCAGGCTCTTGCCCGCACCGGACGGTCCGAACAGCACCAGCTGCCGCTCGCTGGCCTGCACCTGCACCTGCAGGTGGAAATGCTGCCCGGCCGACTGCAGGTGGCGCTGGATGTCCGCCTCAAGCCACATCACGCATCTCCTGCCGGCGGCTGCCCACCAGTCGCGCTGCCAGCAGCAGCACGACAATGCACACCACCGACGTCAACAGCACCAGTGCGTTCGCACGGCCATCCTGTCCGGCCTGCACGGCTTCGTAGATAGAAATGGACAGGGTCTGGGTGCGACCCGGAATGCTGCCGGCGATCATGATGGTGGCGCCGAATTCCCCCATCGCACGGGCGAACGCCAGCAGCAACCCGGCGAGGATGCCGCGCCACGCCAGTGGCAGGGTGATCCGGAAGAACACGGCTGCCTCGCTTGCGCCGAGCGTGCGTGCGGCCTGCTCCAGCTGCCCGTCGACACCCTCAAAGGCCGCCCGCGCCGGCTTGAACACCAGCGGCAGCGCGGCAACGGCCGCGGCGATCACCGCCGCCTGCCAGGTGAACACGAGGTTGATGCCGAAGCTCGATTGCAGCCAGCCACCCAGCGGCCCGTTGCGGCCGATCAGCACCAGCAGGTAATAGCCGAGCACGGTGGGTGGCAGCACCATGGGCAGGGTCAGCAGAGTGTCCAGCAGTTCGCGGCCGAAGAAACGGCGGCGCGCCAGCAGCCACCCCAGGCCCACGCCGAGGAAGAGGTTGATCGCGGTCGCCCAGCCTGCCACCTTCAGCGACAGGCCCAGCGCACTCCAGTCCAGGTCGATCATTCAGGGCGTGCTGAAGCCATGCCGGCGCAGGATATCCACGCCTTGGGGCGAACGCACGAAGGCAATGAACCGCAGTGCCTCGTCACGCTTGCCACTGGCCTTCACCACCGCCAGCGGATAGGTGATCCCGCCCTTGACCGGCACCTCGAAGGCGCGTTTCACCCGGTCGGGCATGGCCTGCGCATCGGTGGCATAGACGAACCCGGCATCCACTTCGCCGCGCGACACGTAATCCAGAGACTGCCGCACGTTCTGCGTGGTGATCGCCTTGGCCTGCACCGCGGTCCACAGCCCCGCTGCCTGCAGCGCGCCCCGCGCATAGCTGCCTACCGGCACGCTGTCCGGATTGCCGACCGCGATACGCTTCACCGCGGGCTGCGCCAGCGATGGCAGGCCGGTCAGGCGCGCCGTGCTGCGGGTCGGCACGATCACCCACAAAGCGTTGCGCGCGAACACCTGGCGCGTATCGGCGTCCACCTCGCCCCCCTGCACGGCCTTGTCCATCGTGGCTTCATCGGCGGACGCGAATACATCCACCGGCGCGCCGCGCACGATCTGCTGGAGCAGCACGCCGGACGCGGCGAAGTTCAGGTCCACCTTGCTGCCGGGATGCGCCTTCTCGTACGCGCCGGCGATCTCGCGGAAGCTTTCGGTCAGGCTGGAGGCAGCCGATACAGTGAGGTCGGCCGCCGCCAACGGCGCACTGGCCAGCAGCAGCAACGTCGCGATCAGGGTTTTCATCCGGGGCTCCTGCAGCATGCGGGTATCAAGGCCCGCGCGCAGCGGCTGCTGCGGCGGCGGCGACGGTGGGAACGCCGGGCGTCGCCGGCTCATGACCGGGTTCGCACAGCGAGCAGCCTTCGCTCCAGACACTGTCGCCTCCCTCGTAGTGTTCCTGTTTCCAGATCGGGCTGCGGTGCTTCACCGCTTCGATCAGCGCACGGCATGCCTTGAAGGCCTCGTCGCGATGCGGGCTTCCTGCGGCCACCACGACCGCGACGTCGCCCACCGCAAGGCGGCCCTTGGCATGGGCGACATACAGCTTCAGCAGCGGCCCGTGGGCAGCGCGCACCTCGGCCACCAGGCGCTCGAACTCCGCCAGCACCAGCGGATCGAACAGGTCATAGCTGATGCCCAGCACCGCGCGCCCCTGATTCAGATCGCGCACCTTGCCGATGAAGACATCGATGCCACCAAAACCGGGATCGGAGACGAAGCCGATACCCTCTGCCGGATCAATGGCGTCGCGTTCGCGCTCGACGATCTTCCAGGTGTCCTGTCGCTGCATGCTCAGCCTCCACTGACCGGTGGCAGGATCGCCACGCGGCCATCCTCGGGCAGCGCATCCTGGTCACGCAGCACGCGCTGCTGATCGGCGAAGGCCGAATACTCCAGCAGCCCCGCACGGAACGCTGGCCAGCGCGTGGGCAACAGATCGCGCAGCGCGCTGCGCAGGTCCGCCACCCGGTCGCCGCTGACCTGCAGCCGGATCTCCCGCGCCGCATCCAGTTCCGAAAATGCCCCAAACAACTGCACGGTCATTTCTCTCATGTGATCTCCTGCGGGGCGGGCACGTGCGCTGCAAACCGCAGCGCGTCGGCATGCCCCCAACTGAATACCTGCACCGCGCTGCCCGCCGCGGCCTGCTCGCCCGCCCCGTCCAGCACTGCCCAGCCCGTTGCCTGTACCGTCGCCTGCAGCCGGAACGATTCCTGGCCTGCCAACGGCCGCGCCGTCAGCCGCCCACTGGCATCTGCCTGGATGACCGCACGCGTGTGGAAGCGCAGCCCGGGCGGCGTGGCCGTGTCGCTGGCCAGTGCCACCTGCACGCCCTGCTCATCCACCAGGCCCAGCATGCGGCGCAGCATCGGCTCGACGAAGAAGCGCTGGCCGACGGCGGTCGACGCCGGATTGCCGGGCAGGCCGAAGTACGCCGTGCCGTCCGCCAGCACGGCGAACAGCAGCGGTTTGCCGGGCCTGATCGCCACCTTGTGGAACACGATCCGGGCGCCGCGCGCACGCAGGGCATCGGGGATGAAATCGTAGCGGCCGGCCGATACCGCACCGGTGCTCAACATGATCTGCGCCCCCGCGGCCAGCGCTTCGTCCAAGGCTCGGTTGAAGCGTTCCACCTCATCACCCACCACGACGTCGGCAACCACCTCGGCACCCGCCGCAGCGAGCCGGGCAACCAGATACGGCCGGTTGCTGTCGCGGATCTGGCCGGACTGGAGGGCCTGTGTGGCATCGCTGACCAGCTCTTTACCGGTGGCGATGATGGCCACACGGGGCCGTGCCCGCACGCTCACCGTACCGATGCCGATCGCGTGCAGCAGCGTCACGGCGTTGGTATCGAGCAGTGTGCCGCCCGCCAGTATCTGCTCGCCGGTCGCCACGTCCTGGCCACGGCGGCGCACGAACTGGCCGGGCGTCACGACCGCGCGCAGGCGGATCCGCGTGGGGCGACCGTCCGCTGTCTGCAGTACCTCTACGTCTTCGATCGGCACCACGCTGTCCAGCCCCTCCGGCAGCCGGGCACCGGTCATGATCTCCCAGGCCCCCGCGTCGGCGACCGCACCGTCATCGCCCGCCGCCTGCCAGCCTCGGATATCGAACTCGGCGCCCTGATCGGCGGCTTCGCCGGCCAATCGAAGCGCGAAACCGTCCATGGCCGAGTTGTCGAACGGGGGCAGACATTGCCCACTGCGGACGGCGTCTGCCAGCACCCGGCCGGTGGACGCTGCCACCGACACCGTTTCGGCCGGCTGCAGCCCGGCGGCGTCGCGTACCAGCCGCACGGCGTGGTCATAGGGGATCATCGGTGCTGCCCGCCCTGCACCATCGCCAGCGCGTGGCCGAGCAACGGCGCCAGTATGTCCAGGCATTGCGTCGCGGCGCGCGGGCTTCCGGGCAAGGCGAAGACCAGCATGCCGCCCACCTGCACCACCTCGGCACGGCTCAGCCACGCGGTCGGCGTGTGCTGCGCACTGAGTGCGCGCAGCATCTGCGCCAAGCCGGTAACCGGCCGTCCGCCGAGCGACTGCAGCGCTTCGGGCGAAAGATCGCGCGGACCCAGCCCGGTACCGCCCGTGCACAGACACAACTGCACACCGGCGTCGGCCAGCGCCCTCACCTGCGCGGCAAGCGGTTCGATCCCATCCGGCAGCACCTCACTGGCCACGACGTCGGCGCCCAGCGCCTGCAGGCCCGCCACCAGGATCGGGCCGGACCGGTCTTCGTACTGACCCTCGCTGGCGCGGTCGCTCAGGGTCAGCACCGCACTGCGCGCACCGTCCAGCCGGTACGCCGCACGCGGCGCATAGCGCTGGGTTTCCCGCTCATCCATGCCCTGCGGGTGGACCCACAGGCCGCGTTTGCCGCCTTCCTTGAACAACAGGCGGATGCCGCTGATCTCCAGCGCAGGCTCCACCGGCTTGCTCAGGTCATACAGGGTCAGCAGCGCTGCGTTGACGCCCGCCAGCGCTTCCATCTCGACGCCGGTACGCGCCTCGCTGGCACACTCACACCAGACCCGGATCGCGTTGCGCTCGGGCACGGCGGCGCAGTGCACACGTACCAGTTCCAGCGGCAGCGGGTGGCACAGCGGCATCAACGCTGAGGCCATCTTCGCGCCCTGCAGACCGGCTATCTCGGCCATCACCAGCGCATCGCCCTTGGGCAGGCGGCGCTCGACGATCAGCGGATACGCCACCGGCCCGGCAAGCAGTTCACCCACGGCAACCGCGCGACGACGGGTGACGCGCTTGTCGCGCACGTCCGCCATGTGGAAGGCCGCGCTCATGTCCTCACTCATTGTCTTTCTCATCCTCCAATGGAGGCCAGGTGCGGGATCAAACCCGTCTGGCCCTGGTGCAATCCGTGTCCGGCCGCCTTCAACCCGAGCTGGGTGGTGATGCGGGCCAGCAGGGCATCGAAATCGTCGTCGGACTGCAGCAGCGGGCGTAGCGGCACACCGAACTCGCCGAACAGGCACAGCCGCAGGTCGCCACGCGCGGTGACCCGCAGGCGATTGCAGCCGGCGCAGAAATCACGTGCGTACGGGGCGATGATGCCGACCGTTCCGCGATGTCCAGGATGGCCGAATTCGCGCGCCGGGCCGGCATCGGCTCCACGCGGCCGTTCGCTCCAGCCTGCCGCCAGCAGCTGCGCGATGATCACATCGGCGCGCAGGTGATGGCGTTCGAAATAGGCTTCGTTGTCGCCGGTGCGCATCAGCTCGATGAAGCGGATGCTGACCGGGCGCTCGCGCAGGAAGTCCATCCACTGCGGCAGCTCGTCATCGTTGAGGCCGCGCAGCAGCACCGCGTTGAGTTTCACCGACGGCAGCTCCAGCGCCTGCGCCATCTGCAGCCCCTGCAGGATCTCGGGCAGCCGGTCGTGACCGGTGATGGCCTTGAAGCGATCGCGCTGCAGGCTGTCCATGCTGACGTTGAGCGCGGTCAATCCCGCCCGGCGCCATCCCGGCAGCCGTCTCGGCAGCTGGGTGCCGTTGGTGGTGATCGCCACCTTGCGGATACCCGGCACGGCCGCCACGGTTTCGATGATCGCATCGAGATCCCTGCGCAGGCTGGGCTCGCCGCCGGTAAGCCGGATCTTGTGCATGCCCAGCGCCGCGAACGCGCGCACCAACCGGCCGATTTCGTCCAGCGCGAGAAAGCGCGGACGCCCATCGGCCTGGTAGCCGTCCGGTAGGCAATAGCTGCAGCTGAAATTGCAGGCTTCGGTCAGCGAAAGACGCAGGTACGGGAAGCGCCGGCCAAAGCCATCGCTGAGCGGCGGCGCCGCCGCTGATCCTGCTGCTGTGTCTGCGCGCTGCGCCATGTCCTGACCTTGCCTGCGTTCTTCATGCATAGCGATCAAGGCTAACCGCCGCGGCGTCGACAGGGCATGACTGAGCCGCTTGAACCCTGCCGCGCAGAGGCCTGTTCGGCCGGTGCCGCGTGTAGCCGCCTGGTTCATCGCCTGCGGAAGCGCGCGCGACGACTGCACGAAGCTGCACGAACGTGCACGCAATTACGGCTTTTGGGCTAAGATGACGTGCCCGCCATGCTCTGGATGCCCCATGCGCCCTCTCCCTATGCTGATTGCCCTGCCCGCTGGCGGATGCGGGACGGCCTCGTCGACGACGGCCGCGGCCCGATGAGCGGCCCCGACGCGCTGCCGGGCGAACGCCAGCACTACATCCTGCGCGTGTTGCGCGACGAAGGTCGCGTGCTCGCCGCGCCACTGGCCGAGCATTTCGGCGTGTCGGAAGACTCCATCCGCCGCGACCTGCGTGAGCTGGACCAACGCGGTCTGTGCCGTCGCGTCCATGGCGGCGCATTGCCGCTGACGCCTGCGTTTCCGCCCCTGGCCGAGCGACAGCAGCATCAGTCGTCACGCAAACACGCGCTGGCGCTGAGCGCCGTCAGCCTGCTGCAGCCCGGCAACGTCGTCGCACTGGATGCGGGCTCGACCAACAGCGCGATTGCGGCGGCCCTGCCCGGTGACCGCGCCTTGCGCGTGGTGACCAACGCGCCGGACATCGCCCTGGTGCTGATGGGGCGCGGCGACATCGAGGTCACCCTGATCGGTGGACGCCTGGATGCGCGCTCCGGCGCAGTGCTTGGGGCGCAGGCGCTGGAGCAGTTGGCCACGCTGCGGGTCGATGTGGGCTTCATCGGTACCTGCGCCCTGGACAGCGAAGGGGAGGCGTGGGCCATCGACGGCGAGGAGGCCGCTTTCAAGCGCGCGTTGCTGCGCTGCTGTGATCGTTTCGTGGTGGTGGCCATGACGGAAAAACTGGGCGCCGTGGGCGCGCACCGTATCGGCCGGCGTGATCAGGTCGACACCGTGCTGGTCGAAGCCGATGCGCCTGCCGCCTTCATCGACGGCCTGCGCCAGCGTGGCGTGGCGGTCCTGCCCAGCCCTGACACTGCTGCCTGACTCCTGCCTGGAAAACGTCACGATGAACGATCTGTCCCGCCCTGCCGCCTTGCGCCAGCAGCACGCTACACGCGCGGTGTTCTTCCTGCCCGGCTTCGCCATCGCGGCGTGGGCGCCGCTGGTGCCGTTCGCCAAGATGCGTACGGGGTTGGACGAGGGCACGCTGGGGCTCGCGCTGCTCTGCCTCGGCGCAGGCTCGCTGCTGGCGATGCCGGTCGCCGGTGCGTTGGCCGCGCGTTTCGGCTGCCGCGCCCTGATGTTGGCCACGCTGGCACTGGCTTGCCTGGCGCTGCCCTTTCTCGCCGTGGCACCGAATGCCTTTGCGCTGGCTGGCGCGTTGTTCGTGTTTGGTGCGGGCGTGGGGGCCTGCGACTGCGTCATGAACCTGCAGGCGGTCATGGTGGAGCGCGATGCACAGCGGCCGATGATGTCGGGCTTCCACGCGTTCTACAGCATCGGCGGCGCGGTGGGTGCAGCGGCGATGACGGCGCTGCTTGCGCTGGGTGCGGCGCCGTGGGTCGGCGCGTGCCTGCTGGTCGCGGTGATGGGGGTGGTCATCCTCCTGGCCGCGTCGCACTGGCGCCGTGAGCGCGCCCCCGGTGATGCGCCGATGTTCGCCATCCCGCGCGGGGTGGTGCTGCTGATCGGCGCCCTGTGCTTCGTCGCCTTCCTGTGCGAAGGGGTCATGCTGGACTGGAGCGCGGTGTTCCTGCATGAAGTGCAGGCGGTGCCGGCGGGTCGCGCAGGGCTCGGCTTCCTGGTGTTTTCGGTGGCGATGACCGTCACCCGCCTGTTCGGTGACCGGGTGGTCGCCCGGCTGGGCGCCCTGCGTGCGGTACTGGCGGGGGCGGCACTCGGCGCGGGGGGACTGCTGATGGCCACGTTCGCCGACACGCTTCCCCTCGCGTTGTCGGGCTACGCGTTGGTGGGCCTGGGGTGCGCGAACATCGTGCCGGTGCTGTTCACCCTTGCCGGCAACCAGAAGGCCATGCCGGAAAGCCTGGCGATTCCGGCGGTGACCACGCTGGGCTATGCGGGCGTCCTGGCCGGACCGGCGCTGGTCGGGTTTGTCGCGCACCTGAGCAGCCTGGTGGTCGCCTTCGTACTGGTGGCCATCGCCCTGCTGCTGGTCGGCATCGGCGCGCGCGCGATCGGTGCGGGCTCACGGCGCGGGCCGCAGCGGTAGCGCCGAGCCGTGCTCGGCGGCTGTTGGTTCTGTGCCCCGGAAACACTCCGCCGAGCATGGCTCGGCGCTACCGGGGGCGCGTCTCNAGTGCCCGGAAACACTCCGCCGAGCGTGGCTCGGCGCTACCGGGGGCGCGTCTCGCGACGGAGCCTGCGGTGGTCGCGCCGCCAGCCGCAGTACGGTAGCGCCGAGCCATGCTCGGCGGCTGTTGGTTCAGTGCCCGGAAACACTCCGCCGAGCGTGCCTCGGCGCTACCGGGGGCGGGTCTCGCGACGGAGCCTGCGGTGATCGCGCCGCGGGCCGCAGTACGGTAGCGCCGAGCCGTGCTCGGCGGCTGTTGGTTCAGTGCCCCGGAAACACTCCGCCGAGCGTGGCTCGGCGCTACCCGTGCGGGGCGTGCGGGGCGTGCGCCGGCGTTACCGGAGCAGGCCGCGGCGGCGGAACCACCATTCCAACGGCAACGTGGCCAGCGGTGGCACGGCCGCGACGATGGCGAGCAGCGTGGCCCACCACGGCCAGCGCAGTCGCAGCGCAGCGACCACGGTCACGGCCAGATAGGCCATGAACGCCACGCCATGCAACCGGCCAAACCACCACACCACCGACTCGGTGGCCTGCGGGCCGTATTTCAACCACATGCCCAGCAGCAGGCCGGCCCACGTGAGGGCCTCGAAAAACGCCGTCCAGGCGAACACGCGGCCCATCGGACTGATCGGGGGTAAAGGCTTCAACAGAAACTCCGGTGGCCGCTTGCAGGAATACGGATGATACGCATCCGCAGCCGATACTCATGCTGCACCGACGCTTGCAGGCTCTGGAATCCGGTGATAGCGTCGTAATTACTCCGTAATTACAAAGGTCATCGGCATGACCCGTGTCTGGAATACCCTTGAGCAGCAGCGCCAGGAGCGCCTGCAACGCGCCGCCCAAGCCGGCTTGGCGCGCGAGGTGCCGCACGCCCGCGTGATCGACCTGTTCGAAGCCGTCATCGAGCCCGGTGACCGCGTCTGTCTGGAAGGCAACAACCAGAAGCAGGCCGACTTTCTGGCCGAATCGCTGGCCCAGGTCAATCCGGAACGGGTGCGCGACCTGCACATGGTGCAGTCCGTACTCTCCCTGCCCTCGCATCTGGACGTGTTCGAGCGCGGCATCGCCAAGCGCCTGGATTTCTCCTTCTCCGGTCCACAGGGCGGTCGTCTTGCGGGTCTGGTGGCTGAAGGACGCATCGACATCGGCGCGATCCATACCTATCTGGAACTGTTCGGCCGCTACTTCATCGACCTCACCCCGAAAGTCGCCCTGATCGCCGCCCAGGCAGCGGACCGCCATGGCAATCTCTATACGGGTCCGAACACCGAAGACACCCCGGTCATCGTCGAAGCCACCGCCTTCCGCGGCGGCATCGTCATCGCCCAGGTCAACGAGATCGTCGATACCCTCCCCCGCGTCGACATCCCGGCGGACTGGGTCGATTTCGTGACCCTCGCGCCGCGCCCCAACTACATCGAACCGCTGTTCACCCGCGATCCGGCACAGATCTCCGAGATCCAGGTGCTGATGGCGATGATGGCGATCAAAGGCATCTACGCGGAGTACGGGGTGCAGCGCCTCAACCATGGCATCGGCTTCGATACCGCGGCGATCGAACTGCTGCTGCCCACGTACGGCGAATCGCTGGGGCTGAAAGGCAAGATCGGCAGCCACTGGGCACTCAATCCGCATCCGGCGCTGATCCCGGCCATCGAATCCGGCTTCGTCAAATCCGTGCATTCGTTCGGCTCGGAACTGGGCATGGAGAAGTACATCCAGGCGCGTCCCGATGTGTTCTTCACCGGTGCCGACGGCAGCATGCGGTCCAACCGGGCGTTCTCGCAGACCGCCGGCCTGTATGCCTGCGACATGTTCATCGGATCCACCCTGCAGATCGACCTGCAGGGCAACAGTTCCACCGCCACGCGCGACCGCATCGCCGGCTTCGGCGGCGCGCCCAACATGGGATCGGATGCACGCGGCCGTCGCCACGCCAGTCCGGCCTGGCTGAAGGCAGGCGCGGAAGCGGCACTGCCCGGCCAGATGCCGCGCGGTCGCAAGCTGGTGGTGCAGATGGTGGAAACCTTCCGCGAACACATGGCACCGGCCTTCGTCGACCGGCTGGATGCCTGGGAGCTGGCCGAGCGCGCGAACATGCCCCTGCCGCCGGTGATGATCTACGGCGACGACGTGACTCACATCCTGACCGAGGAAGGCATCGCCAACCTGCTGCTGTGCCGCACCCCGGAAGAACGCGAACAGGCGATACGCGGTGTCGCCGGCTACACCGCCGTGGGCATGGGCCGCGACAAAGCAATGGTGGAGAACCTGCGCGACCGTGGTGTGATCCGCCGCGCCGAGGACCTGGGCGTACGCAGCCGCGACGCCACGCGCGATCTGCTCGCCGCGCGCTCGATCAAGGATCTCGTGCACTGGTCCGGCGGCCTGTACGACCCGCCCAAACGCTTCCGCAACTGGTAAGGGACAGCATCCATGGAAACCCTCCGTTATCGTTTTCCCGGTGAGCGCCTGCTGGGCGCCGCCGATCTGCACGCCCTGGTCGGCGTGGTCGCCTCGGGCAATCTGGAAGTACTGGTCGAAGCGGTGCCGCTTGATGGCCACATGGAGATCGACGTGATCACCTCGGCCCGCGGCTTCGGTGAGATCTGGCAGGCGGTGCTGGCCGACTTCGCCGCACGCCATCCGCTGCGCGATGTCCGACTGTCCATCAATGATGCGGGGGCGACGCCGGCCGTGGTGAGCCTGCGCCTGCAGCAGGCACTGGAAGCGCTCGACGAGCAGGGACAACAGCCATGAGCCAGCGCAGTTACTACGAAGCCGATGCCCGCGAGCGCATCGCTGGCCTGCTCGATGCCGGCAGCTTCACCGAATACTACGGTCCGCGCCGGCGCACCATCAGCCCGCACCTGGCCCAGCTGGACGTACCCGGGGCGTTCGACGATGGCATCGTCGTCGGCGCAGGCAAGTTGCGGGGCCGCGCGGTGCTGGTGGCCGCGCAGCAGGGCGCCTTCATGGGCGGCGGCGTGGGCGAAGTGCATGGCGCCAAACTGACCGGCCTGCTGGAACGCGCCCGCAGCGAGCGCCCGGACGCGGTGCTGCTGCTGCTGGACAGCGGTGGTGTGCGCTTGCACGAGGCCAACGCGGGCCTGATTGCGATTTCCGAGATCATGCGCGCCGTGCTGGCGGCACGCGCGGAAGGCATCCCGGTGCTGGCGCTGGTCGGCAGCGGGAACGGGGCCTTCGGTGGCATGGGCATCGTTGCCCGCTGCTGCACCGCGGTGCTGATGTCCGAAGAAGGCCGCTTGTCATTGTCCGGCCCTGAAGTCATTGAAACGGTGCGGGGCGTGGAAGAGTTCGACTCGCGCGACCGCGCCCTGGTGTGGCGGGTCACCGGCGGCAAGCACCGTTACCTTATCGGCGAGGCAGACCAGCTGGTCGCCGACCGGATGGACGCGTTCGTCGACGCCGCCGTGGCGGCCCTCGATGCCGGCGATGCGGCAGGAACCGACGACCCGCTTGCGTCGCTGGAGCAGGCCCAGCGCAAGCTGGAGGCACGCATCGCCGCCTATGGCGCGTGCCGCGATGGCCTGGATATCTGGACCCTGCAGGGCATCGCCCAGCCCCAGCGACTGCCCCTGCTCGATACCCCCGCCTTCCTCGATGCGGTTGCCGCGCGGAGCCTGCCATGAAGCTCGATCAACTGCTGCCTGCCCTGTTCCCGGCCGGCCACGCCATTGCCCGCAACGATGACGTACTGACCGGAACCGCCACCACCGGCGTGGGCGAGGTCACGGTCATCGGCACCGCCAACAAGCTCGAGGTGGGCGTTGATCACGCGCTGGCGCTGTCGGCCTGCGTCCTGGCCAGCACCCGTGCGCATCCGCAGCGCCCCATCGTGATGCTGGTCGATACGGCGGGCCAGCGGCTGGCGCGCCGCGATGAACTGCTGGGCATCAATGGGTGTTTCGCGCACCTCGCGCGCAGCCTGGAGCTCGCGCGTCGGCGCGGTGCGCCGTTGATCAGCCTGGTGTATGGCGAGTCCGTGAGTGGAGGATTCCTGTCCTTCGGCCTGATGGCGGACCGCATCTTCGCGCTTCCCGAGGCCCAGGTCCGGGTGATGGATCTGCGTGCGATGGCGCGGGTCACCAAGCAGCCGCTGGAGAAGCTGCAGGCGTTGAGCACCAGCTCCCCGGTGTTCGCGCCCGGCGTCGACAACTATGTGCGGATGGGCGCGGTGGAAGCGGTGTGGGAGGGCGATCTTGCGGTCGCGCTGGAGGCAGCGCTCGCCGCGCCACCGACCCGCGACCTGCGCCGCGAACGCGGCCTGCAACGCGGCGGACGCCTGCTGGCACACGACGTCGCCTGCGCCGTAGCGGCGGGCGAGGCCTGAGCCATGCAGCGCCACGATCTGGCCTGGATCGACCCGCAGGCGGACTTCACCGCGCTGACCCCGCAGGCCGAAGCCCGTCTGCGCGCCTGGTTGCGGGCACGGCTGCCGGTGGTCATTGCGCGGCGCGATCCGGCAACCGATGGCGATCAGCTGCGGCTCGGCGTGCCCTTGCCACTGGCCGAACAGCGCCAGCGCCTGGCCTTGCGCGCACCGCGCGGTGCGGTCCTGCGCCACGCGCCGCCGCCGTCGCTGCAGGCGGTGCTGGAAACCTGCAGCGGCAGCTGGCGGCCCGCCCTGCACGCGCTGCATCAGCAGTGCAGCGGACGGGGGCTGGCACCGCGCGTGTTCGGCAGCCACGGCTGGCAGGCGGTCACCGGACGTGAGTACGTACATCCTGGCTCGGACCTCGACCTGCTGTGGGAGGTCGATGATCAGCATGCCGCGACAGCGATCTGCACGCTGTTGCAGCACTGGGAATCCGTGCATCGTCTGCGTGCCGATGGCGAATTGCGATTCGCCGGTGGACAGGCGGTGAACTGGCGCGAATACGCCAGCGATGCACCGCGGGTGCTGGTGAAGGCCGATGCGGCCTGCTGGCTGGCGACGCGCGACGCGCTGGGCGCAGATGCGTGCGCCGACAGGCGTCAGCCTGCATGAACGCGCTCGCGATCCCCTGCCCTTCCCCCTTTCCGCGCGCACCCGCGCACCGGCTGGGCCGCATGGCCATCGCCGCGCTGCACGCCGAGCTGGCCTGCAGTCCGAAACCCGGCCTGGTGACCCCCTTCAGTCGTGGCAGTCACCGCGACATGGATGCCGGCACCTTCATGCGCAGCCTGTTCGCGCTGCGCGGTTATTTCGTGGCGATCGCCGCACAGGGCCCCACCGCGCAGCGATTCGCGTCGCTGCGACAGCTCGGCCTCAGCGCGGAGCAGGCAATGGGCGCAGCGACCGGCGGCATCAACACCCACCGCGGGGCCATCTTCAGCCTGGGCCTGCTGGTCGCACACGCGTCGCGGCTGTACGTCCAACAGGGTCGCCCGGCCCCGGCCGAGACGGTGTGCGCCGATGTTGCACGGTGGCGCGATGACCTGCTGGACGCCCCCTTGGACCCGCGCAGTCCGGGACAGCGTGCGCGTGCCCTGCACGGCGTCGCCGGTGTCCGCGAACAAGCCGCCGCTGGATTTCCCCTGCTGCAGGGGGTCGGAGTGCCAGCGCTCCGCGCGGCCTTGGCCGACGGGCTGGATCCCGCAACCGCGCATGTGCAGACCCTGATGCAACTGATCGCAGTGGCGGACGACCTCAACCTGCTGCATCGCGGCGGACGTGAGGGATTGGCGTTCGCGCAGGCGAGCGCACGGGAGTTCCTGGCCAGCGGAGGCGTCCATGCGGCGGGCTGGTCGGCACGCCTGCGGCACCTCGGCCATGCATTCGAGCAGCGTCGGTTGAGCCCTGGCGGCAGCGCAGACCTGCTTGCCTGCAGCGTGTTCCTGCTGATGCAGGAGCGCATGCCATGACGCTCGCGCTCCTGTGCCCCGGCCAGGGTGGGCAACAGCCCGGCATGTTCGATCGCCTTGCCGCGTCGGCGGCCGCCGCGCCGATGCTGGAGGTGCTTGCGCAGCTGCTTGGTGCGGCACCGGCCACGCTGGCGGCGGACCCGGACCGGTTCCGCAATGCCATGGCTCAGCCTCTGGTCTGTGCAGCGGCGCTGGGCCATTGGCTCGCCCTTCGCGATCACCTCCCTCCCCCACGGGTGGTGGCCGGCTACAGCGCGGGCGAACTCGCCGCTCACGCGGTGGCTGGCAGCCTGGAGCCGGCGCAGTGCCTGCAACTGGCCATCGACCGCGCGGCGGCCATGGACGCCGCAGCGCCCGCCGACGGCGGACTGCTGGCGGTGATCGGGCTGGAGCGCGGCGTCATCGACGCGCTGTGCCGCGACCACGGTGTCTTCGTCGCCATCGTCAACGGCGACGACCACGTCGTGCTGGGGGGGCAACGCCCTGCGCTGGATGCGCTGCAGGCCGCAGCCGAATCCCGTGGCGCGCGCAGCGTGCCGCTGCCGGTGTCGGTGCCAGCTCACACCCCTTTGCTGGCCAGCGCGGCGGCGGCGTTCGCCCAGCGTCTTGCGGTGACCGGGCTGCATGCGCCGCGCACGCGGTTGTTGGCCGGCATCGACGGTCGCAGCGTGGTCACCGTGGAACAGGTCCGCCGCTCACTGGCGAAGCAGATCGAACAGACCGTGCAGTGGCAGACGGTCATGCAGCAGGCCGTCGAACACGGTGCCCGCGTGTTCCTGGAGCTTGGCCCGGGCAGTGCATTGAGCCGGCGCGCCCGTGAGCTGCATCCGCAGCTGCAGGCACGCTCGGTGGAAGAGTTCCACACGCTGGAGGGCGTGCTGGAGTGGGTGCAGGCGGCCTGTGCGCGCGCATGAGCGCACGCACCGGTCAGAACGTACACGCAGTACCCCTGGATGGCGGGCCGCCATCCGAGCTGGTTGACCAGGTGTCTCGGGAGGGCGCATGAGTCCAGAAATCGCAACGATCATCGGACTGGTGATCATGTTCATCGTGGCCACGGCCCTGCCCATCAACATGGGCGCCGTCGGCTTTGCATTGGCGTTCATCGTCGGCGGCATCTGGGTCGGGATGGACGGAAAGGAAGTGCTGGCCGGCTTCCCGGGTGACCTGTTCCTGACCCTGGTCGGCATCACGTATCTGTTCGCGATCGCGCAGAAGAACGGCACGATCGACCTGCTGGTGCATTGGGCAGTGAAAGCCGTGCGCGGCCACATCGTGGCCATCCCCTGGGTGATGTTCGTGGTCACCGCGGTGCTGACGGCCTTCGGCGCCCTGGGCCCCGCTGCGGTCGCGATCATCGGGCCGGTCGCGCTGCGCTTTGCCAAGCAGTACCGGATCAATCCGCTGATGATGGGCCTGCTGGTGATCCATGGCGCGCAGGCCGGCGGTTTCTCGCCGATCAGCGTGTACGGTGGCATCACCAACCAGGTCGTGCAGAAGGCCGGGCTGGAAGTCACGGAAATGGCCGTGTTCCTGACCAGCCTGGGCTTCAACACCCTGATGGCCTTCATCTGCTTCTTTGCGTTCGGCGGCATCGCGCTGATGCGCCGCGGACCCGAGCTTGCATCCGAGCCGATGGTCGCCGGCGTGCAGGCTTCGTCGCGGCAGTTCGCCATTGAAGGCCATGGCGCGGTGGTCAGTGCCGGCGGTGGCACGCTGTCCAACGATCCCTTGGCACTGGAAGAGGTGCGGCTCAACCGCGACCGCCTGATCACCTTGATCGGCCTGCTCGGCCTGGGTGTTGCCGCACTGGTCTACGACCTCAACGTGGGCCTCGTCGCGATCACCGTAGCGGTGGCCATTGCGTTGGCTTCGCCGAGTGCACAGAAGGGCGCGGTGGATGGCATCAGCTGGTCGACGGTGCTGTTGATCAGCGGTGTGGTCACCTACGTTGCGGTACTGCAGAAGGCCGGTGCGGTCGATTTCGTGGGCCATGGCGTGGGCGCCATCGGCATCCCGCTGCTCGGCGCGCTGCTGGTCTGCTACGTGGGTGGCATCGTCTCGGCATTCGCCTCGTCGGCTGCCGTGTTGGGGGCCACCATCCCGTTGGCGGTGCCGTTCCTGATGCAGGGCCATCTCAGCGCGGCGGGTGTGATCTGTGCGCTGGCGGTGTCCTCCACGGTGGTGGATGTCAGCCCGTTCTCGACCAATGGCGCGCTGGTGGTGGCATCGGCCGCGAAGGAAGAACGCGAAGCCCTGTTCCGCCGCTTCCTGGTGTACAGCGGGCTGGTCGTGGCCTTCGGTCCGCTGCTGGCATGGCTGTTGTTCGTGGTGCCGGGCTGGATGTAAGGCCCACCGGTGCATCGAGGGTGGCGCAACCGCGTCACCCTCGGTGGCAGCGATTAAACTATCCCTTCCTGCATTCGATCACCTGACCATGCCCTTGGCCCCCGGCCCCCGCAGAAGCAACCGTCGCGTGCCGCTCTACGAAGAAGTCGCCGAACAGCTGCGGCAGAAGATCTACGACTATCTGCTGCCACCGGGTGAGTGGATCGACGAACCGGCGCTGGCGGAAGAGCTGGGCATCAGCCGTACGCCGCTGCGCGAAAGCCTGAAGCTGCTGGCTGCCGAAGGCCTGGTGCAGATCGACGCCGGCCGTGGCAGCCGGGTGACGCGGCTCACGCTGGAAGACCTGAACCAACTGTTTCCGGTGATGGCGATGCTGGAAGGCCGCTGCGCGCACGACGCCGTGCGGCGCATCGACGACGACGGCATCGCGCACCTGCAGGCACTGCACGACGCCATGGAAAGTGCTGCGGCAAGCGGGGACCTGGCGGAGTACTACCGCAACAACTACCTGATCCACGAATCGTTGCAGACCCATGCAGGCAACCCCTGGCTTATCCGGGTGACCCATGATCTGCACCGCATCCTGAAGATGCACCGGGGCCGGCAGTTGCTGACGCCCGGGCGCATGGCCCAGTCCTTGGCCGAGCATCGCGAACTGATGGCCTGCATCAGCCGCCGCGACGCGCAGGCGGCGGAAGCGACGATGAACCGTCACCTGCTCAGCCAGGGTGAAGCACTGGCCGCCTATGTGGCCGCAGGGGGGCAACTCAATGTGCCCGCCCCGCTGCCACGCGAAGGCGGCATCTGAAGGGTAGTGACGGCCGCTGGCCGTCAAGCTCCAGCTGGCCGTCAAGCGTCCAACGTCGCCTTCAGCGCAACGCGACACTCACCGCACGCAGCAGCTCGGACAGGTTGAACGGCTTCGGCAGCAATGCCATGCCCGGCCCCAGGAACTCATTGCGGACCGTCGCGCGCTCGGTATAGCCGGTGATGAACAGCACCGGCAGGCGTGGCCTGAGTTCCCGCGCGGCATCGGCCAGCTCGCGTCCATTCATGCCCGGCAGGCCGACATCGGACAGCAGCAGTGCGATGCTGTCGTCATCGCGCAGTTCACGCAGCGCCTGGCGTGCATCACCTACGGCCACCACGTCATAGCCGGCCTCGCGCAGCATGTCCTGCACCATCTGACGCACAGAGTCGGTATCGTCCACCACCAGCACGCGCTCCAGCCGTCCGCTGGGTGTATCGCGGTGCGCGTCCACCGGCAGTATCCGCGCGGCATCGCCCAACGGCAGCAGCAGCTCCACTTCGGTACCCACACCGGGCTCGCTGCTGATGCGCGCCACGCCGCCACTCTGTCGTGCGAAACCATACGTCATCGACAGGCCCAACCCGGTGCCCTCGCCCTGCGGCTTGGTGGTGAAGAAGGGCTCGAACACCTTCTTCAGCAGATGCGCCTCGATGCCACTGCCGTTGTCCATCACCTTGACGCTGATGTAGTCACCGGCCGCCAATGCGTAATCGCCGTCCACCCGCGCGCGCTCGCCGCGGATGCGGATCAGCCCGTTTCCGCCCAGCGCATCGCGCGCATTGATCACCAGGTTCAACACCACGCTTTCGAACTGGTTCGGATCGGCCAGCGCGACCAACGGCTCGTCGCCCAGCTCGAACTCGAGCTCGATGTTCTCACCGATGGTCCGCCGCAGCAGGTCTTCCAGCGAGTGGATGCACGCACTGACATTGAACGGACGCGGATCCAGCGGCTGTTTGCGGGCAAACGCCAGCATGCGCTGGGTCAGCGCCGCCGCGCGCGTGGCGGAACTGGACGCTGCTTCGGTATATCGCCCCAGGCGCTCCAGCTTGCCGGTGCTGGCCGCCAGCTCGATCATGTCCAGGCCGGAAATGATCGTGGTCAACAGGTTGTTGAAATCATGCGCGATGCCGCCGGTAAGCTGGCCCAGCGCATCCATTTTCTGCGCTTGCAGCAGCTCGGCTTCGGTCCGTTCGCGCTCGGCGATCTGGTAGGCCAGTTCGCGGCGCTGTTCGCGGTCGCGCTCATGGTGGGCGGTGATGTCTTCCACCACCACCAGGCCCAGATCCGGCTGTTGATACGGGGTCAGCCGCCACTGGGTCATGCGCGGGTTGCCCGCCGGATTGGGCAGCGCCACGGTGCCTTGCCAGCGTTCGCGCCGATGCAGCGCGTCACGCAGGCCATCGATGAACTCGCCTGCATTGCCCAGCCGTTCCAGCGGCATGCCCGTCGCCGCCTGGCTTCCCAGCAGCCGGACGAACGCCTCGTTGGCGTCGTGCACTTTCAGTTCCGCATCCAGCACGGCGATCGGTGCATTGATCTGGCGGAATATCTCGCCGAAACGCGCCTCGGCCTCGCGCAGGGCGTCTTCGGCACGCCGTGCACGCAGCAGGCTGCGCAGTGTGGCGAGCAGCACATCCGGGTCCACCGGGTGCACCAGATAGCCATCCGCGCCGGCATCCAGGCCGGTGATCATGTCACCGGTGCTGATCGAAGCCGCGGACACATGCACGATCGGCAGCAGCGCCGTACGCGGCTGCGCACGCAGTTCGCGCACCACGTCGAAACCGCTCATGTCCGGCAGGTTCACATCCAGCACCAATGCCGCGTAGTCGCGGGCAGCCACGGCATCCAGTCCCTCCTGGCCGGTGCCTGCTTCGTCTACCTGGTAGCCGTGGTGTTCCAGCACGCGCCGCACCGAATAGCGCGTGGCGATGTTGTCGTCCACCACCAGCAGCCGGTCACTCTGCTGCACGGGGCACCTCCGCGCTGGCCACCAGCTTCACCGGCAGCACCACGAAGAACTCCGAGCCCTCCCCCGGCACGCTGTTCATGCCGACATGGCCACCGAGCAGGGTGGCGAAACGCTTGCACAGCGACAGCCCCAGGCCGGTGCCACGCAGGCGCTTCTGCAACGGCGAATCCACCTGCATGAAGTCTTCGAACAAGGCCGCCTGCATGTCGAGGGGGATGCCGATGCCGGTGTCATGCACGCTGAAGCGCACCGCATCGGTTCCCTCCATCTGCGCGGAAACCACCACCCGGCCACGCGGGGTGAACTTCAAGGCATTGGAGATGTAGTTGCGCAGGATCTGCGCCAGCTTCTTGTCATCGGTGTACAGCATCGGCAGCCGCGGCGGGGCGACGAACTCCAGATCGATCTGGTTGCCCTCCAGCAGCGGCCGGAACATGCCGCGCAGCGCGGTGAACAGGTCCATCAGATCGAACCAGCCCGGCGAGATGGTGATCCGCCCCGCCTCGATCTTGGCCAGGTCCAGCAGGTCATCGACCATCTCGCGCAGCTCGCTGGCCGCGTTGCTGATGAAGGTCACCTGCTGCCGCTGGCCGCTGCTCAGCTCGCCGTCCATGCCATCGGTCAACAGCCGGGTCATGCTCAGGATCGACCCCAGCGGGGTGCGGAATTCATGGCTCATGTAGGACAGGAAACGGCTTTTCAGCTCGGACACCTGGCGCAGTTGTTCTGCCTGCTGGTCCAGCTCGCCATACAGCGCCACCACGCCCTGGTTGGTTTCGTCCAGCTCTGCGCGCAGCGCTTCGTTTTCCTGCCGCAGCCGGTCGAGCTCCTGCGGGTCCGGCACATCGTTGACGGTCATTCAAACGCTCCTGCACGCAGCGCGACGACGCAGACATCGTCGCGACCACGATCAAAATCACGGTGCAGCACGGCCACCACCAACGCTGGGTGGCGATGCTGCAGCCCCGGGTAATCACGCATGCTCCAACGCGCCTGGAGCCCGTCGCTGTGCATCACCATCAGCGTGCCAGCCGGTGCGTGAAGGGCAAATGCCTGGGCCTTGCGGTACTGCACGCCGACGATGCCGGGCATGGACGCCATGCCGCGCGACGTGTCGGCGATCAGCAGGCTGCCGGCGATGTTGCCCACGCCAGCGAAGTCGATCGCGCCGTTGTCCAGCGACAGGCAGGCCACGGCCGCCGCTCCCCCGCGCGAGCCGGAAAGTCCGGCATGCAGGCGTGCGATGCGATCCACGGCACCCTCGCCCGCTGGCGCCAGTGCTGACGCGCGCACCCCGGCTTCAGACGCCGCGGCGGCCAGTACGCCGTGGCCCAGCCCGTCGATCATGGTCAAGGTCAGCTGGCGGGCCTGCACCTGCAGGTGCCATGCATCGCCGCAGGCGTCTTCGTGCTTGATCGGCAGGCGGACGGCACCGTAGGCAAGGTCCGCATTGCGTGGGGCGCGCTCGGCATGGATGCGTGCGAGCACGACCGTGCCGCGGTCATCGCTCCACACGTCCATGACCCGTGACTGACGGGCGATCACGCCCATGCCCAGACCTTGGCTGCCACCGGTCGAGTAGCCGTCCTGCAGGGCCTGCGCGAGCACGAACCCCGGGCCGCGATCGATCGTGCACAGCTCCACGCCCAGGCCGTCGTGGCCGGCGATCACGGAAAGATACATGCGGCCACCGCCGCCATGGCGCCACAGATTCGTGGCCAGTTCGGTGGCGGCCAGCGCAACGCGTCCGGCATCCCCTTCGTTGAATCCGGCTTGGCTCGCCAGCGACAGCGCTTCGCGTCGCGCCTGGCCGACCTGAGTGGTTTCTTCGATGGTGACAACGCGGGTGACAGGGCCGGAAAAGTTCAGGTCCATTTGGTGATCGTGACCCGTGTGCCTTCACCGGGCGCGCTGTCCAGCGCGAAATCGTCCACCAGTCGCCGCGACCCGGACAGGCCGAGGCCCATTCCGGAACCCGACGACCAGCCGTCGGTGAGTGCCTTCACCTGGTCCGGGATGCCCGGCCCCTGGTCGGCGAACACCAGCTGGATGCCTTTGCGGACGCCGCGCTCGACGGTGGTCCAGTGCATGTCGCCACCGCCGCCGTAGATCACCGCATTGCGTGCCAGCTCGCTGGCGGCGGTGACCAGCTTGGTCTGGTCGACCAGCCGCAGACCGAACGCCACGGCCAGCTGGCGGACCGTCTGCCGGGCCACGACCACGTCCTGTTCGATGCGCACGGGAATGGAACCGCTGTGGGCGATCATGAGTCGGCGTCGCGTTGCTGGAGCAGCTTCATCCCGCGCTCGACGTTCAGCGCGGTACGCACACCGCGCAGGTCCAGGCCCAGCTCCACCAGGGTGATCGCCACCGCCGGCTGCATGCCCACCACCACGGTGGTCGCATCCATGATGCGGGCCAGCGCGGAGATCGTCGAAATCATGCGGCCGATGAACGAGTCGACGATATCCAGCGCCGAAATGTCGATCAGCACGCCACGTGCGGAGGTGCGCTGGATCTTCTCGGTGAGGTCATCCTGCAGGGTCAGCGCCAACTGGTCGTGCATGTCCACCTGGATGGTCACCAGCAGCAGATCGCCCATCTGCAGGATCGGGATGCGATCCATCTCAGCCGGCCACCTTGGTCACGGTCTGGCCGGTACGCTTCAGCGCCAGCGCCAACGCATCGGCCAGGTTGGCCTTGGTGACGATGCCCTGCAGGTCCAGCCCCAGGTGCACGATGGTCTGCGCGATCTGCGGACGCACGCCGCTGATGATCGCGTCGGCGCCCATCAGGCGGATGGCGGTGACGGTCTTCAACAGGTGCTGGGCCACCAGGGTGTCCACGGTGGGCACGCCGGTGATGTCGATGATGGCGATTTCCGAACCGGTATCGACGATGCGCTGCAGCAGCGATTCCATCACCACCTGGGTGCGCTGCGAATCCAGCGTGCCGATCATCGGCAGTGCCAGTACGCCTTCCCACAGCTTGACCACCGGCGTCGACAGTTCCAGCATCTCTTCCTGCTGGCGCTGGATCACTTCCTCGCGCGACTTCTGGAACGCCTTGACCGTATGCAGGCCCAGCAGGTCCAGCAGTTCGGACAGCGCCCACATCTGGTCGCCCAGCTGCTGCGGATTGTCCACGAAGCCCGCCTGCACCTGCTCGAACAGCGGGCGCTTGAGCGAGAACACGAACTGCGCGGTCTCCGACGAGTTGAAGCCGCGACGCGCGCGGTCCGCACTCAGCTCTTCAAGGAAACGCCGCAGCGACAGCCACTCCGCTCCCTGCAGAGAGCCCGCATCGGCGGCGGAGATCGCCTGCTGGAACAAGCGCCAGTACTCGCGCAGCTGACCATCCAGCTCCAGCGGTGAAATCCGGTTGTCCAGCCCCTGCCCACCGGCGGCAAGCGTCTGCTGCCACTGCGCGAGGATCTGCTCCTCGTTGCGGCGGATGAGGTCGAGGGTGCGCTGCTGCAATGCCGCCATGAAAGTATCCTGGAATGTTCGGGGGGCGCCTGTACCGACATGCGGTCAAGTCAATCGTCCGTGCCTGACAAGGCGCTGCATGCCTGCATTAACGTCATACGCGGCATTCCCTGTCCAACACAGCCCCGTCATTACGCAATCAGCAATGTGTTCGCGACGTGAAGATGCTCAGTCACTGACGGGATCGTTGCGCTGCAAGGAGATGCGTCCCACCCTGCGCTTTTCCACGGACAGAACGCGCAGACGGACACCGGCGTGCTCGACCACGTCACCCGGCACCGGCATCCGGTCGAGCGCATGCAGCACCAGCCCGGACAGCGTCTGGTAATCGCCCTCACGGGTAAAGCGGATGCCTGCATGACGTTGCAGGTCATCCAGCGTCAGCCTGCCGTCGGCCTCCCAGTGGCCCGCGCCGATTTCCTGGATGCCGTACTCCTCGCCCTGCGTATCGGCGAGGTCACCGGCAATGGCGGCCAGCAGGTCGTTGGCGGTCACCAGGCCCTCCACGCCACCGTATTCGTCCACCGCCACCGCCAGCGGCACCGGGTGCTGGCGTATCAGCTCCAGCACCTGCAGCGCGCTGGCCGTGGACGATACGAACTGCGCGTCGCGCAGGCTGGCCTCCAGCTGCAGCGGCCTGCCCTGCAGCAGATTGGCCAGCAGGTCGCGGCTCTGCACCACGCCGCGCAGGCGATCCAGGTCGCCGTCTGCGACCAGCAGCCGGGTGTGCGGGCTGGCGATCAGCCGGGCGATCACGTCCTCCTGGCCGCGGCTGATGTCCAGCCACTGCACGTCGGTGCGCACGGTCATCACGCTGGACACCGGTCGCTCGGCCAGTGTCAGCACGCTGCGGATCATGTCCTGTTCGGCCGGCTGCAGACGCTCGCTGGCATCGCCATCGCGGTCCGGATCATCGTCACGCGGCGAGCCGGCATCGCGTGCGCCGAACATGCGCATCACCGCGTCGGCCGTGCGCTGGCGGAACGGGACCCGCTGGGCATCCCGCTCGCGGTTGAAGCCCACCCACTGGTTGAAGGACTCGACCAGGATGGAGAACGCGATCGCGGCATACAGATAGCCCTTCGGAATCTTGAAGCCCAGCCCCTCGGCCACCAGGCTGAAGCCGATCATCAGCAGGAAGCCCAGGCACAGCACCACCACCGTGGGATGCTTGTTGACGAAGCGGGTGAGCGGTTTGCTGGCCAGCAACATCAACGCCATCGCGATGGTGACTGCCGCATACATCACGCCCAGGTTGTCGACCATGCCGACGGCGGTGATCACCGAGTCCAGCGAGAACACCGCATCGAGCACCACGATCTGGGCGACGACGGTGCCGAAGCTCGCATAGACCCGGTTGCCACCGTCCTCATGCGTACGCCCTTCCAGCCGTTCGTGCAGCTCCATGGTGCCTTTGAACAGCAGGAACAGGCCGCCGGCCAGCAGGATCAGGTCGCGGCCGGAAAAATCATGGCCGAGCACCGCGATCAGCGGCTCGTTGAGTTTCATGATCCACGACAGCGCGGCCAGCAGGACAAGCCGCATCAGCAGCGCCAGCGTCAGCCCGATCACCCGCGCGCGGTCACGCTGGTGTGGCGGCAGCTTGTCGGCCAGGATCGCGATGAAGACCAGGTTGTCGATGCCGAGCACGATCTCCAGCACCACCAGGGTTGCAAGCCCCATCCATATCGAGGGGTCAGCCAGCCATTCCATGATTCGTTCTTTTCAGTCGTTGAGGGGGATGAAGCGTTCGATGCTCAGGGGCCATCGTCCTGCGCGCGTGCCGGATCGTGGCCCAGCAGGTCGCCAGGCGTGCAGCGCAGCTCGCGGCAGATCGCATCCAGGGTGGAAAAACGAATCGCGCGCGCCTTGCCGGTCTTCAGGATCGACAGATTGGCCAGGGTGATGTCGATGCGCCCGGCCAGCTCGGACAGGGTCATGCCGCGTTCCAGCAGCATGCGGTCGAGGGTGATGACGATCGCCATCAGACCACGCCGTCCAGGTCCTCGCGCATGGCCGTGCCAACCGCGAACACATGCGCGATCACGAACAGCATCAGGACCGCGATAAGCCCGGTGATGGACATGCCGCCCCCCACTTCCATCCACGCGAACTGCGGGCCCATCCAGCTGGCGTAAAGGCCGATGACGATCGACAGCAGCTCCATCGCCAGCATCAGCCAGGCCATGCGCTGCAGGCGTGTCACGTTGCCGCGGGTGAACGGCTGCTGCTCACGCACCGAGCGCACCAGCCGCTGCAGGTGGCGCAGGAAGACCAGCCCCAAGGCCAACAGCACCACGATCGCCAGCAGGCCGGCGCTGAAGTGCAGCAGCAGATGGGGGACGTCGCCGTGTTCGGCAACGACGCGGGCATCGACTGAATCCAGCAGACGCGCGGGGCGATGGAACACCAGCGGAACAGCACACAGGGCGCCCAGGATGCCCAGCCAGCACATCGCCGTGACGGCGCGGATGGCGGCATGGGTCAGGTTGAAGATACCGCGCGATCTCGGCGCACGGTAGGTACGGCTTGGCACGAAGCCTCCGGCAGATGGTCACCGGAAGAGCGACCCGCCTTATTGATAAACGATAAACGCGGTCGTGTCCAGCGGCCCCGCGCGACGATCCCGTGGCGGGCACTGCCGCGAGGAGGCGCGGCTGCGGGTCGCTACATCCGGTCCAGCGCCGCGCGCAGTGCCGCCACCTGCTCTGTGCCGGACTGCAGGTGGTCCGCCTCCAGCCCGGACAGCGCAGGATTGTAGTGGTGCATCGTGGAGCTGACCCGGACCTTGGCCGAGGCGTGCAGCTCCCGGCAGCCGGTGCGCAGGGCAATCGCCGCGATGCGATCGGCGGTGATGCCCGCACCGGCCATCACCGCGATGCGTCCGTCCGCCTGGTGCACGGTCGCGGCCAGTGCATCGGCGCCCTGCTCCGCCGACGCCTGCCCGCCCGAGCTGAGGACCCGGCTGCAGCCGAGCGCGATCACGTCCTCCAGCGCCCGCGACAGATCGCGGGCGGCATCGAAGGCGCGGTGGAAGGTCACCTGCATGCCGCCTGCCGCTTCGACCAGGCGCTGGCACAAGGGCACATCGACATCGCCATCGGCGGTCAACGCGCCCAGCACCACGCCATCCACGCCCAGCGTCCGGCAGTGCAGGATGTCTTCCCTCATCACCTGCGCTTCCCAGTCGCCGTAGCGGAAGTCGCCGGCCCGCGGCCGGATCAGCACGAACAGCGGCAGCTGCACGCGCTCGCGGGCGACCGCAAGCGTGCCATGCGACGGCGTGAGACCGCCGGACGCAAGATCGGCGAACAGTTCCACACGGTCCGCTCCTCCGGCCTGCGCGGCCAGTGCCGAGCCCACCCCATCGCAGGCGATTTCAAGTACGTGCGCGGCGCTCATGTCTGTTCGCTACGGTAGACCGACGCCGCATCGTGCAAGGCATCCTGGCGCTGCGTATCGCACACCGCGTACACGAACCCACGGTGCAGCGCATAGGCGCCGACGTCGCCATCCCGGTTCATCGCCAGGAAACAGACCTGCAGCGTGCGGCTGGCCTCGGGGCGCTTGCGCACGACCCGCGCGATCGCCTCGCGACAGGCCTCGGCCGGACTGCGGCCCTGGCGCATCAGTTCGACCACCAGGAACGAGGCCGCGTTGCGGATCATTTCTTCGCCCACCCCTGAGGCGGTGGCCGCGCCGACCTCGTTGTCGACGTACAGCCCCGCCCCGATGATCGGACTGTCGCCCACGCGGCCCTGCATCTTCCACGCCATGCCACTGGTGGTGCAGGCCCCGGCCAGCCGTCCCTGTGCGTCGAGGGCGAGGATCCCGAGGGTATCGTGGTTGCTGCTGTCGCCCGGAATGCTGCGTCGTTCGGCATTGATCTGTGGCGCGTACTCCGCAGTCTTCTGCCACGCCTTCCAGGCCTTCTCCGCCGCCGGCGTCAGCAGCTTTTCGCGCGGGAAGCCCTGCTCGATCGCGAACTGCCGGGCGCCCTGCCCGACCAGCATCACGTGCGGGGTATGTTCCATCACCCGCCGGGCCACCGACACCGGATGCAGGATGTCCACCAGCGCGGCCACTGAACCGCAGCGGCCATCGCCGTCCATGATGCTCGCGTCCAGGCTGAGGTTGCCATCGCGATCCGGATTGCCGCAGCGTCCCACCGTGGGGTTGCATAGCTCGCTTTCCGCCCAGCGTGCCCCCTGCTCCACCGCGTCGAGTGCACTGCCGCCGGCGGCGAGCGTCTTCCACGCCACCTGGTTGGCACCGACGCCGAAGTCCCAGGTGGACACCACCCTGGCGCCGGCAGCGGGTGCGGACCCGCGTGCGCCACGGGGCAACCCCAGTGCACCGATGGCCAGCGCGCCGGCCTGCAGGAAAGTTCTACGGTCGCTCATGCGGTGTCGCTCCAGATCGCCCATGCCATGCCCGGCCACCGGCCGGGCAGCATCACATCGTATCGCCCTTCCAGGCCGCGGCACCGAGTACACCCAGCTCGCCGTGCTCGACGCGCCATACCGGCACCTGCTGCAGGACGCTGCCCAGCACGCCCTTGTTGAGGAAGCGCGCCACGAACGGGCTGTCAGCGATGAACGGGGCGATATGCGCGGACACGCCGCCGGCCAGGTAAACCGAGCGCGCGCCGAAGGCAATCGCCAGGTCACCGACGAAGCTGCCCAGCCAGCCGCAGAACACCTGCACGGTCTCGCTCGCAAGCGGATCATCGCCGGCCTTCGCCGCCGCGAGCAGCGAGGCGGTGTCCCGCCAGCGCGGCGACACCGTGCGCAGCACGCACAGGCACTCATAGAGATTGATCATGCCGGTGCCCGACAGCACGCGCTCGTTGTCGACATGCGGCCAGCGCTGCAGCAGCAAGCGCAGTACGTCCAGCTCCAGCGGCGTACCGGCGGCCAGCGCCGAATGCCCGACCTCGCTGGCCAGCACCGGTCGCTCACCGTCGGCGAACCGCAGTGCCGCACCCAGTCCGGTGCCCGGGCCAAGGACCAGCGCAGGCCATGCAGATGCAGCGCCGTCACCGTCATGCAGCGGCACAAGCGCGTCGGCATGCACGTGCGGGATGGCCAGCGCCACCGCTTCGAAGTCGTTGATCAGCTGCAGGTGGTGCAACCCTGCGTCACGCCGCGTGGCCTCGCGCGCCACCGGCCACGGCAGGTTGGCGTTGACCAGGGTGTCGCCCTGCAGCAGACCGGCGATGGCGACCACCGCACGCAGGCCGGCAGGCGGCGCGCTTCCGGCAAACTCGGACAGGATCGCCGCCAGGCTGGGATGGTGCGCGCACTGGTAACGGCGGAACCCGTCTATGTGCGGCGCGGTGCCGTCATCGTTGGCCCACGCCAGGCGGGCATACGTACCGCCGACATCGGCCACGATCAGGGGCGCGGGTGATCCGGCAACGGGAGGCGTCACGGGGGATGGGCCCGACTGTGGGGCCCGGGGAGATGCCGCAACGTTCACTCGCACGCCTTTGCTGGTTCAACTCAATCCTGAGGATTCTCAGCCATTGCCCGCGCTTTGCATAGCGCGGGCAGCGACCGGGTTCAGGCGGTGCCGGCTGCGGCGTGCGGCGCCCCCATGCGCGTCGGGCGGCTGGGGAATGCGTGGCGCAGGATGCGCCACACCACCTGTCCGAACTGGCTTGGCAGTGACCCGGTGTTGTAGTGCTGGCCGTAGCGACGGCAGATGTCCTTCACTTCCACGGCGATGCGCGAATAGCGGTTCGCGGGCAGGTCCGGGTAGAAGTGGTGCTCGATCTGGTGGCTGAGGTTGCCCGACAGCACGTTGATCACCCACCCGCCTTTCAGGTTGGACGAACCACGCAGCTGACGCAGGTACCAGTGGCCACGGGATTCGTTGCGCAGGCAGTCCTTCGAGAACGTCTCCGCATCGGCGGTGAAGTGGCCGCAGAAGATGATCACGTAGGTCCAGATGTTGCGCATGCCGTTGGCGACCAGGTTGCCCAGCATCACCGGCAGGAAGAACGGGCCGGCCAGCAGCGGGAACAGGACGTAATCCTTGCCCAGCTGGCGCCCCATCTTCGCGGCGACCGGACGCGTCTCTTTCCACAGCTGGTGGGCGGTCATGCGGCCCTTCAGCCAGCGACCGATGCGCAGGTCCTGGATGGCCACGCCCCACTGGAACATCAGCGCGAAGATCGGCGCGATGATCGGCTGCAGGAGGTAGAACGGACGCCAGCGCTGCTCGGGGAAGATGCGCAGCAGGCCGTAGCCGATGTCATCGTCCATGCCGCGTACGTTGGTGTACGTGTGGTGCTTGAAATTATGCGTCTTGCGCCAGTTGTCACTGGTGGCGACGATGTCCCATTCGTAGCTGTTGCCATCCAGCTTCGGATCGCCGGTCCAGTCGTACTGGCCGTGCATCACGTTGTGCCCGAGCTCCATGTTTTCGAGGATCTTCGACAACGCCAGCAACAACGTGCCGGCAATGCAGGCCGGCCACAGCAGACCGGCCATGAACAGCGGCGAGAACGCGCCCACGAACAACAGGGCGCGGCCCAACAGGCCGGACCAGCGCACCGCCGCAGCAACGCGGCGGATGTAGCGGGTATCACGGGCACCCAGCTCGCCGATCACGCGGTCGCGGATCGCATCGAGTTCGGCACCGAAGGCATTCAGTTCGGCAGGGGTAAGGGCACGATCAGGGCGGCTCATTGCATGTGTTCCTCAGAGATCCAGGACCAGGTCGGTGGTCGGCGCGCTGACGCAGATACGCACCGGCATCGCCGGTTCGTCCTGTGCCTCGCCGGTGCGCAGGTGTCGCGTGGCGCCGCTCGCGCGGACGCAGGTGCAGCTGTTGCAGATGCCCATGCGGCAACCGTGCTTGGGCTTGAGGCCGTGCGCTTCCAGGCTGTCCAGCAACGCCTTGCCGCGCGGCACCGTCAGCGTGCGGCCACTGCGCGCCAGGGTCAGCTGCACCTCGCCTACCGCAGTGATATCGACCGCGGGCGGCGTGAACGCTTCGGACTGGAAGCCCGCAACGTGGTGCAGCAGCCGCGCGCGTGCCGCACTGACGAAACCGTCCGGGCCACACGCCAGCACCTGGCGCTGCGCCAGCGGCACATCACCCAGCGCATCGAACGCGATGGTGTCGATGCGTGCGGCGGGCGTGGTGCCCTCGCGGGTCGCCAGCAGGTGCACGTGCAACTGCGGATCTGCTGCGGCCAGCGCCTGCAGTTCTTCGCGGAAATTGATGGCGGCGTGGCTGCGCTCCCAGTAATACAGGTCCACCGGAGCGGCCAGCGGGCGCGCCGACAACCCGCGCAGCAGGCTGCGCATCGGCGTGATGCCACTGCCTGCGGCGAGAAGCAGCAGCGGGGCAGCGGTTGGCGCGACGAATTCGCCGAACGCGGTGCCGATCGGGAACACCGTGCCGGGCGTGGCCTGGTGCACCAGATACTGGCTCACCCGCCCGCCGTCGACGGCCTTCACGGTGATCGACAGCTCGCGTGGGCCCAGCCGGGTCGGGCTGTAGCTGCGCTGCAGCAGCCGACCGTCCATCTCCACGCTCAACGCGACGTGCTGGCCCGGCTGCATGCCGCGCCAGTGGCGGTTGGTCTGCAGCACCAGCGTGCACGCGCCCTCGCCCGCCGGCTCGCGCCGGACCAGGCGGGCCAGCGGTTGGCGCAGGGTCCACAAGGGATTGAGCTTGCCTGCCCAGAAATCGAACAAGGCAGGCGGCATCCAGCGTTGCGGGGACATCCGCGACGGGCGGGTAACCGGGACAGGACGGGCGGCAGCGTTCATGGAGTGAACTATACGTCCGCGCACACAGCTGTGTATACAGGTGTATACCGACCACATCAGGTATGATTCACGCTACGTCCACCCGGTTGCCCCATGCCCCCCATCGTCACGCCTCCGCCTGAAGACACCACGCCGGTCCGCCGTACGGTGACCCGCGAGGATCTGATCATCGCGGCGCTGGCGTTGATCGGGCCGCACCGCAGTCTGTCCACCCTCAGCCTGCGTGAGGTCGCGCGTGAGGCCGGCATCGCCCCGAACAGCTTCTACCGGCAGTTTCGCGACATGGACGAGTTGTCCATTGCGTTGATCGACCTGGCGGGCCGCTCGCTGCGCACCATCATCGGCCAGGCCCGCCGCCGCGCCACGACGTCGGCGAGCAGCGTGGTCGGGGTGTCGGTAGAAACCTTCATGGAGCAGCTCCGCGCGGACGACAAGCTGCTGCACGTGCTGTTGCGTGAAGGCGCGGTCGGCTCCGATGACTTCAAGCACGCCGTCGAACGCGAGCTGCAGTATTTCGAAGACGAACTGCAGGTCGATCTGGTCCGGCTGGCGGCCATGGACGGAGTGCGCCTGCACGCACCGCAGCTGGCGTCCAAGGCGATCACCCGGCTGGTATTCGCCATGGGCGCAAGCGCGATGGACATGCCGCCGGAGAAAGACGCCGAGCTGATCGAAGAGATCTCCACGATGGTCCGCATGATCATCGTCGGCGCACGCACACCGGCCGCCTTCCGCCGCAAGCGCTGAACCGCGGCCGTCACTGCCCGAGAAATCGGGCGATCGCCGCCTCGATCTGGACCGGGGTCTGGTAGCCCGCCAATCGCGCCACTTCGCCACCGTCACGGAAGCGCATCAGGGTGGGGGTCTGCCGCAGCGCCAGCGCCTTGAAGAAGGGCTCGCCCAGCACCTCCAGCTGTGCGCGCAGCAGCACCACCCCCTGCCCGGCGGCCGTGCCTGCCACCCGTTGCAGCGAAAGCGCCAACATGCGGCAACCGGGGCACTGGTCTTTATGGAAGTCCACCAGCAGCCGGGGGTGCGTGGCCACCACCTGATGGAAGTGGTCTGTCGTGCCGGCCTCAATGATCTGCATGGCGCGCGCTCCCCAGGCCGCCCAGGACGGTGTCCATCCACTGCGCCACCCGCGTGGCATCGTGCGTGCGCTGTGGCATCTGTTCCACGGTCAGCGCCGGGTGCGGGCTGTTGAAGTAATGGATGAGCCGATGGACCGCCCCGCAGTAATAGTCCACCCCCCACTGCGTCTCGCCGGTGCCGAACACAGCGACCTGGCGAGGTCGCTTTCCGCTCTCCACCATGCGCGCGATCCATGCCTTCATCTCGGCCGGCGTCCTGCCCGCGTTGTCCGTCCAGCAGCCCAGCACCAACAGATCCGCTTCGTCGACCTGCAGCGGCGGCGAGGCGCCCCCCTGCTCCGCCTCCTGCCAGTGCACCGCATGGCCTGCCTGCCGGCCGTGGCAGGCGATCATGCGGGCCAACTCGCGGGTGTTGCCGCTGAGCGAGGCGACCACCAGCAACAGCCGCAAGGGGCGCGTCTGCTCACAGGTCGTCGAATCCGTTGTCGAGGTTGGTCTTCTTGTAACTGGCATTGCGCATCTCGAAGAAGTCGGTCTTGGTCTCGGTAAAGTTGTCCGCATAGGCCTTGATCCACGGCATCACGTTGTCGCTGGCATCGCTGTACAAGCGCTCGATGCCGAGCATCCCGGCCATCTTGTTGGCGCGGTACTTCACGTAGCGCACCATCTCATCCACGTCGATGCCGTCGATGCCGTCCAGGACTTCGCCGCTCCACTGCGTTTCCAGCTCGATGGCGTGGGCGAAGGCGTCGTGTACGTAGGCGGTCAGCGCATCCCCCTGCAGACTCGGGTTCTCGCCGACGATCGCGCGGATCAGTTCGCTGATGAACTTGGTATGCGCCAGCTCATCGCGGTTGATGAAGCTGATGATCTTGCCAGTACCGTTCATGCGGTTCTGGCGGACCATGTTGTAGAAGAACGCGAACCCCGAATAGAAGTTGATGCCTTCCAGGATAGAGGACTGGATCAGCGCCTTCAGCAGCGTCTCTGCGGACTTCTCGCGCAGGAAGTCGTCATACGATTCCATGATGGGCGCGTTGCGCTTGATGATGGTGGGATGCGTACGCGCGATCTCGAACACCCGGTTCTGGTTGGACAGGTCGGTGATCGATGCCAGCACGTAGCTGTAGCTCTCGTTATGGATCACTTCCTGCTGGCCGATGATCGCGGCGTTGGCATGCGCGGCAGGATCGGTGATGTACTCGGCCACGTTGTAGATGAAGCGCGTCTGCGGTGAGTCCAGTGTGGCCAGCAGGCCGATGATGCTGTCATACGCATTCTTCTCGCGACCGGACAGCTCGGCGTACTGGCGCGCGTCCTGCTTCATGTCCACTTCGTCGGGAATCCAGAAGTTGGTCGAAAGCTCCTTGTAGGCCCGGTAGAACGAGGGATACGGGATATCGTTCCAGTTGAGGATGCCGCTGGTGCGGCCGTTGATGATGCCGGTGCTGCGGTTGGGGTGGCGCGGTTCGAGGATGCGGATGCGGTCCAGCGGGGTTGCCATGGGGATTCCTGTGGTTCCGGTAGCGCCGGGCCCTGCCCGGCGGCGGTTGATCGGTTGCATCGGCCGTTCGCTGGGCGGCCAGCGCCTGTCACGACGATCAGCTGGAACACCACTCACATTCGCTGATGTCGATGTCATTGGAGCGCACGTAGTACGTGGTCTTGAGACCCTGCCGCCACGCATCCAGGTGCAGCTCCAGCAACGTGCTGGCGCGGATGCTGCTGGGCACATACAGGTTGAAGCTGATGCCCTGGTCTACGTGGCGCTGGCGCCGCGCGTTCTGCCGCACGCTGGCGAACTGGTCCACCATGTAGGCGCCCTTTTCGTAGTAAGGCCAGGTGTCGAGGGACAGGCCGGGTGCCGCGACGGGTCGCCGGAAGTCCTTCTTTTCTTCGTAATAGAACGCGCTGTAGATCGGATCGATGGACGCGGTCGACCCGGCGATCTGAGCGGTGCTCATGTTCGGCGCCACCGCCAGCAACCAGCCGTTGCGCAGCCCCTGCCGGGACACGTCGGCGGCGAGCGTCTGCCATGCGTCACTGTCATAGCCGCGGTCACGGAAGTAGGCGCCGGTGTCCCAGTCGCTGCCACGGAACATCGGGTAGCTGCCCTTCTCCGCCGCCAGTTGCGTGCTGGCCTGGATGGTGAGGAAATTGATGCGTTCGTAGAGGGTGTCCGCCAACGTCTCGGCATCCGGGCTGTCCCATTGGATGGCCTGCTGGGCCAGCAGATGATGCCAACCGAACGTGCCCAGGCCGATCGCGCGATAGCGTCGGTTGGTGATGGTGGCCTGCGGCACCGGCAGCACGTTCAGATCGATCACGTTGTCCAGCATGCGGACCTGGATGGGGATCAGCCGCTCCAGCACGTCGCTTGCCAGCAGGTCGTCCGCCGCCCTGATGGCGCGGCCGAGGTTGATCGAGGAAAGATTGCAGACGACGAAGTCACCGGCACGCCGGGTGGTCACGATCTGGTCGCCGCTGACGATCTCCTGGATCATTCGCGTCGGACTCATGTTCTGCAGGATCTCGGTGCACAGGTTGCTGGAATACACCATGCCGCAGTGCTTGTTGGGGTTCCGCCGATTGACCTCGTCGCGGTAGAACAGGAACGGGTTGCCGGTTTCCAGCTGGCTGAGCATGATCCGCTTGAACAGATCGATCGCACGCACGGTGCGGCGACTGATGCGCTCATCGGCGACCAGTTCCGCGTAGCGGTCACGGAAACTGCCTTGCCCGCGCGTTTCGTCGAAGAAGTCCTGCAGGTACCAGCCTTTGGCCTGCTTTACTTCATGCGGATCGAACAGATACCAGTCTGCACGGCGCTCCACTGCCTCCATGAACAGGTCCGGGACGCACACCGCAGTGAACACATCGTGCGCGCGCAGGCGCTGGTCTCCGTTGTTCAGTCGCAGGTCGAGGAACGCCTCGATATCGCGGTGCCAGATATCCAGGTACACCGCCACGGCGCCCTTGCGTTGCCCCAGCTGATCGACCGACACCGCCGTGTTGTTGAGCTGCTTGATCCAGGGCACAACGCCACCGGAGGAGTTCGCCACCCCGCGGATCGGTGCGCCGCTGCTGCGCACATAGCCCATGTAAGCGCCTACGCCGCCGCCATGCTTGGAGACGCGCGCGATGTCGGTGTTGGAGTCATAGATGCCCTGCAGGCTGTCGTCGACGGTATCGATGAAGCAGCTCGAGAGCTGGCCACCGGTCTTGCCGGCGTTGGCCAATGTAGGCGTGGCGACGGTCATGTACAGATGGGACAGGGCCCAGTACGCCTCGCCCACCAGCTGCATGCGGCGGCTGCGTCCGCCCTGCCCCGTTCCGCCCTCGTTCTGCATCAGGTACAGCGCGATGGTCAGCCAGCGCTCCTGCGGCAGCTCATACACCTCGCGCGAGGTGTCGGTGGCGAGGTAGCGCGTCGCCAGCAGGTACAGCCCGTTGTAGGCGAACAAGGCGTCGCGCTGCGGGTCGATCATCGCGCCCGCCTGCTGCAGCTCCTCCTTCGAGTAGCAGCGCAGGATATCGTTGCTGTACACCCCGCGATCGGCCAGGCTTTCCTGCAACCCGACGTACGAGCCGTACTTGAGGCCGGCATCGTAGAAGCGGTTGCGTGCGGCGCGTTTGTACAAGCGCGCCAGATAGAGCCGCGCGGCGAACTGCTCCCACTCAGGGGCCACCACGTCGACCCGCGATTCCGCTTCCCGGATCATCAGGTCGACCAGGTCATCCGCACTGATGCGGGGCTTGCGCTCGACGATGGAATGCACGCTGCGGCGGAAACCGGCAACGTCCAGCATCGGCAGATCATGCTGGATCCGGTCGATGCTGCAGTCCAGGCGCAGCGGATCGAAGGGCAGCTGGCGATTTCCTGCTTCCTTGGTGATCCACGTGGTGATGGACTCGCCAGTGGCGTGCACGGCCTCGCTGGCGCTGGCCGGGGCGGCCGCGCGGTAGGGGGTGTCTGTCATGGTCCAGCTCTCCTGGCACACCGCGGGACCCGGGTGTGGCCATGGAACCCCGCACGCGATACCGGCGCACGAGGAGGTCGGGTGTGATGCCATCGCGCGGGAACGGAGATCGTCGGCTGTTGCCTGCGCCTGCGGCCGGTATCCGGGCCGTGGGGGCGACCTGCGTCCGCATGGTGGCGGCCGCGTCGACACGGAAAGCTTCAGGGGAGGCTGGCCGCGGGACGTAGAGGTTGCGTCCGGCGGCGGCGGCTGACCGGGAGTGACAGCCACAACATAGTGGGCTTGGTCGATGCCGTCAACACAAGATAAGCGATTATCCGGCCTTGCGACGATAGGTCGCAGCCTGCGTTGACCTGCTGTTGCAGGGACGGGTGGCACGCTGTCCCTCTGTTTCTACGTACCAAGGATTCACCATGCGCGCTGCCCTCCACGCCAGTTTCGGCGACCCGACATCCGTCCTGTCCGCCGCCGATCATGACCTGCCCGAGCCCGGCCCGGGCGAAGTCCGCATCCGCACCGTGCTCGCGCCCATCCACAACCACGATCTGTGGACGGTCCGCGGCAAGTACGGCTACAAGCCCACCCTGCCGGCCATTGGCGGCAGCGAGGGCTTGGGCACGATCGATGCGCTGGGCCAGGGCGTCGAAGGCTTGAAGATCGGCCAGCGCGTCGCCGCTGCATCAGTGCACGGCACCTGGGCCGAGGCGTTCATCGCGCCCGAACGGATGGTCATCCCGATGCCGGACAGCATCAGCGACGAAATCGCCGCACAGCTGATCGCGATGCCGCTGAGCGCGCTGATGCTGCTGGAGTTCCTCAAGGTGGAGCGCGGCCAGTGGATCGTGCAGAACACCGCCAACGGTGCGGTGGGCAAGAGCCTGGCCATGCTGGCCAAGGCGCGCGGCGTGAACGTCGTCAACCTGGTCCGCCGCGACGACGGCGTAGCGGAGCTGGAGGCCATGGGCATCCCGCATGTCGTGTCCACCGCGTCGGACGGTTGGCAGGACGCAGTGCGTGACCTGCTCGGCGAGGCATTGGCCGCGGCGGCCGTGGATTCGATTGGTGGCACGGCCAGCGGCGAGCTGCTGGGCCTGCTCGGCGAGGGCGGCACGTTGGTGTCGTTTGGTTCGATGACCGGCGAACCGATGCAGATCCCGTCGGGGGATGTGATCTTCAAGCAGGCCACCGTCAAAGGCTTCTGGGGCAGCAAGGTCAGCCAGGCGATGGCCGTGGACGACAAGAAGCGGCTGGTGGGCGAACTGCTGAAGCGCGCGGCGGCGGGCGAGCTGCAGTTGCCGGTGCAGGCGGTGTTCTCGTTGGATGACATTGGCGACGCGGCGGCGGCCAGCCTCGCATCCGGGCGCACCGGCAAGGTGCTGCTGCGCCCGTAATCACGTCTGTCTCGCCGAACATAACGCGGCGCTACCGTCTCCGGGAGCTGTGGTAGCGCCGAACCATGCTCGGCGAGCGCATCGCGCGGCGCTTCCCGCGCTACGCCCGCTGGCCGTCAGCCCGGAACCCTCATGCCGGTTCGGCGACTACACGCCTGGGCACGTTCGCCGTGCCAGCGGTACCGCGCAGGCGGAAGATCGCCACCGCCTGTTGCAGTTCGTGCGACTGCTCTTCCAGTGAACGCGCGGCCGCGTTCGCCTCTTCCACCAAGGCCGCATTCTGCTGGGTAGCTTCGTCCATCTGCACCACGGTCTGGCTGACCTGTTCGATGCCCGCGCTCTGTTCCTGCGACGCGGCGGAGATCTCGGCCATGATGTCGGTCACCCGGTGCACCGAGCTGACGATTTCCTGCATCGTGCTGCCCGCCTGCCGTACCAGCGTGGCGCCCTGCTCCACCTGCTCCACGGAATCATCGATCAGGCCCTTGATCTCGCGCGCGGCCGTGGCCGAACGCTGCGCCAACGCACGCACCTCGGTTGCGACAACGGCAAATCCACGCCCCTGCTCGCCCGCCCGTGCCGCTTCCACGGCCGCGTTGAGCGCCAGGATGTTGGTCTGGAAGGCGATGCCATCGATCACCGAAATGATCTCGGCGATGCGCCGCGACGACACTTCGATGCCGCTCATCGTCTGCACCACCTGCGCCACCACCTCGCCGCCCTGTGACGCTACCCCGGCCGTGCCCTGCACCAGCTGGTTGGCCTGGCGCGCATGGTCGGCGTTCTGGCGCACGGTGGAGGTCAGTTCTTCCATCGACGCCGCCGTTTCTTCCAGGCTGGCGGCTTGCTGTTCGGTGCGCTGCGACAGGTCATCGTTGCCCGCCGCGATCTCGCCGGCCGCCGTGTTGATCATCGCGCTGGCCTGCTGGATGCCGCCGACGATGCGCGTCAGCTGTTCGACCGTGGTATCTGCATCACGCCGCATCTGTGCGAAGACGCCGTGGAAATCACCCTCCATCCGCGCCGTCAGGTCACCGCGGGCGATCGCCTGCAGCAGCCGCGAGAGCTCCGCCAGGTTGGCGTCAGTGGTCTGCATGAGGGTATTGAGCCCCTCCACCATGCCGCGGAAGTCATGCGAGAAGCGCGACGCATCGCCACGCTGGGTGAAGTCACCCGCTGCCGCGGCATGCGCCAGCTGCAGGATCTGTGTGTTGATGGCCTGCAGGTTGGCCTTGGTATCACGCATGGCAGCGCTGATCAGTGCTTTCTCGCCCGGCAGGTCCTCCATGTCCGCACTCATGTCGCCCACTGCGTAGCAGGCCATCACCTGCACCAGGCGCTGCTGCACCGCCACGTGGCCGGCCACCAACGCGTTGGTGCCGGCGATCATGCGACCGTACTCACCGGGGAATGCGGCCGCGTCCAGCCGGTAGCTGATCTGTCCCTCATCGTGCCGCTCGGCCAGTTCCGACTGGGCAGTGATGACGGCGCGCAGCTGGTCCTGCATGCTGCCCATCGCGCCCAGCAGGCGCCCCACTTCATCATCGCGCACCACGCTGATGCGGCTGTCCAACTTGCCTTCGGCAACGGCTGCCGAGACATGCTCCGCCTCCGCCAGCGGCTTCAGGACCAGCCGCTGCAGCAGCAGGTACAGCGCGGCGCTCAGCAGCAACGCCGACAACAGGCCCACGGCCACGATCACCCACAGCAGTTCCCGGGCCTGCGCCATCACGTGCGAGGCAGGCACCGAAATACCCAGCGCGAAGACCTGCGGCGCAGAGCCCACGCGCAGCGGCACGAACACCTGCAGCTCTTTTTCGCCATTGAAGTCGACCTCACCGCTCACCGTTTCCCCCTTGGCCACGGCGGCCAGCATCGCGCGGGTGGCGGCATCGTCGCGGACCTTGCCGACATCCGCTGGGTTGCGGCTGGCCATCACCGAACCGGCCGGCGACAGCAGCGTGGCATGCCCCACGTCCATCGGGCGCATCGCAGCGATGCGCGCCTGCAGCGCGGCCAGGGTGAAGTCCACGGTCACCACGCCCAGGTAGCGGTCGCCCTCCAGGATCGGCGTCGCCACCGTGGTCATCAGCGTGTCCTTGCCGGCCACGGGGTAGTAATACGGCTCCACCACGGCCTGCGCGCGGGTCTCCCGCGGCTTGAGGTTCCAGTCGCCGTCACCGGGCTTCTCGTAGTCCCTCAACGGTTCGCGCACCAGGGTGCCGCTCTGCCAGGCCCACCACGTCATGAAGCGACCGCTGTCATCGTGGCCCTCGCTGCCGACGAACTCCGCATCCTTGCCATCGAACGCATCCGGTTCCCACAGCGTGCCCATGCCGAGCCATTGCGGATGCGCCTCGAGCTGGGCCCGGATCACCGCGTCGGCGGCCGTCCGGTCCAGGCTGCCCAAGGTGCGCTGCACGCGGAAGCTGTTGGCCAGTGACGTGCCGGTGTCGGCAGCCACCGCGATCTCGGCGGCGATGCGCTGCGCTTCCTGGCCGGACAGGTCCTTCAACCGGGCCTGGGCGCTTTCCAGCAGCGCATCACTGCTGCGCCAGTAGCTGATGACGGCGGTGAAGCCGAAGCAGGCCAAGGCCAGCAGGCCGGTGCCCAGCATCAGGCGGCGGGCCACGCTGGGTCGGCGGGGGGAGCGGGGTGAGGGGGAGACGGCGCGCATCGTGAGGCTCGGAAGGGGGGCGGACAGCCTCTCTATCGACCTGCGTGACACTTTCTTGACCATCTTCGGCGCTGCCAGCATCCCGCCGAGCATGGCTCGGCGCTACAACGGCATCCCGCTTCGGCGCTGCCGGCATCCCGCCGAGCATGCCTCGGCGCTACAACGGCATCCCGCAGAATCGAGGGGCGGCCAGCGCGCCGGGGACGGTAGCGCCGAGCCATGCTCGGCGAGCGCACCGCGCGGCGCTCCCGGCGACACGCTGCCCTGCCCTGCCCGCATCCCGCGGGGCGTCAGCGGCTCAGGTGCAGGAACTGCACGTGCCGCTCGTACTGGCTGATGATGTCGTTGATGATCTGCTCGCGACTGTAGTCCACCAGATCGTAGTCCTGGCTGCCTTCGTACAGGTGCACCTCGGCGCGGTAGTAGCGACTGTTGCGTGCCTGGTGCGAGGCGAAGGACGGTACCCGGTAGCCGGTCAGGATGACCCGGTACTGGAAATCCTGCTGCTCACCATGGTCCACCGCCAGCTCCATGTCACCCGAGTCGAAGCGGGTCGAGACGTCCCAGCCCTGCCCGCGCAGCTGCTCGGCTACATCCTCCATCGCCGGCTTCACATCGTCATCCATGAAGCGGTAGACCTGGTCGCGCACCGGGAAGTTGACCGCCTGACCCAGCCGCTGGCGCCAGCCCTGATGGTGCCTGCTGGCCCCGACCAGCGGCGAGGCACGGTACTGCAGCGCCCGCTTGCGATGGCCCTCATCGGCGAATGACCGCATCAGCCCCCACATCATCAGCAGCAGCACGGCGGAGAACGGCAGCGAAGCCAGCACCACCGCCGACTTCAGGGCGTCCATGTTGCCGGCCAGCAGCAGGCCCGCGGTGACCACGGCGGTCACTGCGCCCCAGAACACGCGCAGCCAGCGTGGGCCATCGTCTTCCGGCGCCCCCCCGTGCGAGGACAGGGTCGACAGCACCACCGCACCGGAGTCGGCCGAGGTGACGAAGAAGATGAAGCTCACGAACACCGTCACCGCGATCACCACCCGGCTCCACGGATACGTGTCCAGGAGGGCGTACAGCACGGTCGGCGGGTCATCGATGGCCAGCTGCGCCAACTGCGATTGTCCGTGATGCAGGACCTGGTCCAGTGCGCTGTTGCCGAAGATGGACAGCCACGCCAGCGTGAAGCCCAGCGGGATCAGCAGCACCCCGAACACGAACTGGCGGATGGTGCGGCCACGCGAGATACGCGCGATGAACAGGCCCACGAACGGCGACCAGCCGATCCACCACGCCCAGTAGAACACCGTCCAGTTGCCCATCCAGCCGGGTCGTCCGCCGTAGGCATAGACATCGAAACTCTTGCCGACCACGCTGCCCAGATAGTCACCGACGTTCTGCATCAGCGTGCCAAGCAGGTACTGGGTCGGCCCGGCAAACAGCATGAACAGCACCAGCGCGATGGCCAGCAGCATGTTGACGTTGGACATCAGGCGGACGCCCTTCTCCACGCCGGTCACGGCCACCGCGACCGCGGCACCCATCATCACCACGACCAGGGTGATCTGCACCCAGTGCGCATGCGGGACATCGAACAGGTGCGACAGGCCGGCATTGAGGTGCAGCACGCCGAACCCCATGTCCGCGCCCAGGCCGAACACCGTGGCCACGATCCCCAGGGCATCCACGGTATAGCCGATCGGTCCGTTGATGCGGTTGCCGATCAGCGGATACAGCGCCGAGCGCAGGGCCAGCGGAAGGTTGTGCCGGTAAGCGAAGTAGGCCATCGCCATCGCCGCCAGGGCGAACACGCCCCAGCCGTGCAGGCCCCAGTGCAGGAACAGCACCGACATGGCCTGGCGTGCACCGGCCTCTCCGGCCGGCCCGCCGCCCTGCGGTGGCTGCATGAAGTGGGTCAGCGGCTCGGACACGCAGAAGAAGAACAGGGTGATGCTGATGCCGGCGGCGAACAGCATGCCGGCCCACGACAGATAGCTGAACTCCGGCTCGTCATGGTCAGCGCCCAGCTTGATGTTGCCGTACGGCGACAGCGCAGCGACGACGACGAACACCAGGTACAGCGTCATCGCCAGCAGGTAGTACCAGCCTACGTTCGACGAGGCCCAGTCCTGCGCCTGCAGCAGCATGCGCCCCGCGCCCAGCGGGTACACGCTGACGAAGACGGCGAACGCCACGACGATGATCGACGCGATGGCGAAGACGGGCCGCAGGGTCCGCACCGGGGTATGTTGTGGCTCCAGTGCTTCCATGAAAGCGACCTGCTCCGAATCAGTGGGATATCCGTACCATGATGGCGGAGCTGCCATGGATTCTGCATGAAGAATGGCAAAAACCGCGCTTTAGGCGCGGTTTCGGCTGTTTACGTTAGTCAATTGCGTCATATTGCCGTACGTCACCCACCGGCGACCCGGCCGAGGGCGTGGTCCAATGCCGCCGTGACCGCGGCCACCTGGGCGTCATTGCACTGTTGTGGGGTCGCCCGCGGACTGTCCGGATACACCTCGGTGGTGGTGGTGAAACGCGCCCCGGTGATGCCCGCGCAAAGGCCCAGCGCCACCAGCGGGTACTCGATCACCCCGTGCGACACCACGGTTGAGCCGATGATCTCGCCCTGGGTGTCGGCCGGCGCGATGTGGGTGACCTGCTCCACCGCGCGGATCACCGCCTGCTGGAACGCCGGCTGCGGGTTTTCGGTGTCATCCACCAGATAGAAGCCATCGGGGATCAGGCCCGGCTCGAAGGGCTTGCCATCGCGTGCAGCGACCGCGGGGCGGAACTCGCTCTCGTCGCTGTCCGTGGTCTCATGCAGGTCGATGTGCAGCACGAACTGTGACTTCAGCGGTGCCACCAGCTCGACCACGGCCGTGGATTCGCGTGCAGGGCCATTCGCGCGGAAATTGCGGTTCGGGTCGATCGCATCGAAGTTCCACCGGTTGATGCGCTCATAGCCCCACGGGTTGACGCAGGGAATCACCAGCAGATTGATGCGGCCGGCGTAGTCGGCGGCGCGCTGCTCAAGGAACTCAAGCGCCCCCATCACGCCACTGGTTTCATAGCCGTGCACGCCACCGGTCACCAGCGCCGCGGGCAGGGCCGGATCCCACGGCTGGCTGCGCAGCGCGAGCAACGGGTAGCGATCCCCGGCGTAGTCCAACGCACCGTACTGCACGCGTTCGAAGCGCGACGACAGGGCATCGATGCGCGGCAGCACGTCTTCGTCGAATCGCCGCAGCCGCTGCTGGCGTGCACGCCACTGCGCACGTTCGGCTTCGCCCCAGGGCTGACCCGGTGTACCCACGGGATAGAACGCTTCAGGCGACATGATGGTCTCGCGGCAGCAGGAATCAGGCGTGATTTTAACACCGCACGCTGTGCCCCTGTCGGCCACCGTGCTGGGCCCGTGTGTCGCCCGCCCTACCCCATGGCCTCGCCGGCGTCGGCCAAGCGGCCTTCAATCTGCGCATACCAGTCCTGCAATACCTCGATCAGCAGGGCCATCTCGGCCTCGGCCCGCTGGGTGCGTCCGCTGCGCAGTGATACCTGTGCCTCCTGCAACTGCGCGATGAACCCCGCCACGGTATCGGACTGCACGATCAACCCCGGGTGGCGGCGACCGGGCAGGCGCACGACCGCATGATTGCCGAGCTGCCCGTACAGGCTGATCGTGGTCTGGGTCTTCATGGCCAGTTGTGCGTTCATGGATTTCCTGCTGCAAGAAAGAACTGGTTCACCGGCACGCGCGGGCTGGACGGGGGAGACGCTGCCGCGCGTGCCGGAGAACCAGGGGGACACGGGAGGTGAGCGTGCCGACAGGCACGTCACGCAAAGAGATCGGTCAGTCCATCCGTGCACGGCCGGATATCTGTACCCGGCGGTTGGGCGCCAGGCACGCGATCAGCTGCGCGTGGCTTCGCTGCGCGCACTGGACCAGGGGCTCGGCATCGCCGCGCCCGTCGGCCCGGATGGCCGTGGGGTCCACACCGCCTTCCACCAAGGCACTGCGCACTGCATCGGCGCGGCGCCGCGACAGGTCCAGGTTGTAGGCAGGCGTTCCGATGCGATCGGAATAGCCCACCACGTCGACGTGCTGGACCTGGCTGGCGCGTTGCACTTGGCCCACCACCCCGTCTACCGCCTGCCGACCTGTCGCGCTGAGCGCTGCGCTGTCGAACGCGAACAGCGCATCGGCCGAAAGGCGCAGGGGTTCACGCGGCAACGCGGCGGGCTGGGCTGCTGCAGCCGGCACCGTTGGCGGCTCGACCAGCGCCGCGCACGACTGTGGCTTCCAGTGGCCGCCCTGGGCGACGCCCTTGTCATCGAAGCGCACCTGGAACTGGCACGTGAAGTACTCGCCACCCTGTGGCATGCGGAAATTGAACAGGTAGTTCCACTCGCGTACGCCCCACATGCCTTCGTTGAAATGCGGCGTGCCCAGAAGGGCGTAGAGCTGCCGCTTGCTCATGCCGGGCGAGAAGCGCCGCAGGTCCGCCGGATCGGCGAAGACGCCCTCTTTCAACGACGCCTTGGCGGGCGGCGGAAACGCCATGCTGTCGGCACCCGCCGTCGCATGGCTGCGGCAGCCGGTGAGGGCAGCAAGGCCCAGGGCCACTGCCGCGAGCATGCAGCGCACGGCGTGGGCGTGATGGCGTGATCTGTTCATCTGTTTCCCCCTGTATGAAGCGATACCGGTGCCGGCCGACGCAGGGCCGGCCGCCCCGGTGCAGTTACCACTGGATGCCGGCACCCATGGCGACACCGCCGTCGCCGCGGGTGTTGGTCGACCCGCTGAACTTGTAGATCCAGCGCCCGCCATCGGAGACGCCGGAAATGCCCAGTGCCATGCCCGACTCGCCGTTGAAGCTGCCCGCCGCGAAGGAGGCCATGCTGCGGCCGGCTTCGCTGGGCTGCGGCAATGCAGCCACCGCCATGGCCGATGCGATGCCGGCCGACGCACGGTCGTCGGTGCGCTTCAGGTTGCGGTCGAAGCTGTCGATGCGTTCGTCTGTGTAAGCCTTCGACCAGTCCAACGTCTGCGACATGCCGCTGCGGAGCTGATCCACGTTGACCGCATCCGTGCCCGATGAGCCGGCCGCCACGTTGCGGACCTGGGTCGGGCCACTGCCCGCCTGGCCCAGGGTGACGCTGCTGAAATCGGTGGCGCCGCTGGTGGTGCTGTCGTAGCGGATCGTGCCCTGTTGCGAGGCCTGCAGTTGGCGGACGTTAACCGCATCGGTGGCCTGGCTGCCGTCGGCCACGTTGGCGATCTGCCGCTCTGCCCCCGCGCTGCCCACCGACACCGTGTTGGCGCGATTGGCGACCGACCCCGCACCCAGCGCAACCGTGTTGTCGGCCTGCGCCTGCGCGCCGTTACCCAATGCCGTGGCATTCGCCCCGGCGGCGCTGGCGCCTGCGCCACCGGCGGCAGCGTTGCTGCCGCTCGCCGACGGATTGGCCAGCGCCTGCGAGTTGTTCACCTGGAACATCCCGGCGCTGCCGTTGTTGATGTTGGTGATCTGCTGGTCGGTGTAGCTCCTGGACTCGTCGATGGCGTACTGCACACCGTTCTGCAGCTGGCCGACGTTCACCGCGTCGTAGCGCGCCGATCCATCGGCCACATGGGTGAGCTGCCGCTCGCTGCCGGTGCTGCCGAGCGACACTTCACCCGCCGAGCTGCTGCTGCCTGCGGCACCGAACGCCCCGGTGTAGCCGGCTTGCGCTCCCGTCGCGGCCACCGATCCTGCACCGAGGGCCACGCTGTTGTCGGCCGCCGCGCTGGCGCCATCGCCGATCGCCACGCTGGCCGTCCCGGCCGCACTGGCCTGCGGCCCTACGGCTACCGCGTCGGTGCCTGCGGCCGTGGCGCCGGACTTGCTCGAGTTGACCGCGAGGAACGCGCTTCCGCCGCCGCCGATGTTGTCGATGCGCTGGTTGATGTTCTGCAGCGACGAGTCCACGGCAGAGAACGCGACGGTGACATTGCCGTAGTCACTGCCAACCACCGACCCGTCGGTAGCGATGGACGAGATGCGGAACGTCGGTGCGGTCCAGGTATTGGTTGCGCCGTCATACACGGTCGTACCTCCGAAGTAGTTGGCGACGGTCTGGTGGGTGGCGAACAACTGGTTGCCGGTCACCGCCTGCCGGCTGCCCGCGCCGATGCTGCCGTCGGCCAGGTTGCCCAGCTGCACCGCGCCACCGCTGCCGTCACCGGCCAGGGTGATGGCGTTGCTCGCGTTGCCGGAGGCATCGGCGTCGTACTTCACGGCCAGCCGGTCAACGGTGTCGGTCTTGTCGGCGACATTGGCGAGTGAGGTACTCACCGCATCGAAGGCGCTGCCCACATCGTTGTAGTCGCCGCTGCTAACGGCACCGTCAACCGCCACGCTGTTGAGCGTATAGGTCGGCGCCGTGATGCCACCCGTGGCATCCACGCCGGCGCCCCCGCCCAGATGCGTTGCGACGGACTGGCTGGCCGCGAACAACTGGGCCCCGTTGATCGCCTCGCTGCTGGTGGCCGCCACCTCGCCCGCCGCCAGGTTGCTCAGCGTGGTCGCGGTACCGTTGCCCAAGGTGGCCGTGCGGTAGTCGATGCTGCCATCGGCCGCGACGTCGTAGCGCAGCGCGCCCTGTTCGGAGGCCTGCAGCTGCCCCAGGTTGACCGCATCGTTGCGTTCGGTGGCATCGGCCACGTTGGTCAGCTGGCGCGCGGCACCCAGCGCGCCGATGGACACGCTGTCGGCGCGATCCGCCACGCTGCCCGCACCGAGGGCCACGGCATTGCCCGCCATTGCGCTGGCGCCGCCCCCGATGGCGACCGACTCCGTGCCCGGCGCCGCCGCATCCACGCCGATCGAATTGACTTTGAAGAAGCGCGACGCCTCCCCATTGCGGATGTCGCTGATCTGCGTATTGAGGTTGACCAGCGAGCCGCCAACCGCGTCGAACGCGTCGTTGGCATTGTCGTACACGCCTGCTGCCTGCCCGCCGTCCGCTGCCACCGAGGTGATGGCGAACTGCGGCGCAGTGAACAGCGCGGTAGCGGGGTCATAGGACGTGGTGCCGCCGAAGAAAGCCGACAGCGCATCATTGGTAGTGGAGAGCTGCGCGCCGGTGACCGCTTCGGTGCTGGCCGCGGCAACCATGCCGTTGGCCAGGTTGCTCAGCCGGGTCGTGCCGCTGCCGTTGCCCAGCGTGGCACTGCGGTAGTCCACGCTGCCATCGGCGGCTACGTCATAGCGCACCGCGCCCTGCTCCATGGCCTCCAGCTGGCTGACATTCACCGCATCGTTGGCGTCCACGCCGTCGGCGATGTTGGCCAAGGTGGTCGTGCCCGTCCCCCCGCCCAGCGTGGCACGGCGGAAGTTGGGCAGGCCGGTGCCATCGTCGTCGTACGTGACGGCCATGACGCCTGCTGCGTTGATCAGTTCGACCGCGCCCTGCAGCTGTGCCACGTTGACCGCATCGCTGGCGAGGCTGCCCGCCGCGACGTGGGTGATCTGCCGCTCGCCGCCGGCGAAACCGACCGACACTTCGCCACTGGACACCTGTGCGGTATCCAGCCCATAGGCGTTGTAGCTGGCCTGCGCACCGCGCAACGCACTGGAGCGGTAACCCAGCGCGACACTGTTGGCTTCGCTGGACGTCGCCTCCGCGCCCAGCAACACCTGGCCGTTGGCGGTGCCGCTGGCGCTGTCACCGACGATCACCGAGTGGCCCATGCGTGCGGCGTAATCCGCCGTCGGCACGCCGGTGGGATTGCTTGGATCGTTGACGCCGGCGCCGGGGAAAGCGACGTTGGCATCCTGCTGCGGCAGTCGGTGGCTGGCATTGGCGCCGATCACCACTTCGCGCGACCCGTTGGCATAGGCGCCATCGCCCATCAGCACCTGGAAGTCCTGCGCCGGATTGACCGCCCAGCAGTCCACCGAGACGACGCCCAGCACGTTCAGGCACGATGCCGCCCACTCCGGCGCCTGGCCCGGAAGCAGCAGGCCCAGCAGCCCGTTCGGGTCGCCGTTGTTGATGTTGTAGATATAGCTGTCCGAGGTGACGCCGCCGATCAGCGTCAGGTGCGAGCTGCCACCGGTGGTGGCGCCACCCAGTCCGTCAAGCAACGTGCCGACCGGGGTCAGGTTGACCACCGGCAGGCCCAGCACATTGGTGACCGAGTAGGTCTGCTGCACGTTGGCGCTGCTGACCGACAACCCGCCATTACGGACGAAGCCATCGCCGCCCAGCACACTCTGCAAGGTCGGCCCGACCAGCGTGGACAGCGTACCGACCACGCCACCGCTGCCGATGACCAGGCCCGCGTTGGGCGCGGCCGGTCGCGGTGCCTTCGGGCTTCCCGGCGGAATGGCCGAAGGTGCGCTCAGGCCAAGCCCGTCAGTGACCCCGCCGACCAGTCCGCCCACGCCGGCGCCGATGCCGCCCACCACCGTGCCGAGGTCACCCTGCACCAGCCCGCCCACTGCGCTGCCGACGCCGCCCAGCAGCGAGCCGACACCGCCCACCACGCTGCCCAGGTTCAGGCCACTGGCCTGCGCGCTGGCAGATGCCTGGAGGACCCGCTTCGGGTTGCGATCGGCGGCACCGAGCACATGGGCGTCGGCGGCAACCGATACACCGCCGGCAGGACCCGCATCCAGCGCGGCGTTGACCACCACGTCGGTCGCAATCGGATCTTCTTCCTTCGCGGCGAGGCGCACGGCCGCTTCTGCCGCGACGTGGGCGTTGCTGCTACCGGTAGCGGTCCTGCCATCCGACAGCGCAGCAGCGACGACGGCCTGCACGCCACTCGCTGGCTGATCGGCTGCACCACCGGCCTGCACGGCTGCGTTCACTGCCATCGCAGGTACGGCGCGGCGCGGGTCGGTGACGGAAGCGACGGCACCCGCCGCGATGACCGGCTTCGCCGCCGATGCCTCTGCCCGCACCGCCGCTGCGACCTGCACCTTCGCTGGCAGCACGTGGCGGACAATCGGCAGGTCGGCCGCGAGTCGCAGGTTGACACTCGCATCGACGTCGACAAGCGGTCGTGCGGCCTGTTGGCCGGCGAGGACGGCCAAGGCGGCATCGGCATCGATCTTCACCGGTGCCTGCTGCGTGTACTTAGCGGCCAGGGCATGCAGATCACGCATCGTCTGGTTGTTCTCCGCAGCGGCAGCCGAGCCGGCGCACAGCGCAAATGCCATGGCAATGGCGAGCGCGGCCGGGGCGGGCAGCCCAGGGCGCTGATCGATGAGTGAAGAGGCGCCGTGGGCGCCGGTGGCCAGTTCAGAGGCCACGACCATGGCGCGCAGCTGCTTGCTCCACACCAGTCGGAAAATGCGATTCATGAGTTCAGTCCCCCGTGGACGACGCGTCGTGAGTCATTCGGTCTGCCTGTTGGCAGGTGACTGCTATTTCAGCGCGTGCACGTCATGCGGGGCACTTCATTCCGGCAGGCAAACGACGCATTCCGGCAAGGTGTCGAAGAGATTCGGCAGCGCGATGCACGATTCCGGCAATCGCGTCTGCTGCCTCAGTTGGACTGGCCCGTCGCGCCCGGCGCACGCATCAAGGTATCGCGTGGCAGCTCACCGAACACCTTGCGGTAGTTGTCGGCAAACCGGGACAGATCCCACAGGCCGCAACTCAATGCGATGGCCTTCACCGAGCGACGTCCGCCGTCCGCCATCGACAGCCCGCGGCAGGCAGCAGACAGGCGCAGCATCGACAGGTAGCGGTTCGGCGAGAGGCCGAACAGATCTTCGAACGCGTAACGCAGGCCGCGCTCGCTCACGCCCGCCGCATCGCAGATCTCGTTCATGTAGATGTTGTGGCGCAGGTTCAAGCGCATGAAGTTCTCGGCGCGCTGCACGATGAGGTAGTGCGTCCGTCGCGCCCGCGTGTTCATCACCTGCTCGCCCGGTCCCGCGGCAAGCAGTGCCTGCACATGTTCGTGCAACAGGCCGTCGCTTGCCTGCGCAGCCAGGCCCGCACTGTTGCCCGCGGTCAACACTGCCTGCAGTTCCCGGTAGTGATCCGCTAGGCCGGCATCGTCGGCGATGCCGAACAGATTCAGCGCCTGGCCTGACGGCGGCGTGGATCGCAGGCTGAGCTCGGTCAATTTGCGCTGCAACCGCGCGGCAGCGACAAGCACCAGCGTGATGCGTGTTCCGGCGCCCAATGCGAATTCACTGATGCCCTCGGGCAGCACGGTCAGCACCGTGCCGGCCGCCAGCGGTACACCGTGGCACCAGCTGCGATCGGGATCAGCGGCATGGACATACCCCACCATCGCCCAGTCGGGCGGCAGCATGAAGCGACCACGCACCTGGAACCCAGTCGCCACATGGCAGAACAGCGCCTCGTCGTGCACGCGTGCGTCGATGGACGCGCGCGGACCGTTGCCATCAAGCAGCACCAGCTCCACATCGCACACGCGCAGCACATTGCCAAGCGTCGCCAGGTCCATCGGCCGCAATCCGTTTTCGCCAACGCTTCCAACACCATCTGCCATGACAGTGACATCCCCCTTCGGCACCACACTTCGACTTTCACCAACCATCCGGCGTGCGCACGCGCACCCTGGTTCGTTCGTGTTGATGAACGGAGTATGCCTGATTATCTGCGCGCGTAAACTTGAAATCCTGGACGCGCCGTGGACACACCGATTATTAAGTGAACGCGTCAATTTCCCGACGCACCCGCGGAGGACCTCTGCTTTAATTCGATCCAAATGTGATGTAGTCCGCACTCCGCCACGCCTCAATCGCATTCATCACGTTTGTGCCGAATTTGCATAGCGATTGATGTTGTCATCAGGTGAAATTGAGGCACAGTAAGCACGCGGTGGCAGTTCGGGGAACCGTTGACTGGCGAAATACGAGCCAGCACACGGCCTTTGCAAGGCGGGGTCGGCGTTGGACGTCGTGCCGGCCGCCTATTAAGTCCGTGCCCTGTGCCGGTCGCCACAATATGCAGGTTCCCTCGCGGGAACCGCTGCCTGCACAGGGAATCGTGCGGGAAACTAAATGGTCGTGGCGGAGCCGCATCGACCATCCGGGCAATATCCTTGGAATAACTGACAGGTAAAGGGAGTCAACCGTCATGAATGCATCCATCCGCAAGTTCCTGAAAGAAGAAGACGGCGTTACCGCGCTGGAATACGGCCTGCTGGCGGCGGTCATCGCCGGAGTGTTGGTGGTCGTGGGCCGTGACCAGTTCACTGGCTTCTTCACTGCACTGTTTACCCGCCTCAACGTGCTAGTCACTCAGGGCAGCGCAACAACCTGACGCGGCGCCTCTTTCCCCGATCCCGCGCGTCGTATAGGAGGCGGGGTTTAACCGCTGACGTGCGCTCACCGGAGGAGCCCAACGATGACCGCCTTGAGCTTGTTGGCCATGGTGCTGTGCCTGCGGATCGTGATCAGCGATCTCTACGCACGTCGTGTTCCCAATCTCTGGCTGCTGGCGGCGGCGGGCGCCGGGGTCGTGGCCATCACGACCTCGGCGCTGACATCGTCCGACCGCGATCCGATGCCCCACGTCCTCGGTCTGTTGATCGGCTTTGCCGCCTTGATTCCGTTTTACGCCATCCGCTGGATGGGCGCGGGCGACGTCAAGTTCTTCGCGGTGGTGGGGCTGCTGCTCGGCTGGCAGGCGCTGCTGCCCGTCTGGATCGCAGCCAGCCTGCTGGCGGGCGTGCATGCCGTCGCCGTGTACGCCTGGCGTGCGCTGCAGGGCCTGCTGCCTGTCCGGATGGTGCTCGCGCGACAGCAGTGGGAAAGCCAGCTGCACGAACGTCCGGCGATACAGCGCATGCACAGTGCCCGGCAAGGGCGTGCCGGGATTCCGTATGCCGCCTACCTGGGTGCGGCTGCCATGGCCTGGGTGCTCTGGACCGTTGCCGGGAGCGCCCGATGAACATCCGCTTCCCTGCCCGCTCTGCCCGCTCTGCCCGCCCTTCCCGCCAGCGCGGCGTGGTCACCCTCGAATTCGCCTTCATGCTGATGCTCGGCGTGTTGCCGTTGCTGTTCCTGACCTACACCGGCGTGATGATGATGGCCGTGCAGCAGACCTTGGCCACGGCCTCGGCAGAAGGGGCGCGCGCATCGCTTCGTTTCGGCACCGCACAGCAGCGACGCGTCGGCGCCTGCCAGGCCGCACAGCGTTCCATGCAGTGGCTGCTCGCCTACGCCGGACAGACCCCGGACTGCAGCAACGGCGGCAGCGCCCCCATCCTCGTTTCCCAGCCCACGCCCTGCGTCGGCATGGCTGACGCCCAATGCATCCAGGTGTCGGTGAGCTACGACTACGGTGCGCACCCTTTCCTCCCTGGAACCGGGCGCCTGTACGGCTGGGCCATGGACCGTCCGATCCGCAGCATCGCCGTCGCCCAACTCGACCTGGGCAGTAACTGAAAGGTGTCAGGAGACGCTCCATGCTCAAGTTCACCCGCATCGCCGCCATTGTCCTGCTCGCCCTTGCGGTGCTGCTCGCGCTCATCGCGCTCGTTGTCGGCCGCCGCGCTGCGGAGGCCCGCGCGCCGGCCAGTCCGCCGACCCACAGCACCGCCGATGTTCCGCAGGAGCGGGTTGTCGAGGCCAGTGGGCGGCTGATCGCTGGCAGCCCCATCGAGCTGTCGCAGGTCCGCATCAGCGTGCGTCCGCACTCCCCTGCCGGCGCGTACCGCGACACGGCGAACGTGGTCGGCCTGGTGCCTACCCAGGACATCGCCGAAGGCACCGTGCTGCAACAGGAATTCCTCGCGCAGGGGTTCTCCCTCCAGGTCCGCCCAGGTGAGCGCGCGCTTGCCGTGCCGGTCGATGAGCTGGCGGCTGCGGGCAACCGGATCCTGCCGGGCGATTTCGTCGACGTGTTCCTCAACCTCAAAGGCAGCCAGGCCTACGGCGAGCCGGAGCAGGCGCAGACCCGCCTGCTGCTGTCCCGGCTGCGCGTGCTGAGTTACGGCGCACACGATCTGCACGTGCCACGGACGCAACCAGCGGGCACGGACGAGCCGCTGCAGGAGGCTGACAGCGACCCGCGCGCTGCGGACATCCGCGGGTCCGCCAGCGCGGACAGTGGCAGCGGTCCACCTGAGCAACCGGCGCGCAGTGCGGTGCTGGCGGTGCCGGTGGCCGAAGCCAATCGCCTGCTGCTCGGCGCACAGCAGGGCAAGTTGTTCCTTGCCCTGCGCAATCCCGCCGACACGGCCGTCGCCGACCCCAGCCTGTTCCCGGTGCCCCGGACGGTGCTGGCCGCTGCGCGCGGACTGCAGGACGAACGCGCTGCCGCGGTCTCGAATCCGGAGAACGACGCGTTCGCCGGTCTTGATTTCGACGCGCTGGCAGGGCGCAGCGGGCCGCGTCCCGCCGCAGCGGCCACCGCCAGCGCGGTCGCCACAACCCGGCGTCCAGTGCCACGACAGGCACCGCCCGGTATCGAAATCATCCGTGGCAGCAGCACCCCTTGAACTCGACGAGACCCTCCATGATTCCTCGCTGCACGCCTCGTCTGTTGCGCCGCCCGCTGCGGATGGTGATCCTGTTCGTCGCGCTGGTGTCCTCGCCCGCGCTGCTGGCCACAGTGTCGGCGGACATCGTTTTGCAGACGCGCGAACAGCGTCCCTGGGCGCTGCCTGCCGATCTGGAGCGGGTGGCCATCGCGGATCCTTCGGTCGCCGATGTGGTGATGCTGCGCGGCAACCGCGACGCCCTGCTGGTCGGCAAGGCCCCCGGCACTACCACCCTGCTGCTGTGGCAAAAAGGTCAGCGCGATCCGCAACGCCTGCAGATCGATGTGCGCAGCGCGGTACAGGGCGGACTCGCGCTTGCAGAGGGAGGCGGCGCCGCGGTCACCGTCCAGGGCAGCGACGCGCTGGTCAGCGGTACCAGCGCGTCCCTGCTCGACCATGCCCAGGCACGCAAGGCGGCTGATGCCGCGGTCGGCAAGGACGGTCAGGTCAGCGACATCTCCACGGTCGGCATCGGCGGAGTGGTGCAGGTCGAGGTCAAGGTGGTCGAGTTCAACCGCACGGTGCTGAAGCAGATCGGCATCAACTTCCAGAACCAGAACGGTGGCTTCTCGTATGGCATCGCACGGCCCGGTGGCGTCCCGGGGGGCGGCGACGGCGATGGCGGCAGTACACCGCTGCAATCTGCATTCAAGCTGGTGTTCGGCTCCAGCAAGGATCTGTGGACCGCGGACCTGGACCTGCTGCAGAGCAATGGCATGGCCCGTGTGCTGGCCGAACCCACGCTGGTTGCCCTGTCAGGACAGAGTGCAAGCTTCCTTGCCGGTGGCGAGCTGCCGCTGCTGGAACCCCAGGGGTTGGGCACCACCACCATCACCTTCAAACCGTTCGGCATCGGCCTGACGGTGTCACCCACGGTGTTGTCGGCGGACCGGATCGCGCTGAAGGTAGCGCCCGAAGCCAGCGACCTGGATTACAGCAATGCGCTGACCCTCAACGGCGTGCAGGTGCCATCGATCAGCACCCGCCGCGCCGACACCACCGTTGAACTGGGTGATGGCGAAAGCTTCGTCATTGGTGGGCTGGTCAGCAGCACGGTGGCCTCCACCGTGAACAAACTGCCGCTGCTGGGTGACCTGCCCATCATCGGTTCGTTCTTCCGCAACCTGGATTACAAGCGCCAGGACAAGGAGCTGGTCATCATCGTCACGCCGCGGCTGGTCAAGCCGCTGGCGCGCAACACCGAGCTGCCACTCCCCGGCGAGCGCGAGTCACGCGCCAACCTGCCGGTGTGGGGGTCCTGGCTGATCGGGCCGGCCGGCCCCGACGCCGTGCCCGGTTTCTCTCGCTGATCCATGGCCCGAGCCCACAGCCCATGCCACTCGCCACCGCCTTCAGCCTGCCGACCCTGGGACCGCCGATGAACCTCGTCGTGCTTGCCAGTGACCGCGACCTGCTGCCCAGGCTGGCCGCGAAGCTGCCGCCGAACTGGACGCTGGGGCACCACGATGCCGGCTTCCCGGGCGCGGTCCAGCAGCTGCGCGTGGGGGCGCAGACGCTGGTGCTGCTCGACTTCCATGCAGCACGGGCTGCCGCGTCGGCAGAACTGGTGCGCCAGCTGCGGCAGATCCGCCCCGACCTGTCGATGGTCGCCGTGGGGGCGACCAGCCTGGGCCAGATCGAGGGGGTGGTCAGCGCGTTGCGCGCGGGACTGCGCGACTTCGTTGACCTGGATGCCGATGCCGAAGAGATTCTTGCCGTCCTTGCGCGGGCGGCCATCGCGCCGGCTCCCCCCACACCGGAGGTTGCGCGCAAGGCGCCGTTGACCCTGTTGCTGGGCGTGCGCGCCGGGATGGGCAGCAGCACCCTGGCCGCCCATCTCAGCGTGCTCGCGCAGCAGATGCGCGCCGCTGGGAACCATCAGGATGTGCTGCTGCTGGACATGAGCCAGCCCGCCGGCGACCTCGCGCTCTACCTCAACATCGACAGCCGGTTCCATTACGACGAAGCCCTGCGCAGTGCCGCACGCATCGATGCCACCCTCGCACGCACCGCCATGGCCCGGCATCCCGGCGGCCTGGTACTGCTGGATCGCGCTGCCGGCAGCGAAGCGCTGCCGCCAAGTGACCCCGGCCTGCTGCTGCAGCGGCTGCGCAGCCTGTTCTGCAGCGTGCTGTGCGATCTTGGCGGCACGCCGCTGCGGCAGGTACCAGGCACGCTGCTCGACAACGCCGACGAGATCTGGCTGGTCACCGACAGCGCGATCGCCAGCCTGGTATCGCTCGACCAGCTGCTGCACCAGTTGCCTGCCGGCCTGCGCGGCAGCGATCGGCTGAAACTGATCGTCAACCGCGATGGAGAGCACAACGGCCTGACCGCCGCGCAGATCGCCACGCGTTTCGCGCTGCCGTTGCTGGCCACCCTGCCCGACCGTCCGCGGCTGCGCGCCAGTGCCAGCCAAGGCCACCTGTTGCTTGACGATGCGCCGCGTGATCCCTACGTGCGTGCCCTCGCCCCGCTGCTGGCCCGCTTCGACCCGACCACCAGCCCACCCGAAGCGCAGGGCCTGCGCGACAGGTTCGCCCACGCCCTGAGTAGCCTGCCATGGAAGACAAAGTGATGCCGTTCCCGAACGCACCCTTCCGCGAGGTGCCGCCTGATCCGGCGCCGCTGCCGTTCGCGCAGACAGAGCAGTACCAGAAGGTGCTGTCCGCCGCGCACGAACACCTGCTCAACCGGGTGGAAGACGAGCGCATCGACATCGACGCGTGGGCACCGGACACCGTGCGGCGCTGGGTGGAGGGTGAGACGGCCGGGTTCGTGCAGGAATGGCGCATCCCGATCAACGAACAGGAAATGCAGATCGTTGCCGAGGGCCTGGTCAAGGAGCTCACCGGATTTGGTCCACTCGATGACCTGCTGCGTGACCCGGACATCGAAGACATCCTGATCAATGGCTACAAGGACGTGCACGTCTCGCAGGGCGGGCGGCTGCAGCGCGCCCCACAGCGTTTCACCGACGACACCCACCTGCTGCGCATCCTGCGCCGGATCATCGCGCCGCTGGGGCGGAGGCTGGACGACTCCAACCCGATGGTCGATGCCCGGCTGCCCAATGGCGGACGCCTGAACGCCATCATCTCGCCGCTGGCCGTGGACGGGCCGATGGTGTCCATCCGCAAGTTCCGCAAGGACCCGTTCACCCCGGACGAACTGCTGGCGATGGGCACCTTCGACAAGCCGATGCAGACGTTGCTGCAGGCGATGGTGCTCGGTCGCTGCAACATCCTGGTGTCGGGCGGCACCAGCTCCGGCAAGACATCACTGTTGAACGCGCTGGCCAACTACATCCCGGAGAACGAGCGCGTACTGACGGTGGAGGACACCGCCGAGCTGTCACTCAACCATCCCCACGTGGTGCGCCTGGAAAGCCGCATCGGCGGCACCGATGGACACGGTGCGGTGAGCATCCGCGACCTGGTGCGCAACAGCCTGCGCATGCGTCCGGACCGTATCGTGGTCGGCGAGGTCCGCGGGGCGGAAGTCCTGGAAATGCTGCAGGCGATGAACACCGGCCATGACGGATCAATGGCCACCATCCATGCGAATTCCCCGCGCGACTGCCTCTACCGCATCGAGATGCTGGCCGGGTTCGCCGGTTTCCAGGGCAGCGAGGACAGCCTGCGCAGGCAGATCGCCAGCGCGATCGATTTCATCGTGCAGATCTCCCGGCTGGGCAGCGGCCGTCGCGTGCTGGTGTCGATCACGGAAATCACCGGCGTCAGCGACAACATGATCTCGACCCAGGAGATGTTCCGTCACGAAGTCGAGCTGGACGCGGAGGGTGGCGAGCGAGACCGCTGGATCGGGCTGGGCTTCCACCCGCATTCGCACAAACTGGAGCCGTTCCGCCAGGCACTGCGCGAATCGTTCAACGCGGGGGCCTGGTAAGCATGGCCACGGTGCTGCTGTTGCTGTGCATCGCCGCCGTGCTGGGTGCCTGCGCCCTGCTGCTGCTCGGCAGTGCACAGCGCCGGGCACGCGCACAGGCGTCGATGGGACACACAGAGCAGCGCCTGCAGCGCAGCGCAACGCCCGCGTCGGCCACCCAGCTCGACTCCGCCGCATCCGGTGCCGCCGCGATCGCGCCCCTGCCCGCTACACCGGGGGCCACCGCAGGTAACGCCAGCGCGCTGCCGTGGGATGCCACCCTGCTGCGCGCGGGCATGCGTCCGGGCTGGCGTGCGCCCGTGCTGGCCCTGCTGGCAGGAATCGCGTTTTCTTCATTTGCCGTGGTGCGCCTGGGCACCGGCTGGGCATTTCCGGTCACGTTCGGCCTGTACGCACTCGTCTGTGGGCTCGTCCTGCAGCGACGCATCGGCAAGCTGCAGCAGAAGCTGGTCCGCCAACTGCCTGACTTCCTCGACAACCTGGTCCGCCTGACCGGGTTGGGCAACAGTCTGCAGATGTCCTTCCAGACCGCAGCGATCCAGACCGTCGCGCCCTTGCGCGACCTGCTGGATGTCACGTTGCGCAATGCGCGTACCGGCATGGATCTCGACCGGGCGTTGTCGCAGGCGTCGGCTCCATGGCGGGTGGAGGCACTGGAGGTGCTCGCGGTGGTGATGGGTGTCTGCGTCCGCATCGGCGGCCGCTCCGACCAGGTGCTGCAGCGGCTCAGCGACTTCATGCGCGACCTGGACCAGGCGCAGCAGGAATTGAAGGCCACCACCTCGGAAACCCGGATGTCGGCGTGGGTACTCGGCCTGCTGCCTCCCATCAGCGCCCTGCTGATGGCCCTGATGAGCCCCGGCTTCTTCGAGCCGATGCTGCGCCAGCCACAGGGACACACCCTGCTGTTGGCAGCGCTGGGGTTGGAACTGGTGGGCGGCTTCCTGTTGTACCGGCTGGCGAAATCGCTATGAAACTTCCGCACGCCGCACCGGGAGCAGCCCCATGAGCCCGACCGGTTGGTGGACCCTGTCGTTGCTGCTGTTCGCCGCCAGCGTGGCGCTGTTCGGTGCGCTGTACTGGATCCAGGCGGTTCGACAGCAACGCAGTGATGCGACGCTGCAGTCCGCACTGCAGCCCCGCGCGTCGACCGTGCCGACCCCGGCAGCACCCCGCACCGCATTGGCCTGGCTGGAAGCCATCGGCCAGCGCTTCAGCGGCGGGCGGATCGAACGTGCGTTGCTGGCCAGCGAGGACCGCATGCTGCTCGACCTCGGCGGCTGGAACACGCGCCGGGGCACGGCCATCTATGTCGCCCTGCGCCTGCTGCTCGCCGTGGCGATCGTCCTGCCGGCACCGGCCCTGGTGGACGCCGAGGGCGCCGGACGGGTGTTCACCGTGATCGCCGCGCTGGCCGCCGGCCTGCTGCTGCTGCTGCAGGGCGTGGGTTACAGCATGGACCAGAGCCTGCAGACACTGGGCGAGAAACTGCGTCCCGCGCTGCCCGTGCTGGGGCGTGAGATCCACGACGCCAACATCGCCTATGCGCATGGCCGCAGTCGATCGCAGTCACTGCGCCGGCTGGGCGAGGCGTACGACGATGACGACCTGCGCAGCCTGGTGCAGCTGATCCTGCAGGTGCATGCCCACGGCGGTGCGGTGCAGGAGCCGCTCAAGCAGTTCAGCCTGCGGCTGCGCGAACAACGGCGGCACACCCTGAAGGAAAAGGTGGGAAAGCTGTCGGTGAAGATGACCGTGGTGATGATGCTGACCCTGCTGCCGGCGTTGATGCTGGTGCTTTCCGGCCCTGCGCTGCTCGCGCTGGCTTCTACCCTCACCCGGATATGACGACGATGCGGCGACACCTGATACTGACCTTGAGCTGCTGCCTGCTGGCCACCGCGTGTTCGCAGACCGTCGGCGGCTATCGCCAGGTCGCCCCCAGCCTGGTCGAGCCCGGCGCGGAAGCGGTCAACACGCGCGGTACCTACCTTGACCTGATCCAGCGCATGCAGAAGCAAGGCGCCTACTACGCGTCGCTGGCCCACATCGATGCGTTCAGGCAGCGCCATGGCGATACACCCGCCGTGCGACTGCTGCAGGCCGACGCCCTGCGCCAGACCGGCCAACTGGACGCGGCCGATGCCCTGTACGTCACCCTGACGCGCGGCGACCAAGCGGCGGCGGCCTGGCACGGCATCGGCCTGATCGCGGCGCAGCGCGACCAGGATGACAAGGCGGAAGCTGCCCTCGCACGCGCGGCCCACCTGATGCCGCTGGATACCGCCGTGCTGGGTGACCTCGGCTACGCACGCCTGCGTGCAGGCAAACTCGAACAGGCGCAGGCTCCGCTCGCGCAGGCACTGGAGCTCGTACCGGACGATCCGCGCGCTGTTGCGAACCTCGCGGTGTGGGCGCTGCTGCGCAACGACCCGGACACGGCCGAGCGCCTGCTGCAACGAGGCAACGCCTCCGCTTTCACGCGCAGCGAGGTGCAGCGCCAGGCCGTCGCACTGCGCCAGCGCGCCAGCAGCACGCAGGCGGCGTCCGCCACTTCATCACCCGGCATCGCATCCGCAGATCACCGGCGCCGCGGCGCGCCGCAGCCTGGTGCTGCAGACCGCCGGACCGTCCCTGTCCGCACCACCCCCGTACGTCCCGACAGCGCGCTTCCCGCCACCATGCTGGAGCGCTTTGGCCACATCGCCACTGCCACGGAGAGCACCCCATGACCTCACCTACCCTGCTCGGCTGCAGCCTTGCACTCGCCCTGCTGTCAGCATCCGCCGCCGCGCAGCAGGCACCCGTCACCGGGCGCATGCTCGGTGACCCTGTGGTGCCGTTGCGCACCGAGGCCCAGGTGCCTGCACCGCCTGCCGCCGACGCTGCACGACCGGCTGCACCAGGCCCCGTCCCGCCCCCCGCCTACCGCGCCGCGTCCGTCGCCACGCCGTCCGGGGAACCGGGCCAGGCCACCCGCGACCTGATCCGTCTGCAGGCATCGGGCACGCAGGCCGGACCCGGCCTGCCCGTACTGGGCGACCAGGCGCGTGCCAGCTACGCGCGCTACCTGAAGAGCTTCGAGCACGAACTGCCCGAGTACTTTGAAAACACCGTCGGGACCTCAACCAAAGCAGGGAGCAACTGACCATGGCCCGCCGCTGCGCGATACCCTGCCGCGCACGGCAACGCGGTGCCATGTCGGTCACCATGCTGCTGCTGATGGTCGGCCTGGTGACCATGCTGGGCCTGGTGGAAGTCGGCTATCTGTACTGGGCAAAGCGTGACGCGCAGAAGACGGCTGACCTTTCGGCCATCGCTGGCGCCCAACGGCTGGATCTGTGCAGTGCCGGCCTGGGCGACAATACGGCGGCACGCCGCAACGCGCTGGTGGAAAACCGGTTCGGCGGCCAGGTCGATATCCAGTGTGGCAGCTGGAAGCCTATCCATCCGGCGGCCGACCACTTCCTGTCCGGTGCCAGCACGCAGCACGCGCTGAACGCGGTCAAGGTCACGGCACGACGCAGCGTGGTGCCCTTCTTCGGCCACAACACCGCGATGCCGACCGTCAGCGCACAGGCCGTTGCCAAACGGAGCGCACCCAGCGCCGCCTTCAGCGTGGGTGCCCAGCTGCTGCGGGTGAATGGCAGAACGCCTCTCGGCAACACCCTGAAGCTGGTCGGCGTCGACCTGGACCAGACCACCCTGCTCGGCTACGACGGGCTGGCGCAGGCACGCATCACGCCGGGGGGCCTGCTGCAGGCGCTCGGCATCCCCGTGGATGCGAACATCAGCGTCGGTGACTTCAACGCCCTGCTTGCCGCACACCGCGTGTCACTGGGCCGGCTGCTGGATGCAACGGCGACCGTGCTGGCGCAGTCGGGCGTGGCGGCTGTCGATCTGAGCGCACTGCGCAGCGCGCTGGCCACCCGACTCGACCTCGACCAGCTGGCCATCAAGCTGGGCAGCGATACCGCAGGGGGTGGCCTGTTCGCGCAGGTAGTGGCACCGGAGGGCACGGCAGCCAGCGCATTGGAGACGCAACTGAACGCCCTGGACCTGATAACCACCAGCATCAGCATCGCCAACGGCGGACGCGGCGTCGCGGTCAACAACCTGACCCTGCTGGGCCTCGTCCAGGCGCAGGCCGCCGTGATCGAACCGCCGTCGATCGGCATCGGCGGCGCGCATCAAGGAGGACCCGGCATCACCCACAACGGCGCGCGCGCCTACAACGCCCAGGTCCGTGTCTTCGTCGATATCGACACCAACAACCTGCCACTGGCGGGCGGCCTGCTGTCGTTGCTGGGCACCCGCCTGAAGGTGCCGTTGCATGTCGACGTAACCAACGCGTATGCCGACCTGAAATCGTTGCAGTGTGGTGCCCGTCCGCGCACCGCCACCTTCGATGTCACCTCGTCGGTGCTGCGCACCTGCATCGGCAAGGTGGCCGATGCGGATCGTTTCACCCGGCGCGATGTCTGTGACGCCAGCCTGGGCAAGGAACAGCTGCTCACCCTGTTGGGCGCACCGCTGATCAACGACAAGCTGCAGTTGGCCGCGCTGTCGGGTACCCAGCGCGTGACCGTGCCCGAGAACGAAACCCGCTCCACCGACCCCAACGCGTTGCCGATCGGCACCTCGTTGATGACCCTCACCAATGAGCTCATGAAGCTGCTCGCCAACATGATCAATCCCGGCATCGCCGGCGCCAGGACCGACGACACCGCGCTGCAGTTCGCCGGTCAGTTCCTGGATGCGACGCGGCAGGCCAGCGGCCGTTACGATGTCGATCAGGCCGTCAAGGTGCTGCGCGGCGATGTCCGCGTCGCCAACTTGAATCCAATTGGTGACTGGTCACTGAAAGACCAGCCATCGGCCTTGAATGTCTTCGCCGATGTCACCCAGGGGCGCAATGGCGGATTGCTTGGCGGCCTGCTGTCGCTGCTGCTGGGTGACCTGACCGCAAAAAGCTGCAGCGGCCTGCTGACCCAGCTCGTCGACTACAACGGCTGCGTCAAGCGCAACCTGGCCTCGTTCCTGCAGACCCGGCCCGGCGGCATCGGCGACCCGAACGCCGGCAGCGTCGTGGCCACGCCGGGTGCCACGTTGAACTGCTCCGGGGTGCTCTGTGCCGTATTGAAAGTGGCACTGGAGCCGTTGAAGGGGCTGCTGAACGAGGTCGGCAGGCTGCTCTCGATCACGCTGGCGAACGTACTTGGCCTGGAACTCGGACGTACCGACGTGCACGTGCAGTCGATCAGCTGCAGCGGCGCGCAACTGGTTTATTGAAGCCATGCACGCGGCATCGGCGACAGTTTCACGCATGCTAGACTGCGCGCGGGGAACTCCACTTCAACAACAATCCACTCGTGGGTGGTCTATACATGCGACATGACTCTGGGGATGCAGCGACCAACCGACGGATCACCGTCGCGTCGATGGCGCTGTTGATGATCCTTTCCGCACCGTCGGCGTTCGCCGCGCGCACCGAACGCACGCCGCGACCGGATCCCGCTCCGACCGCGCCCGTCGCCCGCACGTCGGTGGACGAGCTCCGCCAGTTGATGGATTCCCAACAGCTGACGGAACTGCGCACGACCTACAACGGCGCGTACGGCGCCAGCCTGCTGTTCAATCCGAGCACGCTGAATTACTACGTCGCGCTGTTCCAGGAAAAGAACTTCTGGCGCGTCATCAAGACCGATTCGGTGGAGAACGCCGAGCATGCGTACCGCACGTTCGTGCAGCAGACCGAGCAGCTCGCACAGGTGAGCCTCGACACCATCCGCCTGGATGCCGGCAAGCGCTACACCGAGCGCCTGGTCAGCTTCAACGAGGAGCGCCTGCGCACCCTGCAGGCGCAGGTCGAGCAGGAACGCGCGCAGTCGCTGCAGGTCAGCACCGCGCTGCAGCAGGCACAGCAGCAGGCCGTCAGTCTGAGCACCGACCTGCAGAGCAGCAACAGCCAGCTCGATACCCTGCAGCAGCGGATCCAGCAGCTGCAGTTGCAGCAGGGCAACCCGGAGACCACGCTGCCCGCGCCGACGACGACGTCGGCCGCACCGGTGGTCGGCGACTGAGACCCGGCACGGGTCCCCGTTCCACCGACGTGATGTACGCCGACGGCGCCCCAGGGGCGCCGTCATCGTCTACGGTGCAGGCTCAACGGACGACGTCGGGATCCTCCATGACCGGCAGCGCCTCCGCCGTTTCGCGCCAGGCCTCGCGCATGCGCCTGCGCTGCTGCGGCGAGGTGTAGAGATAGATGTTGAGCGTGTCGAGGAACGTGGACTGCTCCAGTATCGCCAGATCAGCGAACTGTTCCAACAACAGCACAACGCTGACAGGAGGCAGGGGAAACACATCGACACCGGAAGATCAAAGCGGAGCCCGTCACGATACCCATCGCCGCAGCGTGGACGCATCGGACCCGGCTGAATCCCGTGCAGGGCCTACTCCGACTCGACTGCCTTGGCCCGCGCTTGTTGGGATGCGTTGACCAGCCCATGTGCGATGGCGTAGTGGAAGACTTCTGCGTCGGTGGCGAGGTTGAGCTTGCGCATGGCGGCGACCTTCTGCGTACTGACGGTCTTGCGGCTGCGACCGATGCGCTCGGCGATCTCGATCACCGAAAGCCCTTCGGCATACATGCGCAGCACTTCGTTCTCGCGCTTGGACAACACCGCGCCGTGATCGGCCATGGCAGGTTCGACGGCCAATCGGGACTCGACCTCGGGGGACTGATACGCGCCGTCCGCCGCTGCCATGCGCACGGCCGGCAACAGGTGGTCCAGCGGATCGCTCTTGCTGACGATGCAGCGGACGCCCGCCGCCAGAATGTTCCTCAGCACCAGGGGGCTTTCCATCCCGGTCAGCACGACCAGCCGGGTCTTCGGGAAACGTCGCTGCAGGAAACGCAGCATGGCAATGCCGTCGCCATAGCGACCATGCGGCATCGAAAAATCCGACACCACCACGTCCACGCTGCTGCTGCTGACCAGATCGACCAGCGCCGTGGAATCCTTGACCATGCCCACCAGTTCCAGCCCGGGCTGGCCCTGCAACAGGTGGGCGATGCCCGCCAGCAGCACGGGATGATCATCGGCAAGCACGATTCGGAGTTTCACGTCTGCAGCCCGTCCAGGATGGGGTACGGCGGCCACTATATGCCACCTCGGCACGAAGCTGGCATATAGTTGCGCCGCTGCCCGTCTGCAGGCTGCCCCCCCGATGAGAGCTGGAGTCCAGAATGGTCGATAACTCGATCCGTGTAGCCATAGCCGACGACCACCCCCTGATCCGGATGGCCATCGAAGCGGCACTTGATACCGTACCGGCGATCGTCCATGTCGGTTCTGCCGCCAACTCCACCGAGCTCATCGCCCTGCTCGATGCGCACCCGTGCGATGTCGTGGTCACCGATTTCGCGATGCCCCACGGCGAGCACGGCGACGGTCTGCAGCTGCTGCAGCTGCTGCGTTCGCGCTATCCCGAGCTGCAGATCGCCGTGTTCACCGGACTGGACCAGACCGCTGTCGTCCAGGCGCTGTACGACGCCGGCGTGAACCACATCCTCAGCAAGGGAGACGATGTATCGCACGTGGCGGCCGCCATCATGGCCGCGCATGTAGGCAGACGCTATCTGTCTCCCAGCGTGGCCCCGCTGTTGCCGGCGCGCAGCAGCCAGCGCAGTACCGTGCCACTTTCACCACGGGAGCGTGAAGTGCTGCGCCTGTTCGTGGGGGGTATGAGCATCAACGCCATTGCCGAGCAACTGGACAGGCGCAAGCAGACCATCAGCACGCAGAAGGTCAATGGCATGGCCAAGCTGGGCGTGGAGCGTGATGCCGATCTGTTCAAATACGCGGTTGAACTTGGCCTGGAGGCTCCCGCTGCAGGTTGAGCGGACCGCCGGCCCGGTCCGCTCCATCAATTGTCCTGCGCGGTCGTCGGAAGCTGCGCGGCATGCTGGTCCACCAGTGCACGCAGATCGGACAGCGCTGCATCGAGTGCGACGCCATCGACGGCTACGCCGTCACGCAACTGCCCCTCCATGACGCCGAAGCGGATCCCCAGCGCGCGATGGCCCAGCATCATCAGCACGCCTTTCACGGCATGCAGGCGATCGAGCAGGCCGTCGTGGTCTTCCGCGAGTCGCGCTTGCGCGATCCGCTGCAGGTCATCAAGCGTGCTGGTCACGAAGGTGCGGCGCAATGCATCCGGCAGGACCATCGGCGGCGGGTCCGCAGTGCCCGCCTGCGTCGCGACCCGCCCACCCTCACGCGGGCCCGCAGGCGCACTTGCCACAAGGTACGGTTCCAGCGCGCGCGCCAGCGTGTCCAGGTTCATCGGCTTCAGCAGCAGGTCACTGATGCCCGCCGCGCGACAGCGCTCGCGCTCGCTGGCAAGCGCCGTCGCGGTGATGGCCAGGATCGGCACGGCACTGTCGCGCGCGCGCAGCGCGCGGGCCAGCGCGTAACCGTCCATCACCGGCATGTTGATGTCGGTGAGGACAGCCAGGTGTACATCGGGGCGCCAGGCAAGCAGGCCGTCACTGCCGTTCTCCGCAGTGTCCACGCTCAGGCCCAGTGTCTCCAGCTGCTGCTGGATCAGCTCGCGGTTCACCGCATTGTCTTCAACCAGCAACACGCGTCCCTGAGCTGCCTGCATCGCGCTGACCGGGGCTGCGGCGACGACGGCGGGCGCCCCCTCGACGGTGTCATTCAACGCCCGCAGCAATGCGTCGGCGGCGTAGCTGCTGACATGCACGCCATCGTCCATCGGCTGTGGCGACAAGGGCCCATTCGGAGACGCGCGGACAACATCACGATGCAGCGCCGCCAGCGCATTTTCCTCGTCTGCCGTCCAGGCGCGTCGCTCGCCGAACAGCAGCAGCGTTGTATCGGCGTGCGGCAAGGGCTGCAAGGGGGGCTGCTCCAGCACCGTGACCTCCGCACCCCAGCGCTGCAGAAGTTCCGCGATTTCATGGCGCCACTCCGCTGCCGCCGACAGCAGCGTGATGCGACGGCCGCGCAGCGGCTGTGCGCTGCTGACCGGAGCCCCCTCCGGCTGCACGGGCACTTCGAAGGTGAAGACGCTGCCGACGCCCAGGGTGCTCTCTGCGCGGATGCTGCCCCCCAGCAGCCGCGCCAGCTGCTGGCACAGCGCCAGCCCGAGGCCGCTGCCGCCATAGCGCCGCGAGATGCTCGCATCCGCCTGCTGGAAGGGCTGGAACAACTGCGCCAACGCCTCCTCGCCCAGGCCGATGCCGGAGTCGACCACCTGCAGGCGCAGCATCGGCGCGGCACCGGGCGGACGCTCCAGCAACTGCGCGCGTACCACGATGCGGCCCGACTCGGTGAACTTGACCGCATTGCCAAGCAGGTTGTTCAGCACCTGGCGGATGCGGTGCATGTCCGCCAGGAACGTGCGCTCGAGCTCTGGGGCGATGGCGTAGAACAATTTGACGCCCTTGCGCTGGGCTTCCGGCGCAAACAGCAACGCCGCCTGCTCGATCAGCGGCCGCGGCGTGAATGCGACCGGATCGATGTCCAGCTGCCCGGCCTCGATCTTGGAAAAGTCCAGCACGTCGCTGATGATGCCGAGCAGCGCATCGGCCGAAAGACGGATACGCGCCACCCGTTCGCGCTGCGCCGGCTGCATCGGCGAACGCGCCAGCAGCTCCAGGTGCCCCAGCACGCCATTGAGCGGGGTACGGATTTCGTGGCTCATCGTGGCGACGAACGCCGACTTGGCCCGCGATGCCGATTCGGCGGCAGCGCGTGCACGCTCTGCATCGTGACGCGCACTTCGCAGCGTCTGCTCCAGCTCGGCTTGAGCGGTCACATCGCGCAACGCGCACACCCACACGGCACGGTCGCGGTACGCAGCCAATGCCATGGCCACCTGGAGTCTGAGTGCAGGCTGGTCCGGCACGGCGACCGGCGCGCTCCAGAGGAACTCCCGCACCGGCTGACCGCTAGCCGCATCGGCCTGCACTTTATCCGCCAGCGCCGCATGCAAGGTCTGCCCGTCCACCGTCGCTGCCGCATCCGCCATCTGCCGGGCAAGCTCGTTCTGCACCAGCGGCTCACCACTTTCCGGATCGATCAGCACCAGGCCGACCGGCGACGTATCGATGATGACGCGACTCAGCGCTTCACTTTCGTACACCCGCCACGCATCTGCCAGCGCAGGCATGAAGACGCGCCGATCCAGCCGCAGCAACACCCACCACAACGCAGCGAGGATCAGCGTCGCCGCCAGCAGCTGGGCCAACAGCCGGTGACCTTTGTCGTGCCACAGGTCGCCCCAGCCATAGGTATGCAGGATGCGCCAGTCCACTGCCGCCACCGGACCGGCCACCACGAACTGGCCATCCTGGTAGAACCGGACGTCGGCCTTTCCCGCCTCGTCGTTCACGCGCCTGGCCAACGCGGGCGCGATGGCGGCAGCCGCACCGGCACTGCGCAGCACCGTGCGGCCGTCGTCGGTAATGACCGTGTAGGCGCCCGACTCCCGCGCGTCCAGCCGTGCCTTGATGGTGTCCACCGGCTCGAACGCCACCCGACGCAGAATCGGTTCGCGGCCCTGCTGCAGCAACTGCAGCGCAACCAGCGAAGGCTGGCCGGTGATGGGATTGGCGTCGAAGGTCGACACCATGCGGCCTCCGCCCGCTGCGCTCTGCACCGGGCCGACGGCGGGACGCATGCGCAGCGCCCGTGCTTCGGTCGCCAGCAAGCGGGTAAAGGCTTCTTCGCGGCTGCTGACCCGCAGGGCACGCAGCAGCTGTGCCTCGTCGGTGACACCGGACACGGCCAGCAGCCGGCGCTTCGGTTCGTAGAAATACATCGTGACCGGTCCCACCGACCGCAGCGCGGCCACCGATGCTGCCGTGTACACCGAGTACTCATGCATGATGCCCATGTAGGCATCCAGCAGCGGCCGCGGCACCGGATTGTCCTTCGCCCCCAGTACCAGCCACGGCACCGCCGTGCGCCCTTCGGCGCGCACCAGCAGCTGCCCGCCATTGGCCAGAAAACGGTCAGCCAATGGAGCGCCCAGCGTCTTCAGCCTCGGCTGCTGCGTATTCCACATCATCTCGCTGCCATTGATGTTGCTGGCGTAGGCGCGATCCCGCTGGAACAGGAAGTAGTCGACCGCCGAGCGCGCGTCGACGAAGCGCTGGCGTTCTTCGGCGTGGAACGTATCGACGTCCGAAAACACCGCCATCAGCAGCGTGGCCACGATCAGCAGGCTGACCAGCCCCCCACCGCCGAACAGCAGGCGACGCTGGTGGCGGCGCAGTGAAGCGAGCGACGGGCGTGCCTGCACGGTCGTTCCCAGGGTGGATGACAGCGGGTCCAAGGCAGTTCCTCGTGCGCGTCTGCGCGCGTCGAATCTAGCTCATCGTCGCAGGGGTTTCCATGTCGCCGCCCGGATCCGCTGTGCCGCCGATCCCTTCATCCGCAATGTCAGCCTGCAGCGCCTCCAGCAGCGCGGCGGCCGAGTACGCCGACACCCGCAGGTCGCCGGGTGGGCCAGCGGCGCGCAGCGGCCCATCGCCGCGCACCCGCACGATCCGTCCACGGAATCCATCCACCGTTCCTCGTGCCGCACGCTGGTTCCGCTCGAAGATCACCAACGGCAGTGCGCGGCATGACGCCACGGCCTCGATCTGCTGCAGCGATTCCAGCACCACCACCTTGGCTCCCCATGCACGCAGACGACGGGCAAGCTCTTCGCGCCACGTCACGGTGGCGGAGTACAGCAGCACACCGCGCCCCTGCAGCGGAGGCGCAGCGTCAGCGGTTGTTTCCACCGCCTGTGCCTCGATATCGAAACCGAACACGCTGCCCACCCCCGGCGTGCTGTGTACATCGATCTCACCGCCCATCAGATGACAGAGCTGCCGGGACAGCGACAGCCCCAGGCCAGAGCCGCCGAAACGGCCGGCAATGGAGGCATCGGCCTGCGCGAACGGCTCGAACAGCCTGCGCTGTTGCACCTCGCTGAGGCCGACCCCGGAGTCGGCGACTTCCAGCCGCAGGCAGTGGGGATGTCGTGAGGAGACGGCCCGGATCTCGATCCGACCCGACGCGGTGAACTTGACGGCGTTGCTGACGAGGTTGCGCAGCACCTGCTCCACCCGGTCCGCGGCACCGCGGTACCGTGGCGCCAACGACCCGTCGACCAGCAGGTCCAGGTCCACGCCCTTGCCCTGCGACAACGGCGCGTACAGCAGCGCCACCCGCTCCAGCAGCAGGGCCGGCTCGAACACGGCGCTGTCCAGCTCCAGACGGCCGGATGCGGCACGCTCCAGGTCCAGTACGTCGTTGATGATCAGCAGGAGCGAATCGGCGGACTGGGTGATGCGGCCCAGGCGCGCACGCTGTTCGATATCCAGCGACGAGCGTGCGAAGAGCTCCAGATGGCCCAGGATGCCGTGCAGCGGGGTGCGTATCTCATGGCTCATGGCCGCCAGGAACCGGGACCGGGCGCGGTGCGCCGCCTCGGCTTCATCGCGCAGCTGGTCTTTCTGCACCTGCAGTTCCACCCTCGCGGTCAGGTCCTGCAAAGTACACAGCAGCACCCTGCCTGCACTGTCGAACAGCGGCGTCGCATTGACGAGCAGGTGCGTCGCCACCGCGCCGCGGCCGCCTGGGTAAAAGACCTGGAACTCTCGGATGTCCAGGTTGTCGTCACGACGCGAAACCGCCTCGGCGTAACCGTCGACCAGCGCATCGTACAGCGCGACCCCGGAGCGTTCGGCGGCACCGGCATAGCGGCGCGCCAGCTCGTTCTGCACCTGCGGCACGCGCTGCTCGATGTCCACCAGGCAGAGTCCTGCCGGCGTCATCTGGATCAACGAACGGAACAGGGCTTCGTTCGCGTACACCTGCATGGCGCGCGCAGCAGCAGGGGCCAGCACGTGCCGGTCCACCCACGCCAGCAGCCCCCACAGACCTGCCATCAAGCCCGCCCACAGGGCCAGTGCCAGGCACAACATGGGCGTTCCGTCAGCCAGCATGTCGCGCCAGCCCACGGTGGTCACCAGCGCCCAGTCCGTGCCCGTGACCAATGAAGCGATCACCCTGCGGCCGTTGCGACGGTACTGGACGATGCCGTCGTCCGCATGCGACCAGATCCCGGCATCGTGCAGGGTGCCGACCACGCCATCGGCCGCTGCGCTGCGCGATCCCAGGATGACTTCGCCGTTGGGCGCCATCACCTGCAGGTTGCTGTCACTGGCCTCGCGCAGAACCTGCGCCAGCCCCGCAGTCGGCTCGAACGCCACGAAGACACCCAGTCCGCGTCGGCCGTCGTGCGCGGCAAACACGGTGACCAGCGACGCCCGCCCGGTCACCGGGTGTGCGGCAAAGCCGATGCGCGCCTCCCCCCGGCCATGGCTGGCACGCAGCGCAGGGACCGTATCGGCCGCCGAGGCCGGCGGTAGCAGGTGCGCATAGGCCCGTAGCTGGCCGAACGTGCCTTGGCGATCACGCTCGGCGCTCGCGATGCCGGTGCCGCTGTCGTCCAGCCCTTCGTTGATCACGACCAGATGCCCGGTGGGGTCCAGGAAGTAGGCAGCGCCGGCGGCTTCCGCATCGGGTCCGTTGAACGCCATCCGCGTGATGACCGACATGGTACGTGCCAGCGCCAGGTAGCGATGCAGCCGTTCTGCGGGCCAGTGATCGGTCCCCAGTCCCAGCACGAGCTGCGGGGCGTCCTGCGCACCCTGCTGCAACCGCAGCGTCTGGGCGTCGGCCAGGTAGCGCCGGGTTTCTGCTTCCAGTACCACCGGGTCGCTGTCCATGCGGTGCCGCCACGCGTACTCGGTCATGTTGACCAGACGCGCGTAGCTCGCGTCATGCCGGGTCAGCTGCGCATCCAGTGCGGTCCGGGCACGGATGAACGCCTGCAGCCGATTTTCCTCGTAGCTGCGCGCATGCAGCCACACCGCCGTCGCCAGCGCCGCCAGCAGCAGGACGCTCAGCAACGCGCCGGCGATCAGCAGCAGCCGGCGCGGATGGCTGCGCAGCGCGCGCAGGTCCTCGTCGTTGGCGCACGTGTCCTGCAGGGGCTGAAGGCGCGCCATGATGGATCGCAGCAAGGGGCTCATGACGGGGGGGCGGGGCCGCGGTCGCGCGCGGGAGCAGCGCGGCCGACGCAGCGCAGCGAGCGTTGGGAAAGGACCATCCACGATATGCAGACCGGACGTGGGTCCCTATAGGACCCGCCTGAATCGCGGAAGCCGCGGCCTCCTCAGCGACAGGCCTCGCGCACGCGATCGTCCCAGCCGCGCTGCATGAGGTAGTCCGGTCGCCGCAGTGCACGACGCAAGGCCTCCTCGCGCAGGCGCTGCATCCGCCTGCAGGCATCGGGATCACGCTGGAGGGTGATCAGCGCCGCCTGGCCGCGCGATTGCACGCGTGCACCGCGCTTGCGGGTAACGGCGGCGCGGCGCGGCGCGCTGGGCGTTGCTCCCGCCTGACGGGTCGCAGTGCCTCCATCGTGCGGCCGCCATTGCCCGCCGGCCTCATCGACCGCGCAGGGCCGGTCCTGATAGCGCACGGCACCCGCGGCGACGCAGCGATGGATGTCCCCCCCGTCCCGTGCCTGCACGCTCGTTGCCACCGCCGGGAGAAGCGTCAGCACCCAGACCAGCGTCCTCAGGATCACCGTGCGCATGAAAAGCCTCCGTGGAAGGCCCACCGTCGTTCATCGGTTCGCTGCCTGCCAAGCGCGGTACGCGGCAGGGCTCACCTTTCGTGATTGTTGTATTCCGCTGTCTGCGGCCAGCGACGAAGCTGCTTGGCGTGGATGACCTGCGCCGCCACTCCCTCCCCACCGGCGAAGACGAATGATCGCCCTGCTTGCCCGCCTGCGCGACACGGCGCGATGCCATGCCGAACACCGCGCACGGGTCCGCCGCATCGAAGCGGGCGTGCTGGTGCTCATCGTACTCAGCGTGCTGGTGCTGATGGCCGACAGCGTGCCCGAGGTGCATCGCCGTCATGGGCCGCTGCTCAGCGTGCTGGAATGGACCTTCACCGCGCTTTTCACGATGGAATACCTGCTGCGCCTCTGGCTGCTCCGCCGTCCGTGGCGCTATGCGCGCAGTTTCTTCGGTGTGGTCGACCTGCTGTCGATCCTGCCGGTGTTCCTGGCCTTGCTGATGCCCGGCCTGCACGTGCTGGCCGACGTCCGCCTGCTGCGGCTGCTGCGGCTGTTCCGGATCCTGCAGCTGCCGTTCTATCTGGAAGAAACCCGCCACCTGCGCCAGGCACTGGTGCGTGCACGGCGCAGCATCCTGGTGTTCATCGGCGTCATGGGCCTGCTGCTGGTGCTGCTGGGCACGGTGATGTTCCTCGTCGAAGGACCGCGCAACGGGTTCAACAGCATCCCCACGGGCGTGTACTGGGCGGCCGTCACCATGAGTACGACCGGCTACGGCGACCTGACCCCACAGACCGCGCTGGGACGTTTCATCACCGGCTGCGCGATCCTGCTCGGCTACGGCATCATCGCCTTTCCGACCGGCCTGCTGGGCGCGGAGATATTCGCCGGTGTGCTGCAGGATCGCGACGCGACGGCCACGGGCTGCCGTTGCAGCTGCCACCGGCGCCCGCCCGCTGCACCGCCCGATCCGTAAGCCTCAGGGCGCGGCCTTCGCCGCCTCTGCGTTCCACTGTTGCACCTGGCCACGGACCTGCTGCAACAACGCATCCAGGGCAGCGCGGTCCAGTACGGTGCCGCGCACGATCACCGTATTGATCCGTTCGGTCGCCCGGATGTCCTGCAACGGGTTCGCGTCGAGCAGCACCAGGTCAGCGGCCTTGCCCGCTTCGACCGCGCCATAGCGATCCAGGGTGCCGAACCAAGCAGGTCCCGCGCGGGTGGCGGCGGCGAGCGCCTGCGGCGCGGTCAGGCCTTCGCGGACGAACAACTGCATTTCCTGATGCAGGCCGATGCCGGGAAAGTTGAACGAATTGAGGAAGCCCGCATCGGTACCGGCAATGATCGTCACCCCCGCTTGCTGCAGCATCGGCAGCACCGCGGCCACGTCGTGGTAATGCTGGTGGCGGGCGGCGATCTGCGCCGGCGTTGCCTTCGCCGCGCGCTCCACACGCCACGCGTAGGTCGCGCGCAGGCCGGGCCCGATATAGGCCAGGTAGGGGTCGGCGTGATGGTCATCCTGATCGAGGAAGTCGAGGATCCGCCCCCCATTGAGCGTCGGTGTCACGAATACGCCGCGACGGGCGAAATCACGGTAGGCGGCCATCGCCGTCGGCCGGTCGAAGCTGGCATCGATACGCTGGTTCGCCTGTGCCCGGTCGATCCTGCCGGCAGCGAAGTCCGCGGCGATGGCGGCTTCGTCGCGACTGCCCGCCTTGAAGGCGTAGTCCAGGTGCTCGATGGACGCCAAGCCCGCATCGACGGCCTGCTCCACCGTCAAGGCCATCGGTATGTGGCCGGAGGCCTTCAGTCCTGCCTTGCGCGCCGCACGGGCGGCATACAGGAACAACGCCGGCTTCAGCGTACTGTCGGTGATCTTGACGAAATCCACCCGGTCACGCTGCAACTGCACGATGGCAGCATCCACGTCGGCCTCGCTGCCCACCTCCAGGGTGCCTTTCCATACCGGCTTGATGCCCTCGATCTTGGCGCCGGAGGTCAACAGGCGCGGGCCGAACAAGGTGCCCGCTGCGATATCGCCACGCCATTCAAGCACCTGCTGCGGCAGGTCGCCCGACGCATCGCGCACCGTGGTGATGCCGTGCGCGATGTACAGCGGCAGCAGGGCCTTGTTCTCTTCCACCAGCGCCGGCCCGCCACCGAAATGCACGTGCATGTCCCACAGCCCGGGGATCAGGTAGCGGCCGGCAGCTTCCACCTGCCGCGCTGCCGTCCACTGCGCCTGCATGGCGGCATCGGGCCCCACCGCGACAATCGCGTCGCCCCGGATCGCCACGCTTTGCCCGGGAATGGCGCGCGCGTGTTCGACGTCGATGACCACGGCATGCCGGATCAGGACGTCCGCTGTCTGCGGTGCCGCCTGCGCGATCGCAGGCAGGGCGAGGGCGAGACTCAACAGGGTTCGGGCAAACATGGCGGGTATCCGTCGAAGCGGCGCGTCGGCCGCGGGTTGGGGCGGAACCGCGCGCTGGCCTGTCCCGTCAGCGCATGGTAGAAGTCGCAAACCGCATGCGGAAACAAAATAAGTGAATGCCAGTCATGACGCAGTCGAATAGATCGCTGTTCGAGCTCGATCTGCTGCGCGCGCTCGTCGCCGTCGCGGACTGCGGTAGTTTCACCGCCGCCGCCAGTCGCTTGCACTCAACCCAGTCCACCATCAGCCAGAAGATCCGTCGGCTGGAAACACTGGCCGGCCATCGCCTGCTCGAGCGCGGCCATCGTGATGTGCAGCCCACCGACGCCGGGCATACCGTGCTGGGCCATGCGCGGCGGATGTTGGGGGTGAACGATGAACTGCTGCAGGCATTGGCCGGCGAGACGGTGGCCACCACGCTGCGCCTGGGCGTGCCCGAAGACTTCGTCAACGCGCGCACGACCGGCATGCTGGCCACGTTCAGTCGCCGCCATCCCCAGGTCAGGCTCGAGATCAGCAGCGGCCTGAGCCGTGACCTCGCCCACGGCTTCGACCATGGCGAACTCGACCTGGTGCTGGTGAAACAACGACGCAACAGTCGCCCCAGCGTGTACTGCTGGCCCGAGCCCCTGCACTGGATCGACAGCGCCCGTGCGCCCTGCTCCGCCGCAGACGTGCTGCCATTGGTGACGTTCCCGCCGCGCGGCCTGTACCGGGATGAGATGCTGCACGTCGTGGAAACGCTGGGCAGACGGTGGCGCATCGCATTCACCAGTTCCTCGCTCAGCGGTATCCAGGGCGCGGTCGCCGATGGGATCGGCATCAGTCTGCTGCCGCGCCGCGCGGTCCGCGCCGATCACCGCATCATCGACGGCGAGCACGGGCTGCCGCTCATCGACAATTACGAGATCGGCATCCTGTTCCGCGACACGGCCGACGAGGGTGTGCATGCACTGGCACGCGAGCTCAAGCGCCAGGTGGACGAGGAGTCGACCTGATCGGTGCGCGTCACGCCGGCGGCGGCACCACCCAGCGGCCTTGGCGCATCGACAGCCGTGCCGCCGGCGTGCCCGCCACGGCCGCCGCCGCATTGTCCGCGCGCACCGCGAAGAACGTGGCCGGCTTGCCCTCGCCCAGCCCGTGATCCTGCAGGCCGAGCACCGCGGCCGCGTGCGTGGTCACCATGTCCAGCGCCAGTTGCAGCTCGGCATCGGTATTGAAGCCCGAGCGGTAGCCGATCAGCATCGCCCGCTGCAACAGGTCGCCGTTGCCGTACGGCCACCAGCTGTCACGGATGTTGTCGTTGCCGGCGAACAGGCGAACCCCCAACGCGTGCAGGGCCGCCACCGGCGGGAACGGATGGTCGCCCGGCGCGTTGGTCATGATCGCAACATCGGCACGTGCCAACTGCTCCCCTACCTGCAGTGCCCGTGCCAATGGCACTTCGCCCAGGGCATAGGCATGGCTCACCGCCACCCTCCCCTGCAATCCCCCGGCAGCCGTGCGCTCGCAGATGCGCTGCAACTGCCGCAGCCCCTGCTCGCCGGGTTCGTGCAGATGGATGTCGATGCGCGCGCCATGGCGTTGCGCCAGATCGAACAACAGGTCCAGCTGACCTTGGGCATCGCCGTCCAGCAGATCCGGATCGATGCCGCCGATCACCTGCACACCCGATTCCAGTGCCTGCTGCAACACCTGCGAGGTACCCGCACAGGACATCACGCCGGCCTGCGGGAAGGCGACGTACTGGATGTCGAGCAGGTCCGCGCATCGCGCGTGGGCGTCCTGCACGGCATGCAGGTTGCGCAGCCCGGTGGTCGCGTCCATGTCGATATGGCAGCGCACCGCACTGGTTCCCCAGCCGACGATCTGCCGGATCAGTGCTTCGGCCCGGTCGGCCATCGGCGCCGCAGTGGCCAAGGCGTCTTTCTCCTGCGCCAGGCGTTCACGCAGGCTGGCGACCGGCTGATGGGGATGCCAGCGGTCGCCGACAAAGCTTTTGTCCAGATGGATGTGGCCGTCCACCAGCGCAGGCAGCACGGTATAGCCGGTGAGATCGGTCGCGTCCATCGGCGGCGATCCCGGCGACGGCGCGCCGAAATGGCTGAAACGGCCGTTATCGACGGTGAACGCCAGCGGCTGGCCGGCGGAATCCACGGCACCGTGGAAATGCTGGGCGCGCATCTGCGCCTCCTTCAGGGGGATGAATGCTGCGGACCTTACGCGCCGCGCGTCTGGCCCTGCAAATGAAATCCCTGCATCGCAGGCATTCACCTCGGCGATGGCCCGCGCTGAGCCGCACACCGTGCGTGCACGACAGCGGGTAAACTAGGCACCAGAATCAAGCGTGGACTCCCATGGGCCCGTTCAACCGCCCCGACCGACTTCGCTGGCAGGCCGCTTCCGTGCTGGCTGCCGCGCCGATTGCCGCGCTTGCGGCAGGCGACTTGCCCGCGCCGCCCCTGGGCGCACCCGTGCACGCCAGCCCTGCCGCCCTGGTGGCGGACCTGCATCGGCGCCTGCTCGCAGGCCAGAGCGCGACGGCCACCCTTGAAGCCTGGTGTGCCGAGCATGGGCTTGCCGACACCCCGCGCGTGCGCGCCGTGCGCGTGCGCGGCGTGCAGCGTGACGCACCGGCGGAGGTGCGCAGCGCCCTCGCGATCGAAGACGCCACGCCGCTACGCTACCGCCGGGTCCAGCTGACCTGCGGCCAGCGCGTGCTGTCCGAAGCCGACAACTGGTATGTCCCGTCCCTGCTGACCGCTGCGATGAACCACGCGCTGGACAGCAGCGATGAACCGTTCGGCCGTGTCGTGGCGCCGCTCGACTTCAAACGGCAGACACTGCACGACCGGGAATTCTGGCCGCCACGCGTGGACGGTACACGTGCCACGGTGCTGGAAGTGCGCGCCCTGCTGCGCGATGGCCAGCGTCGTCCCTTCAGCTACGTGGTGGAGAATTATCAGCAGGAGATCCTGCCGCGGCAGACACCGGCGGCAGGTGGGACGGCACCCCACCGCTAGCGGGGTGACACAGCCAGCGGATCGATCCGCACCAGCGCATCCGGGCCGATATCCGCAATACACCGTGCACCGGTGAGCGTCATCGCCACGCGCATTTCCCTGGCGATCAGATCCAGCAGGTTGCCCACGCCGGCCTCGCCGTGCGTCGCGAGTGCATACACGAACGCACGCCCAAGCAGTACGGTATCCGCACCCAGGGCGAGCATGCGTACCACGTCCAGGCCGGTACGGATGCCCGAGTCGACGAGGATCTTCAGGTCGCCCTGCACCGCATCGGCGATCGGCGGCAAGGCCCGCGCCGTGGACAGCACGCCGTCCAGCTGGCGGCCGCCATGGTTGGACACCACGATGCCATCCGCACCGAATCGCACCGCTTCGCGCGCATCGTCCGGATCCAGGATCCCCTTGATCACCATCGGCCCCTTCCAGAACTCGCGGATCCACTGCAGGTCCTTCCAGCTGATGGACGGGTCGAAGTTGCTGCCCAGCCAGCCGATGTAATCGGCCAAGCCGGTGGATTCACCGCGATACGCGGAAATGTTGCCGAGATCATGCGGCCGCCCGTTCACGCCGACGTCCCACGCCCACCGGGGGCGCGTAAGCACCTGCAGTGCGCGTCGCAACGCCGCATGCGGGCCACTCATGCCGGAATGCGCATCGCGGTAGCGTGCACCGGGTACCGGCATGTCCACGGTGAACACCAGCGTCGAGACGCCTGCTGCCTGCGCGCGCTCCAGCGCATTGCGCATGAAGCCGCGGTCACGCAGTACATAAAGCTGGAACCACATCGGCCGCTTTATCGCCGGGGCGACTTCTTCAAGCGCACAGACCGACACCGTGGACAGCGTGAAGGGGATGCCGTGACGGTCCGCCGCACGCGCTGCCTGCACTTCGCCCCGTCGGGCGAACATGCCGGTCAGTCCCACCGGCGCCAGCGCAACGGGCATCGACATCGCTTCGCCGAACAGCTCGGTCTCCAGGCTGAGTTCGGCCATGTCACGCAGGACGCGTTGGCGCAGCGCGATGTCGGCAAGGTCGGACACGTTGCGCTGCAACGTCTGCTCGGCGTACGCACCGCCATCGAGATAGTGGAACAGGAACGGCGGCAGCCTGCGCTGCGCGGCGGCACGGTAATCGGAGGAAGCGGAGATGATCATCGGTCAGCCAAGGTCCGGGAGCAGCGGAACGCACGCAGGGTACAGGGACGCAGTGAACCGCCCCGCCGCCATCAAGCCCATTAGACCATGGGCTACCCCGGCCGCTGGGCCCCTCCTCCGACAGCGGTCACTCGCGCTTTTCGATGCGTTTTTCAACGCGCTGCATCACCGCCAGCACGATCACGCACATCAACGTGACCCCGGTGGCGATGACATACGCCCCGATGCCCACGGCAATTCCCACCGCAGCCGACATGATCAGCGAGCTGGCCGTGGTCAATCCGCTGACCTCACCGTCGCGCGAACCCCGCAGGATCGTGCCGGCCGCCACGAAGCCCACGCAGGCAATCACCGCTTCGATCAATCGGATGGGGTCGACCTGCAGCAGGTCGCGGTACTGCTCCTGGCGGAAATGCTCGGCGACCGAATCCCCCAGGCCGACGATCAGGGCGGCCGCACCGGCGATGAGCATGTGGGTACGAAGGCCGGCCGCATGCTTGCCGAGCTCCCGCTCGAAGCCGATGACGCCGCCGAAGACCATGGCCGCCGCCACGCGTAGCAGGATCGAGACATCCTGGCTGAGATCCATCGCACAACTCCGGTCGAATGATCCGGCACGTTGGCGAGGGTCACGTGCGGATGACGTGAAGCCGCGCGCGCGGCGGCGGCAACCGGCACCGCCGCACCCTGCCCCGCGCACACCGCACCGGCGCCGCAGCTCACACGGCCAGGTATCCGCCATCGATGGCGTAATACGTGCCGGTCGCGAACGATGCCGCATCGCTGGACAACCACGCGACCAACGCGGCCACCTCCTCCGGCGTACCCAGCCGCTTCATCGCATGGCGCCCTTCCAGGGTCGCGCGCACCTTGGGTTCCATCGTCTCCAGCAACGGCGTGCTGATGAATCCCGGACCCACGGCATTGATGCGGATCCTGTCGGCGGCGTGCTCCCACGCGGCGGTCTGGGTCAGACCCACCACCCCGTGCTTGGCCGCCGCGTAGGCGGACGATCCGGCGTAACCCACCTGGCCGAGGATCGAGGCCATGTTGATGATGCTTCCGCCTTTGCCCGCTGCACGCATGGCCTGGATCTGCGCACGCTGGCACAGGAAGACACTGGTCAGGTTCACATCGATCACCCGGCGCCAGCCGTCGATGGGGTAGTCACCGCTGCTCGCGGCCGGGCCGGAGATGCCGGCATTGTTGACCGCGATATCCACCCCGCCGAATGCGTCCACGGTGCGCTTCACGGCGGCCTCGACGGCCGCCTCATCGGTAACGTCCAACGCGATCCCGATGGCCTCGGCACCCTTGGCCTTCAGATCAGTGACCGTGGCATCCACTGCCTCCTGCTTGAGGTCCCACACGGCAATCCGGGCACCGGACGCGGCGAGCATTTCAGCAACGGCCAGGCCGATGCCGGACACGCCGCCAGTGACGATCGCGGTCTTGCCCTGCAGCTGGTAATCAATCATGTGCGTATTCCTCGTTTGGACAGGCGTGGTGCAGGCACCACCTGTGTCCGACCCTACGCCGCAGCGCGTTATGCCCCTGCCTTCTCTGTCCACGCCTCGTGCAACAGGCCTTCCCATGATTGCAACACCGCATCGCCTATGTTCGCTGCGATGCTGCAGATCCCCCTTCCCCACCACGAGGTTTCCATGTCAGACCATGACACCGTGTTGTTCTCCCCCACCCGCCTGGGCGACATCGACATCGCCAACCGGATCGTGATGGCCCCGCTGACGCGCAACCGCGCGCAGGCAGATCGCGTGCCCACGCCACTGGCGGCGACGTACTACGGACAGCGCGCAAGTGCCGGCCTGATCATTGCCGAAGCCACCCAGATCAGCCCGCTCGGCCAGGGGTACCTGGACACACCCGGCATCTACAGCGACGCGCAGATCACCGGTTGGAAAGCGATCACCGACGAAGTGCACGCTCGCGGCGGACGCATCGTCCTGCAGCTGTGGCATGTCGGCCGGATCTCGCATACCAGCCTGCTGCCGGACGGTGAGGTCCCGGTAGCGCCCAGCGCCCTGCGTGCGGATACGAAGACGTTCACGGCGAACGGATTCGAGGAGGTCTCCACGCCGCGCGCATTGGCACTGGATGAGCTGCCGGGCCTCGTCGAGGACTACCGTATCGCCGCACGCAATGCGATCACCGCAGGCTTCGACGGCGTGGAGGTCCACGCCGCCAACGGCTACCTGATCGACCAGTTCCTGCGCGATGGCAGCAACCACCGCGACGATGCGTACGGCGGCAGCATCGAAAACCGTACCCGTCTGTTGTTTGAAGTCGTCAGTGCCGTCGCCGACACCATCGGTGCCGCACGCACCGGTGTGCGCCTGTCGCCGACCACGCCGGCCAACGATGCCCACGACAGCAACCCGCAGCCCTTGTTCGAGCGCGCGGTGGAGCGTCTGGAAGGTATCGGCGGACTGGCCTTTGTCCACGTCATCGAAGGCGCCACCGGTGGCGACCGTGACAACATCGACTTTGATTACGCTGCGTTGCGCTCACGCTTCACCGGGCCGTGGATCGTCAACAACGGGTACGACAAGCAGCACGCAGTCGACGTGCTCACCGCCGGGCAGGCCGACGCGGTCGCGTTTGGGCGGCCCTTCATTGCCAATCCGGACTTGGTGGAACGCCTGCGCCGGAATGCCCCGCTGGCACAGCCGGACCAGGACACGCTGTACGGCGGCGGCGAACACGGATACACCGACTACCCCGCACTGGGCAGTTGAGCCAGCGGACACGACGCTACAACGTAAAAGAGCCCGCCTGCTTGCGCGGGCGGGCTCTGTTCGTCGCCTGGATCAGCGGACCGGTGTTTCCTGCAGCGTGATGTCCACGACCTGCAGCGGCTCGGCGGCCGTACGACCCAACTGCACCTGGTAGGTGCCCGCCGCGATCGTCCACTGGCGCGTCGCCGGATCAAAATCGGCCAGCGTTTTCGGCTCGGCATCGATGCGGATGCGGCGCTGTTCGCCCGGCTGCAGCGTCACCTTGTCGAAGCCCACCAGGCGGATCGGCGTGGTGTGCCCCTGCGGCAGCTTGAGGTACAGCTGGGCCACGTCCGCACCGGCGCGTGCACCGGTGTTGCGTACATCCACGCTGGCCACCAGACGCTGACCCTCCACGCTGACGCTCAGGTTCTCGTACGCGAACTGCGTGTACGACAGGCCGTGGCCAAACGCGAACGTCGGCACCAGGCCCTTGGCCGCTGCCCACTTGTAGCCCACGTTGGCGCCTTCGATATCGAAGTCGAAGATATCCACCGGCGGCTGCTTCGGGTTGAAGCCGAGGCCCGGGATCTGCGGCCGCGGCAGCTGCGATTCGTCAACCACCCAGGTCACCGGCAGGCGGCCGGACGGGTTGGCCTTGCCGGTCAACAACGCCGCGATGCCTTCACCGCCACGGATGCCCGGGTACCATGCCTGCATCAGCGCCGGCACCTGCTGCAGCCACGGGGTGCGCACCGGGCCGTTGGTTTCCAGCACGACCACGGTCTTCGGATTGGCCTTGGCCACGGCGGCGATCAAGCCGTCCTGCTTGTCCGGCAACTGCATATCCGGCAGATCCACCGACTCTGCCGCCCACTGGGTAGCAAACACGATGGCCACATCGGCCTGGGCCGCAGCGCGTGCCGCAGCGGCGGTGTTACGGCCGTCGACGTACTGGATGTCGGCGTCCGGACGTTCGGCACGCAGTGCTTCCAGTGGCGAGGACGGGTGGAACATCACCGGGCCCGGCCACGTCGTCGGCAGCACGCCCGGTACCGCGTTGGTGCCCTTGGCAGTGATGCCGACCATCGACGAACCGCCGCCGCCGATCACGCCCTTGTCCGCGTGGCCGCCGATGATCACGATGCGCTTGACACTGTCGGCCAGCGGCAACAGGTTGCCCTCGTTGCGCAGCAGGACGCTGCCCTCTTCGACCGTGCGCTGGGCCGCGGCGAAGCCGGCTTCGACGTCGATCTTCAGGTGCTGCGGCGGATTGTCGAAGTTGCCGTGCAGGAACATCGTGCGCAGGATGCGCGACACCATGTCATCCAGGCGGGCCTGCGGCACCACGCCACCGGCCACAGCCATGCGCAGTGGTGCATCGAAGAACGTGGTGGCATCGAAGACTTCGCCGGCCGACTGCTGGTCCAGCCCGGCCAGGGCGGCCTTCGAACCGCTGTGCACGCCGCCCCAATCCGACATCACGAAACCGGGGAACTTCCACTCCTGCTTCAGCACCTGGTTCATCAGGTAGGGATGTTCGCAACCGTAGATGCCGTTGATCTTGTTGTACGAACACATGGCCGAACCGGGCTTGCCCAGCTCGATGGCGATCTCGAACGCCAGCAGGTCCGACTCGTGCATGGCCTGGTCGCCGATCTGCACGCTGTGGAAATTGCGCCGTGTCTCCATGTCGTTCAGCGCGTAATGCTTCATCGTGGAGATGACGTGCTGGCTCTGGATGCCACGGATCGACTCACCGACGATCACGCCGGCCAGCAACGGATCCTCACCGGCGTACTCGAAGTTGCGGCCGTTGCGCGGGTCACGCTGCAGGTTGACGCTGCCACCCAGCAGGATGTTGAAGCGCTGCTGCCAGGCCTCGCGGCCCATCGTGGCACCGCCGGTATAGGCCACTTCCGGGTTCCAGCTGGAGGCAGTGGACGGGCCCGACGGCATGGCGGTAGCGAAATCACCCGGGCGGATGCCGCCCGGATTGGTGACGCCCACGCCCGCATCGGCAGACTGCTGCGCCGGGATGCCCAGCCGCTCCACGCCCGGTACGAAACCGGCCGAACCGACCGCGCCTTCCGGCAGCGGGCCGCCGTCCTTGCCCAGGCCGAAGTAGCTGCGCAGCATCTGGAATTTTTCGTCCTGGGTCATTTCACCCAGCAACAGCCGCGTGCGCTCATCCGCACTCAGGGCCGCATCCATCCACGGCTTCGCGCCGCCCGCCGCTTCGGCGTAGCCCAGCACCAGCAGCCGCGCGGCCAGCGACTTGCCGGCCGCATCACGCAGCGCCACCTTCTGCACATCCGCGTCGGCGAAGCCCGCGCTTGCGGCGCTGTCCAGTCCGGTCGCGGTGAATCCATCGATGCCTGCCTTGCCACCCAGCACCACCGCCGGTGCGCCAAGACGCGAGGCACTCAACAGCGAGGCCATGCCGTTGGCATCCTGGTCCGCATCGGTATACAGCGCTACCACGTTGCGGCCGTCGGCCACGCGCAGGTAGCTGCGGCCCGGATGGTCCGGGCCGGACTCGGCCTGCACCGGCAGGCGGCTCAGCACCACCTGGCCGCGCGCGTTGCCCTGCGCATCGACATCGGCCTGCACGAAGCGATAGGCGTAACCCAGCTGGTCAGCCAGGGTCTGCAGCGGGTCGATCGCCCCCGCTGCGCGCTGGACCTCGTGCACGGCCACGATATCGGCCTGCAGGCCAGGCAACTGGCTGGCAAGCGCCGCGACATCGGCACTGGCCGGGGCTTTTTCCAGCGCAAGCACGCTGAAGCCGGGCGCGGTGTCGGCCGCGAAGGCCGGTGCGGAGAGCGCGACGGCAATGGCCGCGGAGAGGGAAAGCTGCTGTGTAAACGTTTTCATCGACGGACGTTTGAATACCGATGCCTACGCAGTCGGTCCTGGAAAGGGTGCCGCCGAAGGGAGCAGCGCTAGCCATGCGCAGGCATCACCAAAGCGATGCTGCGCGGGCCGGGGTGCAGCAGGCCTGCGCACGGACCCCTCCGTCCGGCGTGACAACCTGCTGCGGGTCGCAGAGCAACCCAACAGGTGAAGAGTCGTTTACCGGGTTATTTGCTGTCAACCTCTGACGCATACGCCAAAGGTCGCAGGCGCGCCCGGGGCACCCTGGCCAGCTCCGCTGGCGTCGCTGGCGGATCCCTGCACGGCGTCTGCAGCTCTTGCGCAGCTTCAAGCCCGGCGTGACCCCGTGACGCCGGGCTTTGCCCGGCGCATCGCCCTTACCCTTGCGGTACTCAGCGCGGACCGAACATCAGCTCAAGGTCATTGCCCTGCGGCATGCCCGAGCGACGCTGCACGTTGCCTTCGGCATCCTTGAACAGGATCCCCGGCGTTCCCTGGAAACCAAGTTCCACCATCAACGCCTGGTTGGCCTCCAGCTTGCGGCCGACATCGGCACTGATGGCGACCGGCTTGATGCCGCCGCGTTCGAAGCCGCGCTCGTTTTCCAGCAACGCCGCGCTGGGGTCCTTCGCACCGATGATGGCCGCCGCCTTGCCGGGGCTGTCTTCGCGGATGACACCGACCATGATGTGGCGCAGCTGCACCTTGCCGGCATCCACCCAGGGACGCGCCGCATCCCAGAATCGGTGGCAGTACGGGCAATTGGCATCGCCGAAGGTGTAGACCACGCGTGGCGCGTCCGCCTTGCCATCGGCAACCCAAGCGCTGTTCTCCAGCTGGCTCCAGATCTTCGTGGTCATGGGCCCGGCGACCTTTGCCGTCAGCAGGTCACGCCCGACGTCATTGCCCTGCGCATCGAACAGGCTGCCGACCACCACGTGCTTGCCATCCGGGGTGAGGTAGGCGGCCGCAGGCTGCTGTCCGCCGACCACGCCGGCGAAGCCGCGCAGGCCACCGGGTGCGTCGAATTCGGATACCACCTCGAAGCCCAGCTTCTGCAGGCCCTTGATCGGCGCAGGCACGGCCGCGCCGTCCTTGGCCACCGCCGCCGGCTTGCCGCCGCCAGCGGCTGCAGGCGTGGGGGCCTGCGCCTGGCCGCAGCCGGACACCGCCAGCAGGATCGGCAACACCAGCGCTACCGGAGCAGCGCGCAGATACGTGGGCAACATGGAAAACTCCTGGTTGATTGCGTGCGCAAGGCTACCTCAGCCGGCGCAGTTTGTGCTCCAGCCCGGCGGCGGTAAGTTCACCGAGGTGCAGCTCTCGAAGGCGACCATCACGGTCGAAAAACAGGGTGCTGGGATAGGCCTGCACCCCCAGCGCATCGCCGGTGGCGGACGGCGCATCCAGCAACACGCCCTGCAGCGCGGGCGCATGCTGCCGTAGGAAGCGCTGGACGGTTTCAGCGTCTTCGCCCTGGTTGACGAACACGAAGCGCACCTGCCCATGCCGGCGTTGCGCGGCGGAAAGCACCGGCATTTCGCGCACGCAGGGGCCGCACCAGCTGGCCCACAGATTCAGCACCAGCGGCTGGCCCTGCGTATCGGCGAGCCGGACCGGCGCGCCTGCCAGGTCCTGCAGCACCACCGCAGGCACCTGCACGCGCTGTGCCTGCAGGTGCTGCAGGCCGAACGACGCCAACAGCCAGCCGCCGCTGCCCAGCAGCGCAGCCGCCAACACCGGCCCCCGCACGGCGGGTGCCTTGCGCAGGCGCCAGATGGCCCAGGCTGCAGCGACGACGAAGAAACCCAATGGGTCGAACCCGCCATCGCCGATGCGCAGCACCGACCAGGGCGACTCCAGGTAAGAGGCGGCGTTGCGCAGCACGAACACTCCGCGTGCACCGACCAGCCCGAGCAGGAACATGTCCAGCAGCAGCGCGTTCGCAGGCCGCCACGACAGCAACGGCGGCCGTGGCCAGAACCGCGCGACCCCCATCGCAAGCAACAGGAACACGAGGGCCAGCACCACCGGCAGCGGTACTGGCCCGACACTCAACATCGCTTGTCCCTCATCACCACACCCTGCCCTGCACTGTCGCGACCGCTGATGCTCCACGACCCCTGCATCCAGCACAAGACAGGGAAAGCGCCGTCATTCAGGCAGCGTGACGATCTACCGGGCGCACCGGCGCACCCATCACCGAGGGCACCGGCGCGGGCGCCAGCGAGCGATCACGCAGCTTGCCGGAGACCATGCGGCGATACGTCGCCGGTGTCATACCGACGATGCGCAGGAACAGGCGCCGGAACGCACTCTGGTCCGCGTAACCGACCCCCCATGCCACTTCATCGATCGCGCCGCCCTGCTGCAGCAGCAACTGGGCCTTGGCGATGCGCAGCCGCTGACAGTACTCGATGGGGCGCAGGCCCGTCGCTTTCAGGAACCGCCGCTGCAGCGTGCGCGGCTCCAGTCCCGACGCCTGGCAGATCGCGCCCAGCGTCGCACCACGTGCCGCCGTGGTGTGCAGCCAACGCTGCGCCTTCAGCACGTCACGGTCACCGTGGGCGAAATTGGCACTGAACCGCTCCAGGTCCTGCTGGATCGCCGCAGGCACCACGATGCCCTGCTGCTGGGCCACGGCCGCCATGACACCTTGACCGTGCACGCGGTACAGAAGGCGCAGGGCCAGGAAACGCCACGCCTGGGAGCCGCTGACGGTCAGCAGATCGCCATCATCCACCAGCAACCGCTCGCTGGGCACCCAGCTGCCGCTCTGCGCATTCAGGCCGGGAAAACGGGTGCTGTCCAGACTGGCCACGGCACGCCCAGCCAACAGCCCGGCACGTGAAAGCACGCCGATTCCATCATTTACCGCCGCCAGCAGGCTGCCGCCGTCGTAGTGCGCACTCAGCCATTCCAGCAGGATCGCCTCGTCACGGATCTGGCCGTTCTGGCTTACCTGTCCCGGCAGGGCGATGATCGCAGGCACCGTCGCATCCAGTACGTCCGCGCCGGCTACGCGCTGTGGCCCGCCGCCATCATTGGCCATGACCCAGCGCGACACCAGGATGCGCGCGGTATGGCGCCCCTGCTGTTGTGCGAGCCGGTTTCCGACGTGGGCCATTTCGGCCAGCATCGATGCCGCAGACGGGTCGGCGCCCGGGTATTCAACTACTGCGATTTCTGTCAGCTCGTTCTTGTGTGCGTCCATCAGCTCCTCCTCTTGCCTACCGCGAACAGAGTCGGCGCCATTGACAGCGTGACTCTTCGGTGGCTGCAGGTTAGGAACGGCGGACAGGCCGAGGCTATGAAGAAAGCTGCAATCTGCGCCAAAAGCCTTGCATTTAGCTCGGTATTGACTCTAGACCACACTCAAGGGTTGATGATGGTCACATTCGGAGGTGCAGATGAACATTGGTCAACTCGCGCGCCATGTGGGCGTGCCTATCGATACGGTCCGCTATTACGAGCGCCAGCAGCTACTGCCGCCGGTGCACAGGTCAGCGGCCGGCTATCGGGTCTTCGACGAGAACGCGGTGCAGCGGCTGCGCTTCATCCGACGCGCCAAAACGTTGGGATTCACCTTGCAGGAAATCGCTGAACTGCTTTCGTTGTCGGCGCGCGCACCGCAGGACATGGCCGCAGTGCGGCTGGCCGCTACCGCCCGGCTTGCCGATATCGACCAGCGGCTGCGCGAACTGCAGCGGATGCGCGAGGCGTTGGCGCACCTGGTCGATGCCTGCCCGGGCCATGGCGCGCTGGCGGCCTGCCCGATCATGGCCGCCCTGCAGGAGGACCCCGCATGAGCCCGACTGCCTGCTGCGGCAGCTCCGCCCCTGCCGACAGCGTGCAGGCGAAGGATCCGGTCTGCGGCATGACGGTGGACCCCGCCACCACGCCCCACCGCACCCAGTACGATGGCACGGCATGGCACTTCTGTAGTGCACGTTGCCGCGAACGGTTCATTGCCGATCCGCGCCGGTTCCTCGATCCGCAGACACGCCCCATCGTGGCCGCCGGAACACCGTATACCTGTCCGATGGACCCGGAGATCATCCAGGACGGACCGGGCAGCTGCCCGATCTGCGGCATGGCGCTGGAGCCGATGATGCCGACGCTGGATACGCAGGAGAGTCCCGAGCTGATCGACTTCCGCCGTCGATTCTGGTGGTCGCTGCCGCTCAGCGCAGCCACCATGGCGCTGGCCATGCTGGCGATGACGCCCCTGCTGCATGCCCTGCCTGCGGGCGCGCGGGTCTGGATGGAGGCCGCACTCGCTACGCCGGTGGTGCTGTGGGCCGGTTGGCCCTTCCTGCAGCGGTGGGCGCAATCCATCGTCAACCGCGGTCCGAACATGTGGACACTGATCGGCACCGGCGTCATCGCCGCCTACGGCTATTCGCTGGTCGCCACCCTGGTTCCAGACCTGTTCCCGGCCTCGTTCCGCACGCACGGCCATGTCGCGGTGTATTTCGAAGCCGCCGCGATGATCGTATCGCTGACCCTGCTCGGCCAGTTGCTGGAACTGCGCGGACGCGCGCGCACGTCCGACGCGATCAGGGCCTTGCTGGGTCTGGCACCGAAGACGGCGAGGCGGATCGATGCCGATGGCAGCGAACACGACGTGCCACTGTCTTCGATTGCGGTGGGTGACCGCCTGCGCGTACGCCCCGGCGAGAAGGTACCCGCGGATGGCCTGATCCTCGACGGCCAGTCCCATCTGGACGAATCGATGCTCACCGGCGAGCCGGTGCCGGTCACCAAGCGCGCGGGGGACAGCGTGATCGGCGCCTCGTTGAATGGAACCGGCGCACTGGTGATCGAGGCCGTACGCGTAGGCGAGGCCAGCCTGCTGTCGCAGATCGTGCAGTGGGTGGCACAGGCCCAGCGTTCGCGCGCGCCGATGCAGAAGATGGCGGACAAGGTGGCGTACTGGTTCGTGTTGGCGGTGCTGCTGGTCGCCGTGCTGACGTTGCTGGGATGGGGGCTGTTCGGCCCTCCGCCGTCATGGACGCATGGACTGCTCAACGCGGTCGCGGTGTTGATCATTGCCTGCCCGTGCGCGCTGGGCCTGGCCACCCCGATGTCGATCATGGTCGCCAGCGGGCGCGCTGCGCGGCATGGGGTGCTGTTCCGTGATGCCGAAGCGATCGAAAAGCTGGGCGACATCGATACGTTGGTAGTGGACAAGACCGGCACCCTGACCGAGGGCCGCCCTGCATTCGGTGGCGTCATCGCGGCACCCGGCTTCATGCCCGACCAGGTGCTGCAGTTGGCGGCCAGCCTGGACCAGGGCAGCGAGCACCCCCTGGCCACGGCCATCGTGGCCGAAGCACGCCGTCGGCAGATCACGCTGTTGCCCGTGGAAGACGTCGATTCGATTACTGGCAGGGGCGTGCGCGGCGTGGTCGATGGCCGTGCGCTGCTGATTGGCAGCAGCAGCCTGATGGCCGACAACGCGGTCACGCTGCAAAGCGCAACGCGGGCCGATGCGGACGCCCAGCGCAGCCGCGGTGCCAGCGTGATGTTCCTGGCCGCCGACACGGTACTTGCGGGCGTGCTGTGGGTGATCGATCCGATCAAATCCACGACCGCAGAGGCACTCGCCGCGCTGCGCGCAGATGGCCTGCGCATCATCATGGCCAGCGGCGACGACGCACGCACCGCGCAGGCCGTGGCCGCGGCACTGGATCTGGATGAGGTGCACGGCGCCATGAGCCCGCAGGACAAAGCCACGCTGGTGACGCGCCTGCAGTCAGAGGGGCGCAAGGTGGCGATGGCCGGCGACGGCATCAATGACGCCCCGGCGATGGCCAGCGCCGACGTCGGCATCGCCATGGGCACCGGCACCGATGTCGCCATGTCCAGCGCACAGGTGACGCTGGTAAAGGGCGACCTGCGCGGCATCCTGCGTGCACGGCATCTGTCACGCATCACGGTACGCAACATGCGGCAGAACCTGGCGTTCGCGTTCGTCTACAACGGGGTCGGCATTCCGGTAGCCGCCGGCGTGTTGATGCCATGGGGAATCAGCCTGTCCCCGATGCTTGCCGCCGTGGCGATGAGTGTGAGTTCGGTATCGGTGATCGGCAACGCGCTTCGACTGCGTACACAACGTCTTCCAGATGGCTGAAGAGGCCTGCAGAAAACTGCAATAAATGCTTGCCATCCCCAGACCCCATCGCTATGATTTCGCACCTCGGCGACGTGGGGCCATAGCTCAGCTGGGAGAGCGCCTGCATGGCATGCAGGAGGTCAGCGGTTCGATCCCGCTTGGCTCCACCACACTTCCGGCAATAGGCCGTCGGAAGGTCGCGAAAAAATTGATGAGATACGCGTCCCCATCGTCTAGAGGCCTAGGACATCACCCTTTCACGGTGGCGACCGGGGTTCGAATCCCCGTGGGGACGCCACTCATCTGGACAAGCAGGACCTGCCGAAACCGGGTCTTTTTTGTTCATCGCCTTCGGCCTTCACGGGCGGCGCGCATTGCATTTCCTTCACTGCCGGTGCGGGACGATACAGGCGACAGGAAGCAGAAAAAGTGCTTCCACAAACGTGAATAAGCCGGTATGATAGGCGGCTCGGTTAAACGGGGCCATAGCTCAGCTGGGAGAGCGCCTGCATGGCATGCAGGAGGTCAGCGGTTCGATCCCGCTTGGCTCCACCACTTTCGACAATAGGCCGTCGAAGGTTCTACAACTTGAAGTTTTTCGTGCGTCCCCATCGTCTAGAGGCCTAGGACATCACCCTTTCACGGTGGCGACCGGGGTTCGAATCCCCGTGGGGACGCCAGTTTCAAACGGAAACCTGACCCATCAGGCAACCGGGTTTCATCGGGGCCATAGCTCAGCTGGGAGAGCGCCTGCATGGCATGCAGGAGGTCAGCGGTTCGATCCCGCTTGGCTCCACCACTCCAGGCATTAGGCCGTCTGGATAGCAGTACAACTCAAGTTTTCGTGCGTCCCCATCGTCTAGAGGCCTAGGACATCACCCTTTCACGGTGGCGACCGGGGTTCGAATCCCCGTGGGGACGCCAATTCTGCAAAAACCCGGCTTCGGCCGGGTTTTTCTTTTCCTGCGCTAAGCTGCCTCCATGTGCTACTCCGCCCAGATCCGCGCCGACTACGCCAAGCTGGTCCGCCATTACGGCGCGACGATGTCGCTGGAGGAATTCTCCCGTCTTTACACCTTCGACCCGACCAAGAAACGGCCGAAGACACCGAAGGCGATGGACGACGGATTCCGGGGTGCGCGCACCGACCAGGGGCGCGAGATCGTGGCGATGATCCAGCAATGGCATGCCACCGAGCACGCCGAACTGGAGACCGAACTGCGCCGCCAGCACGAACGCCGCCGCACCGCGCAGGCCGCCCTGGCCAGCACCCCCACGCAGAAAGCCCGCAATGAACTGCGCATCGCCGGCAACCGGATCGAGCGCGCGCAGTCACGCCTGGACGACCTGCAGCGCAGCCAGCACCTGCCGCGCGACAACCGTATTTTTCCCGGCACGTACGCGCCGGTGATCGTGTCCGAACAGGGCCGGCGGGTGATCAAGCCGATGCGCTACCAATGCAGGCTGCCTGACAAACCCGCGCGCAACGACGCCCTGTATCCAGGCACTTACAACGCGCGCAGGGACAGCCTCGAGGGCTATTGGCGCGGCGCCTTCGGCCATCGCCATGGCGTGGTGGTGGTGCAGTCGTTCTATGAGCACGTGCCGCGCAAGGGGCTCCCGCTGGCAGCCGCCGATGACGAGCGCGATGTCGTGCTGGAATTCCAGCCGCGGCCGCAGCGAGATCTGTTGATTGCCTGCCTGTGGGCCGAGTGGGAGGGTCCCGAAGGTAGACTGCTGTCCTTCGCCGCCGTGACCGATGAGCCACCACGCGATGTGGCGGTGACCGGTCACGACCGGGGCATCGTGCCCATCCGCGACGTCCACCTGGATGCATGGCTGAATCCGGACCCCAGCGACCTTGCCGCCCAGTACCGCATTCTCGATGATCGCGAGGATATTCAGTACGTGTGGAGCGAGGCCGCCTGATCGTCGCTGCCCCTACCCGTCTGCCGCAGTTTTGTTTACACTACGCGGCCACGCTGCCGGTGTGGCGGAATGGTATACGCAGCTGACTCAAAATCAGCCGGGGGTGACCCCATGAAGGTTCGAGTCCTTTCACCGGCACCAGTGACATCAGAACAGCCAGGCCCGCGCCTGGCTTTTTTGTGCCTGTGATTACGCCCTCCGCCACAATCCCCAGCTGACCCAGCCACCGTGGCCGAGCGTGGCCATCAAGAGTCCCACCACGGTCCAGCGCAGCACCGCTGCCACCTCCAGCTGCACCGCCTGGCCCTGCAGCTGCTCCAGCAGCAGCCAGCCGATGACCGCAGCCACCCATGCGCCCATTGCGGGCCGATAGGCACGAAGTACGTTCTGATCCCAACCTGTCATCTCTGCCACCGGTGTGTCTGAAGGTGCGGCCAGTGTTCCCTGCCCCGCTCTCACCAGCTGAGATCTTCAGCAAACCACGTCACGCCACAGTGGCCGGCGGGACATCCGCCTCGCCATCGGTTTCGGACTGCACCGTATTGCGACCCGACGCCTTGGCCCGATAGCACTGCACGTCGGCAGCCGCCACGGCTTCATCCACGCTCATGCCGACCCGTATCGACGCGATGCCGATGCTCACCCCGACGCGTATCGTGTGCTGCTCCCATGGGATGCTCAGCCCGCCGATCCCGTGCAGCAATTCGCCTGCGATGCGCCGCGCGCGCCGCAATGAGCAGCCCGCCAGGATCACCGCGAACTCGTCACCGCCCAGCCGCGCGACCACGTCCGAATCGCGGACGCCGTGGCGCAGAACGTTGGCCACCGCCCACAACACCGCATCACCGGCAAGATGGCCGTACGTATCGTTGACCGGCTTGAACTGATCCAGGTCGATGAACATCAGCGAGGCGGCCTGACCCGTCCGCTCCAGATGGGCGATCGCCTGCTGCAGATGGGCATCGAACCCCCGCCGGTTGATCAGCTCGGTCAGAGGGTCCAGCTCGGCCAGTTGCCGCGCCTCGCGCTGACGGGCGCGCAGCTGGGTCACGTCACGGATCACCCACACCGCCCCCCGCAGCGTGCCGGCATCGTCGTGCAGCCATGCCTGCGATACATCCACCGGCACGTTGACGCCCTCCTGCACCAGCAGCAGATCCGAGTGCAGATCCACCGCATTGCTGTCCGGATCCAGCAGCACCGACATGTCCAGCACCGACTGTGGCGCGTACTCGGTGGTCAGCTGCATCACCTCGGACACGTGGCGCCCATGCAGCGTCCCCTCCCCGCGCAACGCGCGGACGGCTGCGGCGTTGGCATGCTCGATGCGCCCGTGCAGGTCCACGCTGAGCACCAGGTCGGTCACGGCATCCAGGGTGATCCGGCTGCGCGCCTCGGCTTCCAGCACGCGCAGTTCGCTGGCGCGCTCGCTGGTGACGTCCTGGATCTGCGATACGAAATGCAGCGGCTCACCCTGTTCGCTGCGGACCAGCGACACCGACAGGCGCGCCCATATCAAGTGGCCATCGCGGCTGATGTAGCGCTTGTCCAGATGATAGTGGGCACGCTTGCCGCGCAGCAGGTCATCCACCAGCTGCAGGTCGGCGTCCAGGTCGTCAGGATGGGTCAGACGCTGGAAATCAACCTGCAGCAGCTCATCGCGGGAGTAGCCGAGGATCCGGCACAGCGCGTCGTTGACGTCCAGCCAGCGCCCTTCCAGCGACACCAGCCCCATGCCCAGCGCGGCACTGGTGAAGGCGCCGGCAAACTTTTCCTCGGCCAAGCGGGCTTCGGCCCGCGCCTGCAGCACCTCGGTCACGTCCGTCGCCATGCCGACGAATCCGGTGATGTCGCCCTGCGCATCGGCCAGCGCGCTGACGGACAAACGGACCTGCCGCTGGCGCCCGTCTTTGCGTACGAAGGTCCATTGGCGCGAAAACGTATGCGCACGCGCCCGCTCGCTGAGAATGCCGAACAGATCCGTGCCGTCCCGTCTCTGCTCCGCCGGCAGGGCCTGCAGGAAGTGCTGCATGTCCTGGACATCGTGGAACAGCGTCGGGCGTGCCTGTCCGACCACCTCGTCTGCCTGATAACCCAGCAGACGCTCGGCACCGGAATTGAACAGCGTGATCGTTCCGGCGAGGTCGGTGACGATGATCGCCACTTCGTCGGACGCATCCACGATCGACTGCAACCGCTGGCGGGCCGCCGATACGTCGTGCCGCGCCTGCTGCAGATCGGTCACATCGGCATGCGCACCCGCCATCCACAGGCCACCGCCTTGGGCATCCCACTCCAGCACCCGCCCACGGTCCTGCACCCAGACCCAGTGGCCCTGGCGGTGGCGCATGCGCACCAGGCACTCGTAGAACGGGGTCTCGCCCCTCAGGTGCGCGGACAGTACGGCGTCGGAGCGCTGCAGATCATCCGGGTGCACCAGCTGCACGAACGTGTCGGACGACACCGGCTCCAGCTCGGCCAATGCGTAGCCGACGATCTCCGCCCATCGCGCATTGACCCGCATCTCGTCGGTCTGCGGATTCCACTCCCAGGTCCCGGCGGCACTGCCATCGATCACCCCTCGCAATCGCCGGATCTCGGCAAGTGCAGCATCCAGCTGCGTCTGCAGCGGTGGCGCGGGAGGGGTTGCCGGCAGGCTCATGGGAAGGCGTCGCGCAGGGCGTTGCCGAGCCCCCTCGCGCCTTCGCGCCCGACCCGGATCACCCTGCCTGCAGAACTGAGCTCCAAACCGCCTCCCGGCATCTGCTGCTGAACCCGCGGGCCCATTCAACGCGCAGTGTGCTCAATACGGCGTCAATGCGTAAGCCCCTCGGTCACGGTTCGACAGAAAGGCCGCTGCCGCACCACGAGGGCCGGCAGCACGCCGGGCGGTCAGCTGCGCTTGGCACGGGCAAAAGCGTCGGCCAGCGCACTGTTGGCCGGCGCACTGGAAGCGGGCGCACCCCGGCCGCCGCCACCGTCCGTGCGCGCCCGCGCGGGACCTCGGCTACCTTCCTCGCGCCGTGGCGGACGGCCTGCACCGGCGGCACCGGCACCGCGCTCGTCACGCGCACCCGGCCGGCTGGTGGACTGCCCCGGCACATCATCCAGCCGTCGGGTCAGCGCAATGCGCTTGCGCGCCACATCGACCTCCAGGACCTTCACCTTGACGATATCGCCGGCCTTCACCACGTCCCGCGGATCTTTCACGAACGTGTCGGACAACGCGGAGATATGCACCAGACCGTCCTGGTGCACGCCGATATCGACGAAGGCACCAAACGCCGCCACGTTGCTGACCACGCCCTCCAGGATCATCCCTTCGCGGAGGTCCTTGATGTCCTCCACGCCCTCGGCAAAGCGTGCGGCCTTGAACTCCGGGCGCGGATCGCGGCCGGGCTTCTCCAGCTCCTTCAGGATGTCGCGCACGGTCGGCACGCCGAAGGTTTCGTCGGTGAACTGCTCCGCCTTCAAACCGCGCAGGAAACTGCCATCCCCGATCAGGGCGCGGATCGGGCGGGCCGTCGCCGCCACGATGCGCTCCACGACCGGATAGGCCTCCGGGTGCACCGACGAGGCGTCCAGCGGCTGGTCGCCATCGGCGATGCGCAGGAAGCCGGCGCACTGCTCGAACGTCTTGTCGCCCAGCCGCGGCACCTTCAGCAGATCCTTGCGGCGCTTGAACGGCCCGTTGTCGTCGCGATGGCGCACGATGTTCTCGGCGACGGTCGACGACAGCCCCGATACCCGCGACAGCAATGCCGCCGATGCCGTGTTGACGTGCACCCCGACCGCGTTGACACAGTCTTCCACCCGCGCTTCCAGTGCGCGCGCCAGCCGGTACTGATCCACGTCATGCTGGTACTGGCCTACGCCGATCGCCTTCGGCTCGATCTTCACCAGCTCGGCCAGTGGATCCTGCAGGCGACGGGCGATGGAGACGGCGCCCCGGATGGACACATCCAGGTCCGGGAATTCCTTGGCCGCGAACTCCGATGCGGAATACACCGACGCACCCGCTTCGCTCACCACCACCTTCTGCAGTTTCGGATCCGCGCACGCAGCGATCACCTCACCGGCCAGCTTGTCCGTTTCGCGACTGGCGGTGCCGTTGCCGATCGCGATCAGTTCCACGTTGTGCTTGATGCACAGGTGCTTGAGGGTCTGCAGTGACTGTTCCCACTGCCGGCGCGGTTCGTGCGGATAGATCGTATCGGTCGCCACCAGCTTGCCGGTGGCATCCACCACCGCCACCTTGCAGCCGGTGCGGATGCCCGGATCGAGTCCAAGCACGGTTTTCGGCCCGGCCGGCGCGGCCAGCAGCAGGTCCTTCAGGTTGTCACCGAATACCGTGATGGCCTCGGCTTCGGCCTTCTCGCGCGCCTGGTTGAACAGGTCCAGCAGCAGGTGCATGTGCAGCTTGGCCCGCCAGGTCAGGCGGCAGGCATCCAGCAGCCAACGATCCGCCGCACGCCCCTTGTCACTGATGCCGGCACGGAAGGCCACGCGGCCCTCGGCATACGCATTGCCCGCCTCGGCATCGGTGCCCGGATCCAGCTCCAGGAACAGGATCTCCTCGCGTCGCGCGCGGAACAGCGCCAGCAGGCGATGCGAGGGAATCTTCGCCAGCGCTTCGGCGTGTTCGAAATAGTCGCGGTACTTGGCGCCTTCGTTCTCTTTGCCTTCGGCCACGCGGGCGCGGATCACCCCGGTGTCCGACAACCAGCTGCGCAGCTCGCCGACCAGTGCCGCGTCTTCGCCCCAACGTTCCATCAGGATCGCGCGCGCGCCCTCAAGGGCCGCCTTTGCATCGGCCACGCCCTTTTCGGCATCGACGAAGGTTTCGGCGAACACCTTGGGGTCCTGCGTCGGATCGTCCAACAGGCCATCGGCCAGCGGCTGCAGGCCCGCTTCGCGGGCGATCTGCGCACGCGTGCGGCGCTTGGTCTTGTACGGCAGGTACAGGTCTTCCAGGCGACTCTTGGTGTCGGCGGCCAGGATGTCGTTGCGCAGTTCATCGGTGAGCTTTCCCTGCTCGTCGATGCTGGCCAGCACCGAGGCGCGGCGATCTTCGAGTTCGCGCAGGTAGGTCAGCCGGCTTTCCAGGTTGCGCAGCTGGGTGTCATCCAGCCCGCCGGTGACTTCCTTGCGGTAGCGCGCGATGAAGGGAACGCTGGCACCCTCGTCGAGCAGGGCGATGGCGGCACGCGCCTGGGCGGCCTGGGCACCGATCTCATCGGCGATGGTCTGGGCGATCTGCTGGGCAAGCGGGGTGTCTGACATTGCGTCCGGCCGGGGCCATAGTGCGGAAAGACCCCATTCTGGCCCGCGAGGGCAGGCAGCGGAAGGCGTTGACAGCGCATCGGATAACAGTGCGGGATGGTCCATCGCACCGGCCAGGACACGCGACCCTGCGTGTCCGGCCTGTTCAACAAGGGATCAGCGGTAGTAGCGCGCCGCATGCTGCATGACGATGTCGTCGCGCAGCCCTTCCAGCGCCATCAACCGGACCTTGCCCACGCCTTGCAGTTCCATGAACCGCTCCGTGTAGATCTCCGGCCCCAGCGCCGTATCGGCGCGGGATTTGCTGAAGCCATAGGGCACCACGCCCTTGTCGCCATCCTTGCTACCACCGACATAAAGAACGATTGCCATGTGATGTGTTCCTCCAGGTTACGTACTGCTCGGTATCGCAGGCCATGGTTGCAGTACTGCCTTCACCATGGCCTCGCTACAGCTTAACGCCTCGAAGCTGACTCGCTTGTCACGAAGGGTAATGTCGACCGGTTGCACGGACATGACGCCCGTTCGCCGCCACATGCTTACAAATATTTAACACCGCGCTGACGCGGCGCCGTGCCGATCCCGCGCTCAGCGAAAGCCGGGCCACCAGCCGCGCCCGTGGTGGGCGTAGTGATCTGCGGCGATTTCAAAGGGATTGCGCGCGCTGACACCGCCACAGAGCAGATAGACGGGCAAGTACAGCGGACCCAGTACGAAGTACTGATACACATGTGCGCGCTCATGGTCGTCCAGGCGGATCCACGGCTCCACGGCATGGCCCGCCCGATGGGCATACGTGCGGCAGCTGATGCCCAGGTCACCGCCGGTGTGCAGGATGACGTTGCCCAACGTGATCGCCCCACCCGGCCCCCACGGCCAGTGATGGAACACCAGCGCGCAGTCCCGCGCGCTCCAGTGAGGACGCGATCCGCCCAGCATGCCCACGCCACCGCCGACCAGGCCGATCAGGGTGTTGGGCGAGGTCCACAGCGCGCCGAGCACCTGCAACGGGCGCAGCCATGCAGGTCGTCCCGGCAACCGGTTCAATCGGCCTCGTTCGGGATCAGCAGCCACAGGATCAGGTACACCAGGATGCCGGGGAACGCAGCCGAGGCGATGGAGACCACCACGAACAGGATGCGCAGCAGCGTTGCACTCCAGCCAAACCGCTGGGCGATGCCGCCGATGACGCCGGCAATCATGCGGTTGTTCAGAGAGCGCGAGAGGGTGCGGGGCGTGGTGGCATTCATGGCAGGGCTCCGAGGATCTGGTTACTACCCTAGCGGCAAGGCCGTCTACGACGGGTCAGCAGTCAGAGGAGCCGGGGCGACACCCGATCGCCACGCCCTGCCCGTCCGCCGCCGCGATCAGCCGCTGCGGGCCTGCAGCCACTCATGGATGGTTGCCGGTACCTCGCGCTGTGCGCGGCCGGACACATAAATGCCGATATGCCCACCACGGAAGCTGGATTCGGTGTAATCGGTACTGCCCAGTCGTCCGCGCATCGCGCGTGACGCATCCGGCGGCACGAGATGGTCCTGCTCGGCGTAGATGTTCAATACCGGCAGCGTGACCTGCGACAGCGCCACGGGCTCGGTTCCGATCCGCACCCCATCGTGCATCAGGCCGTTGCCCTGGTAGAACTGCTTGATGAAGTCACGGAATGCCTCGCCTGCCAGATCCGGCGAGTCGAAGATCCATTTCTCCATCCGCAGGAAGTCTTCCAGCGCCGCCTTGTCATCCAGGATGTCGAGCAGGCCGACGTACTTCTGCACGTTCAGGCGGAAGGGTTTCAGCATCAGGTAACTGGTATTCATCAGGTCGGCCGGGATGTTGCCCAGCGTATCCACCAGCAGGTCCACATCCACCTGCTGCGCCCAGTGCGACAGCATGTTGTCCGGCGTATGGAAATCCACCGGGGTGACCATGGTCACCAGATTGGCCAGCTTCCGTTGGCGCAGGGCGGCGTAGCACAAGGCGAACACCCCGCCCTGGCAGATGCCGAGCATGTCCACGGTCATGCCCGCGCGTGCCAGCAACGCGTCCACCGCGCCGTCGATATAGCGCAGCAGGTAGTCTTCCAGCGTCAGGTACCGCTCGGACCGATCCGGATAGCCCCAGTCCAGGACATAGACATCGTGGCCCAGCGCCAGCAGCTTCTGCACCAGCGAGCGATCGGTCTGCAGGTCGACCATGTAAGGGCGGTTGACCAGCGCGTAGACAATCAACAACGGGCGCTTGTGCACGGGCGGCGTATCGCCGACGAAGCGGTACAGCACCACCTTGCCGTCGGACCACACCGCTTCGCGCGCAGTCACCCCGTAGTCCACGTCGTCCACCGACGGCAGCAGCTGCAGGCCTTCCATCAGCTTGCGCTGCATGGCCAACGTCTCCTGCATCAGGTCATCGGCATTGAACCCGAGGGGCCCTTTCATGTGCGCGGTTTCCGTGGGGGGGTGGGTGCGGCCTTCTTCGCGGTCACTTTTTTCGCGGCGGCTTTCTTCGCGGAGGCTTTCTTTGGCGCGTCCGCCGTCGGCGCCGAGGCGCGCTTGCGGACGCGGGGCGCGACCTTGGCTACGGCAGGCTGCACCGCCTGCGCCCAGCCATCGTCCGGCGCGGCGCGGCCCAGTTGCTCCACGGCCACCTGCAAGCGGCGCAGCTGCCGTTCCAGCTCGGCAATGCGCTTGTGCGCGGCATCCATCTCGCTGCGCGTGGGCAGCCCGACCCGCTCACTCACCTGCTCCACTTCGCGCTGTACCGCCGCGCGCAGGCGCATCTGTGCATTACCCAGCGCGGCATAGACCTGCTGGAACGGTTCGGACAACGCCACCTTGGAATACGCTTCTTCGGCCACTTCGATCCACAGATCGAACATCGCCCGGGCGCTGGTCAGCTGGCTGCCCGGCGTTTCATGCTCACCCAGACGCTGTTCGAACAGAGCGAATGCCGCATCCAGCGCCTGCTGGATCTGGTCGACATACGCCTTGGACTGATCCTGGAACTCCTGTTGGGCCAGCACCAGCTTCTGCCAGCGGGCCTGGTGTTCACGGGCAGGGCCGAACGCCGGCCCCTGCAACCACGGCGCCAAGCGCTCCTGCCACTGCTGCAGGACCGCGACCACATCGTCCATGCCGCCATCGACGCCCGTGCTGCCGCGTGCTCCCTGCAGCATCCACTGCAGCATGCCCGCGCCCTGGCCCTGGCCCATCACGGCATCGCGCCACGCATTCGCGACCTCGGCACTGGTCGCGTCACGACCGGCGAACTGCGAGGCGACCTGCTGCATCGTGCCGTACCAGCCGCCCGCCTGCGACCGGAACCGGTTAACGGCGTCATCCGCCGGACCCGGACCGCGCTCGGGCAGCAGTTGCGCCCACCAGTCCAGCACCTGCTTCCAGTCTGCCGGGTCGCTGCCCGCGCCCGGTGCACCCACGCCGCCCTGCTTCAACGCATCGCCCCAGGCGCTGAAATACTGCCGCGCGGCGTCGTCGAACGGCGGGCTGCCCGGGCCGTTGGGGGAACCCTTCATGCCGGTGCCTGCGTCATGGCTTGGGAATGTGCAGGGTCTTGCTGATCATCAGCGACCCCGACAGTGCAAACAGGAGCACCAGCGGATGCAGCTGCCACGGGCCGATCTGCCACTGGCCCAACCACAAGTCCGCACCGATCGCGCCCGTGCCCGCAGCGACCGCCAGCACGATCACCAGCAGCAGGCTGCTCGGAATCGGCGTGCCTTCGAAATACGGCACCTTGTCGCCGCCATCGGACAATGCCTCGGCGGTCACGTTGTAGCGCGCCAGGCGGCTGACGCCGCAGCACACGAAATAGCTCAGCACCAGCCAATCCCAGCCCCCCTGCATGCCGCAGGCATACGCCAGGGCCGCGGGCGCCACACCGAAGGAAATCACATCGGACAGCGAGTCGAGCTCGCGACCCAGCGTGGAACTGGATTTGCGCCAGCGGGCGATGCGCCCGTCGAGCGCGTCGAAGATGAAGGCCAGCGGGATCAACGCCATGCCGAACAGGAGATAGCCCTGTGCGCCGTCCTGCAGGAAGCGCATCGCGGCAAACACCGCACCAGTGCCGCAGAACGCGTTGGCCAAGGTGAACCAGTCAGCCAGATGGAACTCGCGCAGCATCGAGAAGTGTCGTTTCATGAAGGCTCACGGGACTACGGTGGTCTACAGGGTACGCGAGGCCGCGTGCGGACGACAGACGGATCCTTCCGGCACGCTTCACCCGGGCCTCACGCTTCATCACATGCGGTGAATTTTTGGCCACCCATCTTGACAGCGTTGGAGGGCGGGGGCGGAAGGCGGTTATCCACAAAGTTGCTCACCAACAATCCACACCCCCTGTGGACAACCTGCGCCACGGATGTGGCGCAGGTTGTCCGCGCATGCCCTACATCCCCCCGCCTTCGGCGCGCCCCCTTTGAAGGGGGCTTTCCCCTCTGACGGACCGCGGTATGACTCAAGGGGCTTTCCGGCCCAGGGACTGCGGTGTGGCGGCGTTGCTGCCCCGCCCGTCAGACCCGGGTGTACTTCCAGGACTGCATGCGGCCGTCGCGATAAGGCATCACGCCGTGGAAGGCGCGCGGGTCCGCATCGAACACCAGCGGCAGGAAATGGCGATCGCCTTCCCACATCGGCAGCGTGTCCAGCTTGTCCACGTCCACCCACTCCAGCGTGCCTTCGTGGTTACCGCCGTGCGGCGTACCCTCATAGGTATCCACCACGAACACGAAACCAAACCAGTCCTCGCCCTGCTTGCCGAACCCCGGCCAGCTGATCGTGCCGCGCAGTTGCATGGACGTGCAGTCGATACCGGCTTCTTCCTGGATCTCGCGGCGCATGCCTTCGGCCACGTCTTCGTCCGGCTCGACCTTGCCGCCCAGCCCGTTGTACTTGCCCAGGTGATGGTCGCCCGGCCGGGTGTTGCGATGGATCATCAGCACCTGGCGGCGGTCCGGCGAAAGCACGTAGCCGAGCGTGGCGATGATGGGGGTATACGGCATGCGAGGTTCCGGCAGAGGCGAAGCCGCCGATTATGGCCGGATCAGGGCACGACTGTCAGGCGGCGCTCGGCCGTCACCGCGGCAGGCGCATCGGGGTCGCGCGCCAGCGTGGCCACGCCATGCCCGCGCTCGGCCAGATACTCCAGCCACTTGCCGAGGAACGTGTTCATGCGCATGCGGTGGTTGATCAACTCCGCCGGTGGCGGATACAGGCCCATCACGTCCTGCCAGCGGCGGCCGACATAGCAGTGGGTGGTTTCGGCCTGGCGGGCGTCGCGGTACAGACGCACATACGCCGAGGGGTCGGGCTGGCCGGTGACCGGGTCACACAGGTCGTAGGTCAGCCGCATTTCCACCGTGTAGGCGTGGCAGGCAATGATATCCACACGGACATCGAGCCCATCGCCGACGGACGATACGTAACTGCCGACCGCCAGATCACCGGGGGCGAACAGGCGCACGAGGTGGCGGTGGTTTTCCGCGTACAGGCCCATCAGCCAGCTCAGGCGGCTGAGGCGCGGGATGCGTTCGGTAAGAGGACGTGCTTGGGCCATGGCTTGATCCTACACGCTGCCGGCCCGCGCCCGATAGCGCCGGTCAGCACCGCGATTCAGGCGCGCCCGGTAGTGACGGCTTCAGCCGTCAACAAACGCCTTGGTAGTGACGGCTTCAGCCGTCAACGAAAGCCTTGGTAGTGACGGCTTCAGCCGTCAACGAAAGCCGGCTGAAGCCGGCTCTACCAAGCAACGTGCCGCCCGGGGAACGCACCACCCCGGCACCCCGCCCCGTCAATAACGCGCCACCCACGCACCCCGCCGCGTCAGTACAGCTCCCGGCGCAGCCCCAGGGTGGCCAGCACCTTGCTCGAGATCTCCTCGATCGAGGTGTGCGTGGTGCTCAGGGTCGGCACGCGCTCCATCTGGAACATCCGCTCGGCCGCGATGACTTCCTTCTTGCAGGTGTCCGCCGCGGCGTAGCGCGAATTCGGCCGACGTTCCTGGCGGATCTGCTGCAGCCGTTCCGGGTCGATGGTCAAGCCGAACAGCTTGCGGCGGTAATTGCGCAGGCGCGGCGGCAGGCGATCGCTTTCCAGGTCTTCGTCGGTCAGCGGGTAATTGGCCGCACTCACGCCGTAATGCAGGGCCAGGTAGATGCACGTTGGCGTCTTGCCCGCACGCGACACCGCCACCAGGATCACGTCGGCAGCGTCGTAATTGACCGCGATGCCGTCGTCGTGGCTCAGCGCGAAGTTCATCGCGTTGATCCGCCGGTGATAGGTCTCGAAGTCGACCATCCCGTGCGCCTGGCCCACCCGCGACAGCCGCGGCGAGGACAGTTCGGCCTCCAGCGTTTCGATGAACGGGGCGAACACATCCAGCATCAGCGCCCCGCTGCCGGCGAGGATGACGCTGAGCCCCTGATCCACGCAGGAGTTCACCACGATCGGCCTTACCTGGTAGCGCTCGCCCGCTGCGCGGATCCGAGCGCAGGCTTCGGCGGCTTTTTCGGGGTCATCTATGAACGACATCCGGTCCGTGATGAAACTGAATCCGGAGAACTGGGTGAGCAGGCTATGCCCAATGGTTTCAGCGGTGATACCGGTTCCATCGGAAACGTAGAACACCGGTCTGATGGTCGTCATAGGCGTGTTTTCCCAGTCCGAAGCTTAAAACGCCTGCCGTGACACGCTTGTGCCGACGGCGGTCCGACCGGCATCATAGCGGCTTCTTCCTACGGACGCGGCCATCCCAGCCCGCCTCGGGCGATGGCCTAACGGAGCATCGCGCTTGAACGACAATATCCTGTGGTTGCACGAACTGCGCTTGGCCGACCTGGCCCGCGTCGGCGGAAAAAATTCGTCGCTTGGCGAAATGATCGGCAACCTCGCCGGTCTCGGGGTGTCCGTGCCCGGAGGCTATGCCACGACCTCTGAAGCTTTCAAGGACTTCATTGCCCACAACGACCTGTCCACGCGCATCTTCGACAAGCTGGCCACGCTGGATGTCGAAGACGTTGCCGCGCTGACGGTGGCCGGCAAGGAAATCCGCGGCTGGGTCATCGATGCACCGCTGCAGCCGCAGCTGGACCAGGACATCCGCGCCGCCTACGCGCAGCTGAGCGCTGAAAACGGCGGCGGCGACATCGCCGTGGCCGTGCGTTCGTCGGCCACCGCCGAAGACCTGCCCGACGCCTCGTTCGCCGGCCAGCAGGAAACCTTCCTCAACGTGACCGGTGCCGACGATGTCGTGGTCAAGGTCAAGGAAGTGTTTGCGTCGCTGTACAACGATCGCGCCATCGCCTACCGCGTGCACCACGGCTTCAAGCACGAAGACGTGTTCCTGTCCGCAGGCGTGCAGCTGATGGTGCGTTCGGGCGTCGGCTCGTCCGGCGTGCTGTTCACCCTCGACACCGAATCCGGCTTCCGCGATGTGGTCTTCGTGACCTCGTCGTTCGGTCTGGGCGAGATGGTCGTGCAGGGTGCGGTGAACCCCGATGAGTTCTACGTCTACAAGCCCACCCTGACCGCGGGCAAGCCGGCGATCCTGCGTCGTTCGCTGGGCAGCAAGGCGATCCGCATGGTGTATTCGGATGTGCCCGGTGAGCGCGTGCGCATCGAAGACACCCCGGTCGAACTGCGCAGCACCTTCTCCATCAGCGATGAAGACGTGCAGGAACTGTCCAAGCAGGCGCTGGTCATCGAGCAGCATTACGGCCGCCCAATGGATATCGAGTGGGCCAAGGACGGCGTCAGCGGCAAGCTGTTCATCGTGCAGGCGCGTCCGGAGACGGTGAAGTCGCGCAGCCACGCCACGCAGATCGAGCGCTTCGCGCTGACCGAGAAAGACGGCAAGGTGTTGGCCGAAGGCCGCGCCGTGGGTGCCAAGATCGGCGCCGGTGTCGCCCGCGTGGTGAAAACCCTCGACGACATGGCGCGCGTGCAGCCCGGCGACGTGCTGATCGCCGACATGACCGATCCCGATTGGGAGCCGGTGATGAAGCGTGCATCGGCCATCGTGACCAATCGCGGTGGACGCACCTGCCACGCCGCGATCATCGCGCGCGAGCTCGGCGTGCCGGCCGTGGTCGGTTCGGGCAATGCCACCCAGCTCATCCAGGATGGCCAGGAAGTCACCGTCAGCTGTGCCGAGGGTGACACCGGCATGATCTACGAAGGCATCCTCGCGTTCGAGCGCACCACCACCGATCTGGGCAACATGCCGCCGGCACCGCTGAAGATCATGATGAACGTGGCCAACCCGGAACGTGCCTTCGACTTCGGCCAGCTGCCGAACGCAGGCATCGGCCTGGCGCGCCTGGAAATGATCATCGCCAGCCACATCGGCATCCATCCGAACGCGCTGCTGGAGTACGACCGCCAGGACGCGCAGACGAAGAAGAAGATCGACGAGAAGATCGCCGGTTACAAGGATCCGGTGAGCTTCTACGTGGATCGCTTGGCCGAAGGCATCGCCACGCTGACCGCGTCGGTGGCCCCGAACCCGGTGATCGTGCGCCTGTCGGACTTCAAGTCCAACGAGTACGCCAACCTGATCGGCGGCACCAACTACGAGCCGCACGAAGAGAACCCGATGATCGGCTTCCGCGGCGCCAGCCGTTACGTCGACCCGAGCTTCTCCGCAGCCTTCGCGTTGGAATGCAAGGCCGTACTGCGCGTCCGCAACGAGATGGGCCTGGACAACCTGTGGGTCATGATTCCGTTCGTGCGCACGCTGGAAGAAGGCCGCAAGGTCATCGACGTGCTGGAACAGAATGGCCTGAAGCAGGGCGAGAACGACCTCAAGATCATCATGATGTGCGAGGTGCCGTCCAACGCACTGCTCGCCGATGAGTTCCTTGAGATCTTCGACGGCTTCTCCATCGGCTCCAACGACCTGACCCAGCTCACCCTGGGCCTGGACCGCGATTCGTCGATCGTCGCGCACCTGTTCGACGAACGGAACCCGGCGGTGAAGAAGCTGCTGTCGATGGCGATCAAGTCGGCCCGCGCCAAGGGCAAGTATGTTGGCATCTGCGGCCAGGGCCCGTCGGATCACCCGGACCTGGCGGAATGGCTGATGCAGGAAGGCATCGAATCGGTATCGCTGAACCCGGATACCGTAGTCGACACCTGGCTGCGCCTGGCCAAGCTGAAGTCGGCCAGCTGACGAAGCAGCGTGACGGCCCCAAGCCGTCACGCCTTCACCGCACGATGAACGGGTAGAGCCGACCGGTAGAGCCGACCGGTAGAGCCGACTTCAGTCGGCTGCCTTTCGCATGACGCACCCGGCACCCAACCCCCGCTGGCCGTCCACGCTTTGCCGCGATTACCCGGTAGAGCCGACTTCAGTCGGCTGCCTTTCGCGTGACGCACCCGGTACCCACGCCCGCTGGCCGTGCACGCTTTGCCGCTGCGCTCGCCGAGCATGGCTCGGCGCTACCAACGCGGCCGCGCGCGCTATTATCGGGTAGAGCCGATCGGTAGAGCCGACTTCAGTCGGCTGCTGTGGCGGCGCTCATGAACCAGCCGACTGAAGTCGGCTCTACCAAAGCCACGTCCAACGCCGTGTCCAAAGCCGCGCCCAAAGCCGTTTCCAAAGCCGCGTCCAACGCCACGCCGCGCTGTTCAGCCGTTGGCGATCCGCTGGTAACACGCCTGCACCACGTCTTCGCCGTACTTGCGCTCCAGCCGGCGCACGATGAAATGCCCGCGCGCGACGTCCTGGTAGTAATCGGTGAACATCGTGTTCAACGCCGCACCCGTCGCTGCACCCACGATCGGTACAGCCTGCGCGGCGAACTTTTCGGTGATGACCACGCCAAAGCGCGCCGCCACCTTCTCCGCCAGCTTGGCCAGCAACTTACCGGCCTCCTTCGGCGCAACGCCCAAGGTCAGGTTGCGCCCCGTCGCCACCCGCCCGACCAGTTCGGCCGACAGGTGCCGCACGACGTCCGCCGTGAAACCCCGAGCCAGGTAATAGCCAGTCTCACTGGCGTCATCGCTCTTCGCGTTGCCGCCCAGCGCAAACACTTCCAGACAGGCCTGGCGCGTGGACAGATCAGCCAGGTCAAACCCCTCACTGCGGGCCACGTCAGCCACGGCGCGCATCATGATGGTCGTGGACAGCGGCAGCTCGATCAGCAGCGCGGTGAAGCCAAACGCGCCGCCCACCGCGCCGGAGGTCGCCGCCGCGAACTTGTGCCAGCGCGTGGATGCCGCCTTGCCCGGCGTATTGTCCATGCTCATCAACGCACCCTGCACGGCCTTGTACAACGCCGCCTGCACTGCGCCGTGGATGCGACTGGACACCGCGTTGGGCAGGCGGCTGACGGCGAACTCCAGCGGCGTGCCGACCAGATTGGCCATGCGCGCGGTGATGGTCGGTGCCTCCAACAGGGAAACAGCACGCTGCAGGGCAGCCCAATCGTCAGGCTGCTGGGCAATATCGCGGGGGAGCAGGATCGGTTCGTTCATGCTGCCGATGGTAGCGCTGCGGGGTTGAACGGCCGGGTGACGACGACCTGATAGTGACGGCCGCTGGCCGTCAGATCTGTCATCGTCCGCAGCCCCTTGACGTCCAGCGGCCGTCACTGCCCTTCAGTCGGGCAGCCCCGCCAACGCACCCATGAACTGTCGGTAATGCTTCAGCTCGTTGATCGAATCCTGCACATCGCTCAGCGCTGTGTGGTTGCTGTTCTTGCCGACGCCCGCAGCCACCATCGGGGCCCAGCGCTTGGCCAGCTCCTTGATGGTGGACACATCCAGGTTGCGGTAATGGAAGTACTTTTCCAGCCGCGGCATCTCGCGGTGCAGGAAGCGGCGGTCCTGGCAGATCGAGTTCCCGCACATCGGCGATGCGCCGGCACTGATCCACTCGCTGAGAAAGTTCACCGTCGCCGCTTCGGCCTGGCCCAAAGTGACCTGGCTGTCGACCACGCGCTGCCACAGGCCCGAACGGCGATGCTGGTTGCGGTTCCACTCGTCCATCGCCTCCAGCCGTTCCACCGGATGGTGGATCGCGAACTCCGGGCCTTCGGCAAGCACGTTGAGCTGGGCATCGGTGACCACCGTGGCAATCTCGATGATCGAATCGTTGTCCGTATCCAACCCGGTCATTTCCAGGTCGATCCAGATCAATCGGTCATTGCCTGCGCCGGTGTCGGCCATCGTGCTTCCTCGCTGAGGGCGGGCCGGACGACCGCGCCATGAATGGATGCGGCCATGATACCGCGCCCTTCAGTCTGCGTCGGCAGGCGGCGCGTCCAACGCAAGCAGCGGGCGCCCGCGCTTGGCACGAAAATAATTGGTCAGCCGGTTGCTGGCCTCGCGCGCCAGCACGCCGCCGTGGATCTCCACGCGGTGATTGTGCCGCGCATCGCCGAGCAGGTTGAACACACTGCCGCAGGCGCCGGTCTTCGGATCGGTGGCCGCGTAGACCAGGCGCCCCACGCGCGCATGCACGATCGCCATGGCACACATGGCGCACGGCTCCAGGGTGACGTACAGCGTGCTGCCCATCAGCCGATGGTTCTGCAGCGCCCTGCCCGCCCGCCGCATCGCCACGATCTCCGCGTGCGCACTGGGATCGTGCTCGGCAATGTTGAGATTCCAGCCCTCGCCCAGCACCTCACCCTGTGCACTGACCAGCACCGCCCCAACCGGGATCTCGTTGAACTCGCGCTCCGCGCGCTCGGCCAGGGCCAGCGCATGGCGCATCCAGTGCTCGTCGGCGTCGTGCACCGGCATGGCGTCGCTCATGGGCGGCCCGCCTTCTGCAGGAACGCCTCGAACGCAGCCAGCGTCGCTTCGCTCACGTGGTGCTCGATCCCCTCGGCGTCGCGTCGCGCCGAATCGGCATCCACGCCGAGTGCCAGCAGAAAGCGCTCCACGGTCTGGTGACGGGTGCGGACATCGCGTGCCAACTGCTCGCCGGCCGGCGTCAGGAACACCCCGCGATACGGCCGCTGGATCGCCCAGCCCTCCTTGACCAGCCGCTTCAGCGCCTTGGCCACCGTCGGCTGGGCCACACCCAGGCGGCTGGCAATATCCACCTGGCGGGCCTCGCGGCCATCGGCAATCAGGTCGGCGATCAGTTCCACATAATCTTCCACCAGCTCGGACCGCCGCGCCTCGCGCACCTGCGCGAAGCCCTCCATATGGACCTGGGAAGCGGGCAGGACGGATTTGGGGCGGGCAGTATCAGGCATGGCAGCCATTGTACGCGGGCCGAAAGCCGCGCACCGCAGCCCCACAACCCTCCGGTAGCGCCGAGCCACGCTCGGCGAGCGCAGCGGAAGGCACACCCATGACCGCCAGCGGCCATCACTACCGGATGTGACTCACCGTTTGTCCAACAGATACAGAAACTCCGTCACATGCGTATCCCGCGCTGCCAGGTTCCGGCTTCCGCGGAACGCGTTGTAGCGCGTATCCATCACGCTCAACGCCCCCATGCCCTCCAGCCCCGCCACAAACCGCTCGTGACTGATGAACCCTTCGGAGTTGTACGAGATCAACACGAAATGCGCCCGCACCTGCGCCACCGCGTCGAACAGCGCGGACTCGGCCAGACGGGCCTTGTTGTAGTCCGACCGATTCCAGTCGGTGGGAATGCCCGACACCCGACTCACCTGCGACGGCCGCTGGTAGTCACACAGCAGGTTCAACATGAAGTAGTTCGAACCATACGGATGCTCATTGTAGGGCGGATCGAAGTAGGCCACGTCCACCATGCCCAGCTCGCGCACCAGCGCATTGGCATCGCGGCGATGCAACTGCACCTCGCACGCAAAGCGACTGAACACCGGCGGCTGCACCTCGATCGGCCGCAGGATCCGCGACAACGCATTGCGCGCACTGCCGCCAAACTGTCCAATGCCCTCGCGGTTTTTGTGGAAGCCTTTGAACACGCCGGACGTATTGGTGTACATCGACGCCTGGGCGAGCACCGGCCCCAGCAGGAACGGCTTCAACTCTTCCGGCGTATCGGCTACAACCTGGCAGAAGGTATCCAGGAACATCGCGTTGCGCCGCGTATAGAACACCCGCTCACCGGGCTCGATGTTGTCATCGTCGCGCGGAGCGTACAGCTCGCAGAGAAAACCCGGGGCGCTATCCTGCGCAACGCGGCGGGCCACTCGGTCAAGTTCGTCCGCCAACGCGCCAGTGTCCACCTCCTGCGCATTGGCTTGATAACAGCGGTTGCCTACCTCGCTGTACCGCTCCAGATCGTTGCAGTGCAGGGTCGCGGCATAGCGCCGGGCCAGCCGGGCCACTACGCCGGAACCGGAAAACATATCCAGGAAATGGATGGTCGGCTTCTGCAGACACGCCATCGCATGCACGATGCCAGCTTCTACGAAGGGCAGCAGCGCCCGCTTGTTGCCGATGTAGGTGATCAGCTGGCTACGCAGGAACGCCTCGTGCTCGATAGGCACGCGGTCAATGGCATCTTCCTGCGGATTCAAACGGTTCCCCTGATCACGTGATGGCCTTCGAAACTCCAGGCCATGGTAGCGCCGAGCCACGCTCGGCGGGGGTCTGCAGTGCGGCTGATCCGGCCTGGGATTGGGCATTCCGCCGAGCCTGGCTCGGCGCTACCGATGCAATCCCGCTACCCACGCGCCAACACTTTGACGCAATCGGAACGCCAATTTGGTAAAACGTACGTCTCACCGTCACGAATCGAGCACATGTCGCCAAGGAATGGAGACAACATCGCAGCCCCGCACGCCGGTTCGAACCCCGGGTTCCCGTGCATGCGCCCTGCTCTGCGCCTGCCACCGGCGCGCTCGATGGCTTCCGTGGCCACAGCATGACCGCATCGACTTCCCCCTTCCCATCCGCAGCCAGGAGGCCCCAAGTGCGCCGAACGTTTCTGCCGTGCGCTGCCCTGCTCCTCCTCACCGCCTGCCACCCGGAGAACGCCATGAACCAGGAAATCACCACCGCCGAACAGGACGTCGAAAACGGCGGCCGTGGCCTGGCCAAGCTCAATCCCAGCCCACGCCAGGCGTTCGAGCTGGTGCTGAGCCTCGCCGATGCCCCCGGTACGTTCGCCGTAGTGGAAGGCGTGGCCCAGTACGACGTCACCAACGAGCAGGAATGCGGCCGCATCGTCCCGGCCACCGGCATGCCCGCGCGCATCACCAGCCAGGAACCGGTGCAGCTGAAGAAGGTGTCCGATACCGAGTACCGCGGCACGGTGTACCTGGACCGCATGCTGGATGAGGATTACTACGGCCGCGGTGTCTGCAAATGGACGTTCAGTGGTGCCGGCGCGATGTTGAAGGCCACCGGCGCCGAGGGCGAAACCCGCTTTACCTCGTTCATCGAAGCGGACACGTTCATCGCCGGCAAGGCACTGACCCGCCATTACCCGGACCGCGATTACCCGCGCGTGGAGTCGGTGCCGGACTTCGGCCAAGCCGGCCACGAAGACCCGTCGCGGTTCCGCCCGGAACTGCAGGATGCGCTGTTCACCGCCACCCTGACCGCCCATGAGGTGCGCTGATGCCGCTCACCCACCGCGACTACGCCGCGCTTTCCGCCGATGCCTATGAAGACCACAAGGTCGGCCGCCGCGCGCCTGGCCAGGAAGAAGTTGTGCCGCTCAATGGGCACAACTACAAGGTGCTGGAGCACGTAAACAACCGGCAGAACGGCTACCAGGGCACGATCTACCAGCGCGAAGACACCGGGGAGATCATCGTCTCCCATCGCGGCACCGAGGAGATCCTGCAGGACGCCGTGCTTGCCGATGGCGGCATGGTGCTGGCGCGCTACAACCTGCAGGCCAACGATGCCATCGCGCTGACCCAGCGTGCGGTCGCGCTGTCCAAGCACATCGGCGAGAACGAAGGCCGGGCCCCGGAAGTCAGCGTCACCGGGCACTCGCTGGGCGGAGCGCTGGCCCAGGTCACCGCCCACCACTTCGACCTGAAGGGCGAAACCTTCAACGCCTACGGCGCCGCCAGTTTGGGCCTGCGCATTCCCGAAGGCGGCAACAGCGTGATCAACCACGCCATGGCATCGGATCCGGTCAGCGCCGCGTCCGGCCATTACGGCGAGGTGCGACTGTACGCCAGGCCCGATGAGATCCGCACGCTGGGCAACGCCGGTTTCAGCAACAAGTGGTACAACGGCGTGATTCCGGATTCGGCGCTGGTCGCCGCCGGCGGCTCGCTGGGCGCACACAAGCTCGGCAATTTCGCTGACAGCGGCTCGGTGCTGGACGACCCTGCCACGCAGGCGCTGGCCAAGCAGAACGCGCGGATGATCGATGAGTACCGCGACAAGATGGAACTGCTGCGCGGTGCGGTCACCACCGGCGCGCGCGGCGTGCCGGGCGTGGCCGTGGACGTCTACGACCGCATCCGCGGCCCGCTGGATCCGGGTGAACCGGCCCGCAAGGCGGCCGAAGATGCGCACAAGCGCGATGGCGCGATGCGCATGGACAGCCCCGGCCACCCCGGCAACCTGCTGTTCCAGGACGC
>NZ_JACYVC010000013.1:0-89410 GCF_014842145.1 Stenotrophomonas sp. CFBP 13718
GGATGGCGCGAAACGAGGCACGCAGGAGCGGCTTTTGCCGTCCCCCGACCCGCCCCACCGCCCGGCCCCCCCCGATGCAGCAGCAGGCAACCAGTCGCGAGGGTCTCACCCGCTCGACCAGTCCCCCCGCACAGTCAGCACAATCAAGACGCCAGCTCACGCGACATTCGCCCGCCAGTAACCCAGGCAGGCAGAAGGTGGGCCTGCGCCGACCAAGGCGCCATCCCTCAAGTGAGCGCCATCATGGGTACGCAGAACAAAGACGATAAGTCGCAGGACAAATCGCAGCAGGGTCGTCAGCCGCAGCAGCAGCAACAACAGGCGGATGCGCAGAAAACCAAGCAGCCGCAGGACAAGCCGCAGCAGGGATCCAAGCAGCAACGCTGACGCCACACCGTGAAAGCGAGGAAAGGGTGCCGGCCAAGGGCCGGCACTGCCGCATCCAGTCAATCAGGAATCGGCAGGCTCCACGTCTCCTTGACCTCTTCCATCACGATGTAGCTCTTTGATTCGCGCACATGGGGCAGGGTCAGCAAGGTGCTGCCAAGCAGCTTGCGGTACGACGCCATCTCGCTGATGCGTGCCTTCAGCAGATAGTCGAAATCCCCCGACACCAGATGGCATTCCAACACGTTGGGCAGCTTCAGGGCCGCGCGGCGGAACTCCTCGAAGATGTCGCCGGACTTGTACGCCAAGCTGATTTCCACGAAGACCAGCAGGCTTGCCTTCACCGCCGCGGGGTCCAGATGGGCGTGGTACCCGGTGATGACCGCCTCGCGTTCCAGCCTGCGCACCCGGTCCGTACACGGCGTCGTCGACAGTCCGACGCGTTCGCCCAGTTCAGTGAAGGAAATACGGCCCTCCGCCTGCAGGATGCGCAGTATTTTTCGGTCAATTTTGTCGAGGTCGCGGATACGCGTGGCCATCGGGTCACCTGCGGAGTATGGATTTCAGGTGAATATCCTGATCTGCTTTCAAAAAACGCGCAAATTCACTGGTTTGTGCTGACTATACTTCTCCGAATAGGGTCCCAGCGTGCCTGTGCGCAGGGAATGATCGGGTTGGAGAAGTTTCATGCGCGTTCTCATCCTTGGCAGCGGCGTCATCGGCACCACCAGTGCCTGGTACCTGCGCCAGGCCGGTTTCGACGTCACCGTGCTCGACCGTCAGCCGGGGCCGGCGCTGGAGACCAGCTTCGCCAATGCCGGCCAGCTCTCGTTCGGCTACACCTCACCGTGGGCGGCGCCGGGTGTGCCGCGCAAGGCGATCGGTTGGCTGTTTGAAAAACACGCGCCGTTGGCGATCCGCCCCGGCATGGACTTGGCCCAGTACCGCTGGTTGTGGCAGATGCTGCGCAACTGCACGCACGAGCGCTACGCGATCAACAAAGCGCGCATGGTGCGCATGTCCGAGTACAGCCGCGACTGCTTGAACCAGTTGCGCGCGGAAACCGGCATCGACTACGAAGGGCGCGAGCTGGGCACCACGCAGCTGTTCCGCACCCAGCAGCAGCTGGACGCGTCCGCGCAGGACATCGAGGTGTTGGCGCAGTACGGCGTGCCGTATGAGGTGCTGGACCGTGCCGGCATCATCGCGGCCGAGCCCGCGCTGGCGCACGTGGATGGGCTGGTGGGGGCGCTGCGGCTGCCGCGCGACCAGACCGGTGACTGCCAGCTGTTCACCCGTCGGCTGGCGGCAATGGCCGCCGAGGCGGGCGTGGAGTTCCGCTACGACGTGGATATCGCCGGCGTGCAGCACGACGGCGACCGCATCACCGGCGTGCGCGTGGACGGCAAACTGGAAACCGCCGATCACTACGTGGTGGCGCTGGGCAGCTACTCGCCGGCCTTGGTCGCCCCCCTCGGGCTGGACCTGCCGGTGTACCCGTTGAAGGGCTACTCGCTGACCCTGCCGATCACCGACCCGGCCATGGCGCCGACGTCGACGATCCTGGATGAGAGCTACAAGGTGGCGGTCACCCGCTTCGACAACCGCATCCGCGTAGGCGGCATGGCCGAGGTCGCGGGTTTCGACCTGTCCCTGTCGCCGCGCCGCCGCGAGACGCTGGAGTTGGTGGTGCGCGATCTGTATCCCAAGGGCGGTGACCTGTCGCGCGCCGAGTTCTGGACCGGGCTGCGCCCGGCCACGCCGGATGGCACGCCGGTGGTGGGCGCCACGCCGTTCCGCAATCTGTTCCTCAACACCGGCCATGGCACGTTGGGCTGGACGATGGCTTGCGGCTCGGGACGCTACCTGGCTGACCTGATGAGCGCGCGCCAGCCGCAGATCAGCACGGAAGGGTTGGATATTTTCCGCTACGGCAGCAAGGCCGTTCCGGCATCGCACAGGGAGAGCCTGCAATGCGCCCCGCACGTGCGTTGATCGACCTGGAAGCGCTGCGCAGCAACTATCGGCTGGCGCGGGAGCTGGGCGGTGGCAAGGCGTTGGCCGTGGTGAAGGCCGATGCCTACGGCCACGGTGCGGTGCGCTGCGCGCAGGCACTGGAAAGCGAGGCCGATGGCTTTGCGGTCGCCACCATCGAAGAAGCGCTGGAGCTGCGCGGGGCAGGTATCCGCGCGCCCATCCTGCTGCTGGAAGGGTTCTTCGAGGCCAGCGAGCTGCTGTTGATCGCCGAGCATGGCCTGTGGACGGCCGTGGGCGCGCCCTGGCAGGTGGAGGCGCTGGCTGCGTTCGCATCGCCGGTACCGTTGACAGTGTGGTTGAAGCTGGACAGCGGTATGCACCGCCTCGGCCTGGACGTACCGACGTTCCGCGCCGCGCACGCGCGTCTGTCCGCATTGCCGCAGGTGGGCGAGATCGTGCTGATGACGCACTTGGCGCGCGCCGACGAACTCGACAGTGAACGCACGCATGAGCAGGCGGCGCTGTTCGCCGCGGCGATCGACGGCTTGGCGGGCAGGACCAGCGTGTGCAATTCGCCGGCCTTGCTGGGCTGGCCGGATGTGCGCAGTGACTGGGTACGGCCGGGCCTCATGCTGTACGGCGCCAATCCCCTTGCCGTCGGTTCGGACGTCACCGCACGGCTGCGGCCGGTGATGACCATGTGCTCGAAGGTGATCGCCGAGCGGTGGATCGAGGCTGGCGAGCCGGTGGGCTACGGGGCGCGCTTCGTTGCCCCCCAGCGCACCCGGGTCGGGGTGGTGGCGATGGGATACGCCGACGGCTATCCCCAGTTCGCTCCGAATGGCACGCCGGTGGTGATCGACGGGCAGCCCGGTGAAGTCATCGGCCGGGTATCGATGGACATGTTGACCGTGGACCTGACCCGGCACGCAGCGGCGGGCGTGGGTAGCGAGGTGCAGCTGTGGGGTGGGCAGGCGTTGTCACTGTCCGAGCTGGCGCCGCGGTGCGGGGTGAGCGCGTACCAGCTGCCGTGTGCGGTCAAGCGGGTAAGGCGCGAGTACTGCTGAGCCGCGATGGGCTCGGCTCCTTCCACGCCTGGCGTGGAAGGCCCGGGCCCCGGGATCCGCTCAGTTGGCGGCGATCCGCTTGGCCAGGTCGCGGCGCACCCAATCGTCGATGAGCTTCTTTTCGTAGCGCAACGGGTCGCTGCTGCTGTGCAGGCCCACGCTGCCGTGCAGGTAGCCGCTGTCACGCAGCGCGGCTTCGCCCTGGTCGATCACGGTGCCGTCCGCCCCCTTCAGGGTGTAAGCCAGGGTGATCCGGGGTGGATAGATGTCACGCATGATGCGGATGTCGCTGGCCCGCGGCCCCTGCCACGGCTCGAAATCACCGGCACGCTTGATGTCCACGAAGGTGACATCCAGCAGCTGGCCGGGCTGCAGGCTCTTGCTGGCGGTCTTGCGCGTGTACTCGGCCAGTTGCTGTACCCAGTTGCCGCGCTCGGCCTCGAACCGGTTGGTGCTGTTGCGCAGTTCGGTGAATCCGCTGGGGTCGTTCCACTTCACGCTGACCGGGCCGTCGGCTTCCAGTGCGCGCGGCGCCTGGGGATCGGTAACGGTACGCGGCGCCGCCGTGGCGGTGATCGCCGCAGTAGCAAGCAAGGTGGCCAGCAGCAGCCGGGGTGTCGAGAGGCGGGTCATGACCTGGCTCCAGCGCCGCAGGCGGCGCAGTGGGTGTGCGATCCAGTGTGGGCCTGTCGTCGGGGCCGGACAAGGGCCCGGCGGTCGCAGGCGGTCCGCGCTCATGGGCAATTCATCGCCTGATACGTGACCGTTGGCGCTTGACGCTGCGAATACGCAGTCTGGACCATGCTGTGCTGACTGTTCCCAGGCTGACCATGCCCTTGTCCTCTCTCGATACGACCGTGGAAACCCCGTCCCGCCCGGCTGTGCCCAGTGCTGCGGACCACCACCGGCATGTGCTGGAACGCATGTATGCGGGGTTCTGCGTGATCAAGGTGCTGTTCGAGAACGAGCGGCCTGTGGATTACCTGTTCCTTGAAGTGAACGATTCCTTCGCCCGCCATACCGGTCTTATCGATCCGGTGGGCAAGCGCATGTCCGAGCTGGAGCCTGGCCATGAAGCGGACTGGTTCCGCATCTACGGCCGTGTCGCCCGCACGGGCCAGCCCGCCCAGTTCGAGATGGAGGCGCGGGCGCTGGGCCGCTCGTACTCGGTCGATGCGGTGCAGGTCGGGGCAGCGGGGGATGATACGGTCGCGGTGTTGTTCTTCGACGTCAGCGCACGCAAGCAGATCGAGGGCGAGCTGGGCGAGAGCGAAGCGCGCTTCAGTGCACTGGCGGATGGATTGCCGATGCCGGTGTGGGTGCTGGACGAGCTCGGCCATTCGCGGTTCGTCAATAGTGCGTTCACCGAGTTCTTCGGCGGCGACGAAAGCCGCCTGCCGGAAGACGTGTGGCGGGGGCTGGTGCATCCCGACGATGCGTCGGTGTTTGAGTACGAACTGCGCGAAGCGCTGTCGGCGCAGCGCTCGATGCAGACGCTGGTACGGGCGCGCCGCGCCGATGGCGAATGGCGCTGGCTGGAGATGAACGCACGTCCGCGGTTCTCCCGTCAGGGTCACTTCGTCGGCCTCGCGGGCAGCAGCCCGGATGTCACTGAACGCCGGGAGATCGAACTGGCGCGCGAAGAGCTGCTGCAGTCCGAGCGCGCAGCACGCAGCGCGGCAGAGAACACGGCGCGGCTGAAGGACGAGTTCCTGGCCACGTTGTCGCACGAGCTGCGTACGCCGTTGACCACCATCCTGGGCTGGAGCGAGCTGTTGCTGCAGCGGGTCGAGGCGGACAGTCCGCTGCGCAAGGGCCTGGGCGTGATCGCCAGCAGTGCCAATGCGCAGAAGCGCCTGATCTCGGACATGCTGGACCTGAGCAGCATGCTGCTGGGCAAGGTGCAGCTGGAAGTGGAAGTGCTGGATCTGCGCGACCAGCTGAACGAGGCGCTGGGTGCGCAGGAACTGGTGGCAGAGGGCAAGGCGCTGGACGTCAGCATCGAGCTGCCCGATGGTCCCTGCCTGGTGCTGGGCGATGCGACACGCATGCAGCAGGTGTTGTGGAACCTGCTGTCGAACGCGATCAAGTTCACCCCGGCCGAGGGCTTCCTGAAGCTGCGGCTGGAAGACCTGCCCGACGGCTGGCAGGTGACCGTGCAGGACAGCGGCGATGGCATCGCACCGGAATTCATCGGCCATCTGTTCGGACGCTTCCGCCAAGCCGACGGAACCACCACGCGACGCCATGGTGGACTTGGCCTCGGCCTGGCCATCGTGCAGCAGCTGGTGGAGCTGCATGGCGGCACGGTGTCCGCTGCCAGCGAAGGCCACGGCCATGGCGCGACCTTTACCGTGCGGCTGCCGCGCTATGTGCAGGACCAGGGCTCGCGCCCGCTGCGCGAGGTGATCAGCGGCGGCCCCATCATCGAGCGCGTGGTGGAGCCCTATCCACTGCGCGGCCTGCACGTGCTGGCCGTGGAAGATCAGGTGGAAGTGCTGGAATACCTGCGCCGCATGCTGGAAGAGCAGGGTGCAGCGGTAACCGCTGCGGCGTCCGCCGGCGAGGCGCTGGCATTGCTGGACGAGAACCGCCACGAACGCTTTGATGTATTACTGACCGATATCGGCATGCCAGGGATGGACGGCTACGGCTTGATCCGTACGCTGCGCGAGGACATGGCCGTGGACGCGGCGGCGTTGCCGGCCGTGGCAGTGACCGCACTGGCACGCGCGGATGATCGTCGCCGTGCGTTGGCGTCCGGGTTCCAGGAGCATGTCGCAAAGCCGTATTCGGTGGCGCAGTTGGTGGCCGCCGTGCGGCACGTGCAGCTTCCCGCCACGCAGGCCGCGTTGCACTGAGTTTTCACGACCCATGAGCGACGCTGCAGGCAGGAGGTACCTACCCATGTCCAGAACCGCCCCGCGTATCCATACCGACCCGGCGCGCATTGCTGCGCTGGAAGCCTTGATTCCCCGCCTCGATGGCGACTCACGTGTGCAGCTGATGCTCGATGACGGCCGCCGTGTGCTGGGTACCGTCGCGGTACGCCCGACGATCCAGCAGTATCGCGATGAAGCCGGCGATGAAGGCAGCAACGGCCAGCTGCGGCTGGATGATCTCGATACGCCCGCCCAGCAGCACAACGTGTGGTTGGATGAGATCGTCGAGATCCGCGACCTGCCCCCGGTGACGGGGCGCTAGCGCAACCACACAGGGACGGGCCGTTGGACGGCCCGCTCCCGCTGGGGATCAGTGTTCGAACGGTGTTGCGGTTGCTTCGAAGCGGCGCTCGTAGGCGCGCTCGTCTGCGACGCGGCTGATCTCCTCATCGGCCAGGTCCGGTGCCCCATAAACCGCATAGGCAACGCTGCCATCGCCGGTCTTGCCGACCTGATGCAGGCGGTAGCGGGCATGTCCACCGCCGGTATCTTCCGGATAGTGCACGGGCGGCTGACTGCCCTCCAGGTCCATCTCACTGTTGTCGACCACGCCACCGACGAACAAGGCACGCATGCGGTATCTCCAAGGATTGCGGGGGTGCCCCTACCCTGACCGCTGGGGTGTTCGCGTTGCATCAAGGGGATGTTGGGTTTTCGCAAAGCGGGCGGTCAGCAAGCCGGTGGCGCGGAGCCGCTACAATGGTCGCCCCCTGAAGATTCCAAGGCTTACGTGCCCGATGGCCGCCCGCGACGACGCCCCGCTGCAGACCTTGTTCCTGCCCTTGTCCCAAGGCCTGCTGCGCTGGCCGCAGGGGCCGGCGGCCTTCCTGCGCGCGCGCGATGGCTGGCCATTGCGCGAGCAGGCGCAGGGTCGGGAGGTCATCTGCGAGCAGAGCTTCGCCCCCTTCGCACAGGCCCTGGAGGCCGGTGGCTTCGAGGTTGCCGCCGAACTGGGTGCCGAGCAGGCGGGCCGCTATGCGTTGGTGCTGGTCCTGCCGCCGCGCCAGCGCGACGAAGCGCGCGCGCTGTTTGCCCGTGCGCTGACCCTGCTGGCACCAGGCGGGGTGATTGTCGCCTGCCAGCACAACGATGAAGGCGCACGCTCGGGCGAGGGCGACTTCAAGCAGTTGACCGGGCTGGGCGGCAGCCTGACCAAGCACCATTGCCGCGTGTACTGGAGCGCCCCTGCAGCGGGACAGCACGACGAGGCGCTGGCCAAGCGCTGGGCGGCACTGGATACCCCGCGCCCGATCCTGGGCGGGCGCTTCATCAGCCGCCCCGGGGTGTTCGCATGGGACCGTACGGACCCTGCGTCGGTGCTGCTGGCCGAGCATCTGCCCGCCGATCTGGCCGGGCGTGCGGCCGACCTGGGCGCCGGCTACGGCTACCTGTCGCGCGAACTGCTGGAGCGCTGCCCCGCCATCAGTGCGTTGGACCTCTATGAAGCGGAAGGACGCGCGCTGGACCTGGCGCGGTTCAACCTGGCCGAGCCGCCGCGCGCGCTGCCGGTGCAGTTCCTGTGGCGCGACGTCACCGCCGGCATCGAGCCGGGCTACGACGTGATCATCAGCAATCCGCCCTTCCACACGCCCTCGCGCGAGAACCGGCCGGACATCGGCCAGCGGTTCATCGCCGTGGCCGCGCAGGCGTTGAAGCGGGGTGGCCGGTTGTTCGTGGTCGCCAACCGTCACCTGCCCTACGAAAACGTGCTCAACGACAGCTTCGGCACCGTGCGGGTCGTGGCCGAGCGTGATGGGTTCAAGCTGATCGAGGCGGTGCGCGGAGGCAGCCGGTGAAGCTGGTCAAGCTGATTGCAAACCTGGGCTACGGGAGCCGCAAGCAGGTGCAGTGGCTGTTTCGCGAGGGCCGCGTCACCGATGCGGAGGGCGAGGTCCTGTACGCCGACGATCAAGTGGCGCACGAGGCCATCCGCGTGGACGGCGAGCCGCTGGACGCCCCGGTCGGGTTGACCATCGCCCTGCACAAGCCGCGCGGTGTCACCTGTTCGACCAAGGACAAGGGGCGGCTGGTGTATGACCTGCTGCCGCCGCGCTACCGCGATCGTGACCCGGTGTTGTCCACGGTGGGTCGACTGGACCGCGATACCAGTGGCCTGCTGCTGCTGACCGACGACGGTGGGCTGCTGCACCGGATCATCTCGCCGAAGGCCAAGCTGCCGAAGGTGTATGAGGTGGAGCTGGCTGAGGACCTGCGCGGTGACGAGGCAGGACAGTTCGCCAGCGGCGCGCTGATGCTGGAAGCGGAGAAGACCCCGCTGCTGCCGGCCGAGCTGACCGTGCATGGCCCGCGCAGCGCGACGCTGGTGCTGCATGAGGGCCGCTACCACCAGGTGCGGCGGATGTTCGCTGCGGTCGGCAACCACGTCGACGCGCTGCACCGCAGCCGTGTGGGTGGGCTGGGACTGCAAGGGCTGGAAGAGGGGCAGTGGCGTCCGTTGGATGCGACCGATCTGGACACCCTGTTCGCGCCGTGAGCGAGATTGCCGCTTTGCCGTGCCGCCCCGACGCCGTCATCTTCGACATGGACGGTCTGATGATCGACAGCGAGCGGGTGTCGATTGCCTGCTGGAGCGAGGCATCGGCGGCAATGGGCATCGCGCTGCCCGATGGATTCTTCCTGCAGATGGTGGGGCTGGGTGATCGTGACTGCGAGCGGCTTCTGCTGCAGCACGTCGACGAGGCGCGGATCGCCTCCCTGTTTTCGAACTGCCATGACCTGTACGAGGCGCGCACCCAGGCCGGCCTGCCGCTGCGCCCGGGCATCCTGGAACTGCTCGATCTGCTGAAGACGCACGGCGTGCCGCGTGCGGTGGCGACCTCTACCCGGCAACCCCGCGCCAACCGCAAGCTGGGGGCCAGTGGCCTTCTGCCGTACTTCGACGCGGTGGTGACCAGCAGCGATGTGCAACACCCCAAGCCGGCGCCGGATATCTACCTGTTGGCCGCGCAGCGGCTGGGCAAGGACCCGGCGCGCTGCCTGGCGCTGGAGGATTCGCCCGCCGGCACGCGGGCCGCCGTGGCCGCGGGCATGACCGCCATCCAGGTGCCCGATCTGGTGCATCCGGATGACAGCCTGCGTGCGCTGGGCCACCGCATCGTGGACTCACTGCATGACGTGCGGGCCCTGCTGGTGCCCTGGTTGGCGGCTGCACGCTGAGGCACCCTCGCGCGGTGTGGGGTGACGCCGAGCCTGGCTCGGCGCTACCTGGCGCTCCCGTCACGACCGTTATCCGGCTGCGCCCAGCGGATCGGCTCAGACCCGGCCGAACACCAACGCGGCGTTGGTGCCGCCGAAGCCGAAGCTGTTGGACATCACCGTATCCAGCTGCTGCTCGCGGCTCTCGCGCACGATCGGGAATCCTTCCACCTTCGGATCAAGCTCGGTGATGTTCGCCGAACCGGCAATGAACCCATCGCGCATCATCAGCAGGCAGTAGATCGCCTCGTGCACGCTTGCCGCACCCAGCGAATGGCCCGACAGCGCCTTCGTCGACGACAGCGGCGGAATGGCCTCGCCGAATACTTCGCGGATCGCACCCAGCTCGGTGACGTCGCCCAGCGGCGTGGACGTGCCGTGCGTATTGAGGTAATCCAGCGGACGGTCCACGTGTTCCATGGCCATCTTCATGCAGCGCACCGCACCTTCGCCGGACGGAGCGACCATGTCGGCGCCATCGGAGGTCACGCCATAGCCGATCAGCTCGGCATGGATGGTGGCACCGCGCGCAATGGCGTGGTCGTAGTCTTCCAGCACCAGCATGCCACCGCCGCCGGCGATGACGAAGCCGTCGCGGTCCTTGTCATACGGGCGCGAGGCCGTGGCCGGGGTCTCGTTGAAGCCGGTGGACAGCGCGCCCATCGCATCGAACATCACGCTCATCGACCAGTGCAGGTCTTCACCGCCACCGGCGAGCATGATGTCCTGCGCGCCGTGGCGGATCAGGTCGGCGGCCGCGCCGATGCAGTGTGCCGAGGTGGCGCAGGCGGCCGACAACGAATAACTGAGGCCCTTGATCTGGAACGCGGTGGCCAGGCAGGCCGACACCGTGCTGCACATCGTGCGCGGCACCATGTACGGGCCGACCTTGCGCACGCCGCGGCTGCGCAGGATATCGGCCGCTTCCACCTGCCACTCGCTGGAGCCACCGCCGGAACCGGCGATCAGGCCGGTACGCGGGTTGCTCACCTGTTCGGTGGTCAGGCCGGCATCGGCGATGGCATCGCGTGCGGCGATGTAGGCGAACGCCGAGGCATCGCTCATGAAGCGCTTGAGCTTGCGGTCGATCAACGCATCCAGGTCCAGGTCCACGCGACCACCGACCTGGCTGCGCAGGCCGGCTTCGGCATGGTCAGGCAGGGCGGTGATGCCGGGGCGGCTGGCACGCAGGTTCGCCGATACGGTGTCCAGGTCGTTGCCCAGGCACGAGGTGATGCCCATTCCAGTAATGACGACGCGACGCATCAGAAGTTCTCGGTGGAAGTGAAGAGGCCCACGCGCAGATCCTTGGCGACGTAGATTTCGCGGCCATCCACCAGCATGCGGGCGTCGGCCTGGGCCATCACCAGCTTGCGGTTGATGACCCGGGTGATGTCGACTTCATAGCTGACCAGCTTGGCGTCGGGCAGGACCTGGCCGGTGAACTTCACGTCGCCACAGCCAAGCGCACGGCCCCGGCCGGGGGCGCCGAGCCAGGTCAGGAAGAAGCCGGTGAGCTGCCACATGGCATCCAACCCCAGGCAGCCGGGCATGACCGGGTCGCCGGCGAAGTGGCACTTGAAGAACCAGAGGTCCGGACGGATATCCAGTTCTGCGCGTACCATGCCCTTGCCGTGCGGGCCGCGGTCATCGCGGATGTCGGTGATGCGGTCGAACATCAGCATCGGGTCGTTGGGCAGGCGCCCGGCGCTGGCGCCGAACAGTTCACCGCGGGCGCTGGCCAGCAGCTGGTCGCGGTCGAACGCGTGGAGACGAGTCATGGAAAGCACGATCCTGGAAGCGAAGAACGGGTAATCAAGCGCCCGAGGATGCATGACGGGAATGGTTTCAATCAAACATTTCCACCGTACGCACGCGTAGTGTGTACAGCTGAAAACGCGCATCCTGTTGATGTGCAACGACCATACTTCGGCGTGTGGCCCACCAAGGTCGAATGCCCCCTTTCCCTTCATCATGAGCACTATGCGCAAGATCATCCACGTTGACATGGACGCGTTCTACGCGTCGGTGGAGCAGCGCGATGACCCGTCACTGCGCGGAAGGCCGGTGGTGGTGGCGTGGCGTGGGGCGCGTTCGGTGGTCTGCGCGGCCTCCTACGAGGCCCGGGTGTTCGGCATCCGCTCGGCCATGCCGGCACTGCGGGCTGAACGGCTGTGCCCGGATGCCGTGTTCGTGCCGCCGGACTTCGCCCGCTACAAGGCGGTTTCGCGGCAGGTACGCGAGATCTTCCTGCGCCACACCGACCTGGTGGAGCCGCTGTCGCTGGACGAGGCGTACCTGGATGTGACCGTGCCGAAATCCGGCATCGCGCTGGCAACCGACATCGCCCGCGAGATACGCACGCAGATCCGCGATGAGACCGCGCTGACCGCCTCTGCCGGCATCGCGCCGAACAAGTTCCTGGCGAAGATCGCGTCGGACTGGCGCAAGCCGGATGGGCAGTTCGTGGTGACGCCGCAGCGGGTGGATGCGTTTCTGCTGCCGCTACCGGTGAAGAAGGTCCCGGGCGTCGGCGCGGTGATGGAGGGCAAGCTGGCAGCGTTGGGCATCATCACCTGCGGCGACCTGCGCGCCTGGTCGGCGGCGTCGCTGGAGGAAGCCTTCGGCAGCTTCGGCCGCAGCCTGTACAACCGCGCGCGCGGCATCGACGAACGTCCGGTGGAGCCCGACCAGCAGGTGCAGTCGATATCGTCGGAGGACACCTTCGCCGAAGACCTGCCGCTGGATGCACTGGAGCCGGCCATCGTGCAGTTGGCCGAGAAGACCTGGACAGCCACGCGCAAGACCGACCGCATCGGGCATACCGTGGTATTGAAGCTGAAGACCGCGCAGTTCCGCATCCTGACCCGCAGCTACACGCCGGAGCGCGCGCCGGAATCAATGGAAGCGCTGCGTGACATCGCACTGGCCCTGCGGGCCCGCGTGGACCTGCCAGAAGACACCCGCTACCGGCTGGTCGGCGTCGGCCTGGGCGGCTTCCGCGAGCGCGAGCCCGTCCTGCAGGGCGACCTCTTCCAAAACGGGGACGGAGGGAATTAATCGAAATTAATTCCCTCCGTCCCCGTTTTCGTCAGTAGGCGGCGGTGATGATTTCGCGCGGGTGGGCGTTGGTTTCGAGTTCTTCGACAAAGGCGGCGCCATAGTCGGCGTAGCTGATGCGGCTGTGGCCGTCAGCGTCGGTGAGGAAGGTCCTGGCCTGTACGCGGTAGGTTCCGCGTTCTTCACCGGGGCCGATTTCTGCGGCGGGCGAGAAGAACGTCCAGTCGATGTCCTGTACCGGGCGCAGCTGGGTCAGTGCATCGCGTGCGGCGAGTGCGAAGGGTTTGTAAGCGGCCGGGAAATCCGGTGTGTCGACCAGTTGCAGGCCCGGGGCGACCTCCAGGCTGCCCGCACCCCCTACCACCACCAGCCGCGGCACGCTGGCTTCGCGCGCGGCTGCCACCAGTTGCGCGGCCACGACGGGGATCTGGCCGATGTCATCGCCGGGGCGCGGGCCGTAGGCGCTGGCCAGCACATCGTGTCCACGGATGACGGCGGCCAGTGCGGCGGCATCGTCCAACGGGGCGATGGCCAGGGAAGCGCCTGCCAGCTCGGCGGGGAGCGCTTTTTCACTGCGCACGATGGCCGTTACCTGATGGCCCTTGGCCAAGGCGTGGCGGGCGATCTGGCGACCGATGTTGCCGGTGGCACCGACGAGGGCGATCTTCATGGGGGAGCTCCGTAGCGGTTGGGAGCGATCACTGTAGGCGTCGCCACTGGTTCGAAAAACAGCGTATAACGACCGTGTTTGTTGCATGGATCGAACAAGTGGACCGACTTACTGCCATCGACGTGTTCATCGAGGTCGCCGAGCGCGGCAGTCTGACGGCTGCGGCGGAGGCCCTGGACATGTCACGGCCCATGGTGACCCGTTATCTGGCGGAGCTGGAGCAGTGGCTCGGCGCGCGCCTGCTGCACCGGACGACCCGCCGGGTGGGGCTGACGGGGCCGGGCGACGTTGCGCTGTCGCATTTCCAGCAGATGCGTAGCGTGCGTCAGGCGCTGGAAGATGAGCTGGCCAGCCAGGATCCCGAGCCGCACGGTGTGTTGCGCGTAACGGCCAGCGTGTCGTTCGGGCAGCTGCATTTGGCGCCCGCCGTTGCGGACTACGTGAAGCGCCACGCGCAGGCACGGATCGAACTGCTGATGGTGGACCGCATCGTCAATCTGGTGGAAGAGCGCATCGATCTGGCGGTGCGCATTTCACGGAAGATCGATCCGGCGCTGATAGCGCGGCGGTTGGCGGACTGCCGGTCGGTGCTGTGCGTGGCCCCGGCTTACCTGCGGCAGCACGGCACGCCGCAGAGCGCGGAAGAGCTGGCATCGCACAACTGCCTGACCCATCACTACGTGGGCAAGGGGGTATGGCGGCTGCGGCGGGATGGGCGCGAGGTGGCGGTGAGTGTATCGGGCAACATCAGTGCCAACGATTCGTCGTTGCTGCTGGAGGCGGTGCGCAGCGGGACGGGGATCGCCATGCTGCCCGCTTACCAGGTGAATCCGCTGTTGGCCAGCGGCGAACTGGTGGCGCTGCTGCCGGACTACACGCTGGACGTGATGGGGCTGCATGCCGTGTACGCCTCGCGTCGACAGCAATCGACATTGCTGCGCAGTTTCGTCGACTTCCTGGTGGACCGCTTTTCAGGCCCTGCGTTCGCGTCCTATTGCTGAGCCCGTGCGGACGCAGCGGAGAGCAGTCCGCAGAGACCACGCGGTGTTACGGCGCAGGTCCCTACACTGTGCATCCCCCCGCATTGCGCAGCCGCCCCGTGAGCGAAGCAACAACGTATCCCTATCCGCTGGTCGTGTTCGACCTTGATGGCACGCTCGTCGACAGTGCCGCTGATATCGCAGAGGCGCTCAACCGCACCTTGGTGGACTGGCAGCTGCCACGCGTGCCGGAGGCCACCGTGTTGACGTGGATCGGCGATGGCGTGCGCCGGCTCGTGGAGCAGGCCTTCACCGCGGCCGGCAGCACGATCGATCTGGACACGGTGATGCCGGGCTTCATGGTGCATTACCGCGAATGCCTGCTGCGCAGTCCGCGGCTGTTCGATGGCGTCGCTGAGGCGCTGCAGGTGCTGCAGGCGCGTGATGTGCCCATGGCCATCTGCACCAACAAGCCGTCGGCGCTGGTGCAGCCGCTGCTGGATCACCTGGGTATCGGCACTGTGTTCGCGTTGGTACTGGGAGGCGATTCGCTGCCGCAGCGAAAGCCGAGTGGCGAGCCCTTGCGACACATCGCGGCGCAGTTCGGCGAAGACCCGGCCGCGTGCCTGATGGTGGGCGATTCCTTGACGGATTACCGTGCCGCACTGGATGCGGGCATGCCGGTTGCCCTGGTGCGCTATGGCTATCCGCGGGGGCTGGATCTGCAGCACAACGAAGCGGTCACCGTGATCGATGACCTGCGCGATCTGCCTGGGTTGCGCGCCGGGGCGTAACGGTAGCGCCGAGCCGTGCTCGGCGGAATGCTTCCGCACACGGCCCGCTGCGCTCGCCGACCATGGGTATGCCGGTCGTCCTGACCGGCACCCTGCGGGCCGTCGCACGCGACGTTGGCCGCGGCTCCTGCCGCTGCCTTCGGTGCTACCGCTGTCGGACGCTGTGGTAGCGCCGAGCCGTGCTCGGCGGAATGTCTCCGCACACAGCCCGCTGCGCTCGCCGACCATGGGTCGGCGCTACCACTCCCGCTGCGTTACTGCGGCTGGTAGCGCACGCTGAGCTGGTACTCGCGGCCGGGCTGGTTGTACCAGGCGACGGTTTCGTAGCGGCGATCGAATACGTTCGCCGCACGCGCCAGCAACGACCAGTCTGGACCCAGCGCGTACTCAAGGCGCACGTCCAGCGTGCCGTAGCCGCCCAGCTTCACGGTGTTGGCGGCATCGTCGTAACGCTTGCCGGCACCGAAGCCGGTGACGCCCACACGCACGTCACCAAAGCGGCGGTCCAGATCGATGCGCGCGGTCTGCTGCGCGCGACGCGCCAGCCAGTTGTCGTACTGGGTGCCGACGGTGTGGTTGCGCGGATCGGTGTAGCTCAGCTGCGCGTTGACGTCGATACCGGCCACGCGGGTGGTGCCGGTCAGCTCGGCTCCGCGGATGCGGGCCTTTTCTACCTGCGTCATGCGGAAGGTTGCCGCGTCATACGTGATCAGGTCGTCCACGCGCGTCTCGTAAACATCCAGGCCCCAGCGCCAGCCTTGGCCCTGCTGAGCGACGCCGACATTGGTGCTGCGCGCCTTCTCCGGATCAAGGGCGGCAACACCGCTCCACGGATCGTACAGATCGCTGAAAGTAGGTGCCTTGAACGCGGTGCCATGGCTGGCGGTCAGCTTCCAGCCGCTGCCCAGTTCCATGCCCCACGCCAGCGAACCGGTGGTGTGGTTACCGAACTGCTCGTTGTCATCGTTGCGCACGCTGGCCTGCAGTTGGTGCTGACCGAAGCGTCCCTGGTACTGCAGGAACACGCCGGTGTTGTCACGGCTGTCGACCAGATAGCCAGCGCTGCTGCCGTCCAGGCTGTCATCGCTCCAGTCCACGCCGCCGCTCAGCAGCTGGCCGTCGGCAAGGCCGATGTCAGCCTGCGCCGAGGCACTGTCACGCTGTGTCTGCGCACGGCCGAACGCACCGAAAGGGCCGCTGTTGTCGGACTCGTTGTCGCTGCGGCCGATGTTGGCGGTCACGGTCAACCGCTCAGAGGGGGCATAGCGGACCTTGCCAGCCAGTACCTGCTGCAGGGTCTCGGAATAGTTGTAATAGCCGTCGTAGTGGTTCTCCGCTTCGGCGCGCAACGCGCTGCCCTCTACGGTCCACTGGTCGTTGACGTGGTAGCCGCCGCGCGCGCTCTTGGACAGGTTGCGGTAGCCGTCGCGGTCTGGCTCATCCGCGCCGCAGCCTTGGAAGGTGGCCGCCGAGCCGCGGCAGGCATCGATGCCATCGCTGTGCTGGTAGGCGATATCGATGCCGAACCAGCCCCGTTCCGTGCCCCCGCCGATACCGCCGCTGGCCTGGCGAAGTCCGTTGCTGCCGCCGCCCAGCTCCAGGTGCGGTGCGAATCCGCCTGTGTTGCGGCGGGTGAATATCTGCACGACGCCGCCAATGGCATCCGCGCCATACAGGCTGGACTGTGGCCCGCGCACGATCTCCACGCGCTCGATCTGCGCCAGCGGCAGGTCCTGCAGCATGGCCAGGCCGAAGTCGGCGGTATTGATCCGCACGCCGTCCACCAGCACCACGGTGTGCGAGGAGTTGGTGCCGCGCAGGAACAGCGAGCTCTGCTTGCCGAGTCCGCCGGTGTTGGTCAGGTTGATGCCGGCGCGGCCACGCAGCAGGTCCTGCAGCGAGGTCGCCTGGCTGGATTCGATTGCGGCGCGGTCGATCACCTGCGCCGGGCTGAGGCTGTCGGTCAGCGCGATCGGGGTGCGCGTGGCGGTGACCAGCACTTCGTCGAGCGCGGTCGCTGCGTTCTGCGCGTGGGCAACGCCCGGCAGTGCGGCAAGCACGGCCAGGGAAAGGATTCGGGACTGCACTGACATGAGGGAACTCCGGCTGCCGCGCACGCCCGCGCGGACATAAAGGGAGCTGCGGCACGTGGGGCAGGGCGATGCGCACCGCGAATGGTCGCGATGGCCGTCGCCGATGCCCTCCGCATCGCAACCTGGTGCTTCCTGGCCGGTCTCCGGGCTTGCCGTCGGTGGGAACCCACCGGGCGGACGCCTTCCCATGCTGGGCACAGTGGCGTGATGTCCGCTTGTGACGCGCTTACCGTTGCGGGGGCAGCGCCGGAGTGGCATCTCACGATGTGTCACCGGCTTCCCGTTTCAACCTGCCAGCTCGCGCCGCAGGTCACCTTGAAGTGCGCGCAGTCTAAGCGATCACACGCGGCAATGCAGGGCGGTGCGGCCGGTGCACTAGAATGGCCTCTGTTTCGTTCCAGATCTGCCGATGACGTCCATGCCGTGTTGTGTTGTTCCCCTGTTCGAACGCCCGGGCGTGCGCCCGCTGATGCACGACAGGCACACCGGGGGCGGGCGATGATCCTGGACCTGGTGCGCCACGCCAGTACCGGACGCGATACCCACCTGGACGGACGCACCGATCCACCGTTGTTGGCTGGTGCGCATGACGGTCTGTGTGCCGCCTATGACCTGCACGAATGGGAGCGTGTGATCTGCTCGCCCCGCCTGCGTGCACTACACACCGCCGTGGCGCTGGCCGTACCGCGAGGGCTGGAGGTGCAGCCGGACGCGGAGTGGGAAGAGCTGGACTTCGGCGACTGGGATGGTGTGGCCATCGACACGCTGCCCGAGCAGGCACTGCTGGGCTTTCATCGTGATCCGCACGCGTTGCCACCGCCGAACGGCGAAAGCTGGGGACACTTCGAGCGACGGATCGCGCGCGCGCTGGATCGGCTGTTCGATGCAGAGGAAGCCGACGATGCGGCGCCAACGCTGATCGTCAGCCACGGCGGTCCGCTGCGGATGGTGCTGTCGCAGGTATGCGGGCTGCCGGTGGCCCTGTGCTGGGCGTTGCGTATCGATCACGGCACGCGGCTGCGGCTGCGGGTAGAGCGGGGCGACGGTGGGCTGTGGGGCGAGCTGCTGGAGCTGCAACAGCCGTGATGCCGCCGTTGTGGCGCTGAGCCATGCTCGGCCGGGGCTGACGCGCCGCTGCGCTCGCCGACCATGGGTCGGCGCTACGGATGTCGGATGCTGCGATTGTTGTAGCGCCGAGCCGTGCTCGGCGGAATGTGTCCGCGGACGGCCCGCTGCGCTCGCCGACCATGGGTCGGCGCTACCGATGTCGGACGCTGCGGTCGTTGTAGCGCCGAGCCGTGCTCGGCGGAATGTGTCCGCGGACGGCCCGCTGCGCTCGCCGACCATGGGTATGCCGGTCGTCCTGACCGGCACCCTANTCGTTGTAGCGCCGAGCCGTGCTCGGCGGGATGTCTCCGCGTACGGCCCGCTGCGCTCGCCGACCATGGGTCGGCGCTACCGGGTAGCAGCGCGTCGTGCTCGGCGGAATGTGTCCGCGTACGGCCCGCTGCGCTCGCCGACCTTGGGTCCGCGCTACCGTCAGTCCTGCGTGTCGGCGTCGTCGAAGCGTCGTTCGTGCACGGGGCCGGAGGCCGGTCCCGGCGCTTTCAACGGCTGCAGGGCGATGCGGGCTTCGTAGTCCTGCACCAACGCACCGCGTTGTGCTTCGGACAGGTCCTGCCAGTGGCAGTCCAGCAACGCGCCTTCCAATGAATAAAGCAGGTTGAGGCTGGGCTTGAAGCCTGCGCGCCTGATCTTGACGAAGGCGCCGACCGAGCCGATCGCGAGCAGTTCTTCGCGGCTGCGCAGCCCCACCTGGCGCAGCCAGGCAGCGCTCTTCGGACCGATGTTGCGCAGCTGCAGGGTGCTCATTGCAGGGCGTCGACGAATACCGCAGCGATGGCTTCCAGGCCGGCCTGGTCATCGGCATCGAAGCGCGCCGGCTCCGGGCTGTCCAGGTCGAGCACGCCGATCAGCGTATCGCCCTTCACCAGCGGCACTACCAGCTCCGAGCGGGAGGCGGAATCGCAGGCGATATGGCCCGGGAAGGCGTCTACATCGTCGATGCGCTGGGTCACGCGCTGGGTGGCGGCAGCACCACAGACGCCCTTGTGCAGGGGGATGCGTACGCACGCAGGCAGGCCCTGGAACGGGCCGACAACCAGCTCGGTACCGTCGAACAGGTAGAAGCCGGCCCAGTTGAGCTGCGGCACGGCGTGGTAGATCAGCGCGGAGAGGTTGGCCGCATTGGCGATGCGGTCGCTCTCGCCATGGACCAGGGCACGGGCCTGTTCCAGCAGCTGGGCGTATTGTTCCGGCTTGCTGCCGGTCAGCGAAGAGGTGGCGAACATGGCGTCAGTCTAGCAAGGCACGGCGTCGCGGGCGGCAAGGCCGCGCGCCAGCGCGCCGATCCGCGCTATGCCGGCCACGTAGTGCTCATCCAGCGCCTGGCAGCAGGAAAGCCGCAGGCAGTGCCGGTAGCGTGCGCCCCGCGAATACACCTGGCCGGGCATGAACACGATGTCCTCTGCCAGCGCCTGCTCGAACAGCTGGCCGGTGTCCACGCCCGGTATTTCCAGCCACAGCAGGAAACCGCCGGTCGGCTCGGTCGCCAGCGTGCCGGGCGGAAAGTGCTGGGCGACCAGCTGGCGGACGCGTCCGGTCTGTTCGCGGTACAGCCGGCGCATGCGCCGGAGATGGTGCTCGTAGTTGCCCGCCTCAAGGAACGCCGCGACCGCATCACCGAGCAACCGCGACTCGGCACCGCTGGAGTGGAACTTGAGCAATGCGATGCGCTCGCTGAAGCGGCCGCCCTCGAGCCAGCCGATGCGGTAATCCGGTGCCAGTGTCTTGGAGAAGCCGGCGCAGACCATGACCCAGCCCTCGCGGTCGAATGCCTTGAGCAAGGGTTCCAGCGGTTCGGTGTGCTGCAGCTCGGCGTACACGATGTCTTCGATCACCGGCAGCCGCCGGGCGCTGGCCAGCGCGGCCAGGCGTTGCTTGGCGGCGACCGGCATGGTGCAGCCCAATGGATTGTGCACGGTGGGCATCACCACCAGCGCGGCCAACGTCGTGGTATCGAGCAGGGTGGCCAACGCGTCCACGTCCAGCCCGTGTTGCGGGTGGGTGGGCAGTTCGATCGCCTGCAACCCGAGGCTGGCAAGCAGCGGATACAGGTTGAAGTAGGACGGGGCCTCCAGCCCCACGGCGTCGCCGGGCTGGGTGACCGCGCGCAGCGCAAGCTGCAAGGCCTCCATCGCCCCATGGGTCAGCACGATGCGTTCCGGCACGGTGTGCAGCCCCATGCGCGGGCCGCGCTGCACGATCTGCCGGATCAGCGCCTGCGAACCATTCTGTCGCGCGTAGGTTTCCACCGTGGCCATGCCCCGGCGCAGCACCTGCGCCGTCGCGCGCTGCAGGTGGGGGCCGGGATAGAAGGCCGCGCCCCGCGGCCCGGCGAAGGCAAGGTCCAGCACCTGCGGGCGCTGCTGTGCGGCAAGGACGCGTGCCATCATCGCCTGCTGGCCGGCGGCGGTGGGGGCCGACGGGACATCGCGCAACGAGCGCTGCGGCACCTGCAGGCGCTGCGCGACTTCGAACCCCGAACGCGGCAGCGGAATCACCAGACCGGCATCTTCGAGTTGCCGGTAGGCCCCGATCACGGTGTTCAGGCTGACCTTGCGCTGGTCGGCCATCTGCCGCAGCGAAGGCAGACGCGCCCCGCTGGGCAGGCGTCCGGCGTGGATCGCCGCCGCCAGTTCATCAGCAAGGAGCTGGTAGCGAGGGGATGTGGTGAGCTCATCCATCTGTACCCATCCCGCTGACCATCCGCCGTGCCTGTAACCGTGGGATGGCCAGCCTAGCATGGGCCTGCTGCGCGCCGCTTCGTAGCGGGTCAGCGCGTTTTTGTGCCTGCGAGCGCGGTCCAGCGCACCCACTCAGCCGTGCGGCGTCACCGCATCGGCACCAGCATCGGATCCTTGCGGTACAACTGCGGAAAGCGCTGCTGCAACGCGACCAGCTTGGGCGCATCGTAGTAGCGGATATAGGCGGCCTGCGGATTCCGCTCCAGGTAATTCTGGTGATACGCCTCGGCGGGATAGAAGCGCTTGCCCGTGCCCAGCTCGGTCACCACCGGCGAGGTGAACGAGGCGCCGATCTGTCCTACGTAGGCGCGGTTGGCTGCCTGTTGGCGCGCGTCGTCGCTGAAGATGGCGGAGCGATACTGCGTGCCGCGATCCGGGCCCTGCCGATTGAGCTGGGTCGGATCATGCGCAACCGAAAAGAACACCTGCAGCAGCTGGCCATAGCTGACCTGGCGCGGATCGTAGTCCACCCGCACCGCCTCGGCGTGGCCGGTGCGACCGCCGCTGATGGTTTCATAGCGCGCGGTCGATGCTTCGCCCCCGATGTAGCCGGACACCGCGTTGCTGACGCCCTTGACGTGCTGGAACACGCCCTGCACGCCCCAGAAGCAGCCGCCGGCGAACACCACGCTGGCCTGCGTGCGGTCATCCTTGAAGGCAGCGGTTCCGGTGGGAGCGGGCAGCGCACGGCTTTCTTCGCTGATGCGAGCCGCCCCGGCAGCAGCGCCGAGGGCCGGCCCCGCATCCACCGCAAAGGCGACAAGCGAGCCCACGACCAGCGTCGCGACGGCGGCGGCAATACCCTGTTCCAGTGAGAGTTTCATACGACCTCCTCAACCAAACGTAAATGCGTAGGCCTGGACACCGGGGTCCAGGAATTCGATTTCGAACAGGTGCTCGCCGATGGTGTCGCGCTGGCGTACCAACTGGTAAAGACGGTGCTCATCGACCACGCCGGTGCCATCGGGATGGACGTCGCCGCCTGCATCGGCAGACGGAAGCGGCTTGCCATCCATCAACAGGCGGAAACGAACCGGCGTGCCGTTCTCTGCCGGTGCCAACACCAGGTGCAGGTCGCGGGCATGGAAACGGAAGGCGATGCGGCCACCGGCCTGCTGCAGTTCCGCAGCCTCTTCGCTCACGGTCCAAGGGCCCCGCAATGCCCACTGGTTCAGCGTGAAGCGATCCGGCAGCGTGTAGTCGGCCCGTTGCCCGTTGCGGATGCCACCGGGAGACGCGAAGTTCTCCGCGCGGGCATGGCCCAGATAGGTCTCCGGCGAGCGCAGGTTGCCCATGTCGGCCTGCTCGGCAACGCCCTGCAGGCTGGTGGCGGCCGCGGGGTCGGCAGGCGGGGGCAGGTCGGTCTGGCCCGCCTCCTGCAGCAGCCGACGGATCACCTGCTCGGAGTGCGCATAGTTGCCCTCGCCGAACTGGTGCGCGCGGATGCGCCCCTTCGCATCGACGAAGTAGTGGGCCGGCCAATAGCGGTTTTCGAATGCGCGCCAGATGGCATAGTTGTTGTCCAGCGCGACCGGGTATTCGACCTTCAGTTGTTCAACGGCGCGCATCACATTGCGCGGATTTCGCTCGAAGGCGAACTCGGGCGTATGTACGCCGATCACCACCAGGCCATGGTCACGGTAGCGCTCCTGCCACTCGTGCACGAAGGGCATCGCGCGCAGGCAGTTGATGCAGGAATAGGTCCAGAAATCGATCAACACGACCTTGCCGCGCAGCTGCTCGCGGGTCAGCGGTGGGCTGTTGAGCCAGCCGGTGCTGCCGTCCAGGGCCGGCAGTTCGCCTTCGACCGGCAACGGCGTATCGGCCGCCCCGGCTGCGCCCGTGCTGGACAGCGTGGAGGCGGCGGGCTGCACGCCAGGAACCGCGTTGAGCAGCCCCTGCTCCAGTCGCGCCGTGCTCACCGCGGAGAGGCGCGTCAACACACCGGTGTCCCAGCCCATGGCGATGGCAACCACCGCCAGCAGCGCAGCAACGCCCAACAGGCGGCGCAGCGTATTGCCCAGGCCCAGCCGTGCCTTCAAGGCATTGAAGACGCGCCCGCCGATCCATACCGCCAGCGCGAGGGCCGTCACTGCGCCCAGAGCGTAAGCCAGCAGCAGGCTGCTGGTGCTGGCACTGGCGCCATTCAATGCCGCGCCGGTCAGTACCAGACCGAGGATCGGGCCAGCACATGGCGCCCACAGCAGGCCGGTGGCGATACCCACGAGCAGGGAGGTGCCCGCTCCGCCCCGTCCGGCTTCATCGGCCGCATCGGCCCGCGCACTGAGTCGTGCGCCGGCCCGCTGGAACGGTGCCAGCAAGCGGTCGGAAAAGCGTGGCCACAACAACGCCAGAGCGAAAACCGCCATCACGACCAGCGCGATCCAGCGACCGATCTGGTTGGCCTGCGCCACCCAGGCGCTGCCCACGGCCGCCAGGCTGGCCACCACGGTGAAGGTGATCGCCATGCCCAGCAGCAGCGGCAGGGTGCTGCGCAGGAAGGAGCGGCCTGCGCGTGCAAACACGAACGGCAGCACCGGCAGGATGCAGGGACTGAGCAGGGTCAACACACCCCCCAGGTAGGCCAGCAGCAACAGCATCATCGACGCTCCATCAAGGGGATCAGCAGGAAGAAGGACATCACACCGGCACGCGCCAGCGTTCGCCGCTGTCGTTGGCATCGGCGGCGGCAGACGGCTCAAACGTCATCGCTGCACCGTTCATGCAATAGCGCAGGCCCGTCGGGCGGGGACCGTCGTTGAACACATGGCCCAGATGGCCACCACAGCGGCGGCAGTGGATTTCCACCCGTACCATGCCGAACAGCGTATCGCGCTGCTCGCCCACCGCGTCCTTCAGCGGCTGCCAGAAGCTCGGCCAGCCGGTGCCACTCTCGAACTTGGTGGCCGACGAAAACAGCGGCAGCGCGCAGCCCGCGCAATGGAACGTGCCCCGGCGCTTTTCCCGGTCCAGCGGACTGCTGCCCGCGCGCTCGGTGGCCTGCTGACGCAGCACGGCGTACTGCGCAGGGGTCAGGCGCTGCTTCCATTCGGCATCGCTGCGCATGATGTCGAAGCGGCGGGCCGGCGCGGCCTCGGCGGCTGCAGGGGCGGCGCGGCTGCAGGCCCCCACGCCCAGCACGCTGGCGGCGGCTGCCATGCCGCCCAGGCCAAGCAGGTGACGACGGGTAAGCGACATGGGCGATCTCCAGCGAAGGTCGATGTGGCCATGCTGCGCCCACGCGCATCAACGAATCCTCACGGAGAGTTAAATTTTCCGTGATACATCCACGGACCGGCCGACGGACAATGACGGCACGTCTTCCTGCCGCCACCCTGCCTCCATGACTGCTGCCCAGCGCGTCCTGATCGTCGAAGACGATGTCCACATCGCCGACCTGCTGCGCCTGCATCTGGCCGATGAAGGCTACACGGTGGTGCATGCGGCCGACGGTGACGTCGGCATGCGGCTGCTGGAGCAGGAGGGGCCCTGGGATGCGCTGGTGCTGGATGTGATGTTGCCCGGCGTGGATGGCCTGCAGATATGCCGGCGCGCGAGGGCGATGGCGCGCTATGTCCCGATCATCATCATCAGCGCCCGTGGCAGCGAGACCCAACGGATCGTCGGGCTGGAACTCGGCGCGGATGACTACCTTGCCAAGCCGTTTTCGATGCCGGAACTGGTGGCGCGAGTACGCGCGCTGCTGCGCCGTGCAGACGCGATGGCACAGAACGCGCGGCTGGATGCGGGGGCGATCGAACTGGGCCCGCTGCGCCTTGACCCGCTGGCGCGGGTGGCTGCCCATTCCGGCAAGGAGCTGGAGCTGACGCCGCGTGAGTTCGACCTGCTGCTGTTCTTTGCCCGCCATCCGGGGCAGGTATTCACCCGCGCCGAGCTGCTGGACCAGGTCTGGGGTTACGGCCACGATGGCTACGAGCACACCGTCAACACGCACATCAACCGCCTGCGCAACAAGATCGAAGTGGACCCGGCCAATCCGAAGCAGATCCTTACGGTATGGGGCCGCGGCTACAAGCTGGTGGGCACCGCCGGAGGTGACGCGTGACGCTTCGGCTGCGCCTATGGCAGAAACTGGCGGCGGTGTTCGCCGCGCTGCTGGTGCTGTGCAGCCTGGCGCTGCTGGGCATGCAGATGCGCATGGCGCTGCGGCATGAGCAGGAAGTGGTGCAGCGCCTGTCGCTGGGACTGGCCGCGCACATCGCCCAGCGCAGCGAGCTGATGGATCAGGCGGGCATGCGCGAACCGGAAGTGCGCGCGCTGTTCGGCCAGCTGATGGCGGTCAATCCCAGCGTCGAGGTGTATCTGCTGGACGAGCAGGGCCGCGTGCTGGGCCATGACGCACCGAGTGGCCATCTGCATCGCGACAAGGTGGACCTGGCGCCGCTGAAGGCGCTGCTGGCCGGTGGGGCACTGCCGATCCTCGGCGACGACCCGCGCAGTGCCAGCGGACGCAAGGTCTTCAGCGTGGCGCCGCTGGTGGTGCAGGGCAAACCAGCAGGCTATGTCTACGTGGTGCTGGTGGGTGAGCAGCGGCAGATGCTGGCGGATGACCTGGCCAGCAGCAGCCAGTGGCGCACCACGCTGTGGTCGGTGGTGCTGGTCGCGGTGCTGGGCATGCTGGCCGGACTGGTGGCGTTTTATTGGGTGACGCGGCCGCTGCGTGAGTTGACCCGGCGCATTCAATCGTTCGACATCGATGCCCCCACGGAGCTGCCTGCGCTGCCCGCGCTGCGCGATGACGAGCGCGACGAACTGCTGATTCTGGAGCACGCACACGCACAGATGGCCCACCGACTGGGTGAGCAGTGGCAGCAACTGCGTCAGCAGGACCTGCAGCGACGCGAGATGGTTGCCAACATTTCCCATGACCTGCGCACGCCGCTGGCGTCGCTGCATGGCTATCTGGAAACGCTGGCGATGAAGGAAGCGACGTTGAGCGTTGAAGAACGCCGTCGTTATCTGGCGATCGCGCTTTCGCAGAGTGCCAAGGTCGGCGGACTGGCGCGCGCGCTGTTCGAGCTGGCACGGCTGGAGCACGGCCAGGTGCAACTGCAGTGGGAAGTGTTCGCGCTGCCGGAACTGCTGCAGGATGTGCTGCAGAAGTTCGAATTGTCCGCTGAAGCCAAGCAACAGCGGCTGGATGCATCGTTCCCGCAGGGGCTGCCGCTGGTGCGTGCCGACGTGGGGCTGGTGGAACGGGTACTGACCAACCTGATCGACAATGCGCTGCGGCATACGCCGGAGGGCGGTCACGTGCAGGTTCGGCTCTTCGCAGCGCCGGACCACGTGCGCGTGCAGGTAGGCGACAACGGCCCGGGCGTGGATCCGGCCCTGCGCGCGACGCTGTTCCATGCGCCGGCCGCGCTCGGTCCGCGTCGCGGCGAGAATGGCGGGCTCGGGCTGCTGATCGTGCAGCGCGTGGTGCAACTGCATGGCCACGACATCCGGCTGCTGGATACCGAGCAGGGCGCGACCTTCGAGTTTGCGTTGCCGCGGGCGAAGCCTGCGGCGTAATGCTTGATCTGCGGGCGATCGATCCGCGAGGGTTGTTGCATTGCCGCGGGGATGATCCGCGGCAGACCATCGCTGGGACGCTTTCTGGATGATCGGGGTCATCCAGAAAGGCCGCCGCTGCAGCGAGATCAGTCCAGGATTGGTATCACCTCACGGATGACCTTCATGCCCCATGGACACCACGCGAAGGTCGGTAGCATGGGAGGTGTCCCTATCTGTTCGATATGGTCCTCCACCCCCACGGCCGGCACATCGCACTCAAGCGGTCCTGCAATGCTGGCGGTCACTGTCTCCGGAACGAGATGAAAATTCCAGGACGGGTTATAGGATTTCCGACCGCGTTTTATGATCCCGCCAATCACATCGGCCCCTTGGCCGCCATTTCCCAGTCCTTCGGTCCTGATGCGCTGTATGACCGCAGGATCTGTGACCCCGAAAATGAATTCCTGCTGCGAAATCGCACGACTTCGGTCAATCATTGCGAAGTAGACGATGCTTTGAGGCTGCGATTGGGCCAATGCAGAAAACGGACCTGTGGCAATCAAGACCAGCAGCAGCGTTGCACGTTTCATGGAAGCACCCTTGAGTCATTTGAAGAGTGCCAGCGCTGACAGGAAGATGTCCGGCCGGAACTGGCAGACTCATTCAACATGAGGCGCTTCAGCGCATGGGATTATCGACGATGCTGTTTGCAGAATTTCGCCCACGCTCGAGCTCCATGCCGGATGTCTATCACTTCAGGTGATCAACGCGCCCGGAGGTGTCAGCAACGTACAGATCGACGCGTGTTGCCCAAGCCGCCCGTATGACGGACACGACATCCATTGGGAGAGGATGAGCCAAAAAAAAGGACCCGACAGAGGGAGGGATCTGTCGGGTCCTGCGACTGCACGGGGGGAGGGACCCATGCAGTGTTCTGGTGGTCTGCGGAACCGGGAAGATTCGCGACCTGTTGCAATGCAGCATACGCCTTTCGTGCTGCATTGCAACAGGATCGTCTACTGTGTCCTGAACGAGGCTGAATGTCTTTCAGTATCAACCACTTGCTCAGCGGGTCGCGGGCCCACGATAGCGGCATCCGGACGTGCAGGTCTCATGCACGGTGATCTCGCTGAGGGCAGGCAGCACCGGCTTGAGCTCCTGCCAGATCCAGACCGCCAGATTCTCGCTGGTCGGGTTTTCCAGCCCCGGGATGTCATTGAGGTAGTGGTGGTCCAGGCGGTCGTAGATCGGCTGGAATGCGGCTTTGACGTCGCCGAAATCCATGATCCAGCCCGTCTGTGCACCGGGTTCGCCCTCGACTTTCAGTTCCACCCGGAACGAATGGCCGTGCAGGCGCGAACACTTGTGGCCCGGCGGCACGTTGGGCAGCCGATGCGCTGCTTCGATCATGAAGATTTTGAAGATTTCCATGATGCGGATTGTACCGGTCCGCAGTGCTAGGCCCGTTACAACGGCAACTGAATCCTTTTCATCGCGATGAAGAGATGTTAGCTTCTCTTATATCCGTATGAAGAGATGTTATTGGCTGCACAGCAGCCCTTCATGTGCTACTGCGGAACTGCCACCACCACCCCACGAAGACCACATGCCCCAGCACACCTTGCTCGTGGCGGCCTTGGCCGCTGCCTTGGCCGCGCCTTTGCCTGCCGCAGCCGACACCTCCGCCGACACCTCCGCCAGTGGCGATGCCAGCACGCTGGCCGCCGTGCGGGTCACCGGGTCCAACATCAAACGCACTGACACGGAGACCGCCAACCCGGTCCAGGTGATCGGCCGCGAACAGCTGGACGCCACGGGCAAGGCGTCGGTCGCCGATGTACTGCGCTCGATCTCGGCCAACACCGGCAATGCAGCGAATGAGACCTCCAACAGTGGCTGGGCCTCTGGCTCGGCAGGTATCGGCCTGCGTGGCCTGTCGCAGAAAAACACGCTGGTGCTGCTCAACGGCCGGCGCTTGGCCAACTATGGTTTCCCGGCCAATGGCCTGTCCGACACCTTCGTCAACCTCAATGCGCTGCCGCTGGTCGCCGTGGAACGGATCGAAGTGCTCAAGGACGGCGCGTCGGCGGTGTATGGCTCGGATGCCGTGGCCGGCGTGGTCAACATCATCACCCGACAGAACTACCAGGGCGCGGAGATCGGCGGCAGCGTCGGCACGGCGGACCAGGGCGGGCTGGACGAAACCAAGCTGAAGTTCGTCGGCGGGCTGGGTGACCTGGAGAGCGATGGCTACAACATCCTCTTCAGCCTGGAAGCCTACAACCGCGATCGCCTGGACCAGGACGAGCGCGACCTGACCCAGAGCGGCATCTACAGCGACAAGCCCGGTGGCCGCTGGAACGGCTGGTCGGCGAAAGGCGCGCGGTACCTGATCAATGGGGCGTCGGTGCCCATGCTCGATGCCAATGGCCAGTGCCCGGACGGCACCACCCTGGTCGCCAGCGCGCCGATCGATGGACTGGCCGGCAACACCTGCGGCTTCAACCAGGCACCGTTCACCACGTTGATTCCGTCTACCAAACGCTGGCAGGCCTATGCGAACGGCACGTTCCGCGTCAGTGACAACGTCGAAGCCTTCGGCGAAGTCCTGTACAGCGAGGTAAAAGGCGTTTCGTGGTTCGGCAGCAGCCCCTTCTTTACCCTGGAGAGTGGTCGCTTCGCGCTGAACGCGGATACCGGACTGGCCGAGCCGGTGTCTTCGAACCTGCCCGCCAACAACCCCTACAACCCGTACGGGCGCGCGGTGCCGATCGAATACACGTTCTTCAACCTCGGCGGCACGGTGAAGACCAACCGCTCGCAGTCCTACCGCGGACTGGTCGGCTTGCGTGGCAGCAGCGAGCGCTGGGATTGGGAGGTGGGCGCGTTCGGTGCCCGCAGCAGCGAGCGTGAGACCGTGTCCGGTGGTTTCGCGAACCGCTGGGCGCTGGCCGACGCGTTGGCCACCGGCAGCTACAACCTGTTGGATCCGTCGGCCACGCCTCAGTCGGTGCTTGATGGCATCAACATCGCCACCTTGCGCCCGGCCGAATCCAAGCTGCAGGGCATCGATGCGAAAGTGTCCGGCACGCTGGGCCGTACCTGGGCCGGCGACATCGGCTTCGCCTCGGGGCTGGAGTGGCGCCGCGAGAAACTGGACTCCAACAATCCCTGGCAGATCGATGCCGGCCTGCAGGTGCGCCCCGCCATCGCCGAAGTGCACGGCGAGCGGACCGTGACCGCAGCGTATGCCGAAGCGATCGTGCCGCTGGCCTCCAGGCTGGAGCTGTCGGTCGCCGCGCGTGCGGATCATTACGACGACTTCGGCGATGCGTTCTCGCCCAAGCTGGGCCTGCGCTGGCAGCCGCTGGACTTCCTGCTGGTGCGCGCGGCCGCGTCGAAGGGCTTCCGTGCACCGTCGCTTTCGGAGAACTCGGACAGCACCAGCATTTCCTACGGCAGCGTGGTGGACCCGCGTGACCCGGACCTGCCCGGATCGCGGCAGAACCCCACGTTCTTCACCGTCGGCAATACCGACCTGAAGCCGGAACGCACGCGCAGCTACAACTTCGGCGTGGTGCTGTCGCCGTGGGCGAACACCAACCTGAGTGTCGACTACTACAAGATCGAGCTGGAAAACCTGGTCGGCACCAACAACACCCAGACCCTGGTCACCAACGATGTGCCCGGCGCGGTGCAGCGCGATGAGCGCGGCAAGATCCAGGCCGTGTACAACCGCTACCAGAACCTGAGTGACCTGAAGACCTCCGGCATCGATGTCGAGCTGCGCCAGCGCGTGCCCACCGATCGCTTCGGCACCTTCAACCTGAGCTCGGCGTACACCCATGTGCGCGACTACCGCCGACCCACGGTGATCGGCGGTCCGCTGGTGGACTACGCCGGCAGCAACCTCGGCGCGACCTTGCCGAAGAACAAAGCGACGACGTCGTTGGACTGGGCGTACGGTGATGTACGCACGGCGCTCACCTGGTACTACACCAGTGGTTATGACCAGAAGGCCAGCACGACGGCGCAAGCCGTGCAGGACCGGGTCGACTCGTACAGCCAGTTCGATCTGTACGTGGGGTACACCGGGTTCGAGCAGCTGACCCTGTACGCGAAGATCCAGAACCTGGGCGATGAGGCACCGCCGTACGACGCGTCGTTCCCGGGCATCCGCGCGCCCTACGATTTCAGCCAGTACGACCTGCGCGGACGCTACTTCACGGTCGGGTTCGACTACCGGTTCTGACCGAGCCTGCTTCGTTGCACCGCACTGTCCACCTGGTCACCGCGTGCGGCCAGGTGGCTGCCCTCGGCGCTCCAGCGCCAACCTTCATGGGGAATCGTTGTGTCCTTCCATCGCAGTGTGTTGTTGTCCTTGTTCGTTGCCGCCATCGCGGTTGCCGCTCCGGTTCTCCCGGCGCAGGCCCAGAGTGCTTACTTCTTCCCGCAGGGCCAATCCACCGATTTCGATCCGGCCGTGCCGACGCCGCAGCAGTTCCTCGGCTACGAAGTCGGCAGCCGCTACACACGGCATGACCAACTGGTGGGCTACTTCAACGAACTGGCCAAGCACTCCGACAAGATCACGGTGCAGGAAATCGGCCGCAGCTACGAAGGGCGTCCGCTGCTGATCGCCACGGTGACCGCGGCACAGAACCACGCGCGGCTGGACACGCTGCGCCAGCAGCACGCCACCCTGGCTGATCCCGCGCAGCCGCGCACCGCTGCCGGCGACAGCCCCGTGGTGGTGTGGCTGGGCTACAGCGTGCACGGCAACGAGACCTCCAGCGGCGAGGCGGCGATGCTGACGGCGTACTACCTGGTGGCCAACCGCAGCGCCGAGACGCAGCAGTGGTTGCAGAACGCCGTGGTGCTGTTCGATCCGGCGCAGAACCCGGACGGCCGTGACCGAGCTGCGAACTGGCACAACGCTTACGCGTCCAGTCCGGCATCGGCCGACCCGGCCGACAAGGAGCACGTTGAACCGTTCCCGCAGGGTCGCACCAACCACTACTTCACCGACCTCAACCGCGACTGGCTGGCCCTGACGCAACAGGAAAGTCGACCGAAAATCGAGGTCTTCCACCAGTGGTACCCGAACGTGCAGATCGACTTCCACGAAATGGGGAAGGACAGCACGTACTACTTCGAGCCGTCGCCGAAGAGCATGCACAGTCCGCTGCTGCCTGCCTCGTCGTACGAATTCAACAAGACCCTGGCGAAGTACCACGCTGCCTCGCTGGATGCGTTGGGCTCGCTGTATTACACGGGCGAGAACTACGACAACTTCTCCCCGGTGTACGGCTCGACGTACCCTGATTTCCACGGTGCCGTGGGTGTCACCGTCGAACAGGCCAGCTCGCGGGGACGCGTGCAGGAGTCGGTCAATGGTCCGTTGACCTTCCCGTTCACCATCCGCAATCAGGTCGCGACCGGGCTGGGCACCGTGCGCGGTGCGGTGGCTGAGCGGGAAGGCCTGTTCACCCTGCAGAAAACGTTCTTCCAGTCCGCGCTCAAGCAGGCGGGGCAGCAGCCCTTGAAGAGCTTCGTGTTCGGCGATGCGCACGATCCTGCGCTCACCCGCAAACTGCTTGGGTTGTTGTTGCTGCACCGGATCGAGGTGCATGCGCTGCCATCGACCGTCACCATGGAGGGGCGCCGCTTTGAACCTGGCAATGCCTACGTGGTGCCCGCTGCGCAGGCGCAGTTCCGGCTGGTGCATTCGATCTTCGCCGACACCCCGCCGATCAAGGGCGATGTGTTCTACGGCAGTACGTCTTACGCTATCGCACCGGCCTACGGGGTTGCTTTCGCCGCCAGCAAGGGGCGCATCGCGGAGGGCACGCAGGTAACCGCGTTGCCGCCGGTGCAGGCGGGGGTACAGGGTGGCCAGGCCGGCTACGCGTATGTGATCGATTGGCGCGACTACAACGCGGGCCGTGCGCTGTACGCGCTGCAGTCCAAGGGTCTGTCCACGCGCGCGGCGTTCCAGTCTTTCACCGCCAGCACGGTGGGCGGCGATGTGGCGTTCGCGCCCGGCAGCATCGTGGTGCCGGTGGCAGGACAGCCCCTGCAGGGCGCGGCGCTGCGGGATGCCGTGCAGGCGGCCGCAACGGATGCAGGCGTGCAGGCCCATGCACTGGCCAGCGGCCAGAGCCGGGGCGGCGTCGATCTGGGCAGCGATGGGGTGAAAGCATTGCGCAAGCCCACCGTCGCGCTGGTGATGGGCGAGGGCGTGAACGCCACCGAGATCGGCTCGGCCTGGTTCCTGCTGGACCAGCAGTTGCAGCTGCCCGCCAGCAAGATCGACCCGACCCAGCTGGGCAAGGTGGCGTTGGACCGCTACACCACGATCGTGTTGTCCGGTGGCAAGTACGAGGCAGTGGACGACGTCGCAGTGGGCGCGCTGAAGCGCTGGATCCAGGCAGGCGGTTCGCTGGTGACGTATGGCACCGCCTCGCGCTGGGCAATCGACAAGAAGTTGGCCGACGGTGAGAAGCTCGGCCAGGACGAAGAGACCGCTGCGGGCGAACGCAAGGCGTTTGGCGATCAGCGCGATATCGCGGCGATCGAGCGGGTGAGCGGCAACATCCTCAGTGCGGATATCGACACGAGCCATCCACTGGGCTTCGGCGCACCGGGTCGCGCGCTGGCGGTGAACAAGGAAAACGCGGTGGTGCTGCAGCCGAGCGCCAATCCGTTCTCCACGGTGGTGCGGGTGGACGAGCGGCCGCGCGTCAACGGCTATCTGTCCGAGCGCAACCGGGCGCGGGTGAAGGGCTCGGCGTGGTTGCTGGTGTCGCCGCAGGGGCAGGGCAACGTGGTGTTGTTCGCCGATGACCCGGCGCACCGGAAGTACTGGCACGGGACGGACCGGTTGCTGGTCAATGCGGTGTTCTTCGGCAATCTGTTGAACCCGGCGAAGCCGAGGGGGTAGGTGGGTTGCCCGGGCTTGCAGCCCAGCACCTGCAGAAGCAACGGCAACGGCAACGTCAACTGCAACGGCAACAGCTGCGGGGCTGCTTGGAGGTAGGGCGGGGTGGGTTGGCGGGGGACGGCAAGGGCCGCATCCATGCGGGCCTCGTTTCGCGCCATCCATGGCGGGGTCCACGTCATCGCATTCGCGCTGCCGCCCCCACGCTTTGCTGCGCAAACCGTGGGCCCCGTCTCACCAGCACCCACACCCCGCCGCTTCGCGGCCGCCCCTGACTCAGGGCTCCCTCCACCAGAGGGGTCAATGCGGCCTCTGGTAGCGCCGACCCATGGTCGGCGGAATGTCCCCGCCAACGGCCCGCTGCGCTCGCCGACCATGGGTCGGCGCTACCGATTTTTTCTTTTTTCTTACGCGGCTGGCGGCGCAAGGAACCTGTCAGAGGGCTGGGCGGTGGGGCTGGGCGGGGGCGTTGAGCGCCATGGATGGCGCGAAACGAGGCACGCATGGACGCAGTTTTTGCCGGCCCCCGCCCAGCCCCACCGCCCAGCCCCAAGCACGCAGCCTGCTGTAAGAGTCAGCCGCGAGGGGCTCAGCCGCTCGCCGCATCAAAATCGTATTGCGAATCATTCGCAATAGGCATAGAGTGTGCGCCGCCGGACTGGGGCCGGTGCCTTCCACGAGATATGCCGATGAAAACCTGCTTGCTGGCTGGCCTGATGCTGGCCGCCGTCGTGTTGCCTGCCCGTGCGCATACGCCGTATCTGGCGCCGGCGACGTTCCAGATCCAGCCGACCAGCCTGGTCACGCTCGATGCCAGTTTCGCTGAAACCTTCTTCGTTCCCGAGGTGGTGTTCGACAACAGCACCTTCGTGGTGACCGATCCCGATGGTGTGACCCATGCACCCGATACCGTGCATCTGTTGAAGACCCGGGCCGTGGTCGAGCAGCGGCTGCCGGGCAAGAAGGGTACCTACCGCTTCAGCACCGGTAATCGCCTTGGCGCGGTGTTCCGTACGTTCGAGGTCAACGGCAAGACTGAAAGCAGCCGTGACCCGTCCACGCCGCTGCCGGCCGGGGCGAAGATCGTGTCGCACTACCAGAGTCTGTCGCGATCGGAGGTCTTTCTGACGGCCGGGGAACCGACCACCGACGCCATGAAGCCTTACGGCAAGGGCCTTGAGCTGGTTCCCGTCACCCATCCAAGTGATCTGTACGTGGGCGAGTCTTTCGTCTTCGAAGTGCGCTACGACGGCAAGCCGCTGCCGGCGCAGAAGGTGGAGATCAACCGCGCGCTCGGCGATGGCCACAGCCAGCCGGCCGCCCTGGAACTCACCACCGACGCCGTAGGCAAAGCCACCTTGCCGTTGCAGCAGGCAGGCAGCTACCTGGCGTTGATCCGCTATCGCGGCGCTGCCCCGGCAGGTGCTGCCGCACCGCAGTACGGCAACAACTACACGCTCAGCTTCCACGTGCTGGAACCGTAAGCCACTCCCCTGAAGGATTTCCTCGTATGACCAAGATCATGATCGCGCTGGCGCTGCTTGCGACTACATCCGCCCCCACGGCATCTGCGCAACAGGCCACTGCACCTGGCCTGTCTTCTGCCGCAGCAGATTTCCTGGAGCAGTTCGATCCGCAGGACACCGGCGCGGTCAGCTGGGCACAGTTCGAGACCTTCCGTCGCGCACGCTACGCCGCGACCGACCGCAACGGCGATGGCAGCGTGGACAAGCAGGAGTACATCGACGAGTACCTGCAGCGTTTCGACGAACGCTTGGCCAAGGCCCACGAAGGGCACCTGCGGCAGACCGGCACACGCTTCAAGGCGCTGGACCAGGACAAGGACGGGCGCATCAGCCGCGACGAATTCGACGCAGCGGGCGAGCGCACCTGGGACGGCTACGAGAAGAGCCAGGACGCGACGCGGGAAAGCGCGGCGGCGACCAACCGCGATCCCTTGAAGATGCCGACCTCGCATACCGCCAACGGCATGCTGGACCTGTACGACCGCAACGGTGACGGGGTGGTCGATCGCGCCGAGTTCGATGCTGCACGCGCCGCCACGTTCGCCGCGACCGACACCAATGCCGATGGTCAGCTGGACCTGGCCGAGTACACCGCCGAATTCACCGGTCGCCTGGATGCGCAGCGCACCAAGGTGCGAGAGGCGGGCGGGCGTCAAGCGGCGGTGCGCTTCGGGGCACTGGACACCGACAAGGACGGTCGGATGACCTTCGCCGAGTACCAGGTGTCGGGCAAGCGCCTGTTTGATCGCGCTGATACCAACGGTGACCGCATCGTCGATGCGCGTGATCCGGAACCGACCGCTACGCCGTGACTCATCGGGTGCCGGCATGCCGTCGGCGCCCCATCACCCGATCTCCCACGACCTCCCAGCCCGCACCGCCGCCACGCGCGTCGGCAGCCAGGAATGGCGTTAGCCCAGCCTTTCTCCCTGCGGAGCTTTCCCGATGAACCTGCCCCTCTCCCTGCTTTCACTGGCGGTGCTCGCCAGCCTGTCCGCGATACCCGCCGCCCATGCGGACGCACCGGCCGATGCCGGCACCCTCGATACCGTGCGGGTGGAAGCCGAGCGCGCCAAGAAGAGCACGTCGCGCAACCAGAACGTCACCGTGCTTACCGCTGCCGACCTGGACGCGGACATGGCCAACACCATGGAAGAGGCCATCCGCTACATCCCCGGTGTCAGCGTGGTGGACATGGGCCGCTTCGGTGACAACGGCTTCAACATCCGCGGCCTGGAAAGTGACCGCGTGGCGATCACTGTCGATGGACTCAGCCTCGGCGAGTCCGTGGAAACGGCGCGTTCGTATGAGTTCTTCCGGGGCGGCCGCGGCGACGTGGACATCGACACGCTGAAGAGCCTGCAGGTGATCAAGGGGGCGGACTCCATCACCGCTGGCAGTGGTGCGCTCGGTGGTGCGGTGGTGTTCACCACCAAGGACCCGGCCGACTACCTGAAGGCCGTTGGCAACGACACGCACGTGGGGGTCAAGTTCGGCTACAGCGGCGCCAACGACGAGACCATGGGTACGCTCACTTTCGCCAACCGCACCGGCATCGCCGAATCGATGCTGGTCTATACGCGCCGCGAAGGCCATGAATCAGAGAGCTGGTACGACACGACCGTGGACCGCATCGGCATCGGCCGGCGCACCCCCGATCCGGTGGACAGCACGCGTGACAACCTGTTGGGCAAGCTGGACCTGCAGCTGGATGAACGCAACACACTCGGTTTCATGATCGAGCGTGGCCGTGCGCGCAACGAAGTGGACAACCTGTCGCGCGTGTACGCGCCCGGCTATCTGGAGCGGCGCGGTGATGACCGCAATGATCGGGATCGCTATGGCGTGCGCTGGCAGTACCGCCCGCAGAATGCGCTGTTCGACAGCGTGGAAGCGCAGCTGGATCGCCAGGTCACCGAGAGCCGGGGCCTGACCACCATCCTCGCCGGTAGCGGCTGCCCGGGGCGCACCGTGCCGTGCCTGCGCAGCGAGAACCGTGCGACCGAACAGACGCTGGATCGCGCGGCGCTGGATTTCAGCAAGGTGCTGGAAGCGTCCGGCGCGCGCCACGACATTGCGTACGGACTGGCCTGGCAGACCCGCGACGTGGACTTCACCGCCGTGGATACGCGATGGACGGCGGCGGGCACCGTCGCCAGCGTCGATCAGGATCCGCGCCAGGTCCCCAGGACCGACGCGCGCAACTGGAACCTGTATCTGCGTGACAGCGTGTCGTTGCTGGACGACCGACTGATCCTGAGCGGCGGTGCACGCTATGACCGTTATGACTATTCGCCCACGGTGGATGCCACCTTCGTCGACCCGACGGGCAGCGTGCGTGACCTGCAGTTCTCCGCGCCGAGCTGGCAAGCGGGTGCCGAGTTCCGTTTCCTGCCCGACCACGCGCTATGGGCGCAGTTGGGACGAGGGTTCCGTGCACCCAGCGTGGCCGACCTGTACTCGCCGACGGGATCCACTGTCGCCTTTGATGCGCTGACCGGCGCGCAGGTGCAGTTCGATACCTCATCATCGAATCCAGACCTGGATGCCGAAAAGAGCTTGAATGTAGAGCTGGGTTACCGCTGGACGACGGACCGTGGATTGCTGGGCGTCTCGCTGTTCCGCGACCGCTACAGCAACTTCATCGAGACGGTGACCACGGCGCAGGCTTACGCCAACGGCTACCGCACCACCGCGACGTCGCCCGTGTTGTACCGCTACAACGCAACGATGCCGATGAACGCCGGCAAGGTGATCGTCAAGGGTGCCGAGCTGGAAGGTCGCTGGCAGTTCAACGATGCGTGGTCGTCGCGCATCGCGGCCGCCTACAGCGAAGGCGAGAAGGCCAACGGTGATCCGCTGGAGAGCATCGTCCCGGCCAGCGTGGTGGTCGGGCTGCGCTATGCGCCATCGCCCGTGTGGAATGTCACGGCCAACGTGACCCATGCCTGGGGAAAGAACGCCGACGATGCTTACACCACGTTGGCCAACGGCACCCGCGAGACCCCGGATTGGGTCGGCAAGGCCGATGGCTACACGGTGCTGGACCTGGTGGGCAGCTGGAACATCACCGACCAGTTGCGGCTGAGTGCCGGGGTATACAACCTGACCAACCGCGAGTACTACCTGTGGCAGCGGGTGCGCGGTGTGTTCGAGGGCTCGACCACGTTGTATGGCTACGTCAACGAGGAGGGCATCGGTCGTTACAGCGAACCGGGCCGCAATGCACGGGTGACCGTGGCGTACACCTTCTGAGGGGCAGATCCGCCAGCGCCGAGGCATGATCGGCGAGCGCGCAGCGCGGCCGCCTTGTGCCATCAACAACGAAAAAGGGACGGAGCTCGCGCTCCGTCCCTTTTGTCATTGCGGGGTTACAGCCGCCGAGCAGGGCCCGGCGCCATCTCCCTTAGACCGCGCGGCTGGTGCTCGCGCTGCGGCCACGACCGGCACCGGCGCCGGCGGCACCACCGCCACCACGACGCTGGCCCTGGCCCTGCGCGGCACGCGCCTGGCCCGCACCGTTGCCGCCGCCTTCGCGACGACCGCCACCCGGCTTCTTCGGACCGGCATGCGCGTGACGCGGCGCATCGCCGTGCGGACGACGGGCATGCGAGGTCTTGCGCACGGCACGGTCACCCATATCGCTGTCAGCCTTGCCCGGTGCACTGTTGCCCCAGCGGATCGGCACCTGCAGCTCGAAGCCCGGTACGTCGCGGATATCCATGTCGCGGCCCAGCAGGCGCACGATCTGGCGCAGCAGCTTCACCTCATCCTGGGCGACCAGCGAAATCGCTTCACCGGTGGCGCCATTACGGCCGGTACGGCCGATGCGGTGCACGTAGTCTTCGGCCACCATCGGCAGATCGAAGTTGATCACCTTCGGCAGCTCGTTGATGTCGATACCGCGTGCCGCGATGTCGGTCGCGACCAGCACGGTGACACGGCCGGCCTTGAAGTCCGCCAGTGCGCGCAGGCGCTGGCCCTGGCTCTTGTTGCCGTGGATCGCGGCGGTCTTGATGCCGGACTTGTCCAGGAACGCGGCCAGCTTGTCGCTGCCGTGCTTGGTGCGGGCGAAGACCAGGGTCTGCTCGCGGCTGTCCTGCGCCAGCAGGTGCAGCAGCAGGTCGCGCTTGCGACTGCCGTCGACCGGGTGGACGCGGTGGGTGATCAGCTCGGCGACGGTGTTCTTCGGCGTGACCTGGATCTGCTCCGGGTTGCGCATGAACTCCATGGCCAGCTGCTTGATGCTCTCTTCGAAGGTCGCCGAGAACAGCAGGGTCTGGCGGTTCTGCTTGGGCAGCTTGGCCAGGATGCGCTTGATCGACGGCAGGAAGCCCATGTCGAGCATGCGGTCGGCTTCGTCCAGCACCAGCACTTCAATGCCGGACAGGTCGATGCTGCGACGCTCGATATGGTCGATCAGGCGGCCCGGGCAGGCCACCAGCAGGTCCACGCCACGGCGCAGGATGTCCAGCTGGTTGCCCATGCCGACGCCGCCGTAGATGCAGGCGCTCGGAATGCGCAGGTACTTGCTGTAGCCGCGCAGGCTGTCGTGCACCTGGGTGGCGAGTTCGCGGGTCGGGGTCAGGATCAGCGCGCGCGGCTTGCGCGGGCCGCCGTTGGACACTTCCTGCGAACTGGTGGCCAGGTGCTGCAGCAGCGGCAGGCCGAAGGCGGCGGTCTTGCCGGTGCCGGTCTGTGCGCCGGCCAGCAGGTCACGGCCGGCCAGGGCGAGCGGGATCGCCTGCTCCTGGATCGGGGTCGGGGTTTCATAGCCCTGCTCGGAAAGCGCACGCAGCAGGAAGGGCGCAAGGCCCAGGGATTCAAAGGACATTCGAGAAAGCTCCAAAAACAGAGAACGCCTGACCGAATGGCCAAGCGGGGGCAGATCGATGAGATCGGCTGACTCGGAGCGTTCCCGTGAACCGCGCTGCGAGAATTGGGGGCAACCGGCGCGAAGCACAGGCTGGAATGCGTGACGTACGGCGTCGGAGTTGGGGCGGGCGAGGGGTCTATGACCTGACTCGCCGGCGGTCCCGGAGGGAAACGGACGGCCGTTGCAGACCGGCGAAGTCTACCCGAAGTTTGAGACTTGGCGCAAAGGGGCGTGTTCAGGTTGGGCGTCGAACGGGTGAAACCCCCTCGCGGGTGGCGGGGTATCAGGGTGGAACGCCGCGCGGGTGGGGCTGTGGGGGACCCGGCGCAAGTACGTCCATGTAGCCTTGTTTCCGCCCATCCATGGGCTCCAACAGTCCCCCACAACCCCACCCGCGCGGCGTCCTGACAGATTCCTTGCTCGCCAGCCGCGCATGTAAAGGAAGAAGAGCGGTAGCGCCGAGCCGTGCTCGGCGGCAGGGACGCCTCCGGTCATCCGCGGGACCGGCATACACTCGGGGATGCGGCGGCGCAGCTTTCCGTGGTTGCGGGGCTTTGATTACACTTGAAACTTGTTGTCCACCTCTGCCGGATATCCCCATGAAGCTTGGTTCGTTGAAGGAAGGGGGCCGCGACGGCACCTTGATCGTGGTCTCGCGTGATCTTGCGCACGGGGTGCGTGCCACCGGTATCGCGGCGACGCTGCAGGTGGCGCTGGAAGACTGGGCGCGCGTGGCGCCGCGGCTGGATGCGCTCTATCAGTCGCTCAATGCCGGCGATGCCGATGGCGTGTTCGACATGGACATGCAGGCGCTGGCAGCCCCGCTGCCGCGCGCTTACGAATTCCTGGACGGCAGCGCGTACCTGCCGCACGTGGCGCGGGTGCGCCGTGCGCGCGGTGCCGAGGTGCCGGAGAGCTTCTATACCGATCCGCTCATGTACCAGGCCACCAGTGCCGGTTTCCATGGTCCGCGCGATCCGGTGAAGGTGGTCAGCGAGGACTACGGCATCGACCTGGAGGCGGAGATCGTGGTGATCACCGACGATGTGCCGATGGCGGTCACCCCGAAGCAGGCAGCGGGCCACATTCAGTTGATCGGGTTGGTCAATGACGTGTCGCTGCGCAACCTGATACCGGGCGAGCTGGCGAAGGGGTTCGGGTTCCTGCAGTCCAAGCCGCGTTCCGCGCTGTCGCCGGTGTTCGTCACCCCGGACGAACTGGGCGCTGCCTGGCAGGACAGCACGCTGCACCTGCCGCTGCTGACGCATATCAATGGCGCCTGGTTCGGCGCGCCGGAAGCCGGCGTCGACATGCAGTTCAATTTCGCCCAGCTGGTGGCCCATGCGGCCAAGACCCGCCCGTTGGGTGCGGCAACCATCGTCGGTTCGGGCACCATCGCCAACGAAGACACCAGCAAGGGCGCATCCTGCTTTGCCGAGCAGCGGACGGTGGAAACCCTGCGCGACGGCAAGCCCAGCACGCCGTTCATGTCCTTCGGTGACGTGGTGCGTATTGAAATGCTGGATGCCGCCGGCAACAGTATTTTCGGCGCCATCGAGCAGCGCATCGAACAGGCCTCCGCGCCGTGAATGACGAGGCGGCGCAGTGGCCGGGCGGGCAGGGACGTATCGTCCTGCACACCTATTGGCGCTCCAGTGCCGCCTACCGCGTGCGTATCGGGTTGAACCTGAAGGGTCTGTCGTGGGAGCCGCAGCCGGTCCATCTGGTGCGCGATGGCGGCGAACAGCACCATGACGGTTACCGTGCGCTCAACCCACAGCAACTGGTACCGACGCTGCTGCACCGCGGGCAGGTGCTGACGCAGTCCATGGCCATCCTGGAGTACCTGGATGAGCTGTTCCCGGCCAAGCCGCTGCTGCCGGCAGACCCGGCCGGGCGTGCGCGGGTGCGCGGCTTGGCCCAGCTGGTGTCCTGCGATATCCACCCGCTGAACAACCTGCGGGTGATGCAGTATCTGGAGCGCCAACTGCAGGTGCCGGTCGATGCGCGCACGCAGTGGACCCTGCACTGGATGGCCGAAGGCCTGGCGGCGATGGAGTCCCTGCTGGCGGCCAGCACCGCGAACGGCAGGTTCTGCCACGGCGACCACCCCGGCCTGGCCGACGCCTGCCTGATTCCGCAGCTCTACAACGCCCATCGCTTCGGCCTGGAGCTGACCCCTTATCCGACCTTGCGGCGGATCGAGGCGGCGTGCCTGGACCTGGAGGCGTTCGACGCTGCGCGGCCAGAGAATCAGCCCGACGCCGCGTGAAAAAAAAAGGGGACGGAGGGGATTAAGTCGTTTTCGGCTCCATGGCCGAAAACGACTTAATCCCCTCCGTCCCCTTTTTCAGAAGCCGTGGGTGATGCTGGGTTGGCCTTCGGAGAAGTCGGCGTAGGGGTCGTGTTCGCCGTCGCTGCCTTCGGACAGGCGGAACTTCAAGGCCAGGCCGTCGCGGGAGTCGGCGGCGCGCAGTGCTTCCTCGATCTCGATGGTGCCGTCCTTCGCCATGCGGAACAGGCACTGGTCGAAGCTTTCCATGCCTTCTTCCAGCGACGCTTCCATCGCGGCCTTGATCTCGTGCACCTGGCCGCGGCGCAGCAGGTCTCGGATCATCGGCGTGTTGATCAGGACCTCGGTAGCGGGCAGGCGGCGGCCGTCCTTGCCCTTCACCAGGCGTTGGCTGATGACGCCGCGCAGGTTCAGCGACAGGTTCATCAGCACGTTGCGGTGGGCGCTTTCCGGGAAGAAGTTCAGGATGCGCTCGATCGTCTGGTCGGCATTGTTGGAGTGCAGGGTGGCCAGGCACAGGTGGCCGGTCTCGGCGAAGGCAATGGCCGCCTCCATCGTTTCCGAATCCAGGATTTCGCCGATCAGGATCACGTCGGGTGCTTCACGCATGGCGTTCTTCAAGGCGCTGTTGAAGGCATGCGTGTCCAGCCCCACCTCGCGCTGGTTGACGATCGACATCTTGTGCTTGTGCAGGTACTCGATCGGGTCCTCGATGGTGAGGATGTGCCCGGTGGTCGTGCTGTTGCGGTGGTCGATCATCGAGGCCAGCGAGGTGGACTTGCCCGACCCGGTGGACCCCACCACCAGGACCAGGCCGCGCGGGGTCATGATGACGTCCTTCAGCACCTGCGGCAGGTTCAGCTCTTCGATGCTGGGTATCCGGCTACGGATGGCGCGGATGACCATGCCGACTTCGCCGCGCTGCTTGAACACGTTCACGCGGAAGCGCCCGGTGTCCGCCAGGGCAATCGCCATGTTGAGTTCCAGCTCGCGTTCGAACTGAGGCACCTGGCCTTCGTCCATCAGCGAGTAGGCGATTTTCTTTACCATGCCGGGCGGCAGGCCGGTGTTGCCGAGCGGGTACAGCTTGCCCTCGATCTTGATGTAGACCGGCGCACCGGTAGTCAAGAACATGTCCGAAGCATTCTTTTCGGTCATCAGCTTCAGGAAGTAGCCGATATCCATACGCGTTTTTCCCCAAAAACGAGTCGCCGACGGCCTAAGTTGCAAGCATGCCGTCGGCTTGACGACAATGGCCGTGCACAATCATCGGCACGGCCTCCCCAAATGAATCGACGTAGCTTCGCACAAATGCGCCACGCCCTGTATGTGACGGCGTTGGCATTCGCACTCTCTGCCCCGGCCATTGCGCTGGCTCAGGACGGCGCGCTGGAACTGGCGCAGGCACGGCAAGCGGTGGAAAAGGCCACCCAGGCTGACGCCGACCAATACGCCCCCGATCTGATCAACCTGGCGAGACAGGGCCTGGAGCAGGCCCAACGTGCGGCAGGCGACCGTCGGGAGCGCAAGAACGCGCCCGCCATGGCCCTGCGTGTGGCCGCGGATGCCGACCTGGCCCGCGTCCGCAGCGAGGAAGCCACCGCCACCGCGCAGCTGCAGTTGCGCCGCAATGAAGTCACCCAGCTGCAACGCCAGCTGGAAACCGGGGATGACCGCTGATGCGCGCACGTTCGATGTACTTGGCTGCGGGGCTGTTGGCCCTGCCCCTGTCGGCCGTTGCTGCCGACGATCCGGCGGTACTGCAGCTCAACCAGCGCCTGATGGCGATCTCGGCCAATCCGGACACGGCCAATCTGGGCGCGTTCGAGCGCATGCAGGCGCAACAGGCGATCAGCACCCTCGATACCGCCAAGCGCCGCGACCAGGAGCTTGCCCGGTATCTGGCCGAGCGGCGGGTAGAGATCGCCGAGACTTCGGTGCGTGCGGCCTTGGCCCAGCGCGAAGTGGATCGGCTGGAACGCACCCGCAGCGACATGCTGATCGAAGCGAGCCGCCGGGAAGCGGCACGTGCGCGGCAGGAAGCCGAGCGTCTGCGCGTGCAGGCGCAGATCCAAGCGGAGGAGGCCGAACGGCTGCGACTCGCTGCTGAGAGTGAGGTGCTGGCCCGGCAGGATGCGGAGAACGCGCTGACCAGCGTGGCCGGCAAGCAGCAGCAGCGCCTCAGCGCGGCGCAGCAGAACGCGGCCAAGCTGGCACGCGAGGAAGCGGAGCTGGTGTCCGGCCAGAAGCTGCCGGGCAGCAAGTTCGACAGCCGGGGTGAGATCTTCACGCTGACCGGCGACGCATTTGCCAGCGGTCAGGCCAGTCTGTCCAACGGGGCGAAGAACCAAGCCAAGGCACTCGCCGAGTACCTGAACATCGGCAAGAAGGGCCGCGTGCGCATCGAGGCCTACGACAGTGCCAACGGCGTTGGTCAGCGACGTGCCGACGCGGTGCGCGACGCACTGGTTGCCGCAGGCGTCGCCGGCAATCGCATCCAGTCCGTCGGCAAGAAGGCTGCATCCACGCGAGCGCGTTCCGTCGAGGTGATTGTTTCACCTTAAAGTATTGTTTTCGTTAATAAATGCGAGCGGGTTCACTACATCCTGAACCGCTCGTCGCCCCGACCCGGCTATTTGTCGCGAGGGGCTTGAAGGCCCCCTTCGGCAAGCGTAGGGTCAATTGTCCGGGACGCATTCGGCGGACCGGACAGAAAGGAGGGCCGGGCCGATGCAATCGTGGCACGAACCAGCGCAGGCAGACTTCCACGGGCCAGTGTGGAACGCCTTGCAGGACGTGGCCTTGCACGCGCCCGCCTTCCTTCCCTCAATCGACGCCCTGTGCCGAAAGGCCGGGGCGTTCGTGTTCCAGCTGAAGGAGGTACATCATGTTTGAAGATCAGTCCCAGAGCGAGATCGAAGCCCGCCGCGCGCGCGATCCGGAGTTCCGGACCCTGCATGACGAACACCGGAAGTTGAATCGCCAATGCATGGATGCCGAGCTCGGCGTTATGGCAGTCAGTGATATCACCCTGGGCCGGATGAAGCGGGAAAAGCTGCTGGCCAAGCAACGTCTGCAGCGCATGCTGGAGACCCCCGTGCAATCACAGACCTCCCCCGCGCATTGAGTTGACCCACAGCAAGCAGGCAGGCCACGGGCCCGCCATGTAAGAACATCGCCGTTCCCTGTCGCGGGCGGCCTGGGCCTCCTCGTCGGCCCATGTCGTCCGCGTCACTTGGGGCTTGGTGCATTCCCCCTGACATTCGCGGTCAACCAGCGGATAATCCAGTATCCGGCCCTGCGCGGCGCGAACTGAAGTCCCCCGAATGCCCATCCATGCTTCCGTCCTCGATCTCATCGGCCATACCCCCATCGTCAAGGCCCAGCGTCTGGATACCGGTGTCTGCGAGCTGTTCCTGAAGCTCGAAAGCGCCAACCCGGGCGGCTCGATCAAGGACCGCATCGGCCTGTCGATGATCGAGGCGGCTGAACAGCGCGGTGACCTGAAGCCGGGCGCGACGCTGGTGGAGGGCACGGCGGGCAATACCGGTCTGGGCTTGGCGCTGGTGGCGCAGCAGAAGGGCTACAAGCTGGTGCTGGTGGTGCCGGACAAGATGAGCCGGGAAAAGATCTTCAACCTGAAGGCCATGGGCGCTGAAGTGCGCCTGACCCGTTCGGACGTGGCCAAGGGCCATCCGGAGTACTACCAGGACCTGGCCAAGACCATCGCTGACCAGATTCCGGGCGCGTACTTCATCAATCAGTTCGGCAATCCCGACAACCCGGCGGCCCATGAGTTCGGTACCGGCCCGGAAATCCTCGAGCAGATGGACGGCGACCTGGACGCGATCGTGTTCGGCTGTGGCAGCTCGGGCACCATGACCGGTCTGTCGCGCGCGTTTTCCACGCTGTCGCCGAAGACCGAGCTGGTGCTCGCCGACCCGGTCGGCTCGATCCTGGCGGAATACATCAATGATGGCGTGCTCAACGACAAGTCCGGCAGCTGGCTTGTCGAAGGTATCGGCGAGGACTTCCTGCCGTCGATCGCTGATTTCAGCCGCGTCACCAAGGCCTATGCCATCACCGATGCGGAAAGCTTCCACACCGCACGCGAGCTGCTGGGCAAGGAGGGCATCCTGGGCGGCTCGTCCACCGGCACTCTGCTGGCGGCAGCGCTGAAGTACTGCCAGGAGCAGACCACGCCGAAGCGGGTTCTCGTGCTGGTCTGCGACACCGGCAACAAATATCTGTCGAAGATGTACAACGACTATTGGATGCTGGACAACGGCTTCCTCGAGCGCCCGCAGCATGGCGACCTGCGCGACCTGATCCTGCGCCCGTATGGCCAGCGCGATACCGTAGTGATCGGTCCGAATGATCTGCTGACCACCGCCTACCAGCGCATGAAGTTGTATGACGTGTCGCAGCTGCCGGTCGTCGACGGTGACACGCTGGTGGGCATCGTCGATGAAAGTGATGTCCTGCTGCATGTGTACGGTGACGAAGCGCGCTTCCGCGATACCGTTTCCACCGCGATGGTCAGCAAGCTGGACCGGCTGGATGTGAAGTCGCCTATCGAGGCCCTGCTGCCGGTATTCGACCGCGGCCAGGTGGCGATCATCATGGACGGTGACAGCTTCCTTGGCCTGATCACCCGCATCGATCTGCTGAATTACCTGCGCCGTCGCGTTCAGTAACGCGACGTTTGCTGGAATTGGCCTCTGAATCCGCGTTTATCCGTGTCAATGGGCGTTAAGCCCACGCTGGTAGACTCCCGACCCCTTGATGGCGACCGTGTTGGGCGCCCTGCAGGAATCAACTTAATGTCCGATTCGTCCAAGCCCGCCCACGCGCGTGCGTTGTCACTGGCCACGCTGGCCATCCATGGCGGCCAGTCGCCGGACCCCAGCACGGGCGCGGTGATGCCGCCGATCTATGCGACGTCCACCTATGCGCAGAGCAGCCCCGGCGAGCACCAGGGTTTCGAGTACTCGCGCACCCACAACCCGACGCGCTTTGCGTACGAGCGGTGCGTAGCCTCGCTGGAAGGCGGCTCGCGTGGTTTCGCGTTTGCGTCGGGCATGGCGGCCACGTCCACGGTGATGGAACTGCTGGATGCCAACAGCCATGTCGTGGCGATGGATGACATCTATGGCGGCACGTTCCGCCTGTTCGAACGCGTGCGTCGTCGCACCGCCGGGCTGGATTTCAGCTTCGTCGACCTGACCGACGTGGCGGCCTTCGAGGCAGCGATCACGCCGGCCACGAAGATGGTGTGGATCGAAACCCCCACCAACCCGATGCTGAAGATCGTCGACATCGCGGCGGTTGCCGCCGTGGCGAAAAAGCACGGGCTGATCGTGGTGGTCGACAACACCTTCGCCTCGCCGATGCTGCAGCGCCCGCTGGAACTCGGCGCGGACCTGGTGCTGCACTCGGCCACCAAGTACCTCAATGGCCATTCGGACATGGTGGGCGGCATGGTGGTGGTCGGTGACAACACCGAGCTGGCCGAGCAGATGGCCTTCCTGCAGAACTCCATTGGAGCGGTGCAGGGGCCGTTCGACAGCTTCCTGGCCCTGCGTGGCCTGAAGACCCTGCCGCTGCGTATGAAGGCGCATTGCGCAAACGCGATGGCTCTGGCGCAGTGGCTGGAAACCCAGCCGGCGGTGGAGAAAGTGATCTATCCGGGGCTGAAGAGTCATCCGCAGCACGAACTGGCTACTGCACAGATGAACGGTTACGGCGGCATCGTATCGATCGTGCTGAAGGGCGGGTTCGACGCGGCGAAGCGGTTCTGCGAGCGCACCGAGCTGTTTACGCTGGCCGAGTCGCTGGGGGGTGTGGAGAGTTTGGTGAACCATCCTGCGGTGATGACGCATGCCTCGATTCCGGTTGAACGGCGGGAAACGCTGGGAATCAGTGCGGGGCTGGTGCGGCTGAGTGTTGGTGTTGAGGATCTGGGGGATCTGATGGTAGATCTGGAGCAGGCGCTGACGCAGAAGGTTGGTTGATGGGGATTTTCTCTGTATTCGGCAAGCACCGCTTGCTGACCTTTGAACTGAGCCAGCGTGAAGTCCTGGGCCGCTACCGCGGCGCCAGCTTTGGCCTGCTGTGGTCGCTGATCAGCCCCTTCCTGATGTTGCTGGTCTATACCTTGGCATTCGGCTTCGTCATGAAAGGGCGTTGGCCGGGTTCCAGCGGCTCGACCACCGATTTCGCGTTGATTCTGTTCGCGGGTCTGACGGTGCACGGTTTCTTCGCGGAGTGCTTCACCCGCGCGCCGCAGCTGATCATTTCCAATACCGGCTATGTGAAGCGGGTGGTGTTCCCGTTGGACATCCTCGTCTGGAGCATGACTTTCTCGGCGTTGTTCCACCTGCTGATGAACATGGTGGTGCTGCTCCTGCTGCACCTTTTCATCAAGGGCAGTGTCCCAGCCACTGCGGCACTGCTTCCGCTGGTGGTGATGCCGCTGGTGATCCTGACGGTCGGCGTCGGCTGGATCGTCTCGTCGTTGGGTGTGTACCTGCGTGACATCGGCCAGATTGCCGGCGTGATAGCAGCAGCCATGCTGTTCCTGTCATCCGCCATCGTGCCGGTCGAATCCGTGCCTGAGAGTTACCGCATCGTGTTCGAACTCAACCCGCTGACATTCATCATCGATCAGGTTCGCGAGGTAGTGATCTGGGGCCGGATGCCCAATTGGGCTGGACTCGGCATCTACTCTGTCATTGCGTGCGTTGTCGCCCTGCTGGGCCATCGTCTGTTCAACAAACTGCGGGTGGGTTTTGCCGATGTCCTCTGAGCAAATCGACACCGACGTCGTCATAGACGTGGAGGGCGTTGGCAAGTCGTATCATATGTACGAACGTCCTTCGCATCGCCTGCTGCAAGCCTTGGCCGGCAAGCGTAAATCCTATTACAAGGATTTCTGGGCGTTACGCGGGGTCAGCTTCTCGATTCGTCGGGGGCAGACCGTGGGCATCGTCGGCCGCAACGGCTCGGGCAAGTCCACGTTGCTGCAGATGATCGCTGGAACCCTCAATCCGACCGAAGGCCACATTACGGTCAAGGGCCGTGTGGCCGCACTGCTGGAGCTTGGCAGTGGCTTCAACCCGGAGTTCACCGGGCGTGAAAATGTGTACCTCAACGCCACGATCCTGGGCCTGACCCGGTCCCAGATCGAAGCGCGCATGGACAGCATCCTTGCTTTCGCCGACATCGGCGAATTCATTGACCAGCCCGTGCGCAGCTACTCCAGCGGCATGTCGGTGCGCCTGGCGTTCGCGGTGATCGCCCACGTCGATGCCGATATCCTGATCATCGATGAAGCCCTCGCCGTCGGCGATGCCTTTTTCTCGCAGAAGTGCATGCGTTTCCTGCGCGAGTTCCAGAAGAACGGCACGCTCCTGTTCGTCAGCCATGACGCGGCGGCGGTCACCAACCTCTGCGAGTGCGCGATATGGCTGCAGAATGGCCAGATGCGCCTGTCCGGTACGTCGCAGGAAGTGATCGAGGCGTACATGACCGAACAACACGTCGTCGGCCGCCGCGAAGCCGGTGCCGAGGACGTGAAGATCGAAAAGAAGGTGCGCAGGCTGGCAGTGGACCTTCCTGATTTCCGCCATGACGCGCTGCGCGAAGCGGGCGTCAGCAACCGGATCGCACTTTTCGAATTCGACCCGGAGAACGTGGGGCAGGAATTCGGTGCGCAGGGGGCGCGCATCGTCGATGTATCGCTCACCGACGAGCAGGGCGCCCCGCTGGGGATGGCCGAGGGCGGCGAGCTGGTGCGCCTGCGCATCCGGGTTGAGCTCGTGCAGTCGCTGGACAGCGTCATCGTCGGTTTCTACGTAAAGGACCGGCTCGGCCAACGGCTGTTCGGGGACAACAGCTATTTCGCCTGCAAGGGCGCGCCGGTGGGCGGGCGCGCCGGCGAGTCGGTCGTTGCATCTTTCCTCTTCCGCATGCCGGTAATGCCCTCCGGCTCTTACATGATCGATGCAGCGGTGGCTTCCGGCGACCAGCACGACCATACCCAACAGCACTGGATTCATGACGCGCTGGAGTTCCGCGCGATCGACGAGACCATGCGTTTCGGCCTCGTGGGGCTTCCCATGCTTGCCATCGATGTCAAAAAGGAACCCTGATGATCGAGTTCACCGGCGAACGATTCGTCCCTACAGAACATGGTGTCATCCGCCAGGAGCACCTGCACCGGTATGCCTGGTGCCTGCCACTGGTGGAAGGGAAGGACGTGCTGGATGTGGCCAGTGGCGAGGGCTACGGCAGCGCCATGCTTGCCAGCCGCGCACGGTCGGTGCGCGGCGTCGATATCTCGCATGATGCGGTTGCCCATGCCAGCGAGCGCTATGCCGACGTAGCGAACCTCGAATACCTGCAGGGGTCTGCAGCCGCTATTCCGCTTCCCAATGACAGCGTTGATGTGGTGGTGTCGTTCGAGACGATCGAACACCTTTACGAGCAGGAAGAAATGATGTCCGAGATCCGCCGCGTTCTGCGGCCGGATGGCGTGATGGTCATGTCCTCGCCCAACAAGGAGGTCTATTCCGATCGTGCGGGTTACCACAACGAGTACCACGTAAAGGAACTCTATCTGGAGGAGTTCCATTCACTGGTCGGGCGGCATTTCCCGGCACTGCGCATGTGCGGCCACCGAATGTCGGTCTGTTCCACGATCACTGAACTGGAGGCGGGCCCGCCGCAGGCCGTCTACCAGGCGCTCACCGATACCGGGGAAGGGATCCAGGAGCGCACTGCGCAGATTCCCGATGCCGTCTATTTCGTGGTGGTGGCTGCGGCCGATGCTTCGCTGCTGCCGCAGCTGGCGGCGTCGGTGCTGTATGCCGAAGAGGAAGACCTCTATGCGCACCATCATGAAGTCGCACGCTGGGCCCAGGCCCAGAATGCCGAGATCGACTCGTTACGTGGCCATGTCGTGCGCGAACAGGGCATGGTGGCTGAACTGCATCACCAGCTGGAGCAGGCTGGATTGGCCGCTACCGAGCGGCTGCAACAGCAGGAGCGCGAGCAGCATGACGTCGTAACGCGGTTGCAGCAGCAGGAGCATGAGCAACGCGCCGCTGTCGCACGACTGCAGCACCAGGAGCAGGAGCAGCAGGCTGTCATCGCAGGACTGCAGCAGCATGAGCGGGAGCAGCAGGCCGTCATCGCAGGACTGCAGCAGCATGAGCGGGAGCAGCGGGCCGTCATCGCAGGACTACAACAGCGGCTGGACAATGAGAAGGCGCGGGCCGCACGCCTGGAGTCGGCCATGGCTGAAGTCTGGGACGTTCGCAACCATCTGCAGGCACAGATGACGGCTGTTTCCGGCCTGACCAATGCGGCGCGTGCTGAACTGCGGCAACGCTACAATCACATCGATCAGCTGCTCCAGCAGTCAGGCGTCAACCTCGCGGGGCGGCGCCAGGTCGATGAAAGTGGTGGTACAGATGTGTCGAGTCTGCTGTCGTCGTATCGCGAGGAGCTGCAGGCACTCCAGGATCTCACCGGTTCGCTGCTCAGCTCGCGTTCCTGGCGTATCACCAAGCCCCTGCGCTTCAGCGGGCGCGTGCTGCGCGGCGAGTGGGGCATGGTGCTGCAATCATTGCGTGAATCCGGATTGGCGCAGCATCCGTTGCTGAAGCCGCTGGTGCCGATGGCAAAGCGCATGCTTCTCAAGCAAAGCGAAACTGGCCCCACACCGATTGAAGGGCTGTTGCTGGAGGATATCAAGCATGACCCTCAGGACGTCCTGGAGAGCATAAGCTTCGCCGATGTGGCCGATCCGCTGGTCAGCATCGTCATACCGACCTACGGCAATTTTGAGCAGAGTCTTGCCTGCGTGGCATCCATTGCCAAGGCTGGCGCGCGCGTGTCGTTCGAAGTCCTTGTGCTGGAGGACGCGTCGGGCGATACGCGGATCGCCGGACTGGGGACAATCCCGGGGCTGCGCTATCACGCCAACCCAAAGAACCTCGGCTTCCTGCGGTCCTGCAATCAGGCATTGACGTTGGCCAAGGGGCGCTACGTCTATTTTCTCAATAATGACACCGAAGTCCTTCCGGGCTGGCTCGATTCTCTCGTCGATGTGTTCCAGTCGCACCCTGATGCCGGCCTTGTCGGCTCGAAGCTGGTCTACCCCGATGGCCGGTTGCAGGAAGCGGGGGGCATCGTGTGGGCCGATGGCAGTGCCTGGAACTTCGGGCGCCTCGAGGATCCCTCGCGCCCGGCGTACAGCTACCTCAAGGAAGCCGACTATGTGTCCGGTGCATCGATAATGCTGCCACTGGATCTGTTCCGCGAACTTGGTGGTTTCGATGAGCATTTCGCGCCTGCGTACTACGAAGACACCGACATTGCATTCCGTGTGCGTGCACACGGCCTGAAGGTTTACATGCAGCCGGACTCGGTGGTGGTGCATTACGAGGGCGTCTCCAGCGGCACCGACGAGGCCAGCGGTGTCAAGGCTTGGCAGGCGATCAACCGCGACAAGTTCCTTGAGCGCTGGGGTCCGACGCTGCAGGAGACGCAGTTCCCGAATGCCGAGAACGTCTTCCTTGCCCGTGATCGTTCGCGCACCAAGCGACATGTATTGGTGGTCGATCATTACATTCCGCAGCCGGACCGCGATGCCGGATCACGCGCGACCTGCCAGGTGCTGCACACACTGGTGCAGGAAGGATGCCAGGTCACTTTCTGGCCAGCGAACGCTTACCACGATGCCGAGTACGCCTTGCCGTTGCAGCGTTTGGGTATCGAAGTAATGCATGGTGCCGAGTGTGTGGGCGTGGCCGGGTTCGATGCCTGGATGGAGGCCAATGGGCACTATCTGGATGTAGTGATCCTCAACCGTCCGCACATTTCCATTGAACTGGTGGAGAGTGTCCGGCGGCGCAGCACGGCCACGTTGGTTTACTACGGGCACGACATCCATCACCTGCGCATGCAGCAGCACCTGCGGTTGAAACCCGACGAGGAACTGGAACGGGAAACCGAGCGCTATCGCGGTTTCGAGCATGCACTCTGGCAGCAGGCCGACGTCGTTCTTTATCCGTCGGATGATGAAACACGTCACGTGCGCCAATGGCTGGCCGAGCAGGCGCCGGCTTCGACCAGCCGTGCTGAAACCATTCCTCTGTATGCCTTTGAACATTCCGGTGTGGTGCCATCACCGCAGGGCCGGCAGGACGTCCTGCTGGTAGCCGGCTTTGCACATGCGCCCAATGTCGATGCCGCGCTGTGGTTCGTCAACGACGTCCTGCCGTTGGTCGTGCGCGAGATTCCGGCAGTGAGAGTAAGCCTGGTGGGTTCCAATCCACGCCCTGAAGTGCAGGCGTTGGCCTCCGAGCAGATCGAGGTCACCGGCTATGTCAGTGATGCCCGTCTGGAAACTTTCTATGCCAACGCGCGCGTGGCCGTTGCTCCGCTCCGATTCGGCGGTGGCGTGAAAGGCAAAGTGTTGGAGGCATTGCGCCATGGCGTGCCCTGCGTAACCACGTCGGTGGGCATGCAGGGCCTCGCCGGCGCCGGGGCCTTCATGCCGGTCGCGGACGAGCCGGCGGCGATGGCCGCACATATCGTCGCGCTGCTGCGCGATGACGGACTCTGGCAGCGGGTTTCGACAGCGGAACAGGCATTCATCGAGAAGGAATACTCGCGTGAGGCGTTGTGGCGGGTGCTGTCATCATCGATGCAACGCGACGGGCTGGCAGAGTGAGGCCTTCGATGAGCGGAACCTCCGCGCAGCGCATGCAACCGGGGGCAGGCGATACCCGGGGACGACAGTGGCGTAGCGTCGCCTTGGTGATGGCCGTGGTGGCCGTGTTCGCGGCCATCCATCAGGTCATCCTCAACCGGGCGCATCCCGATGCGCTTTACATGGACTCGCTGCGTCTGCTGTTCCAGCTTGACCAATGGCAGGCGGGACGGCTTTCGACATTCGACTTCTGGGGAGGGTCCTCGCACCGCGGATTCGTGAACCAATTGTTCCTATGGGCGAACGTCAGCCTTTTTGATCTTGACGTACTGCTTGCCAATCGCTTGACCGGCGTTGTGATCTCTGCCGTCGCGGCGTGCCTGTGCATGTCTTGGATGGCTGACATGCGACACCAGCCCGGCCCGCAGCGTCCGGCGCTGAATGTGATCGTGATGGTGATCGTGGCGGCGCTGTGCTTCAGCTGGGCCGGCTACGAATTGCTGACCCTCGATCTCGGCCTGCCGCTATGGACGAAAAATCTTGCGTTCGTTGGATTCTTCTGTGGCCACGCCCACCTGCTTTCCGGGCGCTCGCGCCGTCCAGCGGTGTGGTTGGTGGCTCTCGTGCTGGCTGCACCAGTGATCGTCCTGGTGTGTGGCATGGGCTGGAACTATGCCTTCGTAGGGGCCGTGCTGATCGTTCAGGTGTTCTCGTTCCTGCCAGCGTGGAGGGCTGAAGGACGCTGGACCGGGGTTCTTCCGAGCGCGGCGGTGGTGATCTCGATGGTGGTTTACCTGCTCAGCGGATCGGTCACCGATGCGTCCACCCGTAATGGTCTCAACGTCGGCATGGATACGCCGGTGCTGCTTCTGTATGCGATGGGCTCCACGCTGGGATACCGCGAAGCGGTCCTGCTGGGAGGAAAGCTGCCTTTAGTGACCATCGCCGTGCTGGGCGGCATCCTGCTGGTGGTCGGCACGGTCGCAGCCGTTTCCTGGCTGCGCCGGGGTGCGCCGGGATCGCGATTGCCGCTGCTGCTGGTCCTTTACGGTGTGCTGATTGCCGCTTCGCTGACATTGGCGCGTGGTGTTGAAGGCCCGTTCGGGGTGATGGCGTCGCGTTACTACATGGACCTGGTGCTGGGCCTCGTGGGGGTAATCTGGCTCGCCGCACGCGAACTGCAGGCTGCACCCCGGCGCGCAGTCGGATGGAACGTGCTGGTGGGGGCCTTGTTGTCGGGCGTCCTGGTAACCCAGATGCTCACCTATGCCCAGGAGTGGAAAGCCAGTCCCTTCCGCGAAAGCATCTTCGCGGCCATGAACAAGGCGTTGTTGCGGGGCGTTCCCGACGATGCCGCCGCCAGCCTGCTGCAGGCGCAGCTGGAGTACGGGCGAAAGGGCGCCAACGTCATGCGTGAGCGTCATCTGGCGCTTTACGCCGACGGCGCTGTGACCGAGTGCTCCACGCGCAAGATCGAGTACACGCAAGGCTGGCACGCGGCTGAAGGCGCCGCGCGCTGGAGTGGCGCGAACGCGTCGCTTGCGCTTCCGCCCTGCGGCTGCGCCTATTTCGCGGAACTGTATGTGCCCGAGGGTCAATCCGAACGTCGTGTGCGTATCAGCACGGCAGCGGGCAGCGAAGATGTTCTGACCATACAGCCAGGCCAGGCGGCGCGCGCTCGCGTGGGCAATGAGCGTGCCCAGCTTGCGGTCGACCCGGTCATCATTCCCATCCGCGATCAGCCGGGAAGCAGCGACAGTCGCGAGTTGGGCGTGCTTCTGACCGGCTTCTCGGTCAGCTGCGAGGTGCCGTGACCGTGGCCGGGAAAAAGAAGGGTGCGTTACCGTTCGCAACGGGCGCGCCGGGGCCGCTGCAGCGTCTGATCAAGGACCAGCGGGTGTTGTTTCTTCTGGTGGGAGGTGGCAACACCGCGTTCAGCACGGCGCTGTTTGCCTGCTTGGTGCTCCTTCTGGGGCCGGACGTGCCGTCAGTGGTCAGCTTGGGCATTGCCTGGGTGGTGTCCCTGGTGCTGGTGTTCTTCGTGTACCGGCGGCTGGTCTTCCGGGTCACCGGCAATGGCTGGGGTGACTTCCTGCGCTTCAGCAGCGTCAATGTCGGCAGCCTGCTGCTGAACATCGGAGCATTGGCTTTGCTTGCCGATGTTCTCGGGTTGCCGGCCATCCCCACCCAGATCGGGATCACGGTATTGGTGGTGGTCTTCAACTATATCGGCCACAAGCATTTCTCGTTCCGGCGACGATCCGAACCACCCACTGCGGAGAAAAAGGAATGAACCCACGTGTTTCTGTCGTCGTGCCGGCATACCGGAACGTCGAATACCTGGCGCAGACGCTGGACTCGATCCTTGCGCAGGACTATGACAATTTCGAGCTTGTCGTGGCTGATCATTCCTCCAACGACGGTACCGACACGTTGCTGGAACGCTATGCCGATCATCCAAAGGTTCGCATTCTGACGCCCACACCCACCGGCGGCGGTGCCAAAGCCAACTGGGACCGGGTCAGCATGGCGGCGCGCGGCGAGCTGATGAAGCTGGTCTGCGGCGACGACCTGATTGCTCCCAATGCCCTCAGCCGCCAAGTCGCGGCGCTTGATGCGTACCCGTCAGCGGTGCTGGTCGCCAGCAAGCGCGACCTTGTGGACGCGCAAGGCAGGATAGTGATCGCCGCGCGTGGCCTCGGTTCACTTCAGGGACTGGTGCGTGGGCGTGACGCAGTGCGCGCGTCGGTGCTTGCCGGCACCAACCTCTTCGGTGAGCCCGGCTGCGTGATGTTTCGGCGGGAACTGCTTGTCCAGGCCGGAGGCTGGGACAACGCACATCCTTACCTGATCGACCAGGCGAGCTATTCGGCGATCATGCTGCAGGGCGATATGGTGGCATTGCGCGAAAGCCTGGCCAGTTTCCGCATCAATGCAGGACAGTGGAGCGTGAGACTGATGAATGATCAGGCGCAGCAGGCAATTGAATTCCACAACGCGCTTGCTGCGGCTGATCCGAAGCTGCTGTCGCCCATGACGCTGCGCGTGGGGAACCTGAAAGCGCGGCTGATGGCGCACGCAAGGCGCCTGACCTACCTGTGGCTGGGACGCCGGATGGGCACGGCCTGAGGTTACGGCCATGCCGTCGGTTCAGGGGCGATCGTCTTCGTCCCGGCCTTCCACGTTGGTCGTGCGTCCGATGATGTACTGCGGGCGGTTGTTGATGTTCAGCAGCACGCGGCCTGTGTACTCGCCGATGACGCCGAGTGCCAGCAACTGCAGGCCGCCCATGAACAGGATGGTGATGATCAGCGACGGCCAGCCCACCGGCATCTGCGGACTGTGCAGCTTCTGCCAGAGCACTACCACGGCCAGCAGGAATGCCACGCACGAAGCCAGCACGCCGGCCAGCGAGACAAAGCGCAACGGTACGATGGAAAAGCTGGTCGCCATCTGCAGCCAGAGCGAAATCGACTTGCTCAGGCTATAACCAGAGTGGCCATCGCTTCGCGCATGGTGCTGGCCGAGAAGGGTTGCGATGCGTTTGGGGCTGGTGCTCTGCACCAACAGTCCGTCGAGATAGACAAAGGGCCCCTCGTAGCGCCGGGCTTCTTCAGCCAGTTCACGCACGAAACCCCGGAAAGGCGACAGATACAAGCCCTCCGGCTTCTTCAGCAAGCGTGCGGCGACCATGTCGTTGAACCGGCTGCCTGCGCGTTTCCACAATGCATGTTTGCGGCCTTCGAACTGTACGTAACAGAGGTCGGCGCCATCGCGCAGGGTTTGCAGGATGCGTGGAACGTCGGCCGGATCGTGCTGCAGATCATCGTCCATCGTGACGATGTAGCGGCCTCGTGCGAAGCCGAGGCCGGCCATGATCGCATTGTGCTGGCCGGCATTGCGACGCAGGTCCACGCCGATCAGCCACGGACGCGTGCGGGCTTCGTCGCGGATGACATGCCAGGCATTGTCGGGGCCGGCGTCGTGTACGAGTACTACTTCGAAGCCGTCTACGCCCAGCACAGGTACCAGCACTTCCTCCAAGCGGGCCACGAGGCTCGGCAGGATCGAGGCACTGCCATAGACAGGAATGACGATGGAGAGTTCAGGCTTCATGGCAGGCGCCGTAATATTTCTGGATCACGCGGAGTGGATAGTCTGGCCCAAAATCGACTCCGATGTCTCGAGCAACCTGCTCGGACAGCGTGCTGTCGATCGCCATTGCTTCGCCACGGTCCACCAGCACGCGGCGCGCGCTGCGACCCAGCACCTGCTCGAACAGGTCGACGATGCGGGGCATCGGGAGTGACCACGGTGAAGCGATGGCGACCACCGGCGGCGGGGCACCATCGAGGATATGGGTGGCGATGGCGGCGACATCGTCGATGTCGATCAGATTGCGTTGCGCCCCTGCCCACAGCGTCAGCTGCCGTTCCTGCAGGATACAGTCCCTGAGGAAATTGGTGAGGGTATTCGGGTTGAGCGTACGGCCTACGACCTGCGGCAGGCGCAGTACGGTGCCGCGGCCGGAACCGATGACCAGCGCTTCCATTTCCCGCTTGTGCTGGAAGTAGACTGAGTGCTCTTTGGCGTTGACCACGTTGCAGCTGCCGAAGTAGACCAGCCGCCGCTGGCCATCGGCCAGGTAGCCGCCCAGCATGTCGTGCTCGCGCGCAAATGCCGCTGGGTCTTTCTCATTCGAGTTGGAGACGCCGGAGGCGAAAATGACCGTCGAATCGTCCTTTGCGTAGCGCTGTGCGAACGCGCGGGCCACCAGTCCCGAACCGACGATCATCTGGTGAGGGCCTCGGGCCAGCGGGTGGTGGAGGTCATCTGCATTTTAGGGCCATCCATGAGGTTCAGGCCCATGGGGCCGGTGACAAGAAAACAGACGCCAGCTGGCGTACTGCCTGTGGGCATGATCGATCGGGGGCGGCGAGGCCGCGCCCGATCGTATCATCCGGCCTTCAACCCAAGGCGGCTTCCAGCTCCGGCAGCAGCGTGAACAGGTCGCCAACGAGTCCGATATCCGCAATCTCGAAGATCGGCGAATCTGGATCCTTGTTGATCGCGACGATGGTACCAGCATCCTTGATACCGGTCAGATGCTGGATCGCACCACTGATGCCAATTGCCACATACAGCTCCGGCGCAATGATTTTGCCCGTCTGGCCAACCTGCAGTTCATTGGGCACATAGCCCGCATCCACGGCGGCGCGCGAGGCACCCACTGCAGCACCCAGCTTGTCAGCCAGCTGGTAGATCACCTTGAAGTTCTCTTCCGAACCGACGCCGCGGCCACCAGACACCACACGCTTGGCGCTCTGCAGGTCAGGACGGTCGCTGCTGGCCGCGGCCAAGCCCACGAAACGGGTATGGGTCGGCAGGGTCGCCTCGACAGCCAGCGCTTCCACGCTGGCGCTGCCGCCGCTAGCGGCTTCCGGCCAGGAGGCGCTGCGCACGGTCGCGACCACCGTCTGGTCGGCCGGCGCCTCGACGGTAATGATCGCATTGCCGGCGTAGATCGGGCGCTTGAAGGTATGGCTCCCTTCCACCGACATCAGATCGGAGACCTGGGCGACGCCCAGCAGGGCGGCCACGCAGGGCATGAGATCCTTGCCGAAGGTGGTGGACGGACCGAAGACATGGCTGTAACCATCTGCTGCCTTGGCGATCTGCGGCGCCAGCACCTGCGCGATCGGGTTGGCATTGGCAGCGTTGGCCACGGTCAGCACCTTGGACACACCGCTGATCCTGGCCGCGTCTGCGGCAACGGCCGCTGGATCGGCGGCCAGCACCAGCACATGAACCTCAGCACCAGCCACGGCCGAAGCAGCGCTGACGGTCTTGGCGGTGGCGGCGTTGAGCTTGCCGTCGTGGTGCTCGGCGATGACGAGAATCCTGCTCATTACAGCAACCCCTTCTGCTTGAGTGCGGCCACCAGTTCGGCGGCATCCTTGACCATTACGCCCTTGCTGCGCTTGCCAGGTGCGGCATAGGTGGTGGTCTTCAGCGTATCGACGGCTTCAACGCCGAGGTCGGCCAGCTGCAGGGTTTCCAGCGGCTTGGCCTTGGCCTTCATGATGTCGGGCAGCTTGATGAAGCGCGGCTCGTTCAGGCGCAGGTCGGTGGTTATAACGGCCGGCAGATCCACTTCCAGCGTTTCCAGGCCGGCGTCGACTTCGCGGGTCACCGTGGCCTTGCCATCAGCGATCTCCAGCTTGCTGGCGAAGGTCGCCTGCGGTCGGCCCCAGATCGTGGCGAGCATCTGGCCGGTCTGGTTGGCGTCATCATCGATGGCCTGCTTGCCGAGGATGACCAGCTCGGGTTGCTCCTTCTCGATCAGCTTGAGCAGGGCGCGCGCCGCCGTCAGCGGCTGGATCGCCTGGTCGGTGACGATGTGGATGGCGCGATTGGCACCCATGGCCAAGCCGTTGCGCAGATGCGGCTGGGCATCGGCCGGGGCGATGGTGGCAACGATGACTTCGCTGGCGATGCCCTTGTCGCGCAGGCGCAGGGCTTCTTCCAGTGCGATTTCATCGAAGGGATTCGGGGACAGCTTGACCCCGTCAGTCACCACGCCGGACCCATCCGGCTTGACCTGAATGCGGACGTTGTAGTCCACCACGCGCTTGTATGCGACGAGGATTTTCATCTGCTACAGGATCCTTATAGTGCCGGTCGCTGGCCGGCTTGCAGTCAAGGGAACTTCCGGTCGGCTTCCGGTCCTGGAAGCAGCAACCGGTTCGGAGGTTGGGTCCCGATTCTAACTGGCGATTGGCTACCATGCGAATGCGTATGGTGAGGCGCCCGATATTGCATTGCGGCATGACCGGCGTATTCATCCTCCGAGCACGTCTTACGGTAAGTGGCGTTGTATCCTTTGAGGATGAGTTGGTCGGGCCATGGAGGCCCGGACACGCAACCCCTCAATAGGAGAACAGGTAGTGCCCACATGGCTTGTCACCGGCGGTGCCGGATTCATTGGCGGTAATTTCGTCCTCGAGGCAGCCGCACGCGGCGTCAAGGTCATCAATCTCGATGCCCTGACCTATGCGGGCAACCTGAAGACCCTGTCCACACTCGACGGTAATCCCGATCACGTGTTCGTGGAAGGTGATATCGGCGACAGCGCCCTGGTCACCCGCCTGCTTGCAGAGCATCAGCCCGATGCCGTGCTGAACTTTGCTGCCGAAAGCCACGTCGATCGTTCGATCGACGGCCCAGGCGCCTTCATCCAGACCAATGTGGTGGGTACGCTCGGCCTGCTGGAAGCGGTGCGCGATTACTGGAAGGCATTGCCGGCCGACAAGGGTGAGGCGTTCCGCTTCCTGCATGTGTCCACCGATGAGGTGTATGGCACGCTTGGTGAGACCGGCAAGTTCAGCGAAACGACCCCCTACGCGCCGAATTCGCCGTATTCGGCGTCCAAAGCCGCGTCGGATCACCTGGTGCGCGCCTTCCACCATACGTACGGCTTGCCGGTGCTGACCACCAACTGTTCGAACAATTACGGGCCGTACCACTTCCCCGAGAAGCTGATCCCGCTGGTGATCGCCAAGGCGCTGGCCGGTGAGCCGCTGCCGGTATACGGTGATGGCAAGCAGGTGCGCGACTGGTTGTTCGTGTCCGATCACTGCGAAGCGATCCGTACCGTGCTGGCCAAGGGACGCGTCGGCGAGACCTACAACGTGGGCGGCAACTCCGAGAAACAGAATATTGAAGTGGTGCAGGCCATCTGTGCGCTGTTGGACGCACGTCGTCCGCGTGATGACGGCCAGCCGCGCAGCAGCCAGATCACCTACGTCACCGACCGTCCCGGCCACGACCGACGCTATGCGATCGACGCCTCCAAGTTGAAGGACGAGCTTGGCTGGGAGCCGGCGTACACCTTCGAGCAGGGCATCGGCTTCACCGTCGACTGGTACCTGGACAACCAGGAATGGGTGAACGGCGTGCTGGATGGCAGTTATCGCCTGCAGCGCATCGGCACCACCGCCTGAGCCTACAAGGACCTCGTACCCATGACGCAGACGCAGCGTAAAGGCATCATCCTGGCTGGCGGCTCCGGCACCCGGCTGTACCCGATCACCAAGGGCGTCAGCAAGCAGTTGCTGCCGGTCTATGACAAGCCGATGATCTATTACCCGCTCAGCGTGTTGATGCTGGCCGGAATCCGCGAAGTATTGATCATCAACACGCCTCACGAGCAGGCGCTGTTCCAGCACATGCTGGGCGACGGCTCGCAGTGGGGCATGGACATCCAGTACGCCGCCCAGCCAAGCCCGGATGGCTTGGCGCAGGCCTACCTGATCGGCCGTGACTTCCTGGACGGCAAGCCCAGCTGCCTGGTGCTCGGTGACAACGTGTTCCACGGTCACGGCCTGACAGAGGTGCTGAAGCGGGCCGATGCGCGTGCCGATGGTGCCACCGTGTTCGGTTATTGGGTCAACGATCCCGAACGTTACGGCGTGGCCGAGTTCGACGACAATGGCAAGGTGATCGGCCTGGTCGAGAAGCCGATCAAGCCGCGTTCCAACTACGCGGTGACCGGTCTGTACTTCTACGACGGCAAGGCCAGTGAGTACGCTGCTGAACTGAAGCCCTCACCCCGCGGTGAGCTGGAAATCACCGATCTCAACCAGCGTTATCTGGACGAGGGTGCACTGCACCTGGAGCCGTTGGGCCGCGGCTACGCGTGGCTGGATACCGGTACCCACCAATCGCTGCTGGAAGCCTCCAACTTCATCGAAACCATCCAGACCCGGCAGGGCCTGCAGGTGTGCTGTCCGGAGGAAATTGCCTTCGGTAACGGCTGGATAAATGCCGAGCAGCTGGAAGCACTTGCCGCGCCGCTGATCAAGAATGGCTACGGCCAGTACCTGCATGCGCTCGCCGTCCGAGGAAGTGTTGTATGAAGATCATCGAGACCAAACTGCCGGGCTGCGTGGTCATCGAGCCGGCCGTATTCGGCGATGAACGTGGCTACTTCTTCGAAACCTGGAATGCCGAGCGGTTCGGCCAGCACGGCCTGCCGACGAAATTTGTGCAGAGCAATGTATCCACCTCGGCGAAGGGCGTGCTGCGTGGCCTGCACTACCAGTGGCCACGGCCGCAGGGCAAGCTGGTCAGCGTGCTGGAGGGAGAGGTGTACGACGTCGCGCTGGATATCCGCCGCGGCTCGCCGACTTTCGGCCAGTGGGAAGCCGTCGTGCTGAGCGCGGAGAACAAGAAGCAGTTCTGGATCCCGGAGGGATTTGCTCATGGGTTTGCCGTGCTGTCCGAGCGGGCGGTCTTCAGCTACCTGTGCACCGACGTGTATGTAAAGGAAGCCGACGCCGGCGTGCGTTGGAACGATGCCGACGTGGCGGTCGACTGGCCGATCTCCGACCCGACGTTGTCGGCAAAGGATGAAGCCGCCCCGTTCCTGAAGGACATCGCCGAAGAGCGCCTGCCGGTGTTCCAGGCATGACGATCCTGGTGTTCGGCGGCAACGGCCAGGTAGGCCAGGAGCTGCTGCGTTCGCTGGCACCGTTGGGTGACGTGGTGGCCACAACGCGTAGCGGCGTGTTGCCGGATGGCAGTGCGTGCGAGGTCGCAGATTTCAACCAGCCTGATTCGCTGGTCGCGTTGCTTGATCGCCTGCAGCCATCCACCGTGGTCAATGCCGCCGCCTACACGGCGGTGGACAAGGCAGAACAGGACGTTGATGCGGCATTCCGCGCGAACGCAGAAGCCCCTGGCGTCATCGCACGCTGGTGTGCCCATGCGGGCGTGCCGTTCGTGCATTACTCCACCGACTATGTATTCGATGGTGAAGGCACGGCGCCCTATCGGGAAGATCAGCGGACGGCGCCACTGGGTGTCTATGGCACCAGCAAGCGCGATGGCGAAGAGGCCGTGCGTGCTGCAGGCGGCCGGCACCTGATCTTCCGCACCGCGTGGGTATACGCCTCGCACGGTGCCAATTTCCTGCGCACCATGCTGCGCGTGGGGGCAGAGCGCGACGCGCTGCGTGTCGTAGCGGACCAGATCGGTACGCCGACCCCCGCCGCGCTGATCGCCGATGTCACGACGCAGGCACTACAGTATTCCGGTGCCCTGTCCGGCACGTGGCACCTGACTGCTTCCGGCCAGACCAGTTGGCATGGTTTTGCCGAGGCGATCTTTGCCGAAGCGCTCGCGCGTGGCGTATTGGCAAAGGTACCGAGCGTTGAAGCAATTGCCAGTTCGGAATACCCCACGCCAGCCAAGCGGCCGTCGTGGTCGGTGCTGGACAATCGCAAGCTGCAGCAGGATTTCGAGATCGTGCTGCCGTCGTGGCAGGTCGGCCTGAAGCGGGTGATTGGCGAAATCGCCTGATACTGCATCGTAGGTGTTCGCACCGCGTCTGGAGTAAAGCCCCCTTGTTGTCCAAGGGGGCGCACCAATGGCGCGGGGGATAAGATGGAATGCGCGGACGCAGGGTCGGCTACTGCCGACCGTACGTATCTTCGAAGCGCACGATATCGTCTTCGCCAAGGTAGCTGCCGGACTGCACTTCGATCAACTCCAGCGGCAGGCGTCCCGGGTTGCGCAGGCGGTGCGTCACGCCCAGCGGGATGTAGGTGCTCTGGTTCTCGCTCAGCAACAGCACTTCTTCGCCACGCGTGACTTCGGCGGTGCCACTCACAACGATCCAATGCTCTGCGCGGTGATGGTGCATCTGCAGGCTGAGCGTGCCACCGGGCTTGACCGTGATGCGCTTGACCTGGAAACGTGCGCCGTTGTCGATCGAATCGTAAGCGCCCCACGGCCGATACACCTTGCGGTGCCAGGTGGCTTCGCTGCGTCCTTCGGCCTTCAGTCGGGCAACCACCGCCTTGACCTCCTGCATGCGGTCGCCCTTGCCGACCAGTACCGCATCGTCGGTCTCCACCACGATCACATCGTCCAGCCCGACCATCGCCACCAGGCGCTGGCCGTAGGCGTACGTGTTGCGGCAGTCGATCGCGATGACATCGCCCTGGTGCGCGTTGCCGTCGCCGTCCTGCTGCGATACATCGCGCAGTGCGGTCCATGACCCGACGTCGTTCCAGCCAGCGTCCAGCGGCACCACCACGGCGTCGGCGGTCTTTTCCATCACCGCATAATCGATGGAATCTGACGGCACTGCCGCGAAGGCCTCTTTGTCCAGCCGGGTGAAGTCTGCTTCGCGCCGCGACTTCTCCCACGCGTCACGACTGCCGGCCAGCATTGCCGGCTGGAAACGTTCAAGCTCCTGCAGGTAACGCGACGCCTTGAACAGGAACATGCCGCTGTTCCAGTAGTACTGGCCACTGGCCACATAGTCGGTCGCAGTAGCGAGGTCCGGTTTCTCGACGAAACGCTCGACCGCGCGGGCGCCTTCGCCGGCGGCCGCCTTGATGTAGCCATAGCCGGTCTCGGGCCCGGTTGGCACGATGCCGAAGGTCACCAGCTTGCCGGCCTCGGCTGCGCTGGCGGCATGTTCGACCGCGCGCAGGAAGGCGGCCTCATCACTGATCACGTGATCCGAAGGCAGCACGAGCAGCAGCGCATCGGCGCCATCGCGGGTAGCCTCCAGTGCCGCCACCGCAATGGCGGGAGCGGTATTGCGCCCCAGCGGCTCCAGGATGATCGCGGCAGGTTGCGCACCCACCTGCTGCAACTGCTCGGCGGCAACGAAGCGATGTTCCTCATTGGCAACAATCAGTGGACCACGTGTGGAGATTGCCGCGACGCGCTTCCACGTCGCCTGCAGCATCGTCAACTCGCTGGCCAACGGCAGGAACTGCTTTGGGTAGGCCTCGCGCGACAGCGGCCAGAGGCGAGTTCCGGATCCACCGGAAAGGATGACAGCCTGGATAGTGTTCATTTCAGTTCCATTGAGTGGTGATTACTGCTGCAGCAGCGTAGCGATCTCATCGGTGCGTGCCTTGAGCAGCGCCGCATCGCCCCGCGTCTCCACGTTCAGACGCAGCAGCGGCTCGGTATTGGAGCTGCGCAGGTTGAAGCGCCATTCGCCGAAATCGGCGCTGATGCCGTCGGTGTGGTCCAGCGCAGGCGCTTGCGAAGCGAAGTGTTCCATCACGCGGCCCACCGCGACCTTGGCATCAGCGACCTTGAAGTTGATCTCGCCGCTGCAGGGATAGGCGGCCATGCGGTCCTCCACCCAGTCGGCCAGCGACTTGCCGCTTTCCGACACGAGTGCGGCAATCAGCAGCCACGGGATCATGCCGGAGTCGGCATAGGCGAACTCGCGGAAATAATGGTGCGCACTCATTTCGCCGCCGTACACCGCATCTTCGGCGCGCATTTTTTCCTTGATGAAGGCATGGCCGCTTTTGCACAGGACCGGAATGCCGCCGGCCTGTTCGACCATCTCGACGGTATTCCAGGTCAGGCGCGGATCGTGCACGACCTTGCCGCCCGGATGGCGCTTCAATGCCGCCTGTGCCAGCAGGCCGACCAGGTAATAGCCTTCGATGAAACGGCCGGTATGGTCGAAGAAGAAGCAGCGGTCGAAATCGCCATCCCACGCGATGCCGAAGTCCGCGCCATGTTCACGCACCGCTTCTGCGGTGGCGGCGCGGTTCTCCGTCAGCAGCGGATTGGGAATGCCATTGGGGAAGTTGCCATCCGGCTCATGGTTGATGCGGATGAACTCCAGCGGCAGGTGCGGGGCCAGCAGGTCGACGATGGCGCCTGCGCCGCCGTTGCCGGCGTTGACCACCAGCTTCAATGGTTTCATTGCGGCGACATCCACATACGACAGCAGGTGCTGGATGTAGGCGCTCTTGTCGTGCTGCTCGCTCTGTCCACCGACCGGCGGCAGTGCGTCTGCGGTGTCGGCCGCCACGGCGTCGGAGATGGCAAACAGGCCGGTGTCCGAGCTGATCGGACGGGCGTGTTCGCGCACCAGCTTCATGCCGTTGTAGTCCATCGGGTTATGGCTGGCGGTGACCATGACGCCACCGGCGGCCTGCAGGTGGTCGGTCTGGAAGTACACCTCTTCGGTGCCGCACAGCCCGATATCGATGACCTCGCGACCCGCGCCGCGCAGGCCCACTACCAGTGCATCCTGCAGGGCACCACTGGTCAGGCGCACGTCGTGGCCGACAACCACGGCCCCGGCGTCCAGCTGGTCCGCAAGCGCCACGCCGATGCGGCGGGCGAGGTCTTCGTTGAGTTCGTCCGGCACGCGGCCGCGGATGTCATAGGCTTTGAAAGCGGGAAGGGGCATGGAGTCAGTTCCTTTGGGGGGCCAGCCCTGTAGTTTATACGCCGATGTGTAGGCGAACCGTTGTCATGGGCACCCGGCACCGGCTCGGAGGCGGGTCATTCATGAGCGGCCTTCCGCGCCCCCTTGCCCTTTTTGGCCGGTGCCCCCGGTAAGGGCTCCAGCAACGCATTCAGGTCACTCTCGCTGAAACCGGGCCCCGACGCGCTGCCGTTTTCGAGGATCGAATCCGCCAGCGACGCTTTACGCTGCTGCAGTTCGGTGATCCGTTCCTCGATGCTGCCAGCGGCGATCAGGCGGTAGACGAAGACGGGCTTGTCCTGGCCGATCCGATGGGCGCGGTCGCTGGCCTGGTTCTCGGCGGCCGGGTTCCACCAGGGGTCGAAGTGGATGACCGTATCGGCCGCGGTCAGGTTCAGGCCGACACCACCTGCCTTGAGGCTGATCAGGAAGATCGGCACCTCTCCCTGCATGAACTGGCGCACCGGAGTGGCGCGGTCACGGGTGTCGCCGGTCAGGGTGACAAATGCCAGGTCACTCTTCTCCAAGGCCTGCGCGATCAGCTCCAGCATGCGCGTGAACTGCGAGAACACCAGGATGCGCCGACCTTCCTCCACCATCTCCGGCAGCAGCGTCATCAGCAGGTCGAGCTTGGCTGACCCCTGCGTCCGTGGCGCGGCGTCACCGGGCAGCAGGCGCGGATCGCAGCAGACCTGACGCAGCTTCAGCAGTGCGTCGAGCACGACGATGTGGCTTTTCGCCAAGCCCTTGCCGGCGACGGCCTCCCGCACCTTTTCCTGCATGGCGGAGCGCACGGTCTCGTACAGGTCACGCTGGCTGCCTTCCAGTGCCACGTGGCGTGTGATCACGGTCTTGGGTGGCAGTTCGGTCGCGACCTGGTCCTTGCGTCGGCGCAGGATGAACGGACGCACCCGCTGCGCCAGCAACTGGGCGCGCTGGGCGTCAGCGCTGCGCTCGATTGGATGGCGCCAGTGCTGGTTGAACAGTTTCTCGCTGCCGAGCAGGCCTGGCAGCACGAAATCGATGTGGGTCCACAGCTCGCCCAGGTGGTTTTCCAAGGGCGTGCCGGTCAGACACAGCCGATGCCGGCTCTGCAGCGTGCGCAGGGTGATCGCCGCGCGTGCCTTGGCATTCTTCACCTGCTGGGCTTCGTCGAGGATCAGCAGGTGGTAAGGATGCGCCTGCAGCGCGGCCTCATCCCGCCAGACAAGCGGGTAGGTGGTCAGCACGAGGTCATGGGCGGGAATCTGTTCGAACAGCGCCTCACGCGCGGGGCCATGCAGGACCAGCACGCGCAGACCGGGTGCAAAGCGCGCGGCCTCTTCCTGCCAGTTGAACAGCAGCGAGGTCGGCATCACGACCAGCGCAGGCCGGTCAAGGCGCCCGCTCTCCTTCTCCAGCAGTACGTGCGCGAGGGTCTGCAGGGTCTTGCCCAGGCCCATGTCATCGGCCAGGATGCCGCCGAGTTCCTGCTGGCGCAGGTACTGCAGCCAAGCCAGGCCATCCAGCTGATAGGGGCGCAACGCGGCTGCCAGACCGACCGGTGCCGTAACGGCCTGCGGCGTGGGTTCCTGCAGCAGCCGCTGCACCATCGCGCGGGTATCGACGGCACCGCGCAGCTGCAGGCTTCCGGACTGTTGCAGGGCCTGCAGACGCCCCCTGTCGCGCGCGGAAATCCGCAGCGGTCCCGCCCCCTTGCCGAGCAGGTCGCCGAGCAGCGCAACGACGGGCTTCAGCCGCTTGGCCTGGAAGGACAGCGCACCGGCGTCGGTGGACGCAATCAGGATGCGTTCGTCATCGTCGATCGCATCCAGTGGCCCACGCGTCCAGCGCGGATCGCTCTGCAGCAGCTGCGCCAGCATCGGGGCGAGTGCCACCGTCTGGCCATCTACCTCGATGTCCAGTGCGACCGTCATCCAACCCGCGGCTGTGCCGTCGAGCTCTACATCCCAGAGCACGCTGTCCACCACGGTGATCCGATGGCGGAAATCCTCCGGTACGGTGATCACCCATCCCAGCGCCTGCAGCTTGGGCAGCTCGTGCAGCATGAAGCTGCCCCAGTCGTAGGAGCGCAGGAAGAAATGGGGGCCGGCCCCACTGAGCAGGGCCGGGGAATGGGGATGGCGATGCAGCCCGCTGCGACGAAGCTCGCTCTCGCGGCGGGCTTCCTCGGCCGTGTCGCGCGGCAGCAGCTCCATCGCTCCATCCGTACCGCGCACGAAGCGCGAAGAATCATCCAGGTGCTTGAAGTGGTCACCGTAGGCGAAGGAGACGGTGGCGAACTCCAGGCGCTGCGCCTGCCCTCTGCGCGCACCCCACGCATGCTGCTGTTCTTCGGTATGCAGCATCAGGTGCGGAATCATGCCGTCCACTTGGGCGATGGGTAGCGCATCAGCTGTAGCCGGCGGGAGGGGCAGGGCAGCGTACAGCTGCTGCAGCAGCTGCGCGGTCAGCGTATGTTCGTCGGGCAGCAGGGGCGGCAGATCCCGTGCGCGCGGCGTGCTGGTCATGCCATTCCGACAGGCGGGTGAGCAGCTCGGCGCGCACCGGTTGCGCGTCCTGTGGCAACGCCGCCTCGCTTTCTTCTTCGGGCCCGTGCAGGGCCCGCATCATGACCGCGGCCACATGCTTGCAGTTGTCGCCCACCGGACAGCTGCAGCGACCGTGCAGGCGACTGAGTGGGTGACGCAGGCTGGTCCGCAGGTCGATGGCAACGCGATAGGGCCGGGTCTCCGTTCCCTCTACTTCAGCACGCAGCATGTCCCCTTCCGTGCGCAGGTCATGCACCCGATCCAGATAGGCCATCGCCTTGGTGATGGTGCGGTCGTCGAGCCAGCGATACAGATCAACTTCATTGAACAGGGCGGACATCAGCAAGGTTCCAGCAGGTCGGCGCCTTGCCGCACATCAATGTGCAGACCGTGCCAGGGATCATCAGTTTACGAACTGTGTCCATCGCGGCAAATGCTGCGTCGCACCCCAGCCGTGCACCGGGGTGCCGGTAGAATGCCGTCATCCTTACCGTGCGGAACAGTAATGCCATGGATACTCCCGGTACCGGCAGCAAGCGTGACAAACGACATGCCAGCGCGGCGCTTGCGCTGCAGGGCGTGGTCGCCGACGGCCAGACCCTTGCGGTGGGCGGCTTCGGCCTGTGCGGCATCCCCGAGGCCCTGATCGCCGCATTGAGGGACAGTGGCGTCACCGGCCTGACAGTGATCTCCAACAACGCCGGCGTGGACGGTTTCGGCCTTGGGCAACTGCTGGCCACCCGGCAGATCCGCAAGATGATTTCATCCTACGTGGGCGAGAACAAAGAGTTCGAGCGGCAGTTCCTGGCCGGTGAGCTGGAGCTGGAGTTCAACCCGCAGGGCACGCTGGCCGAGCGCCTGCGCGCCGGTGGCGCGGGCATCCCGGCCTTCTTCACCGCCACCGGCTACGGCACGGTAGTGGCCGAGGGCAAGGAAACCCGCGAGTTTGATGGCCGCCACTACGTGATGGAAACCGCACTGCGTGCGGACGTGGCGTTGATCAAGGCATGGAAGGCGGACGAAGCCGGCAATCTGGTGTTCCGCCGCACGGCGCGCAATTTCAATCCGGCGTGCGCGATGGCCGGCAAGGTCTGCATCGCCGAGGTGGAGGAGGTGGTGCCGGTGGGCAGCATCGATCCGGACCAGGTGCACCTGCCCGGCATCTACGTGCATCGCATCGTGCACAACGCGCATCCTGAAAAGCGCATCGAACAGCGCACCGTCCGTACGGAGAACACCTGACATGGCCTGGACCCGTGATGAAATGGCGGCCCGCGCGGCGCGCGAACTGACCGACGGTGCGTACGTGAACCTGGGAATCGGCCTGCCGACCCTGGTCGCCAATCATATTCCGGAGGGCGTCGATGTCTGGTTGCAGTCCGAGAATGGCCTGCTCGGGATCGGCCCGTTCCCCACAGAAGCCGAGATCGATCCGGACCTGATCAATGCCGGCAAGCAGACAGTGACCGCGCGCGCCGGTGCCAGCTATTTCGGCAGTGACGACAGCTTCGCGATGATCCGCGGCGGGCATGTGAACCTGGCCATCCTGGGCGCCATGCAGGTGACCGATAGTGGCGACCTGGCCAACTGGATGGTGCCCGGCAAGATGGTCAAGGGCATGGGCGGCGCCATGGACCTGGTAGCTGGCGTGCAGCGCGTGGTGGTGCTGATGGAGCACACCGCGAAGAACGGCGAGCACAAGATCCTGAAGGCGTGCTCGCTGCCTTTGACCGGGGTGGGCGTGGTCGACCGCATCATCACCGACCTGGCAGTCTTCGATGTCACCGACGCCGGACTGGTGCTGGTGGAAACCGCGCCGGGTGTGGAAGAAGCCGAGTTGCTTGAAAAGACCGGCGCGCCGTTCAAGCGCGCCTGACGACCTTGCTGTTCCCACAGGACCTGCCCGATGCCGATGTCCGCCACCTTCCGGGGTGGCTGCCGTCGGCACAGGCGCATGAACTGCTGGTCGCACTGCTGCACGACATCCCGTGGGAAGTCCATCGCATCCGCATGTTCGGTCGCTGGGTCGATTCGCCCCGGTTGAGCTGCTGGATGGGCGATCCGGATGCCCGCTATCGCTATTCGGGCGCGGACTTCCAGCCCCACCCGTGGAGTGCCCTGCTGCGGCCGGTGCGCGATCGGCTGCAGGATGCACTGGATGCGCGTTTCAACAGCGTGCTGCTGAACCGGTACCGCAACGGTGCAGACAGCATGGGCTGGCACAGTGATGATGAGCCGGAGTTGGGGCATGCACCGGTGATCGCATCGCTGAGCCTGGGTGCATCACGACGCTTCCTGCTGCGGCGACGCGAAGAGCATGCGCGAAAGGCGGAGTATCTGCTCGGTCACGGCGATCTGCTGGTAATGGGAGGAGATACCCAGCGGTATTACCAGCATGCCGTACCGCTGACGACCCGCTCGCAGGAGGAGCGGGTAAACCTGACATTCCGCCTGATTACCTCACGACAGGCCCAGCCGGCCGGCTGAGCAAGCCCGCGTCCGTATCCTGCTTCCCCGTCGTCAACGCCCAGCCCACCACCTCCGCCGTCAGCGCGTTCATGCCGCGCTCGAATGCGGCCGCGACGGCCGGCACGTCGGTGCTGCCCACCGGCTGTTCCTGGCGGAACGTACGGTCGGCCACCACGCGCTGGTCCACGACGTGGATCAGCTTGGTGTTGATCTCGATCAGCACCGTCGGCGTCGGCTGGCCCCGGTAGTCCGATTCAAACCGGCGGATATCCGTGGCGAGGCGGTAATCGGCACGGATGCCGGCGGCGGATCGGGCTACGCCGGCAATGCGGCCGGAATCCTCAAAGCCGCGCAGCAGCGCGTCCTCCATCATGTCGGTGGCCGGCTGTGCCCACGTGGCACCGCTGTAGATTTCCAGCTCGGCCGGCGTAGGCCGCACGTTGATGCGCGGGCTGTCGACCATGCGCGTCGCGCTTGGCTTGGACAGCACCAGCTGCCAGGCCACGGTCGGCCAGGAAGGGTCGACCTTGACCTGCAGGGCAGGCGCATAGATGGTCACGGCGTTGCGATCGCCGCCCGCCAGGATCGAACAACCGGCCAGGCTGGCCAGCAGGGCGGCCGGCAGCAGCAGGCGCGTCAGGGACAGGGATGGCATGCGGTTCATTCGGGTTCGAACTCCTTCGGTGCGTCGCGGCCGAGCAGGTAGCGCGCGGGATTGTTCTCAAGACGGTCGCTGACCCGGCGCAGATCGCGGATCAGCCCGCGCAGTTCGGTCAGGGTCGGGCCCAGCTGGCCCAAGCCATCGCTGGCAAAGCTGTTGATCGCTGCGCGGTTCTCTCCAAGGATCGAATCAGCATTGCCGGCCGCCGAATCCATCTTGGTCATCGTGGCGTCCAGCTTGTCGATGATGCCCGGCAGCTGCTGCACCAGATTCTGGTCCAGACGCTTCATGGTGCCGTTGGTGGTCTTCAGGGTTTCATCCAGGCTGCGTGCGGCATTGCGCGCGCTGAGCAGCAGGGCCTGGGTACCCTGGTCGCGGTCGGCGAGGCCGCCGCTGATGGTTTCGATGTTGGCCAGCGTGGCATTGATCGCGGCCACGTTGCGGTCACTGAGCACCTGGTCCATGCGCTCGACGATCCGGTTGGCCACGTCGGTGATGTTCTGCAGCGCCGACGGCGTGGTCGGGATGATCGGGTACGGATCCTTGTTCACCGAGGTCAGCGCCGGCGACTGCGGAGTGCCGCCACTGAGCTGGATGATCGACGGGCCGGTCAGGCTGGTGATGGCCAGCTTGGCGCGGGTGTCGGTCTTTACCGGGGTGGTGGAGTTCAGGCGGATCTTGGCGACCACCTGGCGCGGATCATCCGGCACCAGGCTGAGCTCGGTGATCGAGCCCACCGCGATGCCGTTGTACTGCACCGGGCTGCCGACGGTCAGGCCGGTCACCGCTTCACGGAAGACCACGCGGTACTCCTGCCAGGTCCGGTCCGACGAATACTTGGCTGCCCACAGGCCGAAGGCCAGCAGGGCCAGGCCGGTGATCAGGGTGAACGCGCCGATCAGCACGTAGTTGGCTTTTGTTTCCATGACTCAGGCACTCTCGGTCTGTTCGCCGCGCGCGGCACGCGCACGAGGTCCGTGGAAATATTCCTGGATCCACGGATGGTCCAGTTTTTCGATCTCGGCCAGCGGTGCGTTGGCCACGACCTTGCGGTCCGCCAGCACCGCCACCCGGTCACAGATGGCATACAACGTGTCCAGATCGTGTGTGATCAGGAATACGGTCAGGCCCAGCGCTTCCTGCAAGGTCTTGATCAGGCGGTCAAACGCGGCCGCGCCGATCGGGTCGAGTCCGGCGGTGGGTTCGTCCAGGAACAGCAGCGGCGGGTCCAGTGCAAGCGCACGTGCCAGGCCGGCACGTTTGCGCATGCCACCGGACAACTGCGATGGCAGCTTGTTGATCGCATCCGCCGGCAGGCCGGCCAGTTTCACTTTCAGCAGGGCCAGCTCGTAGTGCCAGCGCTCCGGCAATTCGCGGTGGTGCTCTTTAAGCGGCACCTGCACGTTCTCGCCCACGGTCAGCGACGAGAACAACGCGCCATCCTGGAACAGCACACCGGTGTTGCGCTGGATGTGCAGGCGGCTGTCGGCATCACCGCCGCGCGCATCCCGTCCCAATACTTCGATCTGCCCTTCGTCCGGTGTACGCAGGCCCAGGATCGAGCGCATCAGCACAGATTTACCCGTGCCCGAGCCGCCGACCACGCCCAGGATCTCGCCGCGACGCACGTCGAGGTCCAGGTCTTCGTGCACAGTCTGCGTGCCGAAGCGATTCACCAGCCCGCGCACGCGTATCGCAAGGTTGCCCTCATCGCCGCTGCGTTCGTCGCCAGCGGGAGCGGGAGTAGCGTTCAATTCGTCCACGGTCACCAGCCCACCTGCATGAACCACAGCGCCGCAAAGGCGTCGAGGATGATCACCAGCGAAATGGCCTGGACCACGCTGGATGTCGTGCGCTCCCCGACGGACTGCGCGGTGCCTTCGACTTTAAGGCCTTCCAGGCAGCCGATCAGGCCGATCACCAAGGCGAACACGGGGGCCTTGGACAGGCCGACCAGCATGTTGCGTACTTCCATCGTGTCGTACATGCGCGCGATGTACATCTGCGGCGGGATATCCAGGTCGAAGGCACCCACGGTGATACCGCCCGCCAAGCCAGCGATCATCGCGATGAAGGTCAGCAGCGGCAGTGTAATGAGCAGGGCCACGATGCGCGGCAGCACCAGCAGGTCCATCGGGTCCAGGCCGAGCGTGCGCATCGCATCGATTTCCTCGCGTGCCTTCATCGCGCCGATCTGCGCGGTGAACGCGCTGGCGGTGCGGCCGGCGAGGACGATGGCGGTCAGCAGTACCGCGAACTCACGCAGGAAGGCGATGCTGACCAGCTCCACCACGTAGATCTCCGCGCCGAAGTCACGCAGGATCGTCGAGCCGAGGAAGGCGATCACCGCGCCGACCAGATAGGAGAGCAGCGCCACCAGCGGGACGGCGTCCAGGCCGACCTGTTCCATCTGGTGCACGGTAGCGGTCAGCCGGAATCGACGCGGTTCCTTGACCAGCCGGGCGCCCTTGACCAGGCTTTCACCGAGGAAGCTGGCCAGCGCGACGATGTTCTGTCCGGTAGCGTGCATGCTGCGGCCCAGACGTTCCAGTGCGGCCAGTACGCCGAGATCGCGTTTCTTCTTGGGCCGGTCGTCGGCCACCTCTTCGATGGTGCTGACCAGGGCTTGATGGTCCTCGCGGAACTGCACGGCATCGGGCTGCAGGTCAGCGCGGTGCGCGACCCGCAGCAGTTGCAGCACGCCGGCCGAGTCCAACTGGTCGATGCCGGTGGCATCGATACGGGTCAGCGGTTGGGGCAGGTCGCGCAGGACCTCGGCCGACTGCAGCGCCGTATGCAGCGTCCAGCGTCCGGACAAGCGGATGCTGCCGGGCTGGTCGGCGTCGATTTCGATCTGGGGTGCGGTGTCGGTGGTCATGGTCGGCATCAAGGATGCAGCATAGCGTGTGCATGTCGCATGCAGCGTAGGTCCTGTCCGAATGTCCTTCTGCACGGGGCGGGGCTGGGTGATACTACCGCGCATGCCTGTCGACGCCTCTCCCATCACCTCGCCCCCGGCCACCTATGCGCAGCGGGTGGCCTTCGTCTGCGAAATCGCCGGACGCCTGCACAGCTATGGAACGACGGCGCAGCGCCTGGAGGCGGCCGTGGTGGCGTTGGCGCAGCAGCTGGGGCTGGATTGTGAGCCGTGGTCGAACCCGACCGGCATCATCCTCAGTTTCAGCGACCCGGCCAAGGCCATCGGTTCCAGTGACATCACCCGGGTGATCCGCCTGGCACCGGGCGAGAACGATCTGCATAAACTCAGCGTCGCCGACCGGATCGCCGAGGATGTCGCCAATGGGCGCATGAGCCTGGCGCAAGGGCACACCGCGCTGCGCCAGCTCGATGCCGATCCCGGCATGCGCGGCAAGATCAAGGAAGTGCTGTCCTACAGCCTGGGCGCGGCCGGCGTGGCGGGTCTTTGGAAACTGCCTTGGCTGGATATCGCGACCGCTGGCGTGATCGGTCTGCTGATCGGCCTGCTGGGCCGCTGGACCAGCCAGCGCGCGGCAACCAAGGAAGCGAGCGAGGCCTTGGCGGCACTGCTGGCGGGCCTGGTGGCGACGCTGGTGGCGACCTACGTGGGTGCGTTGAACCTCAACACGGTGGTGATCGCGTCATTGGTGATCCTGTTGCCGGGTATGTCGCTGACCAACGCGGTCAATGAACTGGCCAGCCAACATTGGGTGTCCGGCACGGCGCGGGTGGCCGGTGCACTGACCACGATCATGAAGCTCACCGTCGGCGCGATGATCGCGGTGACGCTGGCTGACGTGATCGGCCTGGATCCGGTGGTACGCGCGTCGCGTCCGCAGGGGGCATGGGTGGAATGGAGTGCGCTGCTGATCGCTGCGATCGCCTTCGCCATGCTGTTCAAGGCCAGCCGTCGGGACTTCCCGTGGGTGCTGGCGGCCTGCGTGGCGGGTTATGCGATCTCCAAGTTCGCCGGTCATGCGTGGGGTGCGCCTGCGGGTATCTTCCTGTCGGCGATGCTGCTCACTGCGGCGGGCAATCTGTTTGGTCGCGTGGTGCAGCGGCCGGGGGCGATCATCCGCCTGCCGGGCATCATCATGATGGTGCCCGGCAGCACCAGTCTGCGCGGGGTGCTGACCTTGGTGCAGCAGCAGGACGTGGGGGCGGGACAGGGGGTGTTCCTGACGGTGCTCAACGTGGTGATGGCGCTGGTGGCGGGACTGTTGTTCGGCAATCTGCTGATACCGGCGCGCAAGACGTTGTAACGGTGGCGAACGGGCTGGGCCCCCTCGCGGCTGGCAGCTTGTTCGTTAGCTGTCCGGGGCAGGGCCGGGCGGGGAGCCTATGCGGGGCACGCGCAAGTACGTCCATGTAGCTCTTCGCGGCTCCTGCCGCTCAAGGCCCCGCACAGCCCCCCGCCCGGCCCTCGGACACGATCCGGTGACTGCCAGGCCGCGTATGAAAGAGAGATGGGGCATAAAAAAACGCCGGCTTTGCAGCCGGCGTTTTTTCAGATCGGTCGGCCTTTTCAGGCTTTCTTGATCAGGTATTCCTCGACCTTCTTGCCCTTGCTCGTCAGCTCGGCCAACCAGCGCGGCTGCTTGCCACGGCCGGTCCAGGTTTCCTTGGTGTTGGCCGGGTTGCGGTACTTCGGTGCCACCTTGCCCAGCTTGCGGCCGGCGGTTTTCGACGGGGCCTTGGTCGCGGCCTTGCGGGCGCGCGGGGCGGGAGCGCCACCGAACAGTTCTTCGATGCTGTAGCCCTCAACCTTCGCCAGCTTTTCCAGCTGTGCGCGCACCTTGGTGATCGGGCGGCGCTTGGCGACGATGGTCTGCTGCTTCTTGGCGGTGCGGATCAGTGCGCCAAGTTCGCGTGCCGACAGACCGGTCAGATCAATACTCATGCAGTGCTCCAGATAATAGGGAAGGGTCTGCCAGTCCGTGGCTCGGGCCCAAGAGTAATGCGCATTTCCGGCAAGCACAAACAAAATCGTGAATCGGCGGGGGCGATGGGAAAATGAAAAGGCCGGGATAATCCCGGCCTTTCATCATTAACCCAGCAGTTTGCGCATCAGGCTGTCGCGATCCAGGCTCTCGGCCTCGCTCGCGCGGCGCGCGCGATATTCGTAAGTGCCGGCAGCCAGGCCGCGTTCGGATACGACGATGCGATGCGGCACGCCGATCAGTTCCATGTCCGCGAACATCGCGCCGGGACGCAGGCCGCGGTCATCGAGCGCCGCGTCCAAGCCGGCCCCGCGCAGGCTTTCCAGCAGTTCGCCTGCCGCCGCCGCGACGGTCTCGTCGCCCTTCGGATTGATCACGCAGACCACTACCTGCCACGGCGCCATCGCCTCGGACCAGATGATGCCGGCGTCGTCGTGATTCTGCTCGATCGCCGCAGCGACGATCCGCGAGATACCAATGCCGTAGCAGCCCATCGTCATCGCCGCGGCCTTGCCATTCTCATCCAGCACCGTGGCATTCAATGCCTGGGCGTACTGGCGACCCAGCTGGAATACATGGCCCACTTCGATGCCGCGGGCGATTTTCAGCTCGCCGCCGTCGCGTGCGCGGTCACCGGCGCGCACATTGCGGATATCGGCGATCTCCGGCTCCGGCAGGTCACGTCCCCAGTTGACGCCGGCCAGATGGAAGCCGGCCTCGTTGGCCCCGACGACGAAATCGGCCAGTGCAGCGACTTCCGGATCGGCGATGACGCGGATGCCTTTGCTCGGCGCCACCGGCCCCAGGAAACCGGGAATGCTGCCGAGGTAATCGGCGATCTCCGCTTCGCTGGCGAACCGCTGGTCGGCCAGCCCGGCGACCTTGGACAGTTTGATTTCATTGACCTCGTGGTCGCCACGGACCAGGGCCAGCACGAAGCCTTCGGCGGTCATCAACGCCACCGACTTCACCGTGCGCTGCAAGGGGAGGCCCAGCAGCGCAGCCACGTCTTCGCAGGTTTTCTGCGTGGGCGTTTCCACTTTGCGCAGGGACTCGCTCGCCGCTGCGCGTGCAGCAGGTTCGGCCGCGATGGCGGCTTCCATGTTGGCGGCGTAGTCCGAGCCGGTAGAGAACACCAGCGCGTCCTCGCCGGAATCGGCGATGACGTGGAACTCCTGCGACGCGTCGCCCCCGATGGCGCCGGAGTCGGCCTGCACCATGCGGAAATCCAGTCCGAGTCGGGTGAAGATGCGGGTGTAGGCCGCCTTCATGTTCTCGTACTCGCGCACCAGGTCGGCGTCATGCAGATGGAAGGAATAGGCATCCTTCATCAGAAACTCGCGCGCGCGCATCACGCCGAAACGCGGGCGGATCTCATCGCGGAACTTGGTCTGCACCTGATAGAAATTGACCGGCAGCTGCTTGTAGCTGGCCAGCTCCTGCCGCGCGAAATCGGTGATCGCTTCCTCGGCGGTGGGGCTGTAGCAGAACTCCTGCTCCTTGCGGTCCTTGATCTTCAGCAGCTGCGGGCCGAACTTTTCCCAGCGGCCGGTGGCCTCCCACAGCTCGCGCGGCTGGATGGTGGGGATCTGCAGTTCGACCGCACCGGCACGATCCATTTCCTCGCGCACGATGCGCTCGACCTTGCGCAGCACGCGCAGGCCCAGCGGCGACCAGGTGTACAGGCCGGAGGCGAGCTTGCGGATCATCCCCGCGCGCAGCATCAGCCGGTGGCTGGTCAGCTCGGCGTCGCTGGGGGTTTCCTTGGTGGTGTGCAGGTGGAACTGGGACAGGCGCATCGTCGGCATCATCTAACGGCGGAAGCCGTTATTCTGCCAGCCCGGCGCCTGCCGTGGGGATCGGCCCGTGCTCAGGCCTGCGGACAGTAGGCCTTTGCGGCGGCTTCGGCGAGGGCGCGTTGGTTCTGGCGCTGGGTATCGTCCAGCGGGCTGTCCGCCTTGCCATCGCCGTCGGTGTCCTGCATGACCGCGCCGCTGCCATCGAGCAGGGCCAGGTTCGCGCGCGCCGTGGCGCACTGCGGGGCAACCGGGGTTTCCGCCGGTGCAGCGCTGGCGGGCACACGGCTTCCGGGATCGCCGGTGATCTGACGGGTTTCAAACTTCTTGCCCGGCGGCGGATTCTCCGAATACTGGGTTACCCCGTTGGCATCCTTCCATTTATAGACCTGGCCAGCCAGGGCGGGGGACGTGGCCAGCAGCAGGAAACTCAAGCAGATCAGGGTACGCATGACGACTCCGGGCCGGGCTGGCGGGAAAGCGTGATTGCAGCACTGCCGCCGTCGGCTGGCAAGTCGATTAAACTCGGGGCATGGATCCCATTACCCCCCCGCCCCGCTCGCGCAGCATCTACCTGCTGCCCAATCTGTTCACCACGGCGGGCCTGTTTGCTGGCTTCTACGCCATCATCGCCGCCGCCAACGGTGATTTCGTCTACGCCAGCATCGCGGTGTTCGTCGCGGCGATCATGGATGGGCTGGATGGCCGGGTCGCCCGGCTCACCGGTACCAGCAGTGAGTTCGGCGTCCAATACGATTCGCTGGCCGACCTTGTCAGTTTCGGCATGGCACCCGCGCTGGTGATGTACCACTGGTCGCTGTCGTCGTTGAAGTTCGACGGGGAACTGCTGGGGCGGGTCGGCTGGGCGGTCGCCTTCCTGTACGCCGCATGCGCAGCGCTGCGGCTGGCACGCTTCAATACCCAGGTGGCCGTGGTCGACAAGCGCTGGTTCGTCGGCCTCGCCAGCCCGGCTGCGGCGGGCCTGATGATGTCGTTTGTCTGGGCATTTGCCGATGGGCAGCTCGGCTGGAGTGGCGATCAGCTGCGTTACGTTGCCTTGGGCGTGACGCTGGTCGCGGCTCTGCTGATGGTCAGCCGCATCCGCTTCTGGAGCTTCAAGGGCGGTGGCGCGAAGGGCCCCCGTGCTGACCGTGTGCCGTTCCTGGTACTTGCGCTGTTGCCGATCGGCATCGCAATCGCGGTGATCGACCTGCCCCGCGTATTGTTTGCGGTCGGCATCATTTACGCGCTGTCAGGTCCGGTGATGTGGGCCCTGCAGCGCCTGCGCAAGCGTTCGGACGCAGCGTGAGCGGGGGCGCGTCGGCCGTGTGGACGCCTGCCCAGCAAGCCTGGCTGCAGGCGATGGGTTACACGGTGCTGCACGACAGTGCACTGGCCGTGGCATTGGAGGCTGTTGCCGCTACCCATGCCGACGTCAGCGACGGTCCACGACCGCCGCAGCTGTCCGACGACGCCGTCCGCATCAGCGTGGCGCCCATGGCGGCGCCGCCCCGGCGTGCACCGCCCGCGCCAACGGACGAATCTGCCGATGGCAAGCCACGCCCACCGCCGCGGCCCCGACCGGCTGCTCCGGTTGCTCAGGTAGCGCAAGAACCCATCGCGCCCGGGAGCGTGGCCGGCAAGCCCCGCCAGCCCGCCGTACGCCTGCCTGATCGCCTGCAGATGGCGCTGCTGCGTGCCTCCGGCTGCAATCCCAACGACCCGGCGACGCAGGCCTTGATGGAAAGCTGGCCGCTGGACACCCTGCGCGGCAATGCGGCGGCCAAGCGCGCGCTGTGGCCGCAGTTGCGCGCTCTGCGCCGGAAGCCGGTCGCATGAGCGCGTTGCTCAACCCCGGACGCGCCAGCCTGCGTGCGCTGCGCGAGAGTGATCTCAATGCGGTCATGGCGATCGAGGTGCGGGGCTACCCCTACCCGTGGACGCGCGGCATCTTCCTGGACTGCCTGCGCGCCGGCTATCCGGGGCTGGCGTTGGAGGAGGATGGGTTGCTGATGGGCTATGCGCTGTTGAGCATCGCCGCCGACGAGGCGCACCTGCTGAACATCTGTGTGGATCCATTGAGCCAGACCGGTGGCCGGGGGCGCTTGCTGCTGCGGGCCATCGTCGGCCTGGCGCGCGACCGCGGCGTGCGCCGCGTGTTTCTGGAAGTGCGGCCGTCCAACGCACCGGCGCTGGCGCTGTACCACAGCGAAGGCTTCAACGAGATCGGTCGGCGCCCGCGTTATTACCCCGCCGCAGAGGGGCGCGAAGACGCGCTGGTGATGGCCATCGAGATAGTGGCCGATGACATCGACACGATGCCGCCGTTGTAACAGGCAGGGTCGGAGAATGGAGCCGGTTGGTAGAGCCGACCGGTAAAGCCGACTTCAGTCGGCTGACGTTGACTACCAGCCGACTGAAGTCGGCTCTACCACGGTCAATCGCCGCGCCGAGCCATGCACGGCGAGCGCAGCGGCCCACCCGAGGCCGCGTGACGGCCAGCGGCCGTCACGCCGCCAGCGCCTTACAGCTTGGCGCGCTGCTCCTGCAGCCCGGCCAGCTGCGTGGCCCATTCGACCAGGCGCACACGCTCCTGTTCGACCACCGCAGCGGGCACCTTGTCGGTGAATTTCGACAGCTTCACTTCGCTCTTTTCTTTCTCGGCCTGCACGCGCACAAGTTCCTTGTCCAGGCGCGCGCGCTCCGCATCCAGGTCCACCAGACCTTCCAACGGCACCAGCAGCTTCAGCCCGCCGACGATGGCCGCCGCTGCAGGCGGGGCCGATTCATCGGCAGCCAGCCACTGGATGGTCTCCAGTTTCAGCAGGAAGGACAACGACGCGGCGAAACGTTCGATGCGCACACGGTCCTGTTCCAGCCCGGCCTGCAGCCGCAGCGGCACCAGCTTCGACGGTGCGACGTTGAGCTCGCTGCGCACGCGGCGCACGGCGCTGATGACGGCCTTCAGCCATTCCACATCGGCCTCGGCCTGGGCGAAATCACCCGCGAACTCATCCGCCGTGGGGTAGGGGCGCAGGGACAACGAATCCCCGGCGATGCCCAGGCGCGGCGCGACCTGCTGCCACAGTTGTTCGGTGATGAACGGCGTCAACGGGTGCAGCAAGCGCAGCAGCGCTTCGAGTACGTACAGCACGGTGTGGCGGGTGCTGTCTGCATCCGCGATGTCGGCACCGTTCAATGCCGGCTTGCTCAGCTCCAGGAACCAATCGCAGAATTCATTCCAGGCGAACTCGTACAGGCACTGCGCCAGCAGATCGAAACGGTAGGCCGCGAAGTGGCCATGCGCTTCTGCGGTGGTGGCAGCCAGGCGTGCGAGGATCCAGCGCTCGGCATCGGTGCGCGGCTTGGGCGCACCGGAGAACGAGGCGCCTTCGGTGTTCATCAGGGCGAAGCGGCTGGCGTTCCACAGCTTGTTGCAGAAGTTCTTGTAGCCCTCGGCACGGTTCATGTCGAACTTGATGTCGCGGCCGTGGGTCGCCAACGCGGCGATGGTGAAGCGCAGTGCATCGGCGCCGTGGGCGGCGATACCCTCCGGGAATTCCTTGCGCGTGGCCTTGCCGATCTTCTCGATCATCTTCGGCTGCATCAGGCCACCGGTACGCTTGGCTACCAGGTCGTCGATGGAAATGCCGTCGATGATGTCCAGCGGGTCCAGCACGTTGCCCTTGGACTTGGACATCTTCTGGCCCTGGCCGTCGCGGATCAGGCCGGTGAAGTAGACGTCCTTGAACGGCACCTTGCCGGTCAGGTTGTCGGTGGCCATGATCATGCGGGCCACCCAGAAGAAGATGATGTCGAAGCCGGTGACCAGCACCGACGACGGCAGGTAGCGGTCAAAGCCGCGCTCGGCCATCGCCTGTTCGTTCGGCCAGCCCAGCGTGGAGAATGGCCACAGCTGCGAGGAGAACCAGGTCTCCAGCACATCGCTTTCCTGGTGCAGTGCCACGTCGGCGCCCAGCCCATTCGCCGCACGCACTTCTGCTTCATCGCGGCCCACGTAGCAGGCGCCGGCGTCGTCGAACCACGCCGGGATGCGGTGGCCCCACCAGAGCTGGCGGCTGATGCACCAGTCCTGGATGTTGGTCATCCAGTGGCGGTAGGTGTTGATCCAGTTCGGCGGCACGAAGCCGATCGCACCGCTCTCCACAAGCTCCAGGCCACGCCGCGCCAGTTCGTCCATCTTCACGAACCACTGGTCGGTCAGGTACGGCTCGATCACCTGGTTGGTGCGGTCGCCACGCGGTACCTGCAGTTTGTGCGCCTTGGTCTCGACCAGGATCGCCAGGTCTTCCAGTTCGCCCAGCACGGCCTTGCGCGCGTCGTAGCGATCCAGTCCGCGGAAGCGTTCCGGTGCGTTCTCGTTGATCGCGGCCACCGGGGTGAACAGATTGATCATCGGCAGGTTGTGGCGCAGGCCGACCTGGTAATCGTTGAAATCGTGCGCCGGCGTGACCTTGACCACGCCGGTACCGAACGCGCGGTCCACGTAGTCATCGCCGATCACCGGCACGCTGCGGCCGGTCAGCGGCAGGGTGACGCTGCGACCGATCAGGTGCAGGTAACGCGCGTCTTCGGGGTGCACCATCACCGCGGTGTCGCCCAGCAGCGTTTCCGGACGCGTGGTGGCGACCACCAGGTAATCGCGGGTTTCGCGCAGGGTTTCGACGCCATCGGCGTCGCGTTCGACGTGCTCGTAGGTCAGCCCGTCGTCGAGCTTGTAGGCGATCGACCAGAGGAAACCGTCTTCCTCGGCGCTCTCCACTTCAAGATCGGAGATGGCGGTCTTCAGCACCGGATCCCAGTTGACCAGACGCTGTCCGCGGTAGATCAGTCCCTGTTCGTGCCAGCGCACGAAGGCTTCGATCACCGCCTGCGACGGCTGCGGGTCCATGGTGAAGGTGCTGCGTGACCAGTCGGCGGACGTGCCCAGGCGGCGCATCTGCCGTTCGATGGTGTCACCGGACTGCTGCTTCCACTCCCACACTTTGCCGATGAAGCCTTCGCGACCCAGCGAGTCACGGGTTTCACCCTTGCCTTCCTGCGCCAGGTTGCGGCTGACCACCATCTCGGTGGCGATGCCCGCATGGTCGGTACCCACCTGCCACAGCGTGTCGTAGCCGCGCATGCGGTGGTAGCGCACCAGGGCATCCATCAGGGTCTGCTGGAAGGCGTGGCCCATGTGCAGCGTGCCGGTGACGTTCGGCGGCGGCAACAGGATGGTGTACGGCTCGCCCTTGCCCGACGGCTTGAAGTGGCCAGCCTTTTCCCAGGCATCGTAGGTGTCCTTTTCAAAGGACGTCGGGTCGTAGCTGGAGTCGAGTCGGGTCATGCGGGGCAACCAGAAGATGTTCGGGGGAGGATCAGGGCGAGCGGCCGGCGCATCAAGGGCAGCGCCGGGCCGGTGCCCGGTTTACATATCGTGCTTGGACAGCTCGTAACCGGCGTCCTTGTACTGCCGCCACCGCTCGCGCAGGGGCTCACGCGCGTCCGGATCGGCCGGAACCACTTCCAGCACACGGTCGCATTCGCCCATCCACGGCGTATCGCGCAGGTTGATCACCAGCGGGCGCACCGGCTCTTCGCCACCGGGCACCGCGATCAGCACCAGCGCTTCTTCTTCGTCCATGTCTTCGCCGGCGATCTGGTGCGGGATGTAGGCCTCGGCATCGAAGGACCACAGCAGCTCGTCCAGTTCTTCGGCCTGGGCCTGGTCACGCGCCAGTACCAGGGTGAACAGCCCGGCGTCGTTGGCCTTGCGCGCCAGCTCGCAGACCAGGCGCAGGGGCTCGGTCAGGAAGCGGGGCTTGGCGATCAGGTAGAAATCAGCGCGGGGCATGGCGGCATCCGGGTGGCAGGCGAAGGCCCGGCACGGGCCGGGCGATGTCATGGCCGGCACAGGGCCGGCCACAGAGACAACAGTGGATCAGGCGCGGGCCGCCTGGTCCAGCAGCCACTGGCTCAGCAGGCCGACCGGGCGGCCGGTGGCCATGCCGCGCTTGCCTTCATCGCTGGCGACGCCGGCGATGTCCAGGTGGGCCCAGCGCTGGCCTTCGGTAAAGCGCGCCAGGAAGCAGCCAGCGGTGATCGCACCGGCCCAGCGTCCGCCAATGTTGTAGACGTCGGCAAAGCTGGAATCCAGCATCGGCTGGTATTCATCCCACAACGGCAGGCGCCAGGCGCGGTCGAACACATGCTCACCGGCGGCCAGCAGCTCGTTGGCCAGGTCGTCGTGCTTGGTCATCAGGCCAGCGGTCTGATGGCCCAGGGCGACGAGGCAGGCACCGGTCAGGGTGGCCACATCGACCAGCGCCTGCGGCTCGAAGCGCTGCGCGTAGGTCAGCGCGTCGCACAGGATCAGGCGACCTTCGGCGTCGGTGTTGCCGACTTCGATGGTCTTGCCCGACATCGAGGTGATGACGTCGGACGGGCGGTAGGCGTTGCCGTCGATGGCGTTTTCGACCGCCGGCACCACCACCACCAGGTTCAGCGGCAGCTGCGCCTTCACCGTGGCGACGAAGGTGCCGATGACGTTGGCGCCACCGCACATGTCGAACTTCATTTCTTCGATGCCGCCCTGGGTCTTCAGGTTGACGCCACCGGTATCGAAGGTGATGCCCTTGCCGACCAGCACGTAGGGCTTGGCATCGCCGCCGTTGTTCCACTTCAGCACCACCAGCCTGGGCCGGTTGGCCGAGCCGCGGGCCACGGCCAGCAGCGAGCCCATGCCGAGCGCTTCCATCTGCGTCTCGTCCAGGATCTCGGCCTCGGCACCGTCGTGCTCACCGGCGAACTTCACTGCCACGTCAGCCAGATGGGCGGGGTTGCAGAAGTTCGGCGGCAGGTTGCCCAGCTCACGGGCGAACTCCACGCCGCTGGCGATGGCACGGCCCTGCAGCAGGGCCGTTTCGTCGCTGCCGGCGATGGCCAGCTGCTGCAGGCCGGCCTCTTCGGCCTTCTTCTTGCCGAAGGTGGCGGTATAGCGGTAGCTGGCGTGATCAGCCGCGATGATGGCCTGGCGGATCGCCCAGGCGGCGTCGCGGTCTTTCACCGGCAGATCGACCAGGGTGAACAGCGCACTGCGGCTGGCGCCGGTCTTCAGCGCGCGCACCGCGTCGCCGATGGCCTTCAGGTACTGCGGCACGCCGAAGCGGGCCGCCTCGCCGAGGCCGACCACCAGCACGCGCGGCGCAGTGACGCCCGGCAGGTCGTGCAGCAGGGTGGTGGCGCCGGTCTTGCCGGACAGGTCGCCGCGCTGGGCAAGGGCTGCCAGGCGACCGCCACTGGCAGCGTCAAGCGCCTGTGCGGTGGGCGACAGGGTATGGTCGGCATAGGCGCCGATGACCACGCAGTCCACCGCAGCGGAGGTGGGCGAGGAGTGGTTCAGGGTGAATTCGAGGGCCATTGATCAGATTCCGTAGGCAAATCCGTACAATCGCGGACCGTTTACGTCCAGCCGTTAGACTGGGCGGACCCGCGAACGAACCTGAGAGTTTAAACCACGGCCCATGTTGAAGCTCGACCGATACCTATTGGGCGATTTCGTCCAGAGTTTCCTGGCCACCCTGATCGTCCTGCTGGTTGTCAGCGTGGGCGGTGTACTGGTGGATATCCTCGGCAACATCGCCGATGGCCGCCTGCCGGCCCGCCTGCTGTTTTCCCAGCTGGGCCTGCAGTTCATCGTCTACATGCCGCTGATCCTGCCACTGGCGCTGATGCTGGGCCTGCTGCTGGCGGTGGCCCGGCTATACCGCGATTCGGAGATGGCCGTCATCACCGCCATCGGCGTCGGTCCGCAGCGGCTGCTCAAGCCCCTGCTGATGCTGGTGCTGCCGGTGGTGGGCATCATCGGCGCGTGTTCGTTGTGGCTGGGCCCCTGGGCCGACCGTACCGGCGAGCAGATGATCGATGACGCCAACCGCAGCGTGCTGATGGCCGGGCTGGAGGCGGGCCGTTTCACCAACCTGTCCAACGGCGGGGTGGTGTACCTGTCCTCGATCTCGCCCGACGGCACCACGCTGGGGCGGGTGTTCATCAACCGCGCCCGTGAGGGTCGGGTTGAAGTGGTGTCGGCCGCGAGTGGTCGGCTGTACTTCGAAGGCAAGGAACGGCGCTACCTGCAGCTGAACGATGGTCACCAGATCGAGGGGCCGGCCGACGGAGGAAAGGGATACCGGCTGGCCACGTTCGCCCGCAACGACGTGGCGATGCCCGATGGGGCGCAGACCCGCCAGTCGAATGATCCCGAACTGTTGCCGACCAGCCAGCTGATCGGCGATGAGCGGCCGGCCGCCAAGGCCCAGCTGCACTCGCGCATCGCCCCGCCGCTGATCGCCCTGGCGTTCGCGCTGATGACCGTGCCGCTGGCCCGCAGCTCACCGCGGCAGCAGCGCTACGGGCGGATGATGCTGGCGTTCCTGGCCTACATGGTGGGCATGAACCTGATGTTCATCGGCACCGGTTGGATAGCCGATGGCAAGATTCCCAATGGGCTTGGCCTGTGGTGGCTGACCCTGCCGCTACTGGCGCTGGCGATCTGGATGTACCTGCGTGACGGACGCCTGTCACGCCCGAAGAGAGTGTCCGCATGATCCCGCGCCCGATGCGTTTCGATTATTACCTGGGGCGTGCGGTGTTCGGCACCGTGCTGCTCACCTGGGCGGTGCTGATAGGGCTGGACGTGGTGATGGCGTTCTCCGGCGAGTTCAAGGACGTCGGCAAGAACGGCTACACCCTGGGCCATGCCGCCGCGTGGGTGCTGTATACCGTGCCGCGGCGCGCCTATACGTTCTTCCCGACCGCGGCGGTGATCGGCTCGCTGATGGGGCTGGGCCAGCTGGCCGCCACGTCCGAGTTGACTGCTCTGCGGGCGCTCGGCCTGTCGCGTCGTCGTCTCAGCCTTTCGGTCGCGGTGGCCTTGTCGCTGCTCACCGGTGCGATGGTGCTCAGTGGCGAGACGCTGGCGCCGTGGGCGCAGGAGCGTGCGGACAACATCCGCATGAGTGCCAAGCGTGGCGGTGACATGTCGGTCGCCCGCTACGCCGGCGTCTGGGCGCGGGAGGGCGACACGTTCCTCAACGCGCAGGGCGGCGAGGAGCAGCTGGTCGAGGGTGGTGGCACGCGGTTGGTGCTGCACGATGTCCGCATGTACCGCATCGGTCCGGAAGGCGAGATCGTGTCGCTGACCCATGCGGCCACCGCCGAGCATGATGCCTCCGGTTGGGTGCTGACCCAGGTACGCCGCGACGTCTTCGGTGATCGGTCGTTGCAGCGCGAAGAAGTACCGCGGGAGAAATGGGATTCGCAGTTGGATGCCGCCGCACTGGCGACCGGCATTTCGCGTCCGCGCAACCTGCGCGCGGCCGACCTGCGTACCAGCATCGAATACCGGGAACGCAACGGGCTGGATGCGCGCGATTACGAGGATGTGTACTGGAGCCGCTGGTTCTATCCGGTGAACGTGCTGGCGCTGTGCCTGGCGGCTGTACCGTTTGCGTTCGGTTCGCTGCGCAGCGGTGGCATGGGCAAGCGGTTGTTCCTCGGGATCCTGTTCGCTTTGGGTTTCTGGCTGCTGCAGCTGTTCTTCGGCCGCATGGCCGGCGCGCTGAAGTTTGATTACCGGGTCGCCTACGCGTTGCCACCGATCCTGATGCTGGGCATTTCCGCGATGCTGTTCCGGCGCAAGTCGGGCTGAGGTTGTTTGCTTGCCGGGCTGCGCCCGGCACCTGCCGAAGCAACGGCAACAGCAACGGCAACGGCTGCAGGACTGCTTGGGGGTGGGGCGGGGTGGGTTTGCGGGGGACGGCAACAGCCGCATCCATGCGGGCCT
>NZ_JACYVC010000014.1:0-87939 GCF_014842145.1 Stenotrophomonas sp. CFBP 13718
CAGCGGGATTATGATGCGGGGGTGGGGCGGTATGTGCAGAGTGATCCAATCGGGTTGGAAGGGGGGACGAATACGTATGGCTACGTCGCTGGAAGCCCGCTCGGGGCAATTGACTCCCTTGGACTGAAGACATGCCTGCTGACGACAGTCGGACATGGCGGTATTCGAGATCACGCAGCGGTCTACACGTCGCGCGGCGATGGTTCAGGCGGTCCTGCCCTATACGATCCTGCGGGAGCATATGGTGCCGCAACCGGGGGCGGAAGCGGTGGGATCGTCACCGGTGATGCTGCAAATATCGTGCAGTTTAGCAAGTTTCATGATGGGCAGAAGGTGGAGTCTTCTTGCAAAAGTACATCGCAAGCAGAAGAGGAGAATGTAATCTCCAACGCCATGGACCTTCCTTCTGCCGGCCCATTCGAATGCGCAATTATGTCGTCTTCCGCTTTGAGTGGGAATCCGTCGTTCCCTTATGTGGAGGCGGGAACATTCTTCCCAGGTAATTTGCTTAGGCAGCTGTTGAGGACTAAATGAGCGTACTCGTCTACGTCATGGGGTTTATAGGGTTGTTCGCGACAGGGGCGATCCCGCTGAGATCGTGGTTCGTCACTAAGGGGGCCGTGAACGAGGGGAGGCGCATTTACCTCTTCCTTGCGGTAATAATCGTCATCGCAGCTTTAGCTATAGATGTGGTTACCATTTCTAGAATTTTCATCTGCCTTACTCAGCCGTATTGCGGGCCTGGTGTGGCGAGTGGATGGATCTATCTGGCAATTCTGGGGTCGGCGTACATTTTGTTTGAGGTTGCAATATTGGTTTTGAAAACCGCGTTGCCGCCGAAGCCGCGTGGCTGACTACGTCGGGAGGTTGAATAAAATCCTTCAAGACGGCGTGTACTGGGGTCGAGATATGAAGCTGGCGATTTTGAGCTTGGCTTTGGCTGCCTTCGCCTTCGCCGTAGGCCTCCTTTTCATGTATAGCCACGCGGGGGTCGATGATAAATCCATCTACGCAGATATCCAGTCTGCGGAGGTCAATGGGCGGGGGATGGTTGGCACGGTTCTGTACCGCACCTCCAATGGACGTCGGGTTGCTGGTGTTGAGACTCGTGAAGGGAGCAGGGTGTAGATCTATCTGGGTGGTGTCGGTAAAGGTGGTGGACTATTGTCCGTTCCTGACATCAGGCGCTTTGTCGTGGAGTGCAGGCTCATTCGGGAGTTGATGCTCAGCCATCCTGTGCATCCCACTGTCGCGTCAGCCCTCAAGAATTCATGCGTCGAATAAGTGGGGCGGCGTGGCAGCGGAGATGCTGGGCGAAAGCCTTGGACTTGTGCTGATTCAAGGAGGATGGTGTAGATGTGCAACTTACAGGAGCAGGGAATGCGGAAGGCACAGGAATGCCTCAAGTCGGTTCGTACTTGCAGAAGAAAGGCGGGCGCGCGATGAAGTCGATGCTCAGCTCTCTCTTCTCGCGTCTGACTCCTCTATCCGAGCTGGAGCGATTGATTCTCGAAGAGGCGAAAGCGTGCCTGAGTCCCGAAACCGCTGTGCTGTGGCAGCGTCAGGTTGATGAAATAAACGATGTCCAGCGTGCAGTAGGGGGTGGCGGTATCGCGCTCCGACGAACACTGCGTGGAAAGCCGGTCTTCAATGAATCCATCGCATTCCCCAATAAAGCCGCCGCGCTGCACGTGGCAACGGTGGTGCTTCAGGTGGACGGCGGTTTTGCGCCCGTGAATGCCTTCGTAAGCAGCTCCGAGGGGTTTCTTTCTTCGATCGTCTACGAGGGGAACGCGGCGTATCTCGAGCAATTGTCCAAGGCGAAGCAGGCGTTTGAGATCAGCGTTGAAGCGCACTGCATCAACGATCCAAGTGTTGTCTGAGGCAGAGGCACGGGGTGGCGGGGGATAGAAGAGCGGTGGAAGCCGCTGGAGCGTCTGCCGCTTCGCTCGCCGGGCGTGGCTCGGCGCTACCCCCACCCCGATGCGCGCGCTACCATCGGGATTCATTCTTCGGCGGGGAATCGCATGTCCGTAGCGTTGCTGGGCGTCAAGGAAACCGCAGCAGGCGAGCGGCGGGTCGCGCTCACGCCGGAGACAACCAAGAAACTCGTGGCCCGGGGCGCAACCGTCTGGTTCGAACCGGGTGCGGGGGTGGCGGCGGGATTCACCGATCAGGCGTATCTGGATGCGGGCGCGCTCAGCGTGGACGACAGCCGGTGGGCGGAAATCGATGTGCTGCTGTGCGTGCAGGCGCCGGACGCGACCAGGCTGCAGCGCCTGAAGTCCGGAGCCAGCGTGGTCGGTCTGTTGAATCCGGCACGCGATGCAGGTCTGGCGGATCTGGTGGCACAGCCCGGTCTGCACCTCTTCCCGCTGCAGCAGTTGCCACGCACGTCGCGCGCGCAATCGATGGATGTGTTGAGTTCGCAGGCGGGCATGGCCGGCTACAAGGCGGCGCTGATCGCAGCACAGCGCGCGCCGCGCTTCTTCCCGATGCTGACCACGGCCGCCGGCACGGTGCGCCCGGCGAAGGTGCTGGTGGTGGGGGCGGGCGTGGCGGGCCTGCAGGCGATTGCCACCGCGCGTCGGCTGGGGGCGCAGGTTGAAGGCTTCGACGTGCGGCCGGAGACGCGTGAGCAGATCCAGTCGCTGGGTGCACGTTTTCTGGATCTCGGGGTCAGTGCGGCGGGCGAGGGCGGTTACGCGCGTGCGCTGACCGATGAAGAACGCGCGCTGCAGCAGCAGCGCTTGGCCGACCATCTGCGTGGCGTGGATGTGGTGATCTGCACGGCGGCGGTGCCGGGACGGACGGCACCGGTGATCCTGAGTCAGGCAATGGTGGAAGGGATGGCCCCTGGCAGTGTGATCGTGGACCTGGCAGCGGAGAGCGGTGGCAACTGCGCGCTGACGGTGCCGGGTGAGTGCATCGAGCACGGAGGGGTGATGGTGGATGGGCCGCTGAACCTGGCCAGCCTTGGCGCCACGCATGCCAGTGAGATGTACGCGCGGAATGTGCTGAACTTCGTCAGCCTGTTCGTGCAGGAGGGTGAGGTCCGGTTTGATTGGGACGATGAGCTGCTGGCAAAGACGCGCTGGGTGGCGGCTGGCTGACGGCGCGGTGCCCGGGAGAGCAGCCGACTGAAGTCGGCTCTACCGAGCAGAGGCGAGCAGAGCCGAGCAGAGCCGGGCAGAGCAGAGCCGAGCCGAGCAGAGCCGAGCAGAGCCGAGCAGAGCAGAGCCGAGCCGAGCCGAGCCGGGCAGAGCAGAGCCGAGCCGAGCAGAGCAGAGCCGAGCCGAGCAGAGCCGAGCCGAGCCGAGCCGAGCAGAGCCGAGCCGAGCCGAGCCGAGCAGAGCCGAGCAGAGCAGAGCAGAGCCGAGCAGAGGCGAGCAGAGGCGAGCAGAGCCGGGCAGAGCCGGGCAGAGCAGCACCGGCCAGAGCCGAGCCGGGCAGGGCCGGGCAGATCAGAGCCGTGCGAGCCAAGCCAAGCCAGGCCAAGCCAGGCCAAGCCAAGCCAAGCCAAGCCAAGCTAGGACAGAACACGTCAGCTCAGTCGCGGTTGCGCGGGGGCGGCGGGTTGTCCCGCACCCATTGCTGGCGCTGGTCCTGGGTCATGCTGCCCCAACGGGTGCGCAGTTCGGCGCGCTGCTCGGGCGTCATGCCGCGCATCTTGCCGAACAGGGCGCGGGCCTGCTCGCGTTGCTGCGGACTCATGCCGTCGAAGCGACGCATGCCTTTGCGGGCCTGATCGCGCTGGTCGGGCGTCATCGCCTGCCAGCGTTGGCCGTGGTTGAGCATGCGTTGGCGCTGGTCGGGCGGAGCGCTGTTCCAGCGATCACGTAGCGGCGCCACCAGCGCATCGCGCTGGGCAGGGCTCAGCTGTTCCCATGCAGGTGGCGCAGTCTGCGCCGATACCGTCGCGCTGGCCGTCATCATCAGCAGGGCGGCGAGCAGGAAAGAAGGGGAGGGCATCTTCATCGGTTCACTCCATCGCCAGGTCGGTGTTGCCCAGCCACAGGTAGAGGTCGGGGTTTTCATCCAGTGCGCCGCCATCGCTTTCCAGCGCCGCCACCATCGGCGCAACCGTAGAGGAAGGCGCCTCACGCATCTGCAGGCTGAGGCCGATACCCAGCGCGGCGACCCCCGCGAATGCGGTGGCCATCCACCACGCGGGGCTGCGCCGCGACGGGGCCGTGGCGTGCCGTGCGCTGCGAAGGCGGGCCAACGTGGCAGGCGACAGCGCTTGCACGGCATGCTGGTGCAGCGCGTGCAACTGGTTGTCGGGGGGCAGGGTGCGGCTCACGTCGGGTTCTCCATCAGGATTCTCAGCGCGTCGCGGGCGCGCGCCAAGTGGGTTTTTACGGCGCCTTCGCTGCAGCCCATGGCGCGCGCGGTGGTAGCGCCGTCCAGATCCTGCAGCACGCGCAGCGTAAAGGCTTCACGCTGGCGGGCCGGCAACAGGCGCAGCGCCTGCACCAGCGCTTCGTACTGCGCGCGCTGCGCATGCACTTCGGCGGGGCCGGGCCCTTCGTCGGCCCAATCCACCGGCTCGCCTTGGCTATCCACGTTGTCGCGCCAGAACGGCAGGCGGAAGCGGCGCCGGCGCTGCATGTCGATCACGCGGCGACGCAGGATGCTCCAGAACAGCGGTGGCCATTCGGCGGCCGGCCTGTCGCGGTAGTCCAGCATGCGCATGAGGCTGTCCTGCACCGCGTCCAGGGCATCTTCGCGCTGGCGCAGGCCGGCCTCGGCGAAGCGGAACGCACGCGGCCCCACACTGGCCAGGAAAGCGTCCAGCGAAGCAGGTGGCGCAGCAGCGGTGGCAGCAAGCGGACTCACCAGCACAGGGTACGGGTCCTTCATGGGGCGTACCAAGAACAACGCGCGGGCAGCGGCAAGGTTGACCGCAGGCCGCACGCGGTTCAGCGCGTGGTTATGATGGGGCTACATCACAGAGCGGGAGCGTTGCCGGTGAGTGACGGATTCGTAGCGCTGTACATCTTCATGCTGGCGGCCATCGCCGGCCACGTCATCATCTCGCGGGTGCCGGTGATCCTGCATACGCCGTTGATGTCCGGGTCGAACTTCATCCACGGCATCGTGTTGATCGGTGCGATGGTGGTGCTGGGGCATGCCCAGACGCCGCTGGAGAAGATCCTCGGTTTCCTGGCGGTCGTGCTGGGTGCCGGCAATGCGGCCGGCGGCTATGTGGTCACCGCGCGCATGCTGGAAATGTTCAAGCCGAGCGTCAAGCCGGCCGACACCGACGCCAGCAAGGAGTCGCAGTCGTGAACATCAGTACCCCTGAGCTGCTCGACTGGCTGGTCAAGGCCAGCTACCTCGTCGCTGCCACCCTGTTCCTGCTCGGCCTGCAGCGCATGGCATCGCCGGTGACCGCGCGCAGCGGCATCCGCTGGGCGGGCGTGGGCATGCTGCTGGCCACGGTCGCGACGTTCTTCCTGCCCGAGCTGCACAACATCCCGCTGATCCTGGTTGCGCTGGCGTTGGGGGGCGGGCTGGCGTGGTGGTCGGCTGGCAAGGTCGCCATCACCGACATGCCGCAGATGGTGGCGCTGTACAACGGCATGGGCGGTGGCTCGGCCGCGGCCATCGGCGCGGTGGAGCTGCTGCGCTGGTCAGCGCTGGCCAACCGCGATACCACGCACTGGAGCGCGCAGGCGCTGGCCGATCTGGCCGCGCGCCAGCCGTCGGCAATGGTCATCGCCTTGGCGGTGACCGGTGCGGCGATCGGCGCGGTGTCGCTGTCCGGTTCAGTGATTGCCTGGGCGAAGCTGGACGGTCGCCTGGACAAGCGGGTCACCTGGCCGGGGCAGCAGGCGCTGAACCTGATCGTGGCGCTGGCCGTGGTGATCCTGGGCATCGTGGCAGCGACCACGCTGAGCAGCTGGGCGATCGTGGCCTTCTTCGTGCTGGCGCTCGCACTGGGCGTTCTGATGACGCTGCCGATCGGCGGCGCGGACATGCCGGTGGTGATCTCGCTGTACAACGCGTTCACCGGCCTGGCGGTGTCCTTTGAAGGGTATGTGCTGGGCAACGAAGCCCTGATCATTGCGGGCATGATGGTCGGCGCGGCCGGCATCCTGCTGACGCGGTTGATGGCCAAGGCCATGAACCGGCCGATCAGCAACGTGCTGTTCTCCAACTTCGGCGGCAACGCCGGGGGTGAGGCGCAGGAAATCACCGGCGCGCAGAAGCCGATCGATGCATCGGACGTGGCGGCGATGATGGCCTATGCCGAACGGGTGGTGGTGGTGCCGGGGTATGGCATGGCGGTGGCGCAGGCCCAGCACAAGATCTGGGAACTGGCGCAGCGGCTGATCGCACGCGGCGTGAAAGTGAAATTCGCCATTCATCCCGTCGCTGGCCGCATGCCCGGCCACATGAACGTGCTGCTGGCCGAAGCCGGTGTGCCGTACGACCTGATCGCGGACATGGATGACATCAATCCCGAGTTCCCCAACACCGATGTGGTGCTGGTGATCGGCGCCAACGACGTGGTGAACCCGGTGGCGCGCACCGATCCGGCAAGCCCGATCTACGGCATGCCGATCCTGGACGTGGTGAACGCGCGCAACGTGGTGGTGATCAAACGCGGCCGTGGGACGGGGTTTGCGGGGATCGAGAATGCGCTGTTCTATGCGGACAACACGCGGATGCTGTACGGCGATGGCGCAGCGGCGGCGAGCAGCCTGGTCAGCGAATTGAAGGCGCTGGATGGCGGGCACTAAGGGCCCGGAACCGCCCGGCGGTCAGCAAGTCCGGTAGCGCCGAGCCGTGCTCGGCGGAACGTGTCCGGTAGCCGTGATGAAGAGCCGCCGAGCGTGGCTCGGCGCTACGGAAGCGCGCAGCATGCAGATACCGCCCGGCGGTCAGCAAGTCCGGTAGCGCCGAGCCGTGCTCGGCGGAACGTGTCCGGTAGCCGTGATGAAGAGCCGCCGAGCGTGGCTCGGCGCTACGGAAGCGCACCGCGCGCAGATGCCGCCCGGCGGTCAGCAAGACCGGTAGCGCCGAGCCGTGCTCGGCGGAACGTGTCCGGTAGCCGGGGAAAACCGCCCCCGCGTCAGCGGCGGCCGCGCGCGCCCAGCCAGGCGCCGAGCAGCATCGCGACCGGCAGCCACGCCCAGTCCATCACCTCGTTGGCCAGGGTGATCAGGGTCCAGGCCAGGTGAGGTCCCATCCGCAGGGCGGACGCTACCGGTGCCAGGCCCATCGAGCCGCCCAGCCAGGCGCTGGCGATGCACCACCACGCCAATGCAGTCACCAGCAGCGTGCCGACGGTCACCAGGACGGCGCGCAACGCGCCGCCGCGCAGCGTGCCCAGCTGCAACATGAACACCAGGTCCAAGGCGACCAACACGGCCATCCAGCCCATCTGGCGGCCGGTCAACAGGGCCAGGAACACCCAGGCCAGCAGGGCGGTGCCGGCCCCGAGCAGATACATCAGGGGCCAGAGCCAGGTTACGGTCCTGGTGCGTACAGCAGCAGAGTGCATGCGGATTTCCCGTTGGTAGCCAACAGGATACTGGGTTTGCCGCAGTGCACGGGCGGGCGCCGGGCCGCTGGGCTAAAATGTCGGCTTGCGCGGCACGTCCGCAGCCCCCACATCGAGCCTCATGTACTCCCGCAGCAGTGAACCAGTCCACTTCGAACGCGACTGCGAGGCCGTCATGGTCCCGCAGGGCGAAACGGTGACCCTGCCCGCCGGCAGCTATGGCTACATCACCCAGGCCTTGGGTGGCAGCTATACGGTGTTCGTCGAAGGCAATCTTTTCCGCATCGCCGGCAAGGATGGCGATGCCATCGGCAAGGAAGCCCCCGCTCCGCTGGAGCTGCCTGACGACGCCAGCGATGAACAGGTCGAACAGCTGGTGTGGCAGCAGCTGCGCACCTGCTTCGATCCGGAGATCCCGTTCAACATCGTGGATCTGGGTCTGGTCTACGAAGTGGACCTGAAGCATCTGGACGACGGCCGCCGCGAGGTGGACGTCAAGATGACCCTGACCGCACCCGGCTGCGGCATGGGCGACATCCTGGTCGATGACGTGCGCAGCAAGCTGGAAATCATTCCGACCGTGGCGCAGGCCGACGTGGAGCTGGTGTTCGACCCGCCATGGGGCCGCCACATGATGTCCGAGTCGGCGCGTCTGGAAACCGGCATGCTCTGACCCGACCGTACCCCGCCCGCGTGGTGGAATCCCGGCAACAACCGCAACCAGAACAGGAAACATCCGGTGTCCCAGTCCAACCTCAGCTTCGACGTCACCCGCTCGGCCCACCCGCGCAGCGCCGATGAGCGCGCCGCCATCCTGGAAAAGCCGGGCTTCGGCCTGCACTTCACCGACCACATGGTGGAAGTGCGCTGGGACAAGGACACCGGCTGGCACAACGCCAACGTGCGCCCGTACGGTCCGCTGCTGCTGGATCCGGCTGCCGCCGTGCTGCATTACGGTCAGGAGATCTTCGAGGGCATCAAGGCGTACCGCCATGCCGACGGCTCGGTGTGGACCTTCCGCCCCGACGCCAATGGTCGCCGCCTGCAGCGCTCGGCGCAGCGCTTGGCGCTGCCGGAGCTGCCGGTCGACATCTTCGTTGAATCGCTGAAACAGCTGGTGGCGCTGGACAAGGACTGGGTGCCGTCGGCGGACGAATCCAGCCTGTACTTCCGTCCGTTCATGATCGGCGACGAGGCCTTCCTCGGCGTGCGCGGTGCACACAAGGCCGGCTACTACGTGATTGCCAGCCCGGCCGGCCCGTACTTCGCCAAGGGTGTGGCACCGGTAGCCATCTGGTTGTCCACCGAGTACGCGCGTGCGGCCAAGGGCGGCACCGGCGCCGCCAAGTGCGGCGGCAACTACGCCGCTTCGCTGCTGCCGCAGCAGAAGGCGCAGGCACAGGGTTGTTCGCAGGTGCTGTTCCTGGACCCGACCGAAGGCAAGTACCTGGAAGAGCTGGGCGGCATGAACGTCTTCCTGGTCTACAAGGACGGCACCCTGGTGACCCCGCAGCTGTCGGGCAGCATCCTGGAAGGCATTACCCGCGAAAGCATCCTGCAGCTGGCGCGCGACCGTGGCATGAAGGTCGTGGAGCGCAAGGTCAGCATCGACGAGTGGAAGCAGGGCGTGGCCTCTGGTGAGATCACCGAGGTGTTCGCCTGCGGTACCGCTGCGGTGGTGACGCCGATCGGCCAGTTGAAGGGCGAAGGCTTCGAAGTGGGCGACATCACCGCACCGGCCGGTGAAGTGACGCTGTCACTTCGCAAAGAGCTGACCGACATCCAGTACGGTCGCTTGCCGGACCGCCATGGCTGGTTGGTCAAGCTGGCCTGATGGACTGACGGGACCCGTTCGCCGAGCATGGCTCGGCGCGACCGGTACCGCGCGCCGCCACGGTAGCGCCGAGCCACGCTCGGCGGCCTGCATCCGAAAGCCCGTTTACGCAACGGGCTTTTTGTTGTCCGCAAGGTCACGGCGGGGCAGGCCAAGGACAGTCCACGACTGTTAACTACAGGTGAAATTTCCTTCACCTTTACAAATTTTACACACCAAAAGTCTCATTTCAGACATTTCATGTCCCTGAAGTGGGGCTGAAACATTGTCGTGAATGGCTCGGAACGACTAGTTTCGAGACGTGGGCAGTGCACGGGGGGCTGCCCGCCCCGGTCATCGGTTCCCGCCATTGTGGTACAGCCTGCGGACCTGACCGGCCATCGCCGAATCCGGCATCCATGCCAGAACAGAAAAGGAAATCCGATGTCCCAGGTTTCGCAACCGCGTTTGCGTCAGCGTGCATTGGTCGTGATGGGAGTGTCCGTGCTTGGCTCCCTGCTCCTCGTCACCCCGGCCTTCGCCGGCGATGTCCATCTCAGCGGGCTGGCCTCCGCCCCCAGCCATAAGCAGTTCATCGTGAAATATCGCGAGGGCAGCGCGCCGCTGGCTACGCGCACCGCGCTGGCCACCTCGCTCAAGACGGCGGCCACTGGCCTGAATGTCAGCCAGGGCCGGGCGCTGGGGCTGCAGGAAGTGCGTCGATTGGCCATCGGCCCAACCGTCGTGCGTGCCGATCAGGCACTGGATGCCGCGCAGGCTGAGCTGCTGATGCGCAAGCTTGCCGCCGACCCCAACGTGGAATACGTGGAAGTCGACCAGATCATGCGCCCGACGCTGGTGCCCAACGATGCGCGGCTCGGCGAGCAGTGGGGCTTCGGCACCTCCAATGCCTCCATCAACGTGCGCCCAGCCTGGGACAAGGCCACCGGCACCGGGGTGGTCGTGGCGGTGATCGATACCGGCATCACCAACCATCCGGACCTCAATGCCAACATCCTGCCCGGCTATGACTTCATCAGCGATGCGGCGATGGCGCGCGACGGCGGCGGCCGCGACAGCAACGCCAACGATGAGGGTGACTGGTACGCGGCCAATGAGTGCGGCGCGGGCTACCCGGCCTCCAATTCAAGCTGGCATGGCACCCACGTGGCCGGCACCGTTGCGGCGGTGACCAACAACAGCACCGGGGTGGCAGGCACGGCCTTCAATGCGAAGGTGGTTCCGGTGCGTGTGCTGGGCAAGTGCGGCGGCTACACCTCCGATATCGCCGATGCCATTGTCTGGGCCTCGGGCGGTACCGTCAGCGGGGTGCCGGCCAACGCCAACCCGGCAGAAGTGATCAATATGTCACTCGGCGGGGGCGGCAGCTGCTCCACGACATACCAGAACGCGATCAACGGCGCTGTCGGTCGGGGCACCACGGTGGTGGTTGCTGCAGGCAACGACGCCGTCAACGTCTCTTCGGCGGTGCCGGCGAACTGCGCCAACGTGATCGCGGTGGCCGCGACCACCAGCACCGGCGCGAAGGCCAGCTTCTCCAACTTTGGTGCCGGCATCGATATTTCCGCGCCGGGCCAAGGCATCCTGTCCACGCTCAATACCGGCACCACCGTGCCGGCCAGCCCCACCTACGCGTCGTATAACGGCACGTCGATGGCGGCCCCGCACGTGGCCGGCGTGGTCGCGCTGATGCAGTCCGTCGCCCCGACGCCGCTGTCGCCGGCGCAGGTGGAAACCATCATCAAAAACACCGCGCGTGCGTTGCCCGGCGCCTGCTCCGGCGGCTGCGGCGCAGGCATCATCAACGCCGATGCGGCGGTCACCGCTGCACTGGGTGGCGGTGGCGGCAATCCGAATCCGGGCACCGGCACCGTGCTGCAGAACAACGTGGCGGTGAGCAGTCTGTCGGCCGCATCGGGCGCAGCACTGAACTACACCGTGACCGTGCCCAGCGGTGCCACGCAGTTGCGGGTGGCGATCAGTGGCGGCAGCGGCGATGCGGATCTGTACGTCCGCCAAGGCAGTGCGCCGACCGACACCGTGTACACCTGCCGGCCGTACCTGAGCGGCAACAATGAAACCTGCACCATCAACAGCCCCGCAGCCGGGACTTGGCATGTGCGGATCAAGGCCTACAGCACCTTCTCCGGGCTGACGGTGCGCGCGCAGTACTGATCCGTTCCTGTCTGGAAAAAACGTCGTTGACGCCCCGGCCTGTCCGGGGCGTTTTTTGTGGGTGGCACGACATCGGAGGGGGCATGGCGCCATGCCCCTGTGGGCCGACGCGCAGAAGCCTGATATCCGCTGCAGGCGTGCGGGCAGAGCATGGAGACCCACCCAACAACGACGGAACATGACCATGAAACTACCTTCCAAGAAAACGGTGCTGTCCCTTGTCATCTCAAGCCTGCTGGCGGCTGCGTGCAGCGCATCGGCCGTTGCTGGCGATGTGGATACAAGCGGCCTGGAGCAGCCGGAGCCTCAACAGCAGTTCATCGTCCACCTGCGCGGAGGACGTTCACTGCAGCACAGTGAAAGCACGATGCAGGCGGCACTGGACCGTGCCGGATCGCGCCTGCACGTGGGAACCGGCGACATGCGGGTGCTGCGGCAGATGGCCGCCGGGCCCATGGTGGTGCGTGCCGAGCGGGCAATGGACCGTGCCGAGGCCGGCGCATGGATGGCGGCGCTGGCCAGTGATCCCGACGTGGATCATGTGCAGGTCGACCGCATCCTGCAGCCCGCGCTGGATCCCAATGATGTGCGTCTGAACGAGCAGTGGGGGTTTTCCAACAGCAACGCATCACTCAACGTCCGCCAGGCCTGGGACAAAGCGACCGGCGCCGGGCAGGTGGTGGCGATCATCGATACCGGACGTACCCGACATCCGGAGCTGGACGCCAATACGCTCCCCGGATACGACTTCATCAGCAGCGCGAGCATGGCAGGCGACGGCAATGGCCGCGACGACAACCCGGATGACGTCGGCGACAGTCAGTCGGGCTCGTCCTCCAGCTGGCATGGAACCCATGTCGCCGGCACCGTGGCCGCGGCCACCAACAACGGGCAAGGCGTCGCCGGAACGGCGTTCGACGCCAAGCTGGTGCACGTCCGCGTCCTCGGCAAGGGCGGCGGGTACACGTCGGACATCGCCGATGGCATGGTCTGGGCCGCAGGGGGCACCGTCAATGGCGTTCCGCGCAATGCAAACCCCGCCAAGGTGTTGAACCTGTCGCTGGGCGGGCAGGGGGCCTGCGATCGTGCTTGGCAGGCGGCCGTGGACGCCGCGATCCGGAACGGGGCAACCGTCGTTGTAGCGGCAGGAAACAGCAATGCGGACGTATCACGGTTCACTCCGGCCAGCTGCCGCGGCGTGGTGGCGGTAGCGGCCACGACCTCGCGTGGTGCCCGCGCCAGTTTCTCCAACTATGGCGCGGGGATCACCTTGGCGGCGCCCGGGGAGGGCATCCTCTCCACGCTCAATACCGGCACCACGACACCGGAGGGGCCGGGCTACGCGGTCTACAACGGCACCTCGATGGCAGCTCCGCACGTTGCCGGTGTGGTGGCGCTGATGCAATCGGCGGCTGATGGCAAGCTTACCCCTGACCAGGTCGTTGGCATTCTCAAGACGACGGCACGGCCGCTGCCGGGAGCCTGCAGTCAAGGCTGCGGTGCCGGTATCGCCAACGCGAAGGGTGCAGTAGACAGCGCGCTGGAAGCCGCTAGCCGCTAGCCGCTGAAGCGTTGCGGTGGGCTGTAGCGGTTGATGAGGGGGTGACGGACGCGATCCGTCACCGCCGTGCCTCTCCAGGAAAATCTCAGGCCGCTTCGAAGCGGTTTTCCGCCACGTTCTTGCGCACGCTCTGCGGATCCCAGATGCGGCCGTTCATCGCGATGTAGACGCCATGGGGCATGGACTGCACCGCGCCGATCGCGCAACCGATGTTGAACTCTGCGTCCGACCCGCGGAAGCGGGCCGGGCTCAGTGCACCGGTCATCACGATGGTCTTGTCCGCAATGGTGGCCAGGACCTTGCCGGTGGCCACCATGGAATCGGTGCCGTGGGTGACCAGCACGTGCCGGGTAGGCTGCGCGGCGATGGTCGCGCGGATCAGCTCGCGGTCGTCGTCGCTGATGTGCAGCGAGTCCTTGCGCAGGATCGGGATGACATTGAAGCGGAACGTCACGCCCAGCTCGCGCAGGATCATGCCGATCTGCGGATCGCCGATCTGGTAATCCGACTTGTCATCGAAATAGATCTTGTCGATCGTGCCACCGGTGGTGACGATCAGGAGGTCTTCCATCATGGGTAGGTCTTCGGCGCCTGGAACGGCAGTGCGGGAACAGGAAACAGGATGATACCGGGCGCGACGGGGCGCGTCAGGGACGGCGCCGACTGAACCGGGCACGCAGCCCCGGCAGGCTGGCGGCGAAGATGACCAGGAGTGAAAGCAGGATCGCGACCAGCGCCAGCACCCGGGTTTCGGGGTGGCTCCAGGCACTCATCACCCCATGGCTGAACCAGCCCAGGGCGAGTACGGACGACCAGAAGCCGGCCTTTCGCCACCCCAGGCGCAGGGCGATGGCCAATGCCAGCGGCGGGGCGGTGAACACCAATTGCGCCGCCAGCCAATGGCGGTCGTTGATGAACCAGCTGGCATACAGGGCGGCCAGGCCCATCAGCGCCAGCAGCAGGACGATGCGGGCCATCGAGGCGCCCATCAGGCCAGCCGCCGCGCGATATCGGCGACACGGCGCCCGAGCGCCCTGGCCAGGATCGCTTCATCCTCGCTGGGCTGCGGATCATCATTGCTGCCGGCCACATGGCTTGCACCGTAGGGCGTGCCGCCGGACGTGGTGTGGCTGAGTGCTGCTTCGGTGAAGGGTATGCCGACGATCAGGCAGCCATGGTGCAGCAGCGGCAACTGCATCGACAGCAAGGTGGATTCCTGCCCCCCGTGCATCGATGCCGTTGACGTGAACACACCGGCCGGCTTGCCGGCCAACGTCCCGTTGACCCACTCCGCGCCCAGCGTATCCAGGAAGTACTTCACTGGGGCGGCCATGTTGCCGAAGCGGGTAGGGCTGCCGAGCAGCAGGCCGTCGCATTCGACGAGGTCGGCGATGCTCACATAAGGGGCGCCCTCTTCGGGCACCGGCGGGCGCGCGGTCTCGGTCACCGGTGCCACGGCCGGTACCGTGCGCAGCCGCGCGCTCATGCCGGTGACCTCGCCGATGCCCCGCGCTATCTGCCGCGCCAGCCGTGCCACCGAACCGCCTCGGCTGTAGTAGAGCACCAGGATCTCGCCCATCATCGACCCGCTTTTTCGTTCAGGAGACGTCAGTATGGCTATCCTGCGCCCATCCTGCATCGGGTACCCTTGCGCCGATGGAACCCTTGAATACGCTCAACCTGTGGATGGAACGCGTTCGCGACCGTCCGCGTGCTGCAAGCTTCGGTCGCTTCCTGTGGCGTCGCTTCCTCGATGACCGCCTGTTCCAGGCCGCCGCTGCGCTGGCCTACACGACGGTGTTCGCGCTGGTGCCCTTGGCCATCGTCGTGTTCGGCGTGCTGTCGGCGTTCCCGGTCTTTGACCGCTGGAGCGATCAGCTCAGTGACTATGTGTTTTCCAACTTCGTGCCCAGTGCGGCACGTGCGGCGGAAGGCTACCTGCGCCAATTCAGCGCCAGTGCCGGACAGCTGACCGCGGCCGGCTTCATCGCGCTGGTCATTTCACTGTTGATCACCCTCAACAGTGTGGAAGAAACCTTCAACCAGATCTGGCGGGTGGGCTCAACGCGGCCGAAGCTGACGCGGTTCCTCGTCTATTGGACCGTGCTGACCCTGGGCGCCATGCTGGCCGCCGCATCGCTGGCGGTCTCGGCGCGGGTGTTCGCACTGCCCCTGTTCGGCACGCAGGAGGGGCGTTGGCTGGCCGATCTGTCGCTGACCCTGGCCCCGGTGTTGATCGAATTCGTCTGTATCACGCTGGTCTACCGGGTCGTGCCGCACCACACGGTCAAATGGCGCCATGCCGTGCCCGGTGCGATCCTCGCGGCGGTGCTGCTGGAAATAGTGAAGTGGGGCATTGGCGCCTATCTCGGCAGTTTCCAGTCCTATCAGAAGCTGTATGGCACCGTGGCCTTCGTGCCCATCCTGTTGTTGTGGATCTACCTGTGCTGGGTCGCCGTGCTGCTGGGTGCGTCGCTGGCCTCGTCGATGGCCGCCTTCCGCTACCAGCCAGCCGAGATGCGCTTGCCGCAGGGGTATGAGTTCTATGCGTTGCTGCGCCTGTTGGGCCGCTTCCAGCAGGCGCGTTCGCACGGGCGCGGGTTGGCCGACGATGACATCCTGCAGCACGAGCCGATGATGACCGACTCGCTGCTGCACCAGCTGTTGTGCGACATGGAGCGCATCGAGCTGGTCACCCGCGCCGAGAACGGAAACTGGATGCTGGCCCGCGACCTTGATCAGTTGACCCTTTCTGATCTGTACGAATCCACCCAGCTGCGCATTCCCGTGTCCGAGCAGCTGCTGCCCTACCGCCAGGACAGCCTGGGCAAGGCGGCGATGGCCGCGTTGGACGAACTGCGACTGCCGCTGCGTGAGAAACTCAAACGCCGCGTCAGCGACATCTATCCCCCCGGAGAGACCCGATGAAAGTAAACGTACTGGTCGTGGCCTGCGCCGCGCTGCTGCTGGGCGCCTGCAAGCCCGCCGCCGAGCCGGCATCCGATGCAGCGCCTGCCGCGTCTGCGCCGACCGCGCAGGAAACATCCGCCACGCCGCCCGATCCGGACGCGGCGCTGGGTGAAGGGGACGGGGCTGCGCCAGCCGAACGGGTCACCGCCGAGTTCCCCACGCTGAAGGTAAAGACCATCGACGGAGCGGACTACGACCTGGCCGCGCACCGCGGCAAGTGGGTGGTCGTCAACTTCTGGGCGACCTGGTGCGCGCCTTGCCGCAAGGAAATGCCGGAGCTGTCCGCGCTGCATGCGATGCGCAGCCAGATCGAGGTCGTGGGCCTGGCGTACGAAGAGATCGAGCCGGCCGACATGCAGGCCTTCCTGAAGACACGACCGGTGACCTATCCGATCGCCATTGTCGATCCGTACGCCCCGCCGGCCGACTTCGCCACGCCGCGTGGCCTGCCGCTGACCCACCTGATCGATCCGCAGGGCAAGCTGGCGCACTCCTTCGTGGGCCCGGTCACCGCCGCGGATATCGAAGCGCGCATCGCCGGCAAGTCCTGACATCCGGGACGCCCGGGGTCAGGTCCCTTCACGAGGAAGGGCCCTGACCGCATCGCGGTTCAGACCACCGGCGGGATCGGCTTCAACTCGCCGTAGTGCTCGCGATGCAGTTTGCCGTGCAAGGCTGGCAGGTCGGGCAGGGCCTCATCGAGGTGGGTGTCGGGCAGGCGGTCCAGCAGGTCGCGCACCAGGGTCAGCCGACCCGCGCGCTGGTCGTTGAAATCCACCAGTGTCCACGGCGCGTGCGTGCGATGGGTGGCCTGCAGCATGGCCTCACGGGCTTGGGTGTAGGCCTCGTACTTGTCGCGTGACTGCAGGTCCACCGGCGACAGTTTCCAGCCCTTCAGGGGGTCGAGGTGACGCTCGGCGAAGCGCTCCTCCTGCTGTGCCTGGTCGACGGCCAGCCAGTACTTGAACAGTACGATGCCATCGTCCACCAGCAGTTGCTCGAACACCGGTGCCTGTTGCAGGAACTGCCGGTATTGCGCGTCGCTGCAATAGCCCATCACGTGCTCGACGCCAGCGCGGTTGTACCAGCTGCGGTCCATCAGCACGATCTCACCCGCCGCAGGCAGATGGCTGGTGTAGCGCTGGAAATACCACTGCGTGGCTTCGCGGTCGGTTGGCTTCGGCAAAGCAACGACCCGGCATTGGCGCGGGTTGAGATGTTCGCTGATCGCCTGGATGGCGCCGCCCTTGCCCGCTGTATCGCGGCCTTCGAACAGCACCAGGACGCGCTGCCCGGTCACCTGGACCCAGCGGGCCATCGTCGCCAGTTCCAGTTGCATCGGTTCCAGCAGGGCGTTGTACGCCTTGCGCTTGAGCTTCGCCATCGGCGGCTCCGCAGTAGAGGGAAACCGTATTCTGCGCGCGTGCCGGTTCAGGCCGCGTGCGGACCCTGCCAGCCGTGGTCAGTGGCGAGCCCGCGGACGAAGATTGCAAAGTCCGCGGCGAACCCGGCCATGTCGAAGAGGCCGCTGGACGCACGGGCGGCTGCAAGTTCCGCGCGCACCGCGGCCAAGGCCATGGGATCGTTACCCAGGTGGCTTGCCACGCGGATGAAGGCATCATCGTCCGCCACATTCATGCCGGGCAGTCCAAGGTGGTGGTTGAGGCTGCCGGCCACGCGTGCGGCGAACGTATCGCCGGGGCAGGTCAGCACCGGGCAACCCGCCCACAGCGCATCGGAGGCGGTGGTGTGCGCGTTGTACGGGTGGGTGTCCAGGAACAGGTCGGCCAGTGCGAATCGGGCCAGGTACTGCGCGTGCGGCAGCTTCGGCATGAACACCAGGCGCGTCGGATCCAGGCCCTGCGCATGGGCTGCCGCACGCAGCCGCGCGTCGGCCTCGCCGGGCCCGGACAGCAGCCACAACACGCTGCCCGGCACCGCATGCAGTATGCGGAAGGCACGCGCCATGCTGCGTGGATTGAGCTTGTAACTGTTGTTGAAACAGCAGAACACCACGCCGTCCGGCGGCAGGCCACACGCACTGCGCGAGGGGGGCGGCGCCAGCGCGCGGGTCGTGTCCGATGGCTGGAACGCCCGTGGCAGGCGCAGTACGCGCTCGCTGAAGTCAGCTTCCATCGTCGCTGGCAGCACGAATTCGTCGGCCAGCACCACGTCCATCCAAGGGGCGCCGGACGTGCCCGGGAACGCCAGCCAGTTCACCTGCAGGGGCGCAGGGCGCATCGCCAGCACTTCCGGCGTGCCGCCGCCGCCCCAGCCGCGCAGGTCGAACAGCACGTCGATGCCCGCTGCCCGGATGCGCGCGGCGATATCGGCATGGCGCATGCCCGCAACGTCGTGCAGTTCAGTCGCCGTCGCCAGCCGACGACGGATCGGGCTGCCATCGTCGCGGTTGAGGGCGAACAGATGCACCTGCAGCGACGGATCGACGCGCAACTGCTCGAACAGCGCCACCGTCAGCAGGCCGGTCGGGTGCGCACCGAACCCATTGGACAGAAAGCCTACCTGCAACGGGCCCTGCTGCCTCGGCACAGCCGGCGCCATCGGGCGCACGGCAGCGCCGACATGCGCCGCGCGCAGGCGCGCGCAGGCCAGTTGCTCGGTCGCGCTGGCGTCTTCGCTGAGGAAGGCAAAAGGTTCAACCGCGCCGTGCCCGCGCGCCACCGCCTCGCGCACCTGGCGCGACAACACGTCGAGGTCCTGCCAGTCACACAGGCGGCGCTGCCAGGCCAGCCTCTGCGCGGCGATGTACGGTTCGTCCGGTTGCAGAGCGTGGGCGCGGCGATACGCGGCGGCAGCGCCTTCGGCATCGTCCGCATCTTCAAGGGCGTGGCCGAGCCACAGGGCAATACCGGGGTGCTGCGGCGCACGGGCCGAGGCTTCGCCCAGCAGGCGCGCCGCATCGGCATGGGCGCCGGCCATCCACGCCACGCGTCCCAGCCGTGCCAGCGCTTCAGGATGACCCGGACGCAGCTGCAGGGCCTGCCGTGCAGCGCGCTCGCCTGCCGCCAGGTCGCCCGCTTCCAGCTCGGCATCGGCCAGCATCACCCAGGCGATGAAATCGGTTGGTTGGCGGCGCACCGCCTGCTGCAACTGCTGCCGCTGGCTGCCTGCCTGCATCGGTCAGACCGTCGCGGACAACTGGGCCAGCGCGTCGGCCTGGTGTTCCTGCGCCAGACGTTGCAGCAACGCATCCATGTCGCCGGTCATCACGTTGGGCAGGTCATACAGGGTCAGCCCTTCAACCCGGTGGTCGGTGATGCGTCCCTGCGGGAAGTTGTAGGTACGGATGCGCTGGCTGCGGTCGCCGCTGCCCACCTGCAACCGACGCGATTCGGCCTGCGCGGCGTCCTGGCGCGATCGCTCGGCGTCGAGCAGCTGCGCCTTCAGGCGCTTCATCGCCTTGTCCCGGTTCGCGTGCTGGCTGCGCTCGGTCTGGCATTCCACCACCACGCCGGTTGGCATGTGGGTGATGCGGATGGCCGACTCGGTCTTGTTGACGTGCTGGCCGCCTGCGCCGGACGAGCGGTACGTATCCACCCGCAGGTCGGCAGGATTGATCTGCACCTCGTCGATCTCGTCGGCCTCGGGAATGATCGCGACGGTCGCTGCCGAGGTATGGATGCGGCCCTGCGATTCGGTCGCCGGCACGCGCTGCACGCGGTGGGTGCCCGATTCGAACTTCAAGCGCGAGAACGCTCCCCGGCCGACCACGCGCGCCACGACTTCCTTGTAGCCGCCGTGCTCGCCGGGACTGTCCGATTCCACCTCGACCTTCCAGCCTTGGCGCTCGGCGTAGCGTGCATACATGCGGAACAGATCGCCGGCGAAGATCGCCGCTTCGTCGCCACCGGTGCCGGCGCGCACTTCCAGGAACAGGTTGCCATCGTCGCGCACGTCGCGCGGCACCAGCAGCAGGGCCAGTTCCTGTTCCAGCTGCAGCAGGCGGGCCTGCGCGGCGTCGACTTCCTCATCCGCCAGCTCGCGCAGATCCGGATCCGCGCGCATGGCCTCGGCCGTGGCGAGATCGGCCTTGGCGCGGTTCTCATCGGCCAAGGCCAGTGCGACCGGCTCCAGCTGGGCGAACTCGCGGGAAAGATCGCGGAAGCGCTTGTTGTCGGCGACCACCGCAGGATCGGACAGCAGGCGTTCGAGTTCTTCGCGGCGCTCGGCCAGCGCTTCCAGCTTACGGCGCAGGGTCGGCGTCATCAGGTCTCACAGTCGGGTGGTGGTATCCCGGCACGGCCGGGAACAGGCGCTCGGCAGCGCGGGTGAGTTCGGCATCACCGCTCAGCGCAGCAGCGCGCAGCGCCGCCGTGGGTGGATGCAGCAGGCGGTTGGTCAGGCCATGCGCCAACAATTCCAGCACTTCGTCGGCCGGCTTGCCGTGCGCCAGCTGCTGGCGGGCCCGCTCCAGCAACTCGGCGCGGGTGGCTTCGCCGAAGGCCCGCAGCTGCTTCAGCGGCGCGTGGTGGGCACCGGCCTGCTGGGTTTCGATGAAGCGGGCCACCTGCAGGTCGATGATCGCCTCGGCCTCCGCAGCGGCTTCACGACGGCCGCGGCGGTTGTCTTCCACCGCCCGCTCCAGATCGTCGACGGTGTACAGGAAGGCATCGTCCAGGGTGGCGACCGACGCTTCGATATCGCGCGGCACCGCCAGGTCGAACAACAGCATCGGCTTGTGCCGGCGCGCGCGCAGCGCCGCCGCCACGGTGGCGCGATGGATCACCGGCTCGCGTGCGGCGGTGGCGGAGAACACGATGTCGGCCTCGGCCAGGTGCCGGTCCAGTTCGGCCAGTGGCAGCGCGACACCGCCGTGGCGGGTCGCCAGATCCTGTGCATGGGCCAGCGTGCGGTTGGCGATCAGCAGCCGCCGCACCTTGCCGTCACTGAGGTGGCGCGCCGCCAGTTCGATGGTTTCGCCGGCGCCCACCAGCAGCACGGTGGAGTCGTCCAGCCGGGCAAACGAGTTCTGTGCCAGGCGCACTGCCGCCGATGCCACAGACACCGGGTTGGCGCCCACTTGGGTATCGGTGCGCGCACGCTTGGCGACCGAGAAGGTCTGCTGGAACAGCCGGTCCAGGCGCTGGCCGAGCAGGCCATGCTCGCGCGCCACGGTCCACGCCTCTTTCACCTGGCCGAGGATCTGCGGCTCCCCCAGCACCATCGAGTCGAGCCCGGTGGCGACACGGAACAGATGGCGTACGGCCTCCGCGTCGGCGTGCTGGTACAGATAGCCCTGCAGATCGCCGGCCTGGTCGTGCAGCCACTGGTTCAGCGCGGTTTCCGATTCGGCGACGGCGTACAGTTCGGTGCGGTTGCAGGTGGACAGCAGCACCGCTTCGGCGATCTGCGGGGTGGCGCGGAGGGAAAGCAACGCGCGCGGCAGCGCCTCACCGGCGAAGGCTGCGCGTTCGCGCAGATCCACCGGTGCGGTCTGATGATTCAGTCCGAGCACCCACAGGGTCATTGTTCAGTTGCTTGCGATAAGCTGCTGGCCATAGGCACACATTTTAAGGCCCCAATGCCATCGATGCCCGCATTGATTCGCATCTCCAGTGTTCTGCTGCTCAGCCTGATGGCTGGACCGACCCTGGCAGCCCCTTCCACCTCACGTGTGCTGGACCGGGCCGAGGCGGCCCAGGAGCCGTCGCTGGAGCCTGCACTGGTGGGCGAATTCGCCCTGCAGGCAGGCAAACTGGGTGATTCGGCCGCGCAGTACCTGCAGGCCGCGCAGGCCAGCGAGGGCGATGCCGGGTTGGCCGAACGGGCCACCCGCATTGCCATGCTGGCCAACGACGACGCACGCGCCGGGCAGGCACTGGCCCTGTGGCAGCAGCGCGCGCCGACCTCCTTGACCATGCGCAGCGCCGCGGCGGCGTTGGCCATGCGGCAGAACCGGCCGGAGCAGGCCGTGGCCGAACTCAAGGCGCTGCTGGCCACGCCGGGCGACGAAGGCTGGCGCCTGACACTGGCCGCACTGGTTGGCGGTGGGCGCGAACCGACCGTGCCGGCGCAGGTACTGGAAGCGCTGGTTGCCGCCGATGCCATCCCCAACCGGATCGAGGTCTGGCAGGAGTTCGGGCGGGTGGCCATGCGCATGGAAAAACCTGACCTGGCCCAGCGCATGGTCGATCAGGTCGTGCGCCGCTTCCCCGACGACCCCCGCGTGGCGCTGCTGCGCGTCAGCCAGCTGCAGCAGGCCGGCAAGACCGCTGAAGCAATGAGTGTGCTGCAGGCGCTGGAACCGGCTGCCCGCGCCACCCCGGACCTGCGCAATGCGGTGGCTATCGCCTACGACGCGATGAATCAGCCGATGGCCGCCGAACGGGTGCTGTCCGCCGGGCCACAGGACACGCAGACCTACGGCATGCGTGCCTCGCTGCTGGCCAAACAGGAGGATGCCACCGCGCTTGCCGCGCTGTATGCCGAGCTGTCACGCGCGGCCAGCAAGCCGGATCCCGCGCAGCGTCTGCTGCTGGGCAAGATCGCCGAGTACCTCAAGCGTTACCAGGAAGCCGTTGACTGGTACCACAGCGTGCCGGGTGGCGACGAGTTGAGCGAGGCACGCCTGCGTGCCGCCAATGCGCAGGGGCTGCTGGGCAACCAGGCCAAGGCACTGGAAGAAGTGCGCGCGGTGCAATCCGATGCCGTGCTCGCCGAAGAGGCCCGACGTGACGCGTACCTGCTGGAGGCCGAGCTGCGCCTGCGTGCGGGTGATGAGGCCGGTGAGCTGGACGCGCTGGGCCGCGGCCTGGCCGCCTACCCGGACGAAAACGCACTGTTGTATGCGCGCGCCCTGGCCTGGGAGCGTCGCGATGACATCCCGCGCGCCGAGGCCGACCTGCGCAAGGTGCTGGTCACCGAGCCGGAAAACGTGGCTGCCCTGAACGCACTGGGCTACACCCTCGCCGACCGCACCCACCGCTATCAGGAGGCGCTTGAACTGATCGACCGGGCGCGCGTCGCCGATCCGGACAATCCGGCCATCGTCGACAGTCATGGCTGGGTGCTGTATCGCCTGGGTCGCAACGAAGAGGCCGCCGTCCAGCTGCGCCGCGCCTACGCCTTGGCCAAGGACGCGGAAATTGCCGCACACCTGGGTGAAGTGCTGTGGGTGCTGGGTCGCCAGGACGAGGCAAGGCGTTACTTCGATGAAGCCGCCAAGCTGGACCCCGACAACCGCGCGCTGCAGCGCGCCCGCGAGAAGTTCAGCCCATGAAGCCTGCTTTTTTGCGTCCGCTGTTGCTGGCCGCGCTGTCGCTCGCGCTGGCAGCCTGCACCTCGGTGGGCAACCAGAAGACGCCTGTCCCGGATGTGGCCTACACCGTCCCGCCCGCTGCCGAGCGGGCCGAAGCCGCACGGGTGCAGGCGCTGCGCGCGCAGCCGGACTGGACCTTCCAGGGCCGTGTAGCGGTCAGCAAGGGCAAGAACGGCGGCAGCGGGCGGATCGACTGGTCGCAGCAGGGTGCGGACTACCAGGTGCAGCTCAGCGCGCCGGTGACCCGCCAGAGCTGGCGGCTGCAGGGCAACACGCTGCAGGGCGGTGGGCGGCTCGAGGGGCTCGATGGCGGTCCCCGAGAGGGGGCGGACGCGGCGCAGGTAGTGCAGGACGCTACCGGCTGGGAGATTCCGGTCAACCAGCTGCCGGACTGGACACGTGGCCTGGTGCTGCAGGGCACCGATGAAAACGGGCTGCAGCGCGATGCCGAGGGTCGTCCGCGCCGGCTGCAGCAGGCGGGGTGGGTCGTGGAGTATCTCGACTGGCACTCAGGCGAAGGCGGTCAGCAGGTGCTGCCACGCCGGATCGAGGCCACCAATGGGGATGCCAAAGTCAAACTGGTGATCGATCAGTGGGGCACGCCGGGACCATGATGGCGCACCGTGTTGACGCGGCTGGCTGGTCCTGGTGGCCCGCGCCGGCGAAGCTGAATCTGTTCCTGAACATCGTCGGCCGTCGTCCCGATGGTTATCACGCGCTGCAGACGGTGTTCCGCCTGCTGGACTGGGGTGACCGGATCGGCATACGGCTGCGGGATGACGGGGTCATCCGGCGTGAAGGCGACGCGCTGCCCGGTGTGGCCGAGGCGGATGATCTCGCGGTGCGTGCGGCCATGCTGCTTCAAAACGTGACGAACAGCGCCCAAGGTGCGGACATCGTCGTTGAAAAGGCGATACCGGCGGGTGGTGGTTTCGGCGGCGGGTCTTCTGATGCCGCCACGGTGTTGAAGGTGCTCAACGTTCTCTGGCGAACCGGCCTGGATGACGATGCGCTGGCCGCGCTGGGGCTGCGTCTTGGCGCAGATGTTCCGGTATTCGTGCGCGGCCACACGGCATGGGCTGAAGGAATCGGCGAGCTCCTGCGGCCGCTGGAGCTTGCTCCTGCGTGGTATGTGATCGTTGATCCGGGAGTGCACGTGCCGACGCCGGCACTTTTCGCTGATCCGGATTTGACGCGGGACAGCGCAATAGCGAAAATAGAGGACTTCGTTTCCGGATCCCTGTCCGGCAATGCGTTTGAACCGGTGCTGCGCCGCCGTGAGCCTGCCGTAGAGGCCGCGCTTGCTGCGTTGAGCGACATTGGTCTGGCGCGTCTTACAGGGTCGGGGGGCGGGTGCTTCGTCGAGTTTCCATCGCAGCCTGCTGCGATGGCTGCGAAGGCGGAGCTGCCTGAGGAGTTGCGGGCGTGGGTGGTGGAAGGGGTAGCCCGTTCACCGCTGCTGGATGCACTCGAGCGTAACTGATTCATTTGATGCAGGGGCGTCGCCAAGAGGCCCAAGGCACCAGGTTTTGATCCTGGCATTCGGAGGTTCGAATCCTCCCGCCCCTGCCACTTGCGGCTGTGTCCGCGCCAACCAGCGCATGCGTCTGCGCGGGACGTGGAAACCGTCGCGGTGATATCAGCTGCAGGGGCCTCCGGGTGCCTGCAGTCACCCGATCTCCGTCACTCGCCCCCGCTCGAGACAATCATGATGCAAGCGTCGCCCAACCTGCTGGTCTTCTCCGGCAACGCCAACAAACCCCTCGCGCAGAGCATCTGCAAGGAGCTGGGGGTACGTCCCGGCAAGGCACTGGTCTCGCATTTCTCCGACGGTGAAGTCCAGGTCGAGATCGAGGAAAACGTCCGCAAGCAGGACGTGTTCGTGATCCAGCCGACCAGCGCGCCCAGCGCTGAGAACCTGATGGAGCTGCTGGTGCTGATCGACGCGCTGAAGCGTGCATCGGTGGCCAGCGTCACCGCCGTGGTGCCGTATTTCGGTTACTCGCGGCAGGATCGCCGCATGCGCTCGTCGCGCGTGCCGATCACCGCCAAGCTGGCGGCAAAGATGTTCAGTACGGCCGGTGCGGATCGTGTGTTGACCGTGGATCTCCACGCCGACCAGATCCAGGGTTTCTTCGACATCCCGGTGGACAATGTGTATGCCTCGCCGCTGCTGCTCGCCGATATCTGGCGCGCGTACGGCACCGAGAACCTGATCGTGGTGTCTCCGGACGTGGGCGGTGTGGTGCGCGCGCGCGCCGTGGCCAAGCGCCTGGATGATGCCGACCTGGCGATCATCGACAAGCGCCGGCCGCGTGCCAACGTGTCCACCGTGATGAACATCATCGGTGACGTCGAAGGCAAGACCTGCGTGATGGTCGATGACATCGTCGATACCGCCGGCACCCTGTGCGCCGCTGCCGCTGCCCTGAAGGCGCGCGGTGCGCTCAAGGTCGCCGCGTACTGCACCCACGCGGTGCTGTCCGGCCCGGCGGTCGACAACATCAACAACTCCCAGCTCGATGAGCTGGTGGTGACCGACACCATCCCGCTGAAGGACGCCGCGCGGGTGTGCAGCAAGATCCGCCAGCTGAGCGTGGCGGAAATGCTGGCCGAGACGATGCGTCGCATCGCCTTCGGTGAGTCGGTCAGCTCGTTGTACGTGGACTGATTTTTTTTGTTCCTGCCGGCGACGGCGGGGACCTCCAAGGGTACTTCTGGTCGCGGAAGTACCTTCATCCGCCCCGCCACCCGGCAGGGCATCCAACAGGTAGTAGAAAATGTCGAAGACCCATGAAATCAAGGTCACCAAGCGTGAACTGCAGCGCAAGGGTGCGAGCCGCCGCCTGCGTCACGCTGGCGTGATCCCGGCGATCGTGTACGGCGGCAGCGCCGATCCGGTCGCTATCAGCCTTGACCACAACGAAATCTGGCTGGCCCAGTACAACGATTGGTTCTACTCGTCCATCCTGGACCTGAACCTCGATGGCAAGGTCGAGCGCGTGCTGCTGCGTGACATGCAGCGCCATCCCTTCAAGCAGCTGATCCTGCATCTCGATTTCCTGCGCGTGAACGAGAATGAAGTGCTGACCGCTGCCGTGCCGCTGCACTTCATCAACGAAGACACCTCGCCGGCCGGCAAGGCGTCGGACATCGTGGTCACCCACGAAGTGAAGGAAGTGACCGTCAGTTGCCTGCCGAAGGACCTGCCGGAGTCGATCGAAGTCGACCTGGGCGCCCTGGAAGCCGGTGGCGTGATCCACCTGTCCGACCTCAAGCTGCCGAAGGGCGTTGAGCTGCCGGCGCTGGCGCTGGGCAAGGATCACGACGATGCCGTGGTCACCGCCAAGCACGGCAAGGAAGACGCTGCCGACGCCGCCGAAGAAGCACCGGCTGCCGAGTAATGCCTTCGCGGCGCCTGTCCCTTCGGGGGCAGGCGCCGTACCTGCCGGTGCGTGAGGCACGGGCAGCATCTGGAAGAAACAATGGCAGGATTGCGACTGATCGTTGGTCTCGGCAACCCCGGACCAGAGCACGCCCGGACCCGGCACAATGCTGGGTTTCATTTTGTTGAGGCCCTTGCGGAAAAAGCAGGTGCGCGCTGGAGCGTGGACAGCAAGCTGTTCGGCGAGACCGCCAAGGTCGATATAGCGGGCCAGCCGGTCTGGCTGCTGAAGCCGGCCACCTTCATGAACCTCAGTGGCAAATCGGTGACCGCAGCGCAGCGGTTCTGGAAGATCGAGCCGGAAGAAACCCTGTTGGCGCACGACGAGCTGGACTTGCCGCCGGGTGCGGCACGGCTGAAGTTCGACGGCGGCCACGGCGGGCAGAACGGCCTGCGCGATACCATCCGCCTGCTCGGCCACGGCCAGTTCCACCGGCTGCGTGTGGGTATTGGCCATCCAGGCCACAAGGATCGGGTAGTGCCGTGGGTGCTGGGACGGGCGTCGAAGGATGACGACATCCTGATCGCACGTGCCATCGACGAGGCGATCGATGTGCTGCCGCTGGCGGTGCAGGGCGATTTCAGCGAAGCGATGAAGCGTCTGCACACCCCGAAGTAATCCGCGGACCCTCGCGGCAGCGGTAGGTAGCGCCGGGCCATGCCCGGCAGATGTAGGTAGCGCCTAGCCATGCCCGGCAGATGTAGGTAGCGCCGAGCCATGCTCGGCGGCCGTACGAAGAGAATGATTAGCCAAACAGCGCGTGCGCTCTTTCGCCAATCACTTTCACCCCAAAGGTTGTCGAACATGGGTATCAAATGCGGAATCGTCGGCCTGCCCAACGTGGGCAAGTCGACGCTGTTCAATGCGCTCACCAAGGCAGGTATCGCCGCGGCCAATTTCCCGTTCTGCACGATCGAGCCCAACGTGGGCATCGTGCCGGTGCCGGATCCGCGCTTGAACGAACTGGCGGCCATCATCAACCCGCAGAAGGTCATCCCGACCGCGGTCGAGTTTGTCGATATCGCCGGCCTGGTTGCCGGTGCGGCCAGTGGCGAAGGCCTGGGCAACAAGTTCCTGGCGCATATCCGCGAAGTGGATGCGATCACCCACGTGGTGCGCTGCTTCGAAAACGCTGACGTGATCCACGTCAACAACAAGGTGGATCCGCTTTCGGATATCGACACCATCGATACCGAGCTGGCCCTCGCCGATCTGGACAGCGTTGAAAAGGCGCTGAACCGGGCCGAGCGTTCGGCCAAGGGCGGCGACAAGGAAGCGGCGGCACGCAAGCCGGTGCTGGCCAAGCTGCAGGCGGCGCTGGCCGACGGCAAGGCCGGCCGTGCGGCGGGCCTGGACGAGGAAGAGAAGGCGCTGGTGCGCGATCTGTTCCTGCTGACCCTCAAGCCGGTGATGTACATCGCCAACGTGCTTGAAGACGGGTTCGAAAACAACCCGCACCTGGATGCCGTGCGCGCGCGCGCGGCTGAAGAGGGTGCGAAGGTGGTGCCGGTGTCGGCGGCCATCGAAGAAGAACTGTCGCAGCTCGACGATGACGATCGCGATACCTTCCTGGCCGACCTGGGCCTGAGCGAGCCGGGCCTGAATCGCGTGATCAACGCGGCCTACCAGTTGCTCGGCCTGCAGACCTACTTCACCGCAGGCGTCAAGGAAGTGCGTGCCTGGACCGTACGCAAGGGCGCGACCGCGCCGCAGGCGGCCGCCGTGATCCATACCGACTTCGAGAAGGGCTTCATCCGCGCTGAAACCATCGCCTATGACGACTTCATCAAGTACAAGGGTGAAGCGGGTTCGAAGGAAGCCGGTCGTCTGCGTCTGGAAGGCAAGGAATACCGTGTGCAGGAAGGCGACATCCTGCATTTCCGCTTCAACGTCTGATCGCGATGGGTGACGACCGAGGGTCGTCACCGCGTCGAACCTGCAACGCCCCGTCCTGCGGGGCGTTGTTGTATCTGGACAAAAAATCACCACGCCCGGAGATGCCTGCGGCGACAGGCTTACGGTGAGTTGTCCACACGTAACCCCCATCGCTTTCCACGCGACATGTGGAAAACCGCAGCGCGCAGGCGATCTTCAGTGGCGAAAAAACAGCCAGTGCTGGAAACGCTTGCCACGCCGAGCTCACACCTACTTGTCCACATCTAACCCCCACGGGTTTCCCGCGTGGGTGTGGAGAACATGCGGGGTGTCAGAATCCATACCGGATGCCGATCAGTGCCCCGTACTGGCGGAAGTTCGATGCGCCGCGCGCGACGTCGAGTTCGCCCCATGCGGCTACCCGTTCGCTCAGCTGCGCCTGCACGCCGGCACGCACCTGGTACAGCGTGCGTGGATCGCCGCCGGACACCCTCGCATCGTCGAAGCGCATTGCATTGCCTGCGCCGTGACGCGTGATCCAGTCGACGGTGAGGAACGGCTGCACCCCCGCGCTGGCATCGGGCAGCGGACGGCCATGCAGGCGCAGGCCGACCCGCGTCTGCAGGCCGCCGGCATCGGCGACACTGACCCGGGTGCCGTTCCGCTCGATGTGCGTGCCGCCGGTCATGGCCCAGCTGTTCCACGTCACCTGCACCTGCGGCTGCAGATAAAGCGCGTGCGCGCCGGACTGGAACACCGCCAGGCTTTGGCCCACTTCCACTGACGCGCTGGTACTGCGGGCGCGGTAATGCTCGCGTGCCAGTGCCTCGCCCTGCACACTGCCGCGGAAGTCGGCGTGCTGCAGCCAGGTGTCGATGTAGCGCGCTTCCTGCAGCCAGCTGGCATACACGCCCACGCTGCGGCCATCGATCCGTCCGTCCGCGCTGTAGCCGGTGCGCGTGGACATCACCTGCTGATCGACACGCCCGCTGCCGGCCATCACCCCGGCCACTCCGTGGCTGCCGTGGCCCCAGTGCAGCAGGTCCGCACCTGCCTGCACCACGTGCTGCTGGCGTCGACCCTGCAGCTGGTCGGTGACGTCCATGCGCGCGTTTTCGCTGGGCATGCGCAACCACGCCGTGATGCCGTCCTGCGCTGCGGGCAGCGAGGGGTCGCCGCTGCGCTGGTGCAGGGTCATGTCGAACAGATGCAGTGCCGCCGCCTGGTTGGCCAGCCAGGCGCCCACCTCCGGCCGCTGTACGAGCGGGGAGACGGTCGGCGGAATCACCGGCGGCGTGATCGGTGTCACGGGCGGGACAGTCACGGGCGGCGTGATCGGCGGCGTCACCGGCGTACATCCCGGCGCAGCAGGATCCTGCTCGCAGGGATTCACCGGGTCCGACGGCAGCTGCGAGCGCAGGTACCAGTCGCCGTCGCCCGGTGCGGCGGCGCTGCCCTGGTGCAGGAAATATTCGTACGCGCCAGCCACCGCGCGTCCTTCCAGTGCGAAGGCTGCGCCCGAAGTGCCGTCCACCTGCACCACGCGCAGGCCCTCAACCGTCGCCGCGCCGCCGCCGCCGGCATTCTCCACCTGCAGGCGGGTACTACCGCTGCTGTCGCCTTCGATGTGCAGCAGATTGCTGGGGGCATCGTCACCTTCCAGCCGCGTGTTGAGCACGAGCAGTCCGCCGTGCCCCGCGTAGTCGCCATGCACGGTCAGCTGCGCAAACGGCTGCGCGGCGGGCGCGATGAAGGCGATCGTGCCCGCATGGTCCAGCGTCTCCACGGCCGAGTCTCCCGTGACGGTCCAGTGGCTGCCCGCCGCTACGTGCATCGAGCGCGCATGCAGTCCCTCGACCTCGCGCAAGGCGCCGCGCCACAGGCTTGCACCGGCCAGGCTGATATCCACGGCGGCCGTGGGGCTTTCCACGGTGATATCACCGCTCAGGATGCTGTCGAGGGCCGCGACCTGCACCGTGCCTGCCGCGATGCGTGAGCCATCGTTGAACACGGTGTCGCCGACACGCAGCAGCGCGCCCGCCGGGGCCGCTTCATTCACCTGCATGCCGTGCAGTTGCAGCTCGTGGTTTCCGCCCTGCAGCCAGAAGGCGGTGCCGGCCGGTGTGCGCAACGTGCCGTCCTGCAGCAGGGCGCGATTCCAGTAGTCGCCGTCGGCCGTCAGGTACGAGCGCCAGCCGATGGACTGCGCGCCACGCAGGTCGATGTGCAGGCCTTTCGCCAGGTCCAGGGTGGCGGTGTTCACCTGCACCACGCCGGAAGCCCGCAGCCCATCGCTGTCGATGCGCACGTCCTGCAGCGATGCGCGCGTGGCGCCGCCGCCAACGAACACCCCGGTGGCGTCGTTGCCCTGCAGCTCGATGCGGCTGCCGCTGGCCTGCAGGCGCGTACGGGTGCTGCCGGTGGAGCCGGTCGCGCGCAGCCCCTGGCCGCGATCACCGTGGACGTTGATCACGTCGTCAATCAGCAGCGCGTTGCCGCCGAACAGCTCCACGGCGTACCGGCCCTCGCCGAAGACGTCGAGCTGGCTGCCGCGCAACTGCAGGTCGGAACTGTCGCTGGAGAGCCAGATGGCCGCGCTGCCCGTGCCCGGGGCGCTGCGGATGCGGGTGCCTTCGGCCAGCAGGCGGCCGCCACTGTTGATGTTGAAGCCGATATCGCCGCTGGAGTCGTACAGGCCGCCCACGATGTGCAGCGCCGCGTAGTCGCCGGTCGCCGCATTCCCCAGCAGGCGCGCGCTGCCGATGGTGCCGGTAAGGGTGACGTTGTCGGCCTCGACCTGCGCGCCGCTGGCTACGTCCAGAAAGCCGTTGAGGTAGTCCACGTTCCGCAGCAGCACCTGGGCGCCCGTCGTCGCACGTAGCCCGCCGATGCGCGGATTGCTGCCGCTGGCGTCGAACCGGCTGTCGACCAGCGTCAGCACGGCGTTGTCGTGCGCTTCCAGGCGTCCGCCACCGTGCAGCTGCAGGTCACTGCCGTCGATCCGGCTGCCGGTATCGGTGGCCAGCAGCGCAGCGGCGGTGCTGCCGGGGGAGAGTTCCAGGGTGCTGCGGCCCAGGCTGGCGCGGCCGCCGGCGCTGGCCTGCACGGCTTGTGCGGTGGTCGCGGCGGCGCCCAGCGCAAGGGTGGAATCGACCACGCTGACCTCGCTGCCGGTACCGCGCACGCTTAACGCCGTACCGGCGCGGTCCTGCACGATACGGTCGTCTTCGAAGTGCCGTGCCTCCCCGCCATCCACGGTGATCGGGCCGCTGTAGTCCGCCGCAGCGGCGGGCAGCGCGGCGGCCATCGCCAGGTTGAGCAGGGTAGGGCAGAGAGGGCGGCGCGCACGCGCCGGGGTGGCCGCACGGGGCAGGGTGGGAAGATTCATGGGATCTCGCTTGCGGGGTGGCGCAGGGGTGGGGTGCGGCGGCGCGTGATCGGCCGCAGCGCCCGACGCTAGGGCAGCGATCCGGTGGGCTCCATCGACTCCGGCTGAAAAGCGCGGCGCGCTCGGCGGGGTGCTTGCCAAGCGAGCCGCGCGCGCGCAGCGTGGTCGTTACCGACCTGTGGGAGATGCTGGATGACGTTGCGCCTGTGCTGTGCCGCCGTGCTGTTGTCGCTGAGCCTTGCTGCCGTTGCGGCCGCCGCCACGCCCGGCGAACCGGGGGAGGCGCCGGCTGTGATGTCCGATCCGTTGCTGGTGATCCACGGCGGGGCCGGGGTGCAGCGCAAGGATCTGTCCGCAGCAGAAGAGCGTGCCGCCCGTCAGGCGCTGACGGCCGCCTTGCGCGCGGGGCATGCCGAGCTCGCTGCCGGACGCCCGGCACTGGCCGCGGTCACCCGCGCCATCACCGTGCTCGAGGACGACCCCACCTTCAATGCGGGGCGTGGCGCGGTCTTTACCCATGACGGTCGCAACGAGCTGGATGCATCGTTGATGGACGGCGCGACCCAGCGTGCCGGTGCCGTCGCCGGCGTGCAGCGGGTGCGCAACCCGATCCTGCTGGCGCAGGCGGTGATGGAGCACTCTGCGCACGTGATGATGGTAGGTCAGGGCGCTGAAGCCTTCGCTGCCGAGCAGGGTGTCACGCTGGTTGATCCGTCGTACTTCCGCACGGACAAGCGCTGGCAGCAGCTGCAGCGGGCCTTGCAGGAAGAGCGAGCGGGCACGGCGCATGCCGATCTGGAGACCGCCCGGCATTTCGGCACGGTCGGCGCGCTCGCGCTGGATGCGCAGGGCAGGCTGGCGGCCGGCACGTCGACGGGCGGCATGACCAACAAGCGCTACGGGCGCGTGGGCGATTCGCCGGTCATCGGTGCTGGCACCTGGGCCGACGCGCGCTGTGCGGTATCCAGCACCGGCTGGGGTGAGTTCTACCTGCGCACCGCGGCAGCGCATGAAATCTGCGCACGCGTGCGTCTGTCAGGCACCCCGGCCGCCCAGGCCGGGCGCGAGGTCATCAATGAAATGATCCCTGCCATGGGCGGTGACGGGGGCGCCATCGTCCTGACCGCAGACGGGCAGATCGGGTTGCCCTTCAACACCCAGGGCATGTATCGGGGCTGGATAGGCGCCGACGGTGTGCCGCATGTTGCGATCTTCGCCGACGAGCCACTCGAGGTCCCCGGCCGATAACCTTGCGTATCAACGGGTTTGCGACAGCATGTGAAAAAAAAGAAAAAACGTGTTGACAGACCTGCGGCGGATCAGCAGAATTGCGGGCTCACCACCACACACCGCAACGCTTCGGCGCCACGGCATGGGGTGGTAAGGAGGGATACCCAAGCGGCCAACGGGGGCAGACTGTAAATCTGCTGGCTTACGCCTTCGGTGGTTCGAATCCACCTCCCTCCACCAGTTTCACGTAGTTTCACGTTGTGGCAATTCCCGGTGCGGGAGTAGTTCAATGGTAGAACTTCAGCCTTCCAAGCTGATTGTGCGGGTTCGATTCCCGTCTCCCGCTCCATTGAATGTTTAGAACTTTGAAGATATTTCGGTTCATGCCATAATGCAAAACTCGCTCACGTAGCTCAGTCGGTAGAGCACTTCCTTGGTAAGGAAGAGGTCGAAGGTTCGATTCCTTTCGTGAGCACCATCTTAAGCATCACCCCAAGACGAATTCGAGATAAGCAGCCATGGCCAAGGGTAAGTTCGAGCGCACCAAGCCGCACGTCAACGTCGGCACCATCGGTCACGTCGACCACGGCAAGACCACGCTGACCGCCGCACTGACCAAGATCGGTGCCGAGCGCTTCGGTGGCGAGTTCAAGGATTATTCCTCGATCGACGCCGCGCCGGAAGAAAAGGCGCGTGGCATCACGATTTCGACCGCACACGTCGAATATGAATCCCCGAACCGTCACTACGCCCACGTCGATTGCCCGGGCCATGCTGACTACGTCAAGAACATGATCACCGGTGCAGCGCAGATGGACGGCGCGATCCTGGTCTGTTCCGCTGCTGACGGCCCGATGCCGCAGACCCGCGAGCACATCCTGCTGTCGCGTCAGGTCGGCGTGCCGTACATCGTCGTCTTCCTGAACAAGGCAGACATGGTCGATGACGCCGAGCTGCTTGAGCTGGTGGAAATGGAAGTGCGCGAGCTGCTGAGCAAGTACGACTTCCCGGGCGACGACACCCCGATCATCGCCGGTTCGGCGCGTCTGGCGCTGGAAGGCGACCAGAGCGACATCGGTGTGCCGGCTGTCATCAAGCTGGTCGAGGCGCTGGACACCTGGATCCCGATGCCGGAGCGCGCTGTCGACAAGCCGTTCCTGATGCCGGTGGAAGACGTGTTCTCGATCTCGGGCCGCGGCACCGTGGTGACCGGTCGTATCGAGCGCGGCGTGATCAAGGTCGGCGAAGAAATCGAAATCGTCGGTATCCGCGACACCGTCAAGACCACCGTGACCGGCGTGGAAATGTTCCGCAAGCTGCTCGACCAGGGTCAGGCAGGCGACAACGCCGGTCTGCTGCTGCGCGGCACCAAGCGTGACGACGTCGAGCGTGGCCAGGTCCTCTGCAAGCCGGGTTCGATCAAGCCGCACACCGAGTTCGAAGGCGAAGTGTACGTGCTGTCGAAGGATGAGGGCGGCCGTCACACCCCGTTCTTCAACGGCTACCGTCCGCAGTTCTACTTCCGTACCACGGACATCACCGGTGCTGCCAAGCTGCCGGAAGGTGTCGAGATGGTGATGCCGGGCGACAACGTGAAGATGGTTGTCACCCTGATCAACCCGGTGGCAATGGACGAAGGCCTGCGTTTCGCGATCCGCGAAGGCGGCCGTACCGTCGGTGCCGGCGTGGTGTCGAAGATCATCAAGTAATCTGTTAGACTTTGCGCCCCGATGTTGCCTGGGTAGGGCATCGGGGCGCTTTTAAAAGGGAAAAGAAACACAGGACGTGTTTCGTGTTCCCCGGACCAGGATCGGTCGCGCCATTCAGGCTTTGTCAACACACTGTGTTGACAGGCTTTTTGTATGTGCGCTATGCTTCTACGTCTGGGCAGGCCGGGAAACCGACCTGCCTACGTTTTTGAGGTTAATGGATTGACCTTGTCGGCCTGCAGGAGTGCGGGCCGTCTGTATTCAGGATATTCACGGGGCTAGGCAACCCAGAGGCCTGGCTCGTCGCTCTTTTAACGAAGGAACCACCGTCATGGCGGACCAAAAGATCCGTATCCGGCTGAAGGCGTTCGATCATCGTTTGATCGACCGTTCGGCCAGCGAGATCGTAGAAACGGCAAAGCGGACCGGCGCGCAAGTGCGTGGCCCGATCCCGCTGCCGACCAAGATTGAACGCTACACCATCCTCGTCTCCCCGCACGTCGACAAAGACGCGCGTGACCAGTACGAGACCCGCACGCACAAGCGCGTGCTCGATATCGTTGATCCGAACGACAAGACCGTGGACGCGCTGATGAAGCTCGAACTGGCTGCCGGCGTCGACGTTCAGATCAAGCTGACCTGAGGACTACGACCATGACGAAGAAATATTCGTTGGGCTTCGTGGGCCGCAAGGCTGGCATGAGCCGCGTTTTCACTGAAGATGGCCAGTCCATCCCGGTGACCCTGATTGAAGCCTCCCCGAACCGCATCGCGCAGATCAAGACCGTCGAAGCTGACGGCTACAGCGCCGTGCAGGTGACCGTCGGCGCGCGTCGCGCTGCCCTGGTCAACAAGCCGGAAGCCGGCCACTTCGCCAAGGCGAAAGTGGAAGCGGGCCGTGGCCTGTGGGAATTCCGCGTTGAAGACGCGCAGCTCGGCGATTTCGCCGTTGGCGGCGAAGTCAAGGCGGACATCTTTGAAGTCGGCCAGATCGTCGACGTCCAGGGTGTCACCAAGGGCAAGGGCTTCCAGGGCACCATCAAGCGCTACAACTTCCGCATGGGTGACGCTACCCACGGTAACTCGCTGTCGCATCGCGCGCCGGGTTCACTGGGCCAGCGCCAGACGCCGGGTCGCGTGTTTCCGGGCAAGAAGATGTCCGGTCACATGGGTTCCGTGCAGCAGAGCACCCTGAATCTGGAAGTTGTCAAGGTCGACGTCGAGCGCGGTCTGATCGCGGTTCGCGGCGCCGTTCCTGGCGCGGCGGGTGGCGACGTGATCGTCCGTCCGGCGAGCAAGGCATAAGGAGAGATGACGATGGAACTCGTTATCACGGGTAGCAATAACAAGGTCTCGGTCTCCGATGCCGTGTTCGGTCGCGATTTCTGCGGTGATCTGGTCCACCAGGTTGTCGTCGCTTATCGCAACGCCGGTCGCGCAGGTACCAAGGCGCAGAAAACGCGTTCTGAAGTGGCTGGTACCACGAAGAAGTCGAAGAAGCAGAAGGGCGGCGGTGCGCGTCATGGCGCGCTGACGGCTCCGATCTTCATCGGCGGTGGTGTCACCTTCGCGGCCAAGCCGCGTAGCTTCGAGCAGAAGGTCAACCGTAAGCAGTACCGTGCCGCCATGTGCGCGATCCTGTCCGAGCTGAACCGTCAGGGCCGTTTGACGATCGTGGAGGCCTTCGATGTCGAAGCGACCAACACGAAGTCGTTGATCGCCAAGCTGGCCGGCCTGGAAGTGGGCAAGCGCCCGCTGATCGTCACTGAAGAAGCCTCCGAGCACCTGTACCTGTCGGCGCGCAACATTCCCTACGTGGAAGTGCGTGACGTGCAGGGTCTGGACCCGGTGTCGCTGGTCGGTGCCGATACGGTCATCATTACCGCTGATGCGGTCAAGAAGGTCGAGGAGTGGCTGGCATGAGCAGCAACGAGAAAATCTTCAGCGTGCTGCGCGCTCCGCGAGTCTCTGAAAAGACCGCGCGCCTGCAGGAACTTTCCAACCAGTATGTCTTCGAGATTTCGAACGAAGCCACCAAGGCCGATGTAAAGGCCGCGGTAGAGCAGCTGTTCGACGTCAAGGTCGAGGCCGTCAACGTGCTGAACGTCAAGGGCAAGAACAAGTCCTTCCGTAACCGCGCTGGCCGCCGTGGCGATTGGCGCAAGGCGTACGTGCGCCTGGCCGATGGCCAGTCCATCGATGTAACGGCCAAGGCCTGAGGTCCATCCCATGCCATTGATGAAATTCAAACCCACTTCCCCCGGCCGTCGTTCGGCCGTGCGCGTGGTTACTCCCGATCTGCACAAGGGCGCACCGCACGCACCGTTGCTGGAGCCGTTGAGCAAGTCGGGTGGTCGTAACCACCACGGCCGCATCACGGTCCGCCACGTTGGTGGTGGTCACAAGCAGCACTACCGCGTCATCGACTTCAAGCGCAACAAGGAAGGCATTCCGGCACGCGTGGAACGCATCGAATACGATCCGAACCGCACTGCCCATATCGCCCTGCTGTGCTACGTCGACGGTGAGCGTCGCTACATCATCGCACCGAAGGGCCTGAAGGCCGGTGACCAGGTGATTGCAGGCTCGGATGCGCCGATCAAGGCAGGCAACACGCTGCCGCTGCGCAACATCCCGGTCGGTACCACCATCCACGGCATCGAACTGAAGCCGGGCAAGGGTGCACAGATCGCTCGTGCCGCCGGCGCCGCCGTGCAGCTCGTCGCTCGTGAAGGCATCTACGCCACCCTGCGCCTGCGCTCGGGTGAAATGCGCAAGGTGCCGGTCGAGTGCCGCGCCACCATCGGTGAAGTCGGTAACGACGAGCACAATCTGGAAAAGCTGGGCAAGGCTGGCGCCAAGCGCTGGCGCGGTGTCCGCCCGACCGTTCGTGGTGCAGCCATGAACCCGGTTGACCATCCGCACGGCGGTGGTGAGGCGAAGGCCGGCCAGGGTAATCCGCATCCGGTCACCCCGTGGGGTGTTCCGACCAAGGGTTACAAGACGCGCCATAACAAGCGCACTCAGCAGTTCATCGTCCGCGATCGTAGGGGCTAATCGACCATGGCACGTTCACTCAAGAAGGGCCCGTTTGTCGATCACCACCTTGTTGTCAAGGTGGCAGCCGCTGCGGGTAGCAAGCGTCCGATCAAGACCTGGTCGCGTCGTTCGATGATCCTGCCTGACATGGTAGGCGTCACCATTGCCGTGCATAACGGCAAAAACCACATCCCGGTTCTCATCAACGAGAACATGGTCGGCCACAAGCTTGGCGAATTTGCCATCACCCGGACCTTCAAGGGTCACGGTGGTGACAAGAAGTCCGGCAAGTAAGGAGAGATGACAATGGAAGCGAAAGCCATTTTGCGCTCCGCGCGCATCTCTGCGCAGAAAGCCCGCCTGGTCGCTGACCAGGTGCGCGGCCTGCCGGCCGAGCGTGCGGTCAACCTGCTGAAGTTCTCGGACAAGAAGGCTGCACACCTGATCAAGAAGGTGGTGGAGTCGGCTATTGCAAATGCCGAGAACAACCAGGGCGCTGACGTCGACGAGCTGAAGGTCCAGACCATCATGGTAGATGAAGGTCCGACCCTGAAGCGTTTCATGGCGCGGGCGAAAGGCCGCGGTACCCGCATCCTCAAGCGCACCAGCCACATCACTGTGGTTGTGGGCGCCGGCAAGTAAGCGGAAAGGAAAAGACCATGGGTCATAAAGTTCATCCGATTGGTATCCGCCTCGGTATTTCCAAGGATTGGAACTCCAAGTGGTACGCCAACAAGGGCGAGTTCGCTGGTTATCTGGCGGCCGACCTGAAGGTGCGGGAAATGCTGCGCAAGAAGCTTGCGCAGGCCGGCATCAGCAAGATCCTCATCGAGCGTCCGGCCAAGACCGCCCGCGTGACGATCCACACCGCCCGTCCGGGCGTGGTGATCGGCAAGCGTGGTGAGGACATCGAGAAGCTGCGCAAGGAAGTGAGCGAGATGATGGGCGTCCCGGCGCACATCAACGTCACTGAAGTGCGCAAGCCCGAGCTGGACGCACAGCTGGTTGCCGAGTCCATCGCGCAGCAGCTTGAGCGTCGCATCATGTTCCGCCGTGCAATGAAGCGCTCGGTCGGCAACGCGATGCGCCTCGGTGCCCTGGGCATCAAGGTCAACGTCGGTGGCCGCTTGAACGGTGCAGAAATCGCCCGCTCGGAGTGGTACCGCGAAGGCCGCGTGCCGCTGCACACGCTGCGTGCCGACATCGACTACGGCTTCGCTGAAGCCAAGACGACGTACGGCATCATCGGCATCAAGGTCTGGATCTACAAGGGCGAGGTCTTCGATTTCTCCCAGGTTGGCCAGGAAAAGCAGGACGACTCCCCGCGCAACGATCGTAACGATCGCGGCGACCGCGGTGACCGTCAGCGCCCGGCTCGTGAAGCGAGGTAACGACAATGTTGCAACCCAAGCGAACCAAATACCGCAAGGTACACAAGGGGCGTAACGACGGCCTGAGCTGGAGCGCAAACGCTGTCAGCTTCGGCGAGTACGGCCTGAAGGCAACCGCCCACGGTCAGCTGACCGCGCGTCAGATCGAAGCGGCCCGCCGCTCGATCAGCCGCTACGTCAAGCGCGGTGGCAAGATGTGGATCCGTGTGTTCCCCGACAAGCCCATCACCAAGAAGCCCATCGAAGTTCGAATGGGTTCGGGTAAGGGCAACGTGGAATACTGGGTGGCCCAGATCCAGCCCGGCCGCATGATCTATGAAATCGAGGGTGTTACCGAAGACGTGGCACGCGAGGCATTCCGCCTGGCTGCCGCCAAGCTCTCGGTCACCACCACTTTCGTAACCCGGACGGTGCGCTGATGGACCTCAAACAACTCCGTGAAAAGTCGGCTGACGAACTGAAGGCCCACCTGATCGACCTGCGTAAGGAACAGTTCTCTGTCCGTATGCAGCAGGTCACCGGCCAGCTGCCGAAGACTCACGATATCCGCCGGGTCCGTCGCGAGATTGCTCGCACGAAGACCCTGCTCGGCAGCACCAAGTAAGGATGGCCGCTATGAGCGACAACACTGAAAACAAAGCGCTGCGCACGGTCGAAGGCCGTGTCGTCAGCAACAAGATGGACAAGACGGTCACCATTCTGGTGGAACGCCAGGTCAAGCACCCGCTGTACGGTAAGTACATCAAGCGCTCGTCCAAGCTGCACGCCCATGATGCCGACAATGCCTGCAACGAAGGCGATGTCGTGCGCGTGACCGAAATTGCTCCGATGTCCAAGACCAAGAACTGGCGCGTGGTGGAAGTCATCACGCGTGCGGCTGAATAAGGAGATCTGACTCATGATCCAGATGCAGAGCTACCTTGACGCCGCGGACAATTCCGGTGCCAAGGAACTGATGTGCATCAAGGTGCTTGGTGGTTCCAAGCGCCGTTATGCGCACATTGGTGACATCATCAAGGTCACCGTCAAAGACGCGATTCCGCGCGGCAAGGTCAAGAAGGGCGAAGTTTACGACGCCGTTGTTGTCCGTACCCGCAAGGGTGTTCGTCGTCCGGACGGTTCGTTGATCCGCTTCGACGGCAATGCTGCCGTACTGCTGAACAACAAGCAGGAGCCGATCGGCACCCGTATCTTCGGACCGGTGACGCGTGAACTTCGTTCGGAGAAGTTCATGAAGATCGTCTCGCTCGCTCCCGAAGTGCTGTGAGCGACAGGAGATAATCATGGCTAACCGTATCAAGAAGGGCGACCAGGTTGTCGTCACCGCTGGCAAGGACAAGGGTAAGCAGGGCGAAATCGTCCGCGTGGACGGCGACCGTGTGGTCGTCGCCAACGTGAACATCGTCAAGCGCCACACCAAGCCGAATCCGCAGGCAGGCGTTGCCGGCGGCGTGGTCGAGCGTGAAGCGTCGATCCATATCTCCAACGTAAACGTCGTCAACCCGGCAACGGGCAAGGGCGAGCGCGTTGGCTTCAAGGTGCTGGAGGATGGACGCAAACTGCGTGTGTTCCGCTCCAGCGGTGAGGCGCTCGACGCCTGAGGATGCGCTGATGAATACCCGTCTCGAAAAGTTTTACAAGGAAGAAGTAGTCCCGGCGCTGATGAAGCAGTTCGGCTACAAGAATCCGATGGAAGTGCCGAAGCTGGTCAAAGTCACCCTGAACATGGGTGTCGGTGAAGCAGCGACCAACAAGAAGATCCTGGAAAACGCCGTCGGCGACATGACCAAGATTGCCGGCCAGAAGCCGGTCATCACCAAGTCGCGTGTGTCGGTTGCGTCCTTCAAGATCCGCGATGGTTGGCCGATCGGCTGCAAGACCACGCTGCGCCGTGAAAAGATGTACGAGTTCATGGACCGCCTGATCAACATCTCGCTGCCGCGCGTGCGCGACTTCCGTGGTGTGTCCGGTCGTTCCTTTGACGGTCGCGGCAACTTCAACATGGGTGTGAAGGAACAGATCATCTTCCCGGAAATCGATTTCGACGCTGTCGATGCGATCCGCGGTATGGATATCGCCATCACCACCACGGCGAAGACCGATGCGGAAGCGAAGGCGCTGCTGGCAGCGTTCAAGTTCCCGTTCCGTAACTGATACGTCGAGGAATATCCGAAAATGGCAAAGACCTCCATGGTCAACCGCGACATCAAGCGGAAGAAGCTGGCTGAGAAGTTCGCTGACAAGCGCGCTGCTCTGAAGAAGATCGTGTCCTCGCCGACCGCGTCTTACGAAGAGAAGATCGAAGCCTCCACCAAGTTGTCGAAGCTGCCGCGCGATTCGTCGCCGAGCCGCCATCGCAACCGTTGCGAACTGTCTGGACGCCCGCGTGGCGTGTACAGCAAGTTCGGCCTGGGCCGTAACAAGCTCCGCGAAGCCACCATGCGTGGCGACGTGCCGGGCCTGCGCAAGGCCAGCTGGTAATCAGCCGGTCCTGCGACTGCCCTCCCTGAACGGGGAGGGCAGGTCCAGCCGAGGCGGGTTCGCCCGTCTGCAGAAAAAACCAGAGAGCCCGACGCAAGTCGGGCTCTTTTGGCGTATAATCCCGCGTCTTGCCTTGCGCTGGTTGCGGGGGAGGGGGCCTGGCCCATCCCAGGACTACAAAAACAGAATTCGCGAAAGCGGATATCGGTGCACTCAAAGGTACTCATATGAGCATGACTGATCCCATCGCCGACCTGCTGGTCCGCATCAAGAATGCGGCAGCGGTTGGCAAGCAGACGGTGAAAGCACCGTCGTCCAAGATCAAGGTTGCGATCGCCCAGGTCCTGAAGGACGAGGGTTACATCACCGACCTGCGCGTTACCGCGCTCGAGAACAACAAGTCCGAGCTCGAAATCGTGCTGAAGTATTTCGAAGGCAAGCCGGTCATCGCGACCCTGAAGCGTTTCTCGCGTTCGGGTCTGCGTCAGTACCGTGGCAAGAGCGAGCTGCCGAAGGTCATGAACGGCCTGGGTATTTCCATCATTTCCACCTCCAAGGGCATCATGACTGATGCGCAGGCGCGCCAGTTGGGCGTCGGCGGCGAAGTCCTGTGCTTCGTGGCCTAAGGCGAAAGGAGTAGACCATGTCCCGTGTAGCCAAGAAGCCGATCGACCTGGGTAAGGTTGAGTTGAACGTCCAGTCCGACAGTGTCACCGCCAAGGGCCCGAAGGGCACCCTGTCGCTGGCCAAGCCGGCTGGCATTGCCATCAATGTCGAGAACGGCGTTGCCACCCTGAGCACCGAAGACGCAGCCCTCGTGCCGCTGACCGGTACCGTCCGCGCGATCCTGGCCAATATGGTCAAGGGCGTCACCGATGGCTTCGAGCGCAAGCTTGAGCTGGTCGGCGTCGGTTACCGTGCTTCCATGCAGGGCAAGGACCTGAGCCTGGCGCTCGGTTACTCGCATCCGATCCTGTATGTGGCGCCGGAAGGCATCACCATCACCACCCCGACGCAGACCGAAATTCTGGTGCAGGGTGCTGACAAGCAGATCGTCGGTGAAGTTGCCGCCAAGATCCGTGCGTACCGCAAGCCGGAACCGTACAAGGGCAAGGGCGTGAAGTACTCCGACGAAGTCATCATTCGCAAGGAAGCCAAGAAGGCGTAAGCGCGAGTTCCTTGCAGGAGCCCGCACCTCCGTGTGCGGACTCCCCGGGGAAAAGCCCAACCTTCAGCTTTCCAGGACAAAAAATCATGAACAAGAACATCGCCCGCCTGCGCCGCGCCAAGTCGACCCGTGCCCACATCCGTGTGCTCGGCGTCGCCCGTCTGTCGGTGCTGCGCACCGGTCAGCATCTGTACGCACAGGTCTTCACCGCCGACGGCTCCACGGTGCTGGCTGCTGCCAACACCACCCAGGCCGACGTCAAGGAAGGCCTGAAGAGCGGCAAGAACGCCGAAGCTGCTGCCAAGGTCGGCCGTATCGTTGCAGAGCGCGCCAAGGCCGCCGGCATCGAGAAGGTTGCCTTCGATCGTTCGGGCTACCGTTACCATGGCCGCATCAAGGCCCTGGCTGACGCTGCTCGCGAAGCTGGCCTGCAGTTCTAAGGGATAAGGAAGGGAGCCCATGGGCTCCTTTCCGCCTGCTCGCCGGCCAGAGGGTGGCCGGACGGTTCCGTTCTTATGCAACGGCGTACCGGAACAACGCACCACTCCACAACCATAAGCGGCCTCGAGCCGTACATACCTAAACAACCAAGGAATCAAGATGGCAGAAGAACGTCCGCAGCGGGGTCGCGATCGCGACCGTAACCGCGAAGAAAAAGTCGACGATGGCATGATCGAGAAGCTGGTCGCGGTCAACCGCGTCAGCAAGACCGTCAAGGGCGGTCGTCAGTTCACCTTCACCGCACTGACCGTGGTCGGCGATGGCGAAGGCAAGGTCGGTTTCGGCTATGGCAAGGCACGCGAAGTGCCGGTCGCCATCCAGAAGTCGATGGAGCAGGCTCGCAAGAACCAGGTCAGCGTTGATCTGAACAACGGCACCTTGTGGCACACCATCAAGGACGGTCACGGTGCAGCACGCGTTTTCATGCAGCCCGCGTCTGAAGGTACCGGCGTCATTGCCGGTGGTGCAATGCGCGCCGTGTTGGAAGCCGTTGGCGTGAAGAACGTGCTGGCCAAGGCTGTTGGTTCGCGCAACCCGATCAACCTGGTGCGTGCCACCGTGAAGGGCCTGGCTGCTGTGCAGTCGCCGGCTCGCATCGCGGCCAAGCGCGGCAAGAAGGTAGAGGATCTGAATCATGGCTGATTCGACCAGCAAGACTGTCAAGGTGCGCCTGGTGCGCGGCCTTCGTGGTGCCCAGTCCCGTCACCGCCTGTCGGTGCGTGCCCTGGGTCTGAGCAAGCTCAACGATGTGCGTGAACTGAAGGACAGCCCGCAGGTTCGCGGCCTGATCAACAAGGTTCACTACCTCGTCAAGGTTGAGGAATAATCCAATGACCATGCATCTGAATGAACTGAACCCGGCACCGGGCGCGCGTACCCCGCGTACCCGCGTCGGTCGTGGTATCGGCTCCGGCCTGGGCAAGACCTGCGGCCGCGGCCACAAGGGTTCGTTCGCCCGTAAGGGTGGCGGCAAGATCAAGGCTGGCTTCGAAGGCGGCCAGACCCCCATGCAGCGTCGTCTGCCGAAGATCGGCTTCAACTCGCCGATCGCCAAGGACACCGCTGAAGTGCTGCTGTATCAGCTGGACAAGCTGCCGGCTGGCGAAATCACTTTCGCCATCCTGCGTGAAGCCAAGCTGGTCCCGAGCATCGCGAAGAAGGCCAAGATCGTCGTCAAGGGCGAGCTGACCAAGGCGTACACCCTGAAGGGCATCGCTGCCACGGCTGGTGCCAAGGCTGCGATCGAAGCTGCCGGCGGCAGCGTAACGGAGTAATAGCATCATGGCGCAAGCTGGCATCGGTAACCTCGCAGGTGGAATGGGCAAGTTCACTGAACTTCGCCAGCGTCTGCTGTTTGTCGTCGGGGCGTTGATCGTCTATCGGATCGGGTGCTATGTGCCGGTTCCGGGCGTGAACCCCGATGCCATGCTTGCCATGATGGAACAGCAGGGCGGCGGCATCGTGGACATGTTCAACATGTTCTCGGGCGGCGCCCTGCACCGTTTTTCGATCTTCGCGCTGAACGTCATGCCGTACATCTCGGCATCGATCGTGATGCAGCTGGCGGTCCACATCTTCCCGGCGCTGAAGGCGCTGCAGAAGGAAGGTGAGTCTGGACGCCGCAAGATCACCCAGTATTCCCGCATCGGCGCCGTGTTGTTGGCGGTGGTGCAGGGCGGCAGCATCGCGCTGGCACTGCAGAACCAGGTATCGCCGGGTGGCACGGCCGTGGTGTATGCGCCGGGCATGGGCTTCGTGCTCACTGCCGTGATCGCATTGACCGCAGGCACCATCTTCCTGATGTGGGTCGGTGAGCAGGTGACCGAGCGCGGCATCGGCAACGGTGTGTCGCTGATCATCTTCGCCGGCATCGTCGCCGGTCTGCCGGGCGCGATCATCCATACGTTCGATGCGTACCGCGACGGCAACATCCAGTTCATCCAGCTGCTGCTGATCGCGCTGGTGGTGCTGGCCTTCACCTTCTTCGTGGTGTTCGTCGAACGCGGCCAGCGCCGCATCACGGTGAACTACGCACGTCGCCAGGGTGGCCGCAACGCGTACATGAACCAGACCTCGTTCCTGCCGCTGAAGCTCAACATGGCCGGCGTGATCCCCGCGATCTTCGCCTCCAGCCTGTTGGCCTTCCCGGCGACGCTGGCGATGTGGTCCGGCCAGGCGGCCAACCAGAGCGCTACCGGTCAGTGGCTGCAGAAGATCGCCAATGCCCTCGGGCCGGGTGAGCCGCTGCACATGATCGTGTTCGCAGGGCTGATCACCGGTTTCGCGTTCTTCTATACCGCGCTGGTGTTCAACTCGCAGGAAACCGCGGACAACCTGAAGAAGTCGGGCGCGCTGATTCCGGGCATCCGTCCGGGCAAGGCGACCGCTGACTACATCGATGGCGTGCTGACGCGGTTGACCGCGGCGGGTTCGGCCTATCTGGTGATCGTCTGCCTGCTGCCGGAACTGATGCGCACCCAGTTGAACGCGTCGTTCTACTTCGGCGGCACCTCGCTGCTGATCGTGGTGGTGGTGGTGATGGACTTCATCGCCCAGGTTCAGGCGCACCTGATGTCGCACCAGTACGAAAGCCTGTTGAAGAAGGCAAACCTGAAGGGTGGCAATCGCGGCGGTTTTGCACGCGGCTGATCTGCCTGTTACACTATCGTCTTCCTGATGTGATGGTCCTCCGCTTCGCGGACTCGGCTATCCAAAGAAGGGCGGCCCCCGCAGCGGTTCCGGGTGGGGGTGAGATCTGGTGGTCCTGCGCAGGAGTAGCGCGGGCGGCCACGGCGGCATGTCTTCGGATATGGCGCCGCGACCAACCTGATCCGGCGCCGGAGCCTGGGCACACTCCCCGGGCCGGGTTTTTGAAACCTCACGGTCTCAGAAACTTCCAGTACACCGGAACCTTGTAAGATTCGCTAGTTCACTTTATTGATCTATCCTGCCGGATTGGCGCGCCTTCATGGTGCGCTGTCGGCCATCACTCAGCTGGAGAACCGCGTCATGGCGCGTATTGCAGGCGTCAACCTGCCAGCCCAGAAGCACGTCTGGGTCGGGTTGCAAAGCATTTACGGCATCGGCCGTACCCGTTCGAAGAAGGTCTGCGACTCCGCAGGCGTTACTTCGACCACCAAGATCCGCGATCTGTCCGAGCCGGAAATCGAGCGCCTCCGCGCCGAAGTCGGCAAGTTCATCGTGGAAGGCGATCTGCGCCGTGAAATCGGTATCGCGATCAAGCGTCTGATGGATCTGGGCTGCTATCGCGGTCTGCGTCACCGTCGCGGTCTTCCGCTGCGTGGCCAGCGTACCCGTACCAACGCCCGCACCCGCAAGGGTCCGCGCAAGGCGATCAGGAAGTAAGGGACAAAAATGGCTAAGCCCGCTGCTAAGACCAAGAAGAAGATCAAGCGCGTCATCACTGATGGCGTCGCCCACGTCCACGCTTCTTTCAACAACACCATCGTGACCATCACCGACCGTCAGGGTAATGCCCTGTCGTGGGCGACCTCCGGTGGCGCCGGCTTCCGCGGTTCGCGCAAGTCGACCCCGTTCGCTGCCCAGGTCGCCGCCGAAAAGGCCGGCCGTGCTGCGCTCGACTACGGCGTGAAGTCGCTGGAAGTCCGCATCAAGGGCCCGGGTCCGGGTCGTGAGTCCGCCGTTCGTTCGCTGAACAACGTCGGTTACAAGATCACCAACATCATCGACGTGACGCCAATCCCGCACAACGGGTGCCGTCCGCCGAAGAAGCGTCGCGTCTAAGGGAGCGATAAGAAATGGCTCGTTATATCGGTCCTACCTGTAAGCTCGCCCGTCGCGAAGGCGCCGACCTCTCCCTCAAGAGCCCGGCGCGCGCGCTGGACTCCAAGTGCAAGCTGGAGCAGAAGCCCGGCCAGCACGGCGCTACCGCCCGTAAGGGCAAGCTGTCCGACTACGCTACCCAGCTGCGTGAAAAGCAGAAGGTCAAGCGTATCTACGGTCTGCTGGAGCGTCAGTTCCGCAACTACTACAAGAAGGCCTCGACCAAGAAGGGCAACACCGGCGAGAACCTGCTGCAGTTGTTGGAAACCCGTCTGGACAACGTCGTCTATCGCATGGGCTTCGCTGTGACCCGTCCGGCTGCTCGTCAGCTGGTCTCGCACCGCGGTGTCACCGTGAACGGCAAGTCGGTCAACCTGGCTTCGTACCAGATCAAGGCTGGCGACGCGGTTGCGCTGTCCGAAAAGGCTGCCAAGCAGCTGCGCGTTCAGGAAGCCCTGACCGTTTCGGCCACGCACGACATGCGTCCGTCGTGGATTGAAGTGGATTCCGGCAAGTTCGCCGGCGTCTTCAAGGCGGTTCCGGATCGTTCGGACCTGCCTGCAGACATCAATGAAGCGCTGATCGTCGAGCTGTATTCGAAGTAATTCACATTGGAGAGCCCCCGGCGACGGCCGGGGGTTCACTAGGAGAACCCGCAACATGACGGTTACCGCCAACCAGGTTCTGCGTCCTCGTGGCCCGCAGATCGAACGCCTTACCGACACACGCGCCAAGGTCGTTATCGAACCCTTGGAGCGTGGTTATGGGCATACGCTGGGCAATGCCCTGCGTCGCGTCCTGTTGTCGTCCATCCCGGGCTTCGCGATCACGGAAGTCGAAATCGACGGCGTGTTGCATGAGTACACCACGGTCGAAGGTCTGCAGGAAGACGTGCTTGAAGTCCTGCTCAACCTGAAGGATGTGGCTATCCGTATGCATTCCGGCGACAACGCCACCCTGTCCCTGTCCAAGCAGGGTCCGGGCGTCGTCACGGCTGCCGATATCAAGGTTGATCATAACGTGGAGGTCCTCAACGGCGACCACGTGATCTGCAACCTGACCAAGGATACGGCAATCAACATGCGTCTGAAGATCGAGCGTGGTTTCGGCTATCAGCCGGCTGCCGCGCGTCGTCGTCCGGACGAAGAAACCCGTGCCATCGGCCGTCTGGTCCTGGATGCCTCGTTCTCGCCGGTCCGCCGTGTCGCCTATGCCGTGGAAGCGGCACGTGTCGAGCAGCGTACCGATCTGGACAAGCTGGTCATCGATATCGAGACCAACGGCACCATCGACGCCGAGGAAGCCGTGCGCACCGCCGCCGACATCCTCAGCGACCAGCTGTCGGTGTTCGGTGACTTCACCCACCGCGACCGCGGTGCGGCCAAGCCGGCCAACAACGGCGTGGATCCGGTGCTGCTGCGCCCGATCGACGACCTGGAACTGACCGTGCGTTCGGCCAACTGCCTCAAGGCGGAAAGCATCTATTACATCGGCGATCTGATCCAGAAGACCGAAGTGGAGCTGCTGAAGACCCCGAACCTGGGCAAGAAGTCGCTCACCGAGATCAAGGAAGTGCTGGCCCAGCGTGGCCTGTCGCTTGGCATGAAGCTGGAGAACTGGCCGCCGGCCGGCGTCGCCAGCCACGGCATGCTGGGCTGATAAGCCCCCTGCAGTACCGCAAAGGCCTCACCGGTAACGGTGGGGCCTTCGCACCGTAGAGCCGAGCTTGCGCGATTGCATCCACTGCAGTCGATCAAGCTCGGCTCTACAACAACCGACGGACGATCAGTCCGCGGACAGGCCGACCAGGAGGGGTGGCCAGGACCATCCGCAGTCCGAATACAGCGCCAGGATGGCGACAACGATCCCCAAAGTCTCAATCTTGCAAAGGAATCATCACCATGCGTCATCAGAAATCCGGTCGTAAGTTCAGCCGTACCAGCGCTCACCGCGAAGCAATGTTCAAGAACATGGCCGCGTCGCTGTTCAAGCACGAGCTGATCAAGACCACCCTGCCGAAGGCCAAGGAACTGCGCCGCGTCGCCGAGCCGCTGATCACCCTGGCCAAGGTCGACTCCGTCGCCAACCGTCGTCTGGCGTTCGCCCGCCTGCGTGACAACGAAGCGGTCGGCAACCTGTTCACCATCCTGGGCCCGCGTTACGCGTCGCGTCCGGGTGGTTACCTGCGTCTGCTGAAGTGCGGCTTCCGCGCTGGCGACAATGCACCGATGGCCTACGTCGAGCTGGTCGACCGTCCGGCCGCTGTTGCCGAGGAAGTGGCCGAGTAATCGGACCGTTCCCTGCAGCACCGTCAGAAGCCCGGCCTTGTGCCGGGCTTCTGCGTTACAGCGCCCGTGCGTAGGGCATCGCGTGCGCCGTCGCATGGGTTACGCTTTGCATCTGCCTGCACTGAGTCCTGCTGATGAACCCGTTCCGTTGGCCGTTCCGCGCCCAGTTCCTGCTGGGGTTCCTGATCTGCGCGGGGCTGCTTGGCTTCGCGATCTACCTGCAGTTGAAGATGGGCCTCGAGCCATGCCCGCTGTGCATTTTCCAGCGACTGGCGTTCGCCGCGCTGGGCCTTGTGTTCCTGATCGGTGCGCTGCACGGTCCCTCCAATCGACCGGGGCGCATCACCTACGGCGTATTGGCCTTCATCGCGGCAGCCGTGGGCGTGGGCATCGCCGCGCGCCACGTGTATGTGCAGATGATCCCGCCGGAGTTCGGATCGACCTGCGGTCCGCCACTCAGCTTCCTCAGTGAAACCATGGGGCCGTTCGAAGTGTTCCGCACCGTGCTGACCGGTACCGGCAACTGCGGCGACATCGACTGGGCCTTCCTGGGCCTGAGCATGCCGATGTGGTCGCTGGTGTGGTTCGTGTTGCTGGCGGGCTGGGCGTTGTGGGTGTCCGTGCGCCGTATTCGCTGATGTTGAACGTTGTACTTGATGCGCCGGGCATGGCTCGGCGCGCCCCTGAAGGTCCTGGAGTCCGCCATGTCGTCCGTTGATTCATTGTCGCCCGCTGACTGGTCGCCGGAGAGCTGGCGGGCAAAGCCTGCCCTCCAGTTGCCGACCTATCCGGATCCGGTTGCCTTGGACGCGGCGTTGCACGAGTTGAAGCGGCTGCCGCCGTTGGTCACCTCGTGGGAAATCCTGTCACTGAAGCAGCAGTTGGCGGATGCGCAGGAGGGAAAGCGCTTCCTGCTGCAGGGCGGCGACTGCGCAGAGAACTTCAGCGACTGTGAGTCCGGGATGATCTCCAACCGGCTCAAGGTGCTGCTGCAGATGAGCCTGGTGCTGGTGCATGGCATGCGCAAGCCGGTGATCCGCGTCGGACGCTTCGCCGGGCAGTACGCGAAGCCGCGTTCGGCAGACACCGAGACACGCGATGGGGTCACGCTGCCCAGCTACCGCGGCGATGTGATCAATGCGCCGGCCTTCACCGAAGCGGCACGCCTGCCGGATCCCAAGCGGATGTTGCAGGCGCACGCGCATTCGGCGATGACGATGAACTTCGTTCGGGCGCTGATCGACGGCGGATTCGCCGATCTGCATCACCCGGAGTACTGGAACCTCGAGTGGGTGCGGCATTCGCCGCTGGCGGTGGAGTACCAGAAGATGGTGACGTCCATAGAGGATGCCATCGGCTTCATGGAGACCATCTCCGGCGCGCGCGTGCACAACCTCAAGCGGGTGGATTTCTATACGTCGCACGAGGCCTTGCTGCTGCCGTATGAGCAGGGACTGACACGCCAGGTGCCGCGTCAGCAGGGCTGGTTGAACCTGAGCACGCACTATCCGTGGATCGGCATGCGCACCGCAGCACTCGATGGCGCGCACGTGGAGTATCTGCGCGGCGTGCGCAATCCGATCGCGATCAAGGTGGGGCCATCGGTGCAGCCGGACCAGCTGCTGCGCTTGATCGATGTGCTGAATCCAGACGACGAACCCGGCCGGCTGAGCTTCATCCATCGCATGGGCGCGGCGCAGATCGCCGACAAGCTGCCGCCGCTGCTGGATGCGGTGAAGCGCGACGGTCGCCGGGTGCTGTGGGTGTGCGATGCGATGCATGGCAATACGGAGAGCACGGGCAACGGCTACAAGACGCGCCGCTTCGACAACATACGCGGTGAAGTCGAGTTGTCGTTCGATCTGCACGCGGCCGCGGGGACGCGCCTGGGTGGCGTGCACCTGGAGATGACCGGCGAAGACGTGACCGAATGCACCGGTGGCGCGCGTGAGCTCACCGAGCGCGATCTGGAACGTGCCTACCGCTCCAGCGTGGATCCGCGACTCAACTACGAACAGTCGCTGGAAATCGCCATGGCGATCGTGCGCAAGCAGAACGGCTGATCCGATCGCTGCTGAGGGGGTTGGATCGCGCGTGCACAGCGAGCGGGATCTGACCCCTTTTTTACGAACGCCTGACATGACGCTCATGGCTTCTGCGACACGCTGGTCCTTTCGCGTGGTCGTGGAGGTGCAGCAGTGTCGAGGTGGGAACAAGCGCAGGCGTACGTGGTGCCGTTGGGCATCGCGCTGGCAGTGGGGGCGCTCGGCGCCTGGGTGATCCTCGCGCTGTATCGGCGACTGGAAGGTCGCGACCGGCGGCGCGCGCGCATCGGGCGCATGCTCGGCCCGCCGCTTGCACTGGCGTTCCCGCTGCTCCTGCTGGTGCCTGCGCTGCAGGCAACGCCGCTGCATGACCGCTGGTTGGACCAGGCGCAACGGCTGGTGCACATCGGGTTGACCGCCTGCTTCATCTGGCTGCTGGTACGAGCCGTCGCCGCCGGCGAGAAGGCGATCCTGCGCAACCATCCCATCGAAGTGGCCGACAATCTGGAAGCGCGCCGCGTGCAGACCCAGACCCGTGTCCTCAGCCGCGTGCTGATGGGCGGGATCATCGTATTGGGGATATCGCTGGTGCTGCTGCAGTTCGACATGGTGGCCAAGATCGGCTCCGCCCTGCTGGCCTCGGCCGGCCTGATCGGCCTGGTGGCCGGTATCGCCGCCAAGCCGGTGTTCGGCAACCTGATCGCCGGCTTGCAGATCGCCGTGACACAGCCGATCCGGCTGGATGACGTGGTGATCGTGGAAGGTGAGTGGGGGCGCATTGAAGAGATCGGCAGCAGCTACGTGGTGGTGCGCATCTGGGACGAACGCCGGATGGTCGTGCCGCTGACATGGTTCATCGAAAACCCATTCCAGAACTGGACCCGGCGCAGTGCGGACCTGTTGGGCACCGCGTTCCTGTGGCTGGACTACCGTGCTCCGATTCCTGCCATCCGCGCCGAGCTGGAGCGCATCTGCAAGGACGCCCCGCTGTGGGACGGCCGTGTCTGCGTGACCCAGGTCACCGAGACCACCGAACACACGCTGCAGGTCCGCCTGCTGGTCAGTGCGCGCAACTCGGGCGATGCGTTCGACCTGCGTTGCCTGGTGCGCGAGCGGATGCTGGACTTCCTCGCGCGTGAACATCCACAGGCGTTGCCGCGCCTGCGTGCGCAGCTGGAGGAAAGTGCCGATACGCCAAAGCGGCGTGTCGCGCCGGCACCGGAGCAGGAAGTGCGCTCACCCGGTGCCGAGGATGGCGAACCGGCCGTCCAGCCCACGGCAGGGTAGCGCCGCGTCATGCGCGACGTCCCTGCCTGACGCCTCGCAGCTACTCCCACTTGGGAGGGCGCGGCCGTTACAGGGGGGGCGGTCGCCGTGCCATGGTGCGCTGCTCATAGGCATAGGCCAGCTCGATCAGGCGCGGCTCGGCCCAGGCCGTGCCCACGAACAGCAGTCCCACGGGCAAGCCATCGACGTGGCCCATCGGTACGCTCAGGCTGGGATAGCCGGCCACCGCGGCGGCGCTGTAGTTGCCCCCCGGGAACGCATCGCCCCCAGGGCTGTTGATCGGCCATGCAGTGCCCGTGGTGGGGGCCACCAGGGCGTCCAGCTGATAGGCGCGAAGCAGGACATCGATGCCTTGTTCGCCGGCCATGCGGCGTGCCTGGCTGCGCGCCTGGATGTAGACAGGGTCGCCCAGCGATCCGGCGTGTGCTGATGCGACCAGCAGCTCCTGGCCGAACAGTGGCAGTTCCTGCGCGGTGTGTTTTTCGTTGAAGGCAACCAACTGCGGCAGCGTGCGCCACGGCGCCTTCCACTGCCGGAGGTAGCGCTCCATGCCCGCCTTGAACTCATGCCGCAGCACGATCTGTTCGGCATCCGACCAGCCACTCTCGTCCGGCGCTGGCACCGTCACGACGGTGGCCCCGGCGCGCCGCAGGGTCTCGACGGCATGCTGCATCAACGCGCCGATGCCGGGACGTTGGGACAGCGGATTGTCCATCACCCCGATGCGCGCGCCGCGCAGCCCGTTGGGATTCAAGCGCGCGGTGTAGTCATAGACCGCGCGGCCCGGCATCGCGGCGGTGGCAGGGTCGGCTGCATCGCGGCCCGCAATGGCCGTCAGTACCGCCGCCGCATCAGAGACCGTGCGGGCGATCGGGCCTGCCGTGTCCTGGCTGAACGAGATCGGGATGATGCCATCGCGACTGACCAGGCCCACGGTCGGTTTCAGGCCGACCACACCGTTGACGGCAGCGGGGCAGACGATGCTGCCATCTGTCTCGGTGCCGACGGATACCGTTACCAGGTTGGCCGCGACGGCGACGGCGCTGCCGCTGCTCGATCCACAGGGGCTGTGGCTGAGGCGGTAGGGATTGCGTGTCTGGCCGCCGCGCGCACTCCATCCGGAGGTGGATCCGAGTCCGCGATAGTTCGCCCACTCGCTCAGGTTGCTCTTGCCCAGGATCACCGCGCCGGCAGCACGCAGGCGCGTCACCAGGAACGCGTCGCCGGGGCGGAAGCCGGCCAGTGCCAGCGAACCGGCCGTGGTGCTCATCGGCAAGGCGTTGATGTTGTCCTTGAGCAGCACCGGGATGCCGTGCAGCGGACCGCGCAGGTGGCCACGGCGGCGCTCCTCGTCGCGCTGTGCGGCCTCCTTCAGGGCATTCGGGTTGAGCTCGATCACCGCACGCAATCGTGGCCCTTCGCGGTCCAGCGCGGCGACGCGCTCCAGATAGGCCCGGGTCAGCGTCCCGCTGTCCAGTTCGCCGGCCGCCATACGGGCCTGCAGGTCGCTTATCTCGGCCTCGGCGTAGGGAAACGGCGCCGCCGCAGGAGGTGCGTCATCGGCCGCACGCACGGGTGACGCACAGCCGACCAGCGCCGTGGCGAGCACGGCGGACAGGAAAAGAAGACGCGTTGGTGATAGAGCGTTGCGCATGGTGGGCGGCTTGGGCACCTAACCAGTGTATCGCGGCGCCTTCAGGGTTTCCGCTTCAGGATGTCGCGCGCCAGCACGTAGACCACCAGCAGGTTCAACACCAGCACGGTCCAGGAGGCCCAGCCCGGATGGCGGGAAATGGCGTAGACATCGAAGGGCAGGTAGATGCCGGCAGACACGCAGCCCAGCCACGAGGCCCAGGCCTTGGCCCGCCACAAGCCCCACGCTTCGACCAGGTGGAGCAGGGCATAGCCCAGCATCGCGGCCGCCGCAAGGTGGACGACATCGGGACTTATCATGTTCAACAGGGAGGGCAGGGTGCCGTGATCCGGGTCCAGGCTGAAACGCCGGATCAGGGCATTGATCCCATCACGCAGTGGCTGCGGACCGAGCATTTCCAGCCCGGTCGCGGCCAACAGTGCAAGCACCGCTTTGCCCGTTTCGAGCAGAGCGATGACATGCAGGCCCGGATGCCGTTGCGGATCCGGGTTGTAAGCAGGATGGCTCACGAGTCGGCTCAGCCGCCGCGCGATGCCTTCTTGCGGTCGCTTTCGGTCAGCCCCTTCTTGCGCAGGCGGATTTCCTTCGGCGTGATTTCAACCAGCTCGTCGTCTTCGATGAAGTCCAGTGCCTGTTCCAGCGAGTACTTGATCGCCGGGGTCAGCTGGATCGCATCGTCCTTGCCCGAAGCGCGCATGTTGGTCAGCGGCTTGGTCTTGATGGCATTGACGGTGAGGTCGTTGTCCTTGGAGTGGATGCCGATCAACTGACCTTCATACACGTTGTCGCCTTCAGCAGCGAACAGCTTGCCGCGTTCCTGCAGCGGCCCCAGGGAATACGCCGGGGTGGCACCCGGTGCGTTGGCGATCATGACGCCGTTCTGGCGCTTGGCGATCGAACCCTGTTCCTTCGGACCGTAGTGGTCGAACACGTGGAACAGCAGGCCCGAACCCTGGGTCAGGGTCTTGAACTCGTTCTGGAAACCGATCAGGCCACGGGCCGGGATCTGGTACTCCAGGCGCACACGGCCCTTGCCGTCCGGTTCCATGTTCTTCAGCTGGCCCTTGCGGGTACCCAGCTTTTCCATGACGCCGCCCTGATGCTGTTCTTCGATGTCCACCACCAGCTGCTCGATCGGCTCCATGGCCTGGCCGTCGATCTGCTTGATGATGACTTCCGGGCGCGACACGGCCAGCTCGTAGCCTTCACGACGCATGTTCTCGATCAGCACCGACAGGTGCAGCTCGCCACGGCCGGAGACCAGGAACTTGTCGGCGTCTTCCAGCTGTTCCACCTTCAGGGCCACGTTGTGCACCTGCTCGCGGTCCAGGCGATCCTTGATCTGGCGGCTGGTCAGGAACTTGCCACCGGACAGGTCCTTGTTGCCGGCGAACGGCGAGTTGTTGACCTGGAAGGTCATCGAGATCGTCGGCTCGTCGACGGTCAGCGCCGGCAGCGCTTCCGGGGTGTCCGGATGGCACAGCGTGTCGGAGATGGTCAGTTCCTGGATGCCGGAGATGGCGACGATGTCACCGGCCTCGGCAGTGTCCTGCTCGATGCGCTCCAGGCCGAGGAAGCCCAGTACCTGCGCCACCTTGCCGTTGCGCTTCTTGCCTTCACGGTCGATCACCGCGACCTGCATGTTCTTCTTCAGGGTGCCGCGCTGGATGCGGCCGATGCCGATCACGCCCACGAAGTTGTTGTAGTCCAGCTGGCTGATGCGCATCTGGAACGGGCCGTCCGGATCGACTTCCGGCATCGGCGCGTGCTGCATGATCGCTTCGTACAGCGGGGTCATGTCGCCGTCGCGCACGGTGTCTTCCAGGCCGGCGTAGCCGTTCAGGGCCGACGCGTAGACGATCGGGAAGTCCAGCTGCTCATTGGTCGCGCCGAGCTTGTCGAACAGGTCGAACACCTGGTCGATCACCCACTCCGGACGCGAGCCCGGGCGGTCGACCTTGTTGACCACGACGATCGGCTTGAAGCCCATCGCGAAGGCCTTCTGGGTGACGAAGCGGGTCTGCGGCATCGGGCCGTCCATCGCGTCGACGAGGATCAGCACGGTGTCGACCATCGACAGCACGCGCTCCACTTCGCCGCCGAAGTCGGCATGTCCGGGGGTATCGACGATGTTGATCCGGTTCTTGACGCCGGTCTTTTTGTCTTCCCAGGTGATGGCCGTGTTCTTGGCCAGGATGGTGATGCCGCGTTCCTTTTCCTGATCGTTGCTGTCCATCACGCGCTCGGCGAGGACGGTGCGTTCGGACAGGGTGCCGGACTGCTTCAGCAGCTGATCGACCAGGGTGGTCTTACCATGGTCGACGTGCGCGACGATGGCGATGTTGCGAAGATTTTCGATGGACATGCGAAAGGGGGCCAGTCGGCGCCGGATTTGGAAAAAGAAGTCCATCATCATACCTCGAACTGACCGTTTCGCGAAAAACCCGTTTCAGTCTTCCCCAGATGCCCATTCAGCCAAGGCCGCCGGCCACCCCAGGACAGGCTCCGCAGCCGTAGCCCTGACCCTCGCTTCTGCTTTCGCGCTGGCCTTTTCCTCCCACCGCAGCGGCCATCTGTCTGGCGGGGTGGGAGGGGGCGGTGCGGGGCCGTTAGAGCCGCATGGATGCGGCGACGAGCCTACAGGGAGGTATTCACGGCGTGCCCCGCACCGGCCCCTCCCACCTCGCCCTCCAAGAAGACAGAACCGCTGCAAAACCTTCAACGATCGTCGTACCCGCGAGCGAAACGGGACGGGTGTAAACTTGGGAGCTGGACCTTTCCCACCCGAATTCCAAGGATCTTCATGTCCCTCATCGCTACGTTCGACACCACCCAGGGCCCGATCAAGGTCGAGCTGTTCGCCGACAAGGCACCGCTGACCGTCGCCAACTTCGTGAACCTGGTAAAGCACGGCTTCTACGACGGCCTGGTCTTCCACCGCGTCATCGCCGATTTCATGATCCAGGGCGGCTGCCCGCGCGGCCAGGGCACCGGCGACGCAGGCTACAAGTTCGAAGATGAAAAGAACGGCGTGAAGCACCAGGTGGGTTCGCTGTCCATGGCCAATGCCGGACCGAACACCAACGGCAGCCAGTTCTTCATCACCCACATCAAGACCGACTGGCTGGACGGCAAGCACACCGTGTTCGGCCAGGTGCTGGAAGGCCAGGCCATCGTGGATTCGGTCAAGCAGGGCGACGTCATCCATTCGATCACCCTGGAAGGCGATACCGATGCCGTGCTGGCCGCCAAGGCCGACCGCGTCGCCGAGTGGAACAAGTCGATTCCCTCGCGCGCCTGATCCCCTTTTGAAACGGCCACCCCTGCGGTGGCCGTTTTCATGATCCCCGCCGCCTGCCAGGCCGCCCGGCCACGCCCGCGGTTCATCTCCAACGCTCGCAAGCTAGAGGAAACCCCCCATGAAAGCACCTGTTCGTGTTGCCGTGACCGGCGCTGCCGGCCAGATCGGCTATGCCCTGCTGTTCCGCATCGCCTCCGGCGAAATGCTCGGCAAGGACCAGCCGGTCATCCTGCAGCTGCTGGAACTGCCCGTTGAAAAGGCCCAGGCCGCGCTGAAGGGCGTGATCATGGAGCTGGAAGACTGCGCGTTCCCGCTGCTGGCTGGCATCGTCGGTACCGATGACGCCGAAGTGGCGTTCAAGGACATCGACGTGGCCCTGCTGGTCGGTGCCCGTCCGCGTGGCCCGGGCATGGAGCGCGCCGACCTGCTGCTGGAAAACGCGAAGATCTTCACCGCCCAGGGCGCTGCGCTGAACAAGGTCGCCAAGCGCGACGTGAAGGTGCTGGTGGTCGGCAATCCGGCGAACACCAACGCCTACATCGCGATGAAGTCGGCGCCGGACCTCAACCCGCGCAACTTCACCGCCATGCTGCGCCTGGACCACAACCGTGCCCTGAGCCAGCTGTCGACCAAGATCGGCAAGCCGGTCGGCGGCATGGAAAAGCTGGTGGTATGGGGCAACCACAGCCCGACCATGTACCCGGATTACCGCTTCGCCACTGCCGATGGCGCGTCCATCGGCGAAGCGATCAATGACCAGGACTGGAACGCCAGCACCTTCATCCCGACCGTGGGCAAGCGCGGCGCGGCGATCATCGAAGCGCGTGGCTCGTCCTCGGCGGCGTCGGCAGCCAACGCGGCCATCGACCACGTGCGCGACTGGGTGCTGGGCAGCAACGGCAAGTGGGTCACCATGGGCGTGCCGTCCGACGGCTCCTACGGGATCCCGGAAGGCGTGATCTTCGGCTTCCCGGTGACCACCGAGAACGGCGAGTACACCCTGGTCAAGGATCTGCCGATCGACGACTTCAGCAAGAAGTACATCGACAAGACCCTGGCCGAGCTGGAAGAAGAGCGTTCGGCCGTGGCCCACCTGCTGGGCTGAGCCATCGCTGCGCAGTGAGAAGACGCCGGGCCTGTCCCGGCGTTTTTTTTTGCGCGTAGGGATGTCGGCGAACGGGTGAGCCCCCCTCGCGACGGGCTTTCGAGCTGGAGCCTCGGCTTGGGCCGGGCGGTGAGGCTGGTCGGGGGACGCGCACAAGTACGTCCATGTAGCGCTCGTTTCGCGCCATCCATGGCGCTCAACGCCCCCGCCCAGCCTCACCGCCCGGCCCCTGACAGGGTTCCGTGGCCGCCCGCCGCGTATGAAAAAAAAGAAAAAGCGGTAGCGCCGACCCATGGTCGGCGAGAAGCGGGCCGTTGGCGGAAACATTCCGCCGACCATGGATCGGCTCTACCGATGCCCGTAGGGAAAATGTTTACTGCCCCCCGCCCAGCCCCTGACAGGTTCCGTGGCCGCCCGCCGCGTATGAAAAAAGAAGAAAAAGCGGTAGCGCCGACCCATGGTCGGGGCGCAGCGGGCCGTTGGCGGGAACATTCCGCCGACCATGGGTCGGCGCTACAGATGCCCGCAGGGAAAATATTTACTGTCCCCCGCCCATCCGCCGACAGGTTCCGTGGCCGCCCGCCGCGTATGAAAAAGAGAAAAAGCGGTAGCGCCGACCCATGGTCGGCGAGCGCAGCGGGCCGTTGGCGGAAACATTCCGCCGACCATGGGTCGGCGCTACAGATTCAAAGGCCACCCTGGACCTGTCCAAGGTGGGGCGGGGTGGGGTGGCGGGGGTGTTGAGCGCCATGGATGGCGCGAAACAAGGCACGCATGGATGCAGCCCTTGCCGTCCCCCGCCATCCCACCCCGCCCCGCCAACAAGCAGCCCTGCAGCCTTTGACGTTGACGTTGACGTTGACGTTGCCTCTGCGGGTGCCGGGCGCAGCCCGGCAACCACACCCCCTACGACCAAGGTCGGGGCGTTCGCGCCGCGGCTGGCGCACTATGCTCGATCCCATGACTTTGTCTGGGAGGGCTGTGTCATGGACTACGAAGAAACCTACCGCCGTTCGATCGACGAACCGGAGGAATTCTGGGGCGAGGAAGCCAATCGCATCTATTGGCACAAGAAACCGCAACAGGTGCTCGACTACAGCAACCCCCCATTCCGGCGCTGGTATGTCGGCGGTGAAACCAACCTCTGTTACAACGCCGTCGATCGCCATCTCGACGAGCGCGGCGAGCAGCTCGCCTTGGTGGCGGTGTCCACCGAAACCGGGGTGACCCGCGAGATCACCTACCGGCAGCTCTATCGCGAGGTCAACGACTTCGCTGCCGTGCTGAAGCATCTCGGCGTGGGCCACGGTGACCGCGTGGTGATCTACATGCCCAACATGGCCGAAGCCGTGTTCGCCATGCTCGCCTGTGCCCGCATCGGGGCGGTGCACTCGGTGGTGTTCGGTGGCTTCGCCGCCCATAACCTGGCGCTGCGCATCGACGATGCCGCACCCAAGCTGCTGATCGCTGCCGATGCCGGCATGCGAGGCGGCAAGGTGATCCCGTATAAAGCGCTGGTCGATGCCGCCTGCGCGGAGGCACACAATCCACCGCCGCACGTACTGATCGTATCGCGGGGTCTGGACCCGGCCGAGCCGCGCGTACCAGGCCGCGACGTCGACTACGCCAGCCTGCGCGCCGAGCACGGTGGGGCCGAGGTGCCCGTGCAGTGGCTGGAGTCCAGCGAGCCGAGCTATCTGCTGTATACCTCCGGCACCACCGGCAAGCCCAAGGGCGTGCAGCGGGACGTGGGCGGCTACGCGGTCGCCATGGCGCAGTCGATGCAGACCGTGTTCGATTGCCAGCCCGGCCAGGTGATGTTCTCCACCTCCGATGTCGGCTGGGCGGTCGGGCATTCCTACAACGTCTACGGGCCGCTCATCGGCGGCTGCACGTCGCTGTTGTACGAAGGCCTGCCGACCCGTCCGGATCCGGGCATCTGGTGGGCGCTCTGCGAGCAGTACAACGTGCGCACGCTGTTCTCCTCGCCGACGGCCATCCGCGTACTGAAGAAGCACGATGTCGATTTCATCCGTCGCCATGACCTGCAGGCGCTCAAGTACATCTTCCTCGCCGGCGAGCCGCTGGATGAGCCCACCGCGCACTGGGCCAACGATGCGCTGGGCAAGCCGATCATCGACAACTACTGGCAGACCGAAACCGGTTGGCCAGCCTTGACCCTGCTGCCGGGGCTGGACATGAAGCCGGTGCGGTTCGGCTCGCCCGGTTTCCCCAACCTGGGCTACCGGATGAAGGTCATCGATGAGAACACCGGGGCCGAAGTAGCGGCGGGGCAGAAGGGCGTGCTGGTGATGTCGCCGCCGTTGCCACCGGGGTGCATGACCACGGTGTGGAACGACGACGCCCGATTCCTGCAAAGCTATTTCAGCCACTTCAAGGAGCTGCTGTACAGCTCGTTGGATTGGGCGATCCGTGACGAGGACGGGTACACCTTCATCCTCGGCCGCACCGACGATGTGATCAACGTGGCCGGGCACCGGTTGGGCACGCGCGAGATCGAAGAGGCCATCTCCGGTCACCCACGCGTGGCCGAAGCGGCGGTCATCGGCGTCAAGGATGAGCTCAAGGGACAGGTGCCCCTGGTGTTCGTCACCCTGAAGCAAGGACTGGCAGGCGAGGACCCGGCGCAGGTCATCAGTGAAATGATGGCCGCGGTGACGGCGTCGCTCGGCGCCATCGCACGGCCCGCGCACATCCACCTGGTCAATGCATTGCCGAAGACACGATCCGGCAAACTGCTGCGACGCTCGCTGCAGGCCTTGGCAGAGGAACGTGACCCGGGCGATCTGTCCACCTTGGACGACCCTGCCGCGCTGGATGAGATCAGGCGCGTGCTGCGCACCTGATGCGCGGGAGACCGGTCATTCGTGGCCGGTTCCTCGCACGGTGTAAATCGTGCTGGCACGACATGCGGTATTGTTGAATCGACATGAGCCTGTTCCGACATGGAAAAGCGGCGCGCGTGAGCTAAAGTGGGCGCACCCAGCGGCACAGGTTGATCCGTGAAGACCCTTTCCTCTTGCGAAGTGGTTACGACAATGCCGGTGGACGACGCGACGCCCGGTTGGGACGCCATCAACGGTGCGCTCGGCTCCCTTTACGCTGACCAACAGGCGCGGCACTTTGGTGCCGCATTGGCATGGACATTGGGCGGGAAGGACCCGCTTGATGGAATCAGCGTTTATTGGAGCGAGGCCGGGCGACCGCATTGGCATTACGTCAGCTACGGGCTGTCGGAGTTGTTCGACAAGCAGAGTGAGGATCCGGACGTCAGTGGCTTCGGCTTCGAGTTGACCTTCCGGCTCGCCGCGCCTGCCGGTGCCGGCCCGGCCGATCCGCCGCCGACGTGGCCGATGAACCTGCTGCAGAATCTTGCCCGCTATGTGTTCCAGACCGGCAACACCTTCGAAGCGGGCCATCATCTTGATGCGCACGGACCGATCGCCGCAGATCGGGCCACCCTGCTGCACCATGTCGCCTTCATCGAAGACCCGCAGTTGCCTGCCCGCGACACGGTCAATGGTCGCCTGGCGTTCCTGCAGGTGGTGGGGCTGACGGCGGACGAGGTCGAGGCGATGCGGCGCTGGAACAGCGAGGCGATGCTGCACGCCATGGCAGCGGCCATGCCGTTGTGGATCACCGACATCGCGCGTTCTTCATTGCTGGATGATCCGGCGCTGTCGGCCGTGGCCGCGCAGGGGAGCGAGCAGCACGGGTCCAGCACCGGCCTGCTGCTGCTGGAGACGCTGGACTGGCGCGTCGACGGCGATACGACGACGCTGGTGCTCGGTGTCGGCCAGGTGGCCAGTGTGCGCGAGTTGCTGGGACTGCGCCTGGGGCATGGGAGGCCACTGGTGCTGGCCAGCGGCGCACGCCAGTGGGAGTTCCTGCCCGGCGCGCAGGAAGCACTGGAGCCCGGCGATGACAGTGCGCGCTGCACGCTGGATGCGGCGGGCCTGCGCGCGCTGCTGGCGTGCCTGGAGCAGCCCTGCGGACGCTATCCCGTTCCGGGTACCCACATGGTGCTGGAGATCGTGCCGACGCTGTTGCGCGACGCGCAGGGCCGGGTCGTCCGCGAAATCGGGTAATCGGCCGGACCCGCTGTCGCGGGCCCGGCGCGGTGCCTTACGACAGGCCTTCGGCGTTCAGCGCGGCCTGCACGCCGCTGTCGGCTTCCATGCGCGTGGTGTACGCCGCCAGGTTGTCCAGGCCGGACAGATCCACCTTCAGGCCGGAAGCCCAGCGCAGGGTGATGTAGAAGTAGGGGTCAGCGTAGCTGCGGAAGCCGGCCAGCCAGGGCTTGTCGGCCAACTGTCGGTCGGCCTGTTCGAACAGGCTGCGCAGGCGCTTGTGCGCGGCATCGGCCAGCGCGCCTTTCTGCCCTTCGTCGGCGATGAAGGCGGCGGGCGCGAACAGCGGCTTGAACGCCGGATGCAGATCCGAGTTGACGAAAGCCAGCCAGCGGGTGGCTTCGGCGCGCTGGCGCGGGCTGCCATCGCCCGCCAGACCCGCCTGCGGACGCGTATCGGCGATGTATCCCAGGATGGCCGCATTCTGGGTCAGCACGAAATCACCATCGACCAGCGCGGGCACGGAGCCGGCGGGATTGATCTTCAGGAACTCCGCGCCCTTCAGGGTTTCCCGCGTCAGCAGCTCGACCTCGAACGGCTGGCCGGTCCAGCGCAGCGCGATGTGGTCAGCGGTGGAACAGGCGCCTGGCTTGCTGTACAGCTTCATGGAAGGTCTCCGCACGGGGGGTGATGGCTCTGGGGCCGTCACTATCGCGGAGCCCGGCGCGCGGAGCAATGGCGCGCGGGGGCAACAGTCCGTTACGACGAGCGCGGCTTCAGACTCTGCACCTTATAGAAGGTGTGGTCGCCGATCGTTGCCACCTGGTAGGCGTTGCGCCAGCTCGGGCTGGCGATGGACAGCGCCGCGAAATGGCTCGCACCGGGCACGATTTCCTTGCGCTGGTTCAGCGGCAGGGCCCAGTTGCGTTCAGCATCGAAGGCGACCGTCATGGCTTCCCGCCATGCCGCGTCGTTGGCCAACTGCGTGCCGGGCGCGACGATGGTCGGGGCGAACTGCTTGCGTGCGGTCACCACCTGGCACATCGAATCGCCCCACAGCCCGCTGTCACGGCGGCGCAGGGCAACCTCGGCAACGGCCTGCTGTCCGCGAACGGTCTGGTCGCGTGCTTCCAGGTACACCGTCGTGCTCAGGCACAACGAATCGGCGGCCGGCTGCGGCAACAACTGCGACAGCCAGAGAATCCAGGCCAGTTTCATATCACTCCTTGCTCCGTGTGGGCCGCACCTGCCATGTCCGCCGGCATAGGGGCCGGGGGAGGGGCGAAGGCGCGACTTGGCGTCATGGGGAGGCAACCATCGGGGTCGCCCCGTGGGCAGCCCCAAGCGAGAAGATCGATGATCGATCCGGGGGGCCGCACCTGCTCACCGGAACTGGGTGGTGAGCGGGAAAGTTGGCGCAAGGTAAGGGGGTATTTCCCAACGCGTCCTGAACCGCGCCGGTTGACATTCAGGTTCGGGGCAGTGCCGGAACAGCTTCACGGATGCCCCTATTCAGTTTTCTATAGTGCCGCTGCGAGGCGACTGCCCTGATCTATCGCACGCTTGGCATCCAGCTCTGCCGCCACATCCGCACCGCCGATGACGTGTGTGCGGATGCCCGCGGTCGTCAAGGAATCCAGCAGGGTGCGGTTCGATTCCTGGCCAGCACAGATGACGACATGGTCGACGTCCAGCCGCTGTTCCACGCCCTCGAAGCGGATGTTCAACCCTGCATCGTCGACGCCCAGGTATTCGACGCCGCCCAGCATCGTCACGCCCTTGGCCTTCAGCGTGGCGCGATGGATCCAGCCGGTGGTCTTGCCCAGCCGTGCACCCGGTCGGCCTGGGCTGCGCTGCAGCAGCCACAGCTTGCGCGGTGACGGTTCGGGATGCGGGCGGGACAGCGCACCACGGGATTCGTACATCGCATCCACCCCCCATTCGGTCATCCAGCGCTCGACGTCCAGCGCCGGCGACGGGCCGGCATGGCTGAGGAACTCGCCCACGTCGAAGCCGATGCCACCGGCGCCGATGATCGCCGCGCGCGGGCCCACCGTGACGCGGCCGAGCACCACGTCCAGGTAGTCCACCACCTTGGCGTGGTCGGCCCCCGGGAAGTCGACCCGGCGCGGGGTGATGCCGGTGGCCAGCACGATCTCGTCGAAGCCGGCCAGTTGGGCGGCATCGGCCCGGGTGCCCAGCCGCACCTCGACGCCGGTTTCGTCCAGCCGGTTGCGGAAGTAGCGCAGGGTCTCGTGGAACTCTTCCTTGCCCGGGATGCGCTTGGCGACGTTGAACTGGCCGCCGATCTCGTCGGCCGCATCGAACAGCGTGACACGGTGGCCGCGCCCGGCCGCCACCGTGGCGCAGGCCAGGCCGGCGGGGCCGGCACCGACCACGGCCACCTTTTTCGGGCTCGTGGTGGGGCGATAGACCAGTTCGGTTTCGTGCGCGGCGCGAGGGTTCACCAGGCAGCTGGCCAGCTTGTTCTCGAAGACATGGTCCAGGCACGCCTGGTTGCAGGCGATGCAGGTGTTGATGCGATCCGGACGTCCGGCGCGGGCCTTGTTGGCCCACTGCGGATCGGCCAACAGCGGCCGCGCCAGCGACACCAGGTCGGCCCCACCGCCGGCGAGGATGCGCTCGGCCACGTCGGGCATGTTGATGCGGTTGCTGGCGACCACCGGAACGCTTACGTGCGGCTTGAGCTTGGCGGTCACCCCGGCGAACGCGCCGCGCGGTACCGATGTCGCGATGGTGGGGATGCGCGCCTCGTGCCAGCCGATGCCCGAATTGATGATCGTCGCGCCCGCCGCCTCGATGGCTTTTGCCTGCAGGACGATCTCCTCCCAGTCGCTGCCGTCGGTCACCAGATCAACCAGCGACAAACGATAGATGATGATGAAGTCAGGCCCACAGGCTTCGCGGATGCGGCGCACGATTTCCACGGCGAAGCGCATGCGCTGGCGGGCGTCGCCGCCCCATTGATCGGTACGCGCATTGGTGCGCGGGGCGATGAATTCGTTGATGAGGTAGCCCTCCGACCCCATCACTTCCACGCCGTCATAACCGGCCTCACGTGCCAGCCGCGCGCTGTTCGCGTAGTCGCCGATATGGCGCTCCACGCCACGCGCAGACAGGGCACGCGGGGTGAACGGATTGATCGGTGCCTTGAGCTTCGACGGTGCAACCGAGAGCGGGTGATAGGCATAGCGACCCGCATGCAACAACTGCAGGCAGATCTTCGCGCCATGCTGGTGGGCGGCCGCCGTGAGCTGGCGATGCGGGCGTACTTCCCATGGCCAGGACAGTTTGCCGCCGAACGGCTTCAACCAACCGACCACGTTCGGCGCAAAGCCGCCGGTGACGATCAGGCCCACACCGCCTTCGGCCCGCTCGGCGAAATAGGCGGCCAGGCGCGGGAAATCGCGCGCGCGGTCTTCGAGCCCGGTATGCATGGATCCCATCAAGACCCGGTTGCGCAGCTGGGTGAAGCCCAGGTCGAGCGGGGTGAACAGGTGGGGATAGGCGCTGTCGCTGGCTGGCGTCATCGTGGATACGCTTGCGTACGGAAGCAGTCAGCGTGCCGGGAAACGCCGCAGGTAGCAAGATGCGACGCCGCATCGCCTGCGGGAGGGCGGGATGTGCCATGTGACGCTGGATCGCCTGCGCGGGGGAGGGGTACCCCTGCGATACCGCATCGCGTGCGGGTGGGTGGGCTATGTCATGCGATGCCGCATCACGTGTGGGTGGGTGGGCTGTGTCTTGCGATGCCGCATCACGTGCGGATGGCGGGGGGCTGTGTCATGCGATGCCGCATCACGTGCGGATGGGTGGGCTATGTCATGCGTTGCCGCATCACGTGCGGGTGGGTGGGCTATGTCATGCGTTGCCGCATCACGTGCGGGTAGAGGGCAGGGTAGAGCCGACTTCAGTCGGCTGCCGTTCAAACCGCAGCCGACTGAAGTCGGCTCTACCGTGGGGCGGAGGATCCCGCCGCAGCCGACTGAAGTCGGCTCTACCGCCGGGGCGGGGTGCGGAGGATCCAACGGCAGCCGACTGAAGTCGGCTCTACCGTGATGCGGCGGCGGCGGCGGGCAGCGGTCGGCCGATGCCGAACCATCGCAGGGTTACGCCGCACAGGGGGCCGATCAGCAGCGCGAACGCCAGTGTGCCCACCCCGACATCGCCGCCCAGCAGCCATCCCATCAGCAGGGCGCTGCCTTCAATCAGGCTGCGCACCTGCCAGATCGGCCAGCCGGTACGCGTGTGGAGTCCTGTCATCAGGCCATCGCGAGGGCCGGGCCCCAGCCGTGCGCCGATGTAGAAACCAGTGGCGATGGCTACGAGCAGCAGACCGGACAGGAAAAGAGGCAGCTGCAGCCACAGCGTGTCCACAGGGGGCAGGAGCCACAGGCCCACCTGTGCGGAAGGGCCGATCAGCAGCACGTTGAGGACCGTGCCCACTCCGGGCTTCTGCCTGAGCGGCCACCACAGCACCAGCACCACGGCACCGATCACGTTGGTCGCCAGGCCAAACGACAGCGGTGAATGTGCGGCGATGCCTTGTGAGAGGACATCCCACGGCGCCACCCCGATGCCGGCACGCACCATCAGTGCGATGCCGATGCCATACAGAAACAGGCCGAGCACGAGTTGGATCAAGCGCATCAGAAGAGAGGAGGGCATGGGGACCGTATCCGGAGAGCTGTAGCGACAATAGGTGCTGCCCTCATGCAGCAACAGATACAGACAGTGGCAAATATGACGAGACAGCGTCCGACCGGCCGCCGCCGCATCGGCTGGAGCGGCCTGGCGCGTGCACGCGGCGGAAATCCAAGGAAAAACGCATCGCAGAACGGGACGCAGCGCGCCTGACAAATGTGAACTGGCGCGTCGATTGGACGTGATCAGTACCGCAACACGGTTCAGCTGCGAGCGCGCGATAAAGTTCCTCACCGCACCGCCTGCGCGCTGAACGCTTGACATCCTGGGATGGCAGAATCTCCCGCTGCAACCCTGAAGCTCGGGAAAACCCTTGCCCTGCCTGCCTGTTGCGGTTTTTCATGATCCTGTATAGGGTGCAACCGCCGGTCCGGTAGAGGCCCGGCACCCGGTTTCACATGTTACGGGACTGTTAACATGACCTTCACTCGCCTGAGCATAATGTTCGCGGCGGTGGCGTGCTGAATCGGCTGTCGTAGTGCTGGCCCATGCCTCTACCGGTTTCATACCCCCGATATAGGAGCTGTACTCAATGAACAAGAAGATTCTTACCGCCGCGCTGCTGGGCGGCCTGGCTTTCGCCCAGGCTGCATCCGCACAGTCCGGCCAGGAATTTGACGACCGCTGGTACCTGACCGGTTCGGCTGGCTTCAACTTCCAGGACAGCGACCGCACCACCAACGATGCTCCGTTCGTGACCCTGGGCCTGGGCAAGTTCATCAGCCCGAACTGGTCGCTCGACGGTGAGCTGAACTACCAGAACCCGAACTTCGATGCCAACCAGGACCTGAACTGGTCGCAGTACGGCGCGTCCGTCGACCTGCGTCGCCACTTCATCCAGGAAGGCCGTGGCTGGAACCCGTACCTGCTGTTCGGCCTGGGCTACCAGAAGTCGGAAGAAGAGTCGGCTGCCACCAGCGCGAACGGTCCGAACGAGCGTAAGGACGGCAACTTCGCCGCCAAGGCCGGTGTCGGCCTGCAGACCACCTTCGACAAGCGCGTTGCCGTGCGTGCCGAAGTGGCTTACCGCGCTGACTTCGACGACAAGAGCACCGCTGCTCCGTCGGAAGACTGGTTCGGCGACGTGCTGGCTTCGGTCGGCGTCGTGATTCCGCTGGGACCGGCTCCGGTCGCTGCAGTCGTGGCTCCGGCCCCGGTTGCTCCGAGCTGCGCCGACCTGGATGACGACGGTGACGGCGTCAACAACTGCGACGACAAGTGCCCGGATTCGCAGCCTGGCCAGACCATCGGTCCGGACGGTTGCCCGGTGCCGGTCTCCATCGATCTGAAGGGCGTGAACTTCGACTTCGATAAGGCCAACCTGCGTCCTGACGCGGTTGCGATCCTGAGCGAAGCCTCGCAGATCCTGACCCGTTACCCGGATCTGCGCGTTGAAGTCGCTGGTCACACCGACTCCAAGGGTACCGACGCGTACAACCAGAAGCTGTCCGAGCGTCGTGCTACCGCTGTGTACAACTACCTGACCTCGAACGGCGTCTCGGCGTCGCGTCTGACCGGCCCGATCGGTTATGGCGAGAGCCGCCCGATTGCTCCGAACACCAATGCTGATGGTTCGGACAACCCGGAAGGCCGTGCGAAGAACCGTCGTACCGAGCTGAACGTCCAGAACTAAGTTCTGACGCTTCACCGGCAAGACATAGCAGGACCCGGCTTCGGCCGGGTCTTGTTGTTTGTGGGGTCCGCAGCGGCAGGTCGGTTCGCCTGCGCTGGCTCCTGCACACCATTCGTCAGAAAACCGCAAAAAAACCAACAAGTTGCCGTATTCATTGAATGTAGGATCTTGAAAGCCGTTGTGTCGCTGTTAAACTCGGCGCACTTACCTCCTTTCTGGATGCTCCTCATGCTGCGCACTGCATCGGCCGCCGTCCTGGCGCTGGCCCTGGTCCCCGCTGCCCATGCCGCCGTCGATTGCTCGATCGGTGCCAGCGCGGCGCCCCTGCCGCTGCCTGCCACGGCCATCGCGCCGGTGGCCAGCGAGCTGTTTACCCGTAGTTCGCAGCTGGGCATGCCCGCTGGCGTGCTGACCAGCACCTACGAACAGACCCAGTCGCTGGACAGTGTGCTGCAGCGCCTGCGCATCGAAGGCTGCCAGAACGTCGCCAACGCCATGCCGAGCGCGCCGGCAGTGAAGCCGAACGATCCGGCGGCTTACAAGCCGCAGACCGAGTTCGACAACACGCCCTGGCGCTTTGACATGAGCCAGAACGGCAAGCGGATGACCGCCGATGAGTTCGACGCCTGGATGAAGTCGCGCGGTGTGCGCGTGGTCAAGCCGCGTGCGGCTGCTGCCACGGCCGTTGCCCCGGTTGCTCCAGTGGAAGCGGCTGCCGAGACCAAGCCGGTCGACAAGAAGTAAGCACGGAGGGGAGCAGGACATGCGGCCACGACGCCCGCCTGCCAACCCCGCTGCCCGCACCCACGCACCGCGTGGGCGTGCGACCCCCGCTGCCACTACAGGCGGCGTGCGCCATGGGTTGGCGCGTGTGCTGTCCAAGGCCGGTGTGTGCTCACGCACCGAGGCCGCGCGCTGGATCGCCGCCGGCCGTGTGAGCGTGGATGGACGCGTGGTCCATGACCCGGAGTTTCCGATCCTTGCCGGCCGCCACCACGTCAAGGTGGACGGCCAGCCGCTGGATGCCGCGCCGCGCATCTACCTCATGCTCAACAAGCCGCGTGGGCTGGTCACGACCGCCCAGGATGAGCAGGGGCGCGACACGGTGTATCGCTGCTTCGATGGCGCCGGCCTGCCGTGGCTGGCCCCGGTCGGGCGGCTGGACAAGGCCAGCGAGGGCCTGCTGCTTTTCAGCAATGACCCGCAGTGGGCTGCCGCCCTGATGGATCCGGCCACCGGCCCCGACAAGACCTATCACGTGCAGGTCGATGGCATTCCCGATGCGTCGATGCTGGCGGCGTTCTGTGCAGGCATCGAAGACGACGGCGAGTTCTTGGCCGCGCGCGCGGTGCAGGTGCTGCGCACGGGAGAAAAGACGGCCTGGCTGGAAGTGGTGCTCGAAGAAGGGCGCAATCGGCATATCCGTCGCCTGCTGGCGGCGTTTGACCTGCAGGTGCTGCGGCTGGTGCGGACCGGCATCGGCGGGCTGGTGCTCGGCGACCTGCCCAAAGGCCAGTGGCGACAACTGCAGCAAGAAGATCGGCGGCAACTGGAGGCCGTCGTGGTTCCGGGCTGAGACCCGCGGCCGGCGCGCGACGTCGGCCCCGTATCGGGCGCAGGGGGGCGCCCGGCTATTCGCATACCCTGCAACAGGAGTCACCGCATGAACCGCCACCGCACCCCGCTGATTCGAACCGCCGCGCTGCTGCTGCCCCTGGGCCTGCTGGCCGCGTGCAGCAGCAAGAAAGAGCTGGTCAAAGCGCCGGACCTGACGACTGACGACGTGGTGACCATCACCGTGCCCGACCTGGACGCCCGCGGCAGCTACCGTTTCACCATGACCGACGGCGAAAAGACCCTGTCCGCCGACGACTTCGACGCCTGGATGAAAGCCAACGGCATCCGGATCTCCAGGTAAAAAAAGGGGACGGAGGGGATTAAGTCGTTTTCGGCCTGCGTTGCAGCCGAAAACGACTTAATCCCCTCCGTCCCCTTTTTGTCGGGTCAGATCACGCCGAGTTCGCGGCCGATGCGGGTGAAGGCGTCGATGGCACGATCAAGGTGTGCGCGGGTATGGGCGGCACTGATCTGCGTGCGGATGCGCGCTTGGCCTTTGGGCACCACCGGGAAGAAGAATCCGATCGCGTAGATGCCTTCGTCCAGCAGGCGCTCGGCGAATTTCTGCGCAAGCGGTGCGTCGTACAGCATCACCGGGCTGATCGGATGCACGCCCGGCTTCACGTCGAATCCGGCAGCGACCATCTGCTCGCGAAAATAGGTTGTGTTGCTCACCAAGGTCTCGCGCAGGTCATCGGCGGCGGCCAGCATGTCGAAGGCTTTGATGCCGGCGGCGACCACGTGCGGTGGCAGCGAGTTGGAGAACAGGTACGGGCGCGAGCGCTGGCGCAGCAGTTCAATCACTTCGGCCCGGGCGGTGGTGAAACCACCCAGTGCGCCGCCCATGGCCTTGCCCAGCGTGCCGGTGATGATGTCGATCTTGTCCAGCACGCCCTTGACCTCGGCCGAGCCGCGGCCGGTCTTGCCCAGGAAACCGGTCGCATGGCATTCGTCGATGTGCACCAGCGCGCCGTACTTCTGTGCCAGTGCGGTGATCTCGTCGAGCGGCGCGATGAAGCCGTCCATCGAGAACACGCCATCGGTGGTGATCAGTTTGGTCCGGCAGCCCGCAGCGTCAGCGGCCTGCAGCTGGGCTTCCAGGTCGGCCATGTCGCAGTTGGCATAGCGGAAGCGCTTGGCCTTGCACAGGCGCACGCCATCGATGATCGAAGCGTGGTTCAGGCTGTCGGAGATGATCGCGTCATTTTCGCCGAGCAGTGGCTCGAACAGGCCGCCGTTGGCGTCGAAGCACGCGGCATACAGGATCGTGTCCTGCTTGCCGAAGAAACCGGCGATCTGCGCTTCCAGCTGCTTGTGCAGATCCTGGGTGCCGCAGATGAAACGCACCGAGGCCATGCCGAACCCGTGGCTGTCCAGCGCGTCTTTCGCGGCCTGGATCAGGTCGGGGTGGTCGGCCAGGCCCAGATAATTGTTCGCACAGAAGTTCAGCACCGTGCGGCCGTCGGCCAGGGTGATCTCCGCCGACTGCGGGCTGGTGATGATGCGCTCGGACTTGAACAGGCCCTGCGCGCGGATGGCATCCAGTTCGTCGGTGTAGTGGCGGGTCAGGTCGGACGAAGATTCAGTCATGGCAGCGGCGCGGCTCAACACAGGAAAACCGGGATTTTACCTGCCTCGCCCCGGTAGCGGCGGCCGGGGCTGGATCACGCACGTGTTGCGTTGCAATATCAAACAGGTTAAAAAACCGTGAACCGGTTGTTTTCCCACCACTGGTCCGCGCCACGCCCCATGTCCCTCCTCCCGCCATCGCCCCCCCCGGAGACGCCCATGAAGCACGCCGTTCGTTGTCTTGCCGCTGCTGCCGCCCTGTCCCTCGCCTCATTCGCCGCCAGTGCCCAGGAAGCTGAATCGCCCTACAGCTGGAACGTCACCGCCGTGTCCGATTACGTCTTCCGTGGCGTTTCGCAGACGGATGAAGACCCGACGCTGCAGGCAGGTTTCACCTACACCAGCCCGGTCGGTCTCTATGCCGGTGTGTGGGGGTCGGGTGTGGACTTCGGGCCGGGCGACCCGAGCACCGAGGTCGACTTCCTGATTGGGTATGGTCTGGATGTATCGGACAACGTCAATTTCGATGTGCTGTTCAACCGCTACACCTATCCCGGTGCCAGCGAGCTCAACTACAACGAGCTGATCACCACCACCACCTTCGCCGAGCAGTACAAGCTCACCGTGGCCTATACCAACGACCTGTCGGGTTCGGACACCAAGAGCTGGTACTACGCCGTGGGCGGTGAGTGGGCGCTGCCGCAGGACGTCACCCTGGCCGCCAATGTCGGCCGCACCTCGCTTGAAACCAATTACGGCAAGGACTACACCGATTTCAACATCGGCGTCAGCCGCCAGTTCGGCCTGTTCAACCTGGGCCTGGGGTATCACGGCACCGACGGTGCAGGCCGCGACAACAACGGCGACCTGGCCGACAACCGCGTGGTGTTCACGGTCGCCATCGGGAAGTAAGCACGCGGCGCCTGCGGGCGCAGCTGCAGCGAACGTCATGCACAACGAAAAAGGCGCCCTTGCGGGCGCCTTTTTTCATGCGGCTGAGGTGATCGGCGCGCTTCGCGCGTCCGATCAGTTCCAGCTGAGCACGACCTTGCCGGCCTTGCCTTCTTCCATCAGGTCGAAGCCCTTCTGGAAGTCATCGATCGGCAGCTGGTGGGTCAGCACCTTGCCCAGCGGGAAGCCGGACAGCACCAGCTGGGTCATCTTGTACCAGGTCTCATACATCTTGCGGCCGTAGATGCCCTGCACGGTCAGGCCCTTGAAGATGATCTTGTCCCAGTCGCAGCCCGCGCCGCGCGGCATGATGCCCAGCATGGCGATCTTGCCGCCGTGGTACATGCAGTCCAGCATGTCGTTGAATGCGCGCGGGTTGCCGCTCATTTCCAGGCCGACATCGAAACCCTCCATGTGCAGGTCCTTCATCACGTCCTTCAGCGACTGGTTGGCCACGTTCACCACGCGCGTAGCGCCCATGTCGGCGGCCAGTTTCAGGCGGAAATCGTTGACGTCGGTCACCACCACGTTGCGTGCGCCGATGTGCTTGCAGATACCGGCGGCGATGATGCCGATCGGGCCGGCGCCGGTGATCAGCACGTCCTCGCCGATCACGTTGAATTCCAGCGCGCAGTGCGCCGCGTTGCCGTAGGGATCGAAGAACGCCGCCAGTTCGGACGGAATCTGGTCCGGAATCGGCCACAGGTTGCTGGCCGGCATCACCATGTACTCGGCGAACGCGCCATTGACGTTGACGCCGATGCCGACGGTGTTGGGGCACAGGTGCGGGCGGCCACCACGGCAGTTACGGCAATGGCCGCAGACGATGTGGCCTTCGGCCGATACCCGCTGGCCGATCTCATAGCCGGTCACCGCACTGCCGAGCGCGGCGACGCGACCGACGAATTCGTGGCCGATGGTCAGGCCGGGCTTGATGGTGCGCTGGCTCCATTCGTCCCACAGGTAGATGTGCAGGTCGGTTCCGCAGATCGCGGTCTTCTCCAGCTTGATCAGCACCTCGTTCGGACCCGGCACCGGCACCGGCACTTCTTCCAGCCAGATGCCCTTGGCGGCTTCGCGCTTGACCAGCGCCTTCATCATTTGTGCCATGGCGGCGGAACTCACAGGGGGAAAGATGGCGCGGATTATAAAGCGGTCGCGCGCTGCGCCATGTTGCAGCGCGGGCTGGCTGGCGCGCGTCCGCAGGGCGGCACCCATGACCTCCGGGCGTCTTCGCCGGGCAGGTTGGCGGCTAGAATCGACGTTTCAATCCTCCAAGGGCCGCTGCATGCGCTCGAATCTGCTCGCTTTCTCCATCGTCGCCAGCCTTGGCCTGGTTCAGGTCGCCCATGCCGCCGAAGGCATGTGGGTGCCGCAGCAGCTGCCGGAAATCGCCGGCCCCCTGCAGAAGGCGGGGCTGAAGCTGTCGGCCGAGCAGTTGGCCGACCTGACCGGCGACCCGATGGGCGCGGTCGTGGCGCTGGGGGGCTGCACGGCCAGCTTCGTCTCCCCGCAGGGCCTGGTGGTCACCAACCACCACTGTGCCTATGGCGCCATCCAGCTGAACTCCACGGCCGAAAAGAACCTCATCAAGGACGGCTTCAATGCGCCGACGACCCGCGATGAGCTGAGCGCGGGCCCGAACGCGCGCGTGTATGTGCTGGACCAGATCACCGACGTCACTGCGCAGGCCAAAGCCGCCATCGCCGCCGCCGGCAAGGACCCCCTGGCGCGCACCCGTGCGCTGGAGGCCTTCGACAAGTCCCAGGTTGCCGCGTGCGAGGCCGACGACGGCTTCCGCTGCCGCCTGTACAGCTTCTCCGGTGGCAACACCTACCAGCTGTTCCGCAACCTGGAAATCAAGGATGTACGCCTGGTCTACGCGCCCCCGGGCAGCGTCGGCAAGTTCGGCGGCGACATCGACAACTGGATGTGGCCGCGCCACACCGGTGACTTCTCGTTCTACCGCGCCTATGTCGGCAAGGACGGCAAGCCGGCGGCCTTCGCGGCCGACAACGTGCCGTACCAGCCCAAGCACTTCCTGAAGTTCGCCGACCAGCCGCTGGGCGCCGATGACTTCGTGATGGTGGCCGGGTATCCGGGCCGCACCAACCGCTATGCGCTGGCCGGCGAGTTCAACGAAACCGCCGACTGGACCTACCCGACCATCGCCCGGCACTACAACGCGGTGCTGAAGCTGATCGAAGATGCCGGCAAGGCCGACGCCGACGTCAAGGTGAAGTACGCCGCCACCGCCGCCAGCATGAACAACGTAGCGAAGAACTACGCCGGTCAGCTGGAAGGCTTCAAGCGCATCGATGCGGCCGGCCAGAAACAGGCCGAAGAGGCGGAGGTACTGGCGTGGCTGAAGAAGCAGGGCACCGCAGGCAAGCCGGCACTGGCTGCGCATGCGCAGCTGATCAAACACCTGGAAGCGGGTCGCAGCACCCGCGAGCGCGACCTGTTCGTCAACCAGTTCAACAGCACCTCCGCCGTCGGATCGGCCATCACCCTGTACCGCACCGCCATCGAGCGCAGCAAGCCGGATGCCGAGCGCGAAGTGGGTTACCAGCAGCGCGACCTGCCGACCATCGAAGGCGGCGTGCGCCAGATGGACCGTCGTTACGTAGCAAAGATGGACCAGCAGCTGCAGCAGTACTGGCTGAGCCAGTACGTGGCCCTGCCGGCGGCGCAGCGCGACAACGAGGTGTTGAACCAGTGGCTGGCCGGCAGCGATGCCAGCGCGGTCAATGCGCTGGTCGGCAAGCTGGGCGGCACCCGCCTGGGCAGCCTGGATGAGCGCCTGAAGTGGCTGAAGGCCGACCGCGCCGCGTTCGAGTCCAGCACCGATCCGGCCATCCAGTACGCCGTGGCGGTGATGCCCGCGCTGCTCAAGCAGGAAGAACAGAAAAAGACCCGTGAAGGCGAATCGCTGAGCGCGCGTCCGCTGTACCTGCAGGCCGTGGCGGACTACAAAAAGAGCCAGGGCGAGTTCGTCTATCCCGATGCCAACCTGTCGCTGCGCATCACCTTCGGCAACGTGATGGGCTATGGCAAGGACGGCGTGAACTACACCCCGTTCACCACCCTGGAAGGCGTAGCCGCCAAGGAAACCGGCGAAGACCCGTTCGACTCGCCCAAGGCCCTGCTGGACGCGGTCAAGGCCAAGCGCTACGGCGGCCTGGAAGACAAGCGGCTGGGCTCGGTACCGGTCAACTTCCTGTCCAACCTGGACATCACCGGCGGCAACTCCGGTTCGCCGGTGCTGGACGCGCACGGCAAGCTGGTCGGTCTGGCCTTCGATGGCAACTGGGAGTCGGTCAGCTCGAACTGGGTGTTCGATCCGATCATGACCCGCATGATCGCCGTGGACAGCCGCTATATGCAGTGGATCATGCAGGAAGTGGCGCCAGCGCCGCAGTTGCTGAAAGAACTGAACCTGGCGCAGTAACCGGGAAGGGCGAGGCGGATCCTGGTGATCCGCCCGCCTGTCGCGCGCGGGCTGCATTCAAGCAGAGCAGGTATCATGGCGCTCCGGCGTGCTTTCACAGGACGTGAACGAATGTCGGACCTCCTCCCCCCAAGGACGTCAAATCCGCATGCGCATCCTGCTTGCCCGTCATGGCGAAACGCCGTGGAACGCCGAAGGCCGTTACCAGGGCCAGATCGATATCCCGTTGTCGCCGATCGGTGAGGCCCAGGCACAAGCCCTTGGTGAACGCCTGAAGTCGATCGACATCACCCGCGCGGTGGCCTCGCCGCTGTCGCGTGCGCAGCACACCGCACAGCTTGCCCTCGGTGCCCGTGCCGACATGCTGCTGACCGAGCCGGACCTGCAGGAAATCGCCCACGGCGAGTGGGAAGGCCTGCTGGCCAGCGAAATCCATGAGAAAGATCCGTCGCGCCTGCGCGCCTGGCGCGAAGAGCCGGATACCGTGCTGATGCCCGGCGGCGAGTCGCTGCGCCTGGTGCTGGATCGCAGCTGGCGTGGCCTGGCCCGTGCCACCGAAGGCCTTGGCGACGAAGACACCCTGCTGGTGGTCGCGCACGACGCGGTGAACCGGGTGATCCTGTGCCGCATCCTCGGGCTGCCGATCAGCCGTCTGTGGAGCTTCCGCCAGGCACCGACCACGTTGAACCTGCTCGAAGGGCCGGACATCGAACAGCTGGAGGTGGTCCGCATGAACGATTGCGCCCACCACACGCCGTTCTTCGGCGAAGCCAAGCACCGCGCGCTCTGATACCTGCACTGAACTGGACGTCCCACCGTGACCGCACTGCCCACTACGCTCGCCGACTGGCTGACCTACATTGAACGCCAGCATCCGGCCACCATCGACATGGGGCTGGAGCGCGTGCGCAGCGTCGCCACGGCGATGCAGCTGGGCGCACCTGCCGCGCGCACGATCACCGTGGGCGGCACCAACGGCAAGGGCTCCACGGTCGCTTTCATCGAGGCCATCGCGCGTGCCGCAGGCTGGAAGACCGGGGCCTACACCTCGCCGCACCTGCTGCGCTACAACGAGCGCGTGCGCATCGACGGCGAAGAGGTCAGCGATGACGCGCTGGTGGCGGCCTTCGCGGCCGTCGAGGCAGCCCGTGGCGCGACCACCCTGACGTACTTCGAATACGGCACGCTGGCCGCGCTGCACCTGTTCGCGCAGGCCGGGCTGGACCTGGCGGTGCTGGAGGTCGGGCTCGGCGGGCGGCTGGACGCGGTCAACCTCATCGACGCCGATGTGGCCGTCATCACCACGGTGGACATCGACCATGCCGAATGGCTGGGCAGCGAGCGCGAGGCGATCGGCAGCGAGAAAGCCGGCATCCTGCGGGCCTGGAAGCCGGCCGTGCTGGGCGAGATCGATCCCCCGTCCAGCGTGCTGCGGCGGGCTTACCTGATCGGCGCCAATGCGATCCGCGCTGGCAGCGACTATTTCAGCGAAGTGCTGGACGACGGCCAGTGGGCATGGCGCGACGTCGCGGTACGGTTGCAGCTGCCAATGCCGGCGCTGGCCGGCCCCGTGCAACTGGCCAATGCCAGTGCGGCCATCGCCGCCCTGCGTTCGCTGGATCGCCCGGACGGCCTGCCGTTGCCGCGCAGTGCGTACGCTGAAGGCGTTGCAGCAGCACGTATCCGTGGCCGCCTGCAGGCAGTCGAACGCGATGGCGCCACGGTGCTGGTGGATGTGGGCCACAACCCGCAGGCCGCCGCCGCACTGGCCCGCGCGCTGACGTCCATGCCCGTTGCCGGACAGACGTTTGCCGTCTATGCAGCGCTGCAGGACAAAGATGCAGTCGGCGTCGTGCAGGCGCTGAGCGAGGTGGTGACGCACTGGACCTTGGCCGGGCTGGACGGCGCACGCGGACAATCCGCCGGCGCGCTGGCCGAGCGCTTGGCCGACACCACTGCCGCCAATGCCGCGCAGGCGCCCCGCGTGGCCGATGCGCTGCAGCAGGTGACCGCGCTGGCGGGTGCGCAGGATCGCATCCTGGTGTTCGGTTCGTTCCATACCGCCGCCGAGGCGCTGCAGTGGCTCGAGCACGCCGAACACGCTCATTCAGCGATCTGAGACGCCGCGTCACCGCGCGGCCGTATAATCATCGGCAGTTCCCACCTGTTGCCTGCCATCCGTGGATACGTCCCTGAAACAGCGTTTGATCGGTGCCATCGTCCTGGTGGCCCTCGCCGTGATTTTCCTGCCGATGCTGGTGACCGGCCCTGCCCGCAACAGCACCGCTGACAGCGTGCCGCTGGAGGTGCCCGGTGCGCCTGCCAATGCGCAGTTTGAAACGCGCGAGCTGCCCCTGGCCGCCCCCACCGGTGGCAACAGTGGCCTGGGCGGCGCTGCGCCGTTGCAGGAGGCGGCCACGGGCGCGCCGCCTGTCGTCGATACCAGCCCGGCCGTTGCCGCGGGCGATTTTGCCGTCAGTTTTGGCGCCTATGCGAGCAAGGCCGATGCTGATGCGGTGATCGCGCACCTGAAGGGCGCGAAGCTGCCGGGTTTCAGTGAACAGACCACCATCAGTGGCAAGCAGGCCTGGCGGGTCCGTGTCGGCCCGTTCGCCGACCGCGCCCAGGCCGAGTCGGCACGCCTGCAGGCAGTGAAGATCCGCAGCGATGTTCGCGCTGAGGTGGTCACGCTGGATGCAGCGTCTGACAGCCCGGCAGCCGCCACGGCGGCCGCGAGGGCGCCGGCTGCCGCAGCGACCACCGCACCGTTGGCGGGCAATCCGGTACAGACGCAGGCCTTGCCGGAAACGGCTCCTTCCGCCGCGACGCCGCCGCCCGCTCCCAAGCCGGCGCCGACGCCTGCCGCAGAGACCAAGGCCGTAGCCGCGAAGGTCGAGCCGAAGCCGGCTGCCAAGCCGGCGGCAGCGCCTGCCGCCGCACCGGAAGTGAAAGCGCCTGCCGCGCCGGCCGCCAGTGGTGTGGGCTTCGCGGTGCAGTTGGGTGCCTTCGCCCAGACGGCCGACGCCAATGCGCTGCGCGACAAAGCGCGCGCTGCAGGGTTCAGTGCCATCGTCGACCAGGTGCGCACCGACAAGGGCACCCTCAGCCGGGTACGTGTCGGTCCGGTCGCCAGCCGTGCCGAGGCCGATCAGTTGAAGGCCCAGGTGGCTTCCCGCATCGGTGTGGCCGGCATGGTCAGACCGCACCCCTGATGACAGACCGTCAGCGCCCCGCCTGCAGGAACCCGATCGCATGATCGACATCGTGCTGGCTGCGCTGATCGCCATCTCCACCTTGCTCGGGTTCGTGCGCGGCTTCGTCGGCATCGTCGTGGGCACGCTGTCCTGGCTGCTGGCCGGGTGGGCCGCCTTCCAGTTCGGCAATCCGGTCGCCCATCTCTGGTCGGCCCCGGCGGCACCCGGTAACGGCCATCTCGTCGGGGGCTACGTCACCGTTTTCGTGGCCGTGCTGGTGGTGGTGACGGTACTCGGCATGCTGCTGCGCACCGGCCTGCGGATGGCCCTGCTGGGCGGCGCCGACCGCATGCTGGGTGGCGCGCTGGGCCTGGTCCGCGGTGGGTTCATCAGTGCGGTACTGCTGCTGATGGCCACATTCACCCCACTCACGGCTGAACCGGTATGGCAGCAGTCCTACCTGCGTGGCGCACTGCAGCCCGTGGTGGGCTGGATGGATGCGCAGCTGCCGGACGTATCCCGGCCGATGCAGAACCTCGAGCGCATGGTGCCAAAGGGGATGCCGTCGTCGCTGGATGGGCTGGTGCCGTCCGGGCTGCCTTCGCTGCCGAAGGACGGTTTGTCACCTTCTGTGCAGAGCCTGTTGGGAAAGCCGACCGCGACAGGCGATAATGGCGTCCTCGGCGAGGTGGTGGCGGGACGCGGATGGCCGCGTAACGTGGACCCGGCCAGGGGCGCGGCGAGCGAGTCCGCGAACGCCCCGGCACTGCCCGCGAACATCGAGTCGGCGCCTGAGCGTCCAGATCCTGCCGCTGTCCCGTAAGGCGGCTCCCCGGCCAGGCACGGCCAACATCCCTGTAGATGGGCAACGCCCAGCGGAGATAACGCAACATGTGTGGCATCGTCGGAATCGTCGGCAACCAGAACGTCGCCGGGCAGCTCTATGACGGCCTGACCGTCCTCCAGCATCGTGGCCAGGACGCGGCAGGCATCGCCACCGTCGATGGCACCCGCCTGCGTGTGCAGAAGGCCAATGGCCTGGTCCGCGACGTGTTCGACGCGCGCACCATGTCCACGCTGGAAGGGCGCGTCGGCATCGCCCACGTGCGGTACCCGACGGCAGGGTCGGAGGGCATGGACGAAGCGCAGCCGTTCTACGTCAACTCGCCGTATGGCATCGCATTGGCCCACAACGGCAACCTGATCAATACCGAAGACCTGCGTCGCCAGGTGTTCGAGCAGGACCGCCGCAACGTCAATACCGATTCGGACAGCGAAGTGCTGCTGAACGTGTTCGCCTACGAACTGGATGCACAGCGCCAGCTGACGCCGGAAGCTGCGATCCGTGCCGTGTCCCACGTGCACCGTCGCTGCAAGGGCGGCTACGCCGTGGTCAGCGTGGTGCTGGGCCTGGGCCTGGTGGCCTTCCGCGATCCGCACGGCATCCGTCCGCTGGTGCTGGGCAAGCGCAGCCACGCCGAAGGCGATGAGTACATCGTGGCCTCCGAATCCGCCGCGTTGGACGTGCTGGGTTTCCAGCGCATCCGCGATGTGCAGCCGGGCGAAGCGCTGGTGATCACCGCGCGCGGCGAGCTGTTCTCCGAGATCTGCTCCGAGCCGGCCGAGCACACCCCGTGCATCTTCGAGTACGTGTACTTCGCTCGTCCCGATTCGATGATCGACAACGTGTCGGTGCACAAGGCGCGCATGCGCATGGGCATCAAGCTGGGCGAGAAGATCCTGCGCCTGCGCCCGGATCACGACATCGACACCATCATTCCGATTCCCGATACCTCACGCGATGCCGCGCTGGAAATTTCCAACACGCTCGGCGTGAAGTACCGCGAAGGCTTCATCAAGAACCGCTACATCGGCCGCACCTTCATCATGCCGGGGCAGGGCGAGCGCGTTAAGTCCGTGCGCCGCAAGCTCAACCCGATCCACCTGGAGTTCCGCAACCGCGTGGTGCTGCTGGTCGATGACTCGATCGTGCGCGGCACCACCAGCCAGCAGATCGTGCAGATGGCGCGCGATGCCGGCGCGCGCAAGGTCTACCTGGCCAGCGCGGCACCGCCGGTGCGCTACCCGAACATCTACGGCATCGACATGCCGGCCGCCGAAGAACTGGTCGCGCACAACCGCAGCGTGGCGGAAATCGAAGCGCACCTGGGTTGCGACTGGCTGATCTACCAGGACATCGAAGACATGGAAGCGGCAGTGCGCGAGGGCAACCCGGCGCTGCAGAACTTCGATTCTTCGTGCTTCAACGGCCATTACCCGACCGGTATCGAGCCGGGCTACTTCGAACGCATCCAGCAGCTGCGCTCGGACGACGCCAAGCACATGCGCCGCGCCTGAACGTGACGGCGGAGGATCTGCAGGGCATCGGCGTGCCCGACGTCGGCGGTGACCTGCTGCGCGCTGCGCAGCAGTGCCTGGCCGAGGCCGATCCGCTGCGCAAGGTCGCGCTGACCCAAGCGTACGCCGCCGCGTTTCGTCGGGGTGCGTTGAAGGTCCCTGCCGATGCGGCACCGCCGGCGCCGATCCGCATGCCGGGTCGGCCGGCGCACCTGCAGCTGGTGCTGCCGCGTGAGGTGCCGCGTCGGCGCCTCGGCAGCAGCGCGGGGCGCGCGGCGTTCATCCATGCCATCGCGCATATCGAGCTCAATGCGATCGATCTGGCCTGGGACGCGGTGTATCGCTTCCGGGGCCTGCCTGCTGCGTTCCATGCCGACTGGGTCAGCTGCGCCGACGACGAATCGCGGCATTTCATGCTGCTGCGCGAGCGGCTGTTGGCCAATGGCCACGACTATGCGGATTTCCCCGCGCACAACGGCCTGTGGCAGATGTGCGAAAAGACTGCCCACGACGGCCTGGCGCGCATGGCCCTGGTGCCGCGCGTGCTCGAAGCGCGCGGCCTGGATGTCACGCCGCTGATGATGGAAAAACTGCGTGCCGCCGGTGACGATGAGACCGCCGACGTGCTGGAGATCATCCTGCGCGAGGAAGTGGCGCATGTTGCCGCGGGATCGCGCTGGTACCGCTGGTACTGCGACAAGGAAGGCGTCGAGCCGCGTTCGCGCTTCAAGGAACTGCTGCAGGAATATGCCGGCGGCTACCTGCATGGCCCGTTCAACATCGAAGCGCGCCTGTTGGCGGGCTTCGATGCGGATGAGCTGGCGAACCTGATCGAACAGGCCGACCACGTCGGGAAACCCGCTGCGCTCGCCGAGCATGGCTCGGCGCTACCAGACCCGCTATCCCGGTAGCGCCGAGCCACGCTCGGCGGAGTGCCGGCCGCGCACGTCGCCCCCACCCCGCGTATGCGCCTCATGCGTTGCGCAACACCACGCGCTTGCCATCGTCGGTTGGCCGGTTGATGTAGAACAGACCTGGGCCCGGGCGGTACGGCAATTCGCTCACTCCCGCATCGGCGGCATAGGTCAGCGCGGTGTCTCCCAGCGCATCGAAGTTCCAATGCGCGGACTGCATCACGTAGCGCTGTTTCAGCAGCGTTTCCTGTGCTGCATCCAGGTGGTCTCCACGCAACAGCGTCGCGGCGATGCCGTCCAGTTCCGTCGGCAGCGCCCACGCCGGCACGTCCTCTGGCGAACGCGCCCAGCGGACGCCCGCCGCCGCCGCGCGGGCATGCATCACGCGCAGCGCCACCAGCTGGTAGCGCCAGTCGATGGGACGTTTGAGCACAACGGCCGAGTACACGTACAAGGTTGGCGTGGGCAGGGCGCTGCGGCTGCCCGCTTGGCGCTGGCGCAGCCACTGGTGCCAGGTATCCACCCAGATCGTGCGTGCATCCAGTTGCAGCTGTTGCCGCCACCGTGCAGCCGCCTGCTCGGCGCGCTGGTGGCTGGCCGTGGCCTGCAACCACGCCAGATCCGGCGTGGCGAACTCGGCAAATGGATGCCGTCGCACCTGTTCGCTGCGCGGCCGGGTCAGCAGCTTCGGCCCTTCTTCAGTCTGGTCGTAACCGCCGCCGATGTTGGCATGCACGCCAGGCAACAGCCGCTCTTCGTGCTCCGGCGCCACCGTGGTCAAGGTGAAATGGTGGCGATGCTCATCGCGTGCGACGAGCTGCAGCACCTTGCCGGCGATGCCGGTGGGCAGGGACAGGCGCGGCGGCTGCTCCGTACGCCGCCCGCGGATGGCCGCCACGGTGTCGAACAGACCGATGAAGCCGATCACCGGACGCGGCAGCGCGAACGCCGGATCCACCCGCAGCCCGGCCTCGCGCAGCAGGCCCAGCCAGTGCGCGGCGTCCCAGGCCGCGATCTGGTTGGCGACATCGCGTGCAGCAGCGGCGCCGCGCGAATACCCGAACAGGTCCACCCGGATGGCCTGCACCGGTGCGGTCCAGCGCCGGGCGAGCTGCGCCAGCGCCGTGGGCAGCTGCGTCTCCAGCGCGCGGCGGACCTTGGCCTTCACCCCCGTCGCGCCGACCCCGAACGCCAGGCCGATCAGATCATCGGGTTGGCCATCACGGGTACCGGTGCCTTCGGTGTACAGCGCAATGCTCGGGGTGATGGCATCGGCGTGCCGTCCATCGGGATACAGCGCATGCAGGCGCGCGACGTTGGTCAGGCCGTTGTCGAAGCTGCTGGTGAGGCGGCTGTTGTAAGGCGAGGCATCATCCGCACGCAGGTTGGCCGGCAGCGCGGTGGGCGGGGCACGCGCCGCAGCGGGGCGCAGGGAAAGATTGTGGGCGTTGTTGCGCGTGCCATCGAAGAACAGGCCGATCGTCAGCAGGCCTGCCTGCGCGTGTCCGTCGTTGCTCATCATTGACCCCTCCGTACCGCGACAGTAGCGCGGCGCCGCGCGGGAGGGAACTTCAACGCCAGCGGGATTACAGGCGCTGCAGCGCCATCTCACCCGCGGTGACGCGCAGCACCGACCCCTGCTCGTACCAGTCACCCAGCACGATGCGGGTGCATGGGTGTCCTCCCACGTCCAACGTATGCACCGCCGGGCGGTGGGTGTGGCCATGGATCATCGTACTCACGCCGTAGCGGACGAAGGTCGCCTGCACTTCATCCGGCGCCACATCGGTGACGGTCTCGAACTGCGCGCGGTCACCCTGCTTCATCTCCGACTGACGGCTCTGGCTGGCATCACGCGCCTTCTGCGCGAAGGCAATGCGCGCCGCCAACGGCTGCGCGAGGAACTGCGCCTGGAAGGCCGGGTCGCGGGTCTGCGCACGGAACTGCTGGTAGGGAAGGTCATCGGTGCACAGCAGGTCGCCGTGCTGCAGCAGCACGGGCTTGCCGTACAGATCGATCACGCAGGGGTCGGGCAGTATCCGCATGCCCGCGCGCGCGGCATAGGCCTCGCCGAGCAGGAAGTCCCGGTTGCCCCGGATGAAGTAGACCGGGACCCCGGCATCGGCCACTGCTTTCAGCGCGATGGCCACGGCATCCGCAGCAGCCGAGGGCGTGTCATCGCCGATCCAGGCCTCGAACAGGTCACCCAGGACGTACAGCGCGTCGGCCGTCATGGCCTCCTTGCGCAGGAAGGCGAGGAACAGGTCAGTGATGGCCGGACGGCTGGCATCCAGATGCAGGTCGGCAATGAACAACGTAGTCATGCCGTCATTCTACCGTCGGTGGCTGGATGGTGAAGTGGATGCCCGCGGGAGCCGGTGTGCGTCTACACCGACAGCGGCAACCAGGCCAGGCTGGCCCACGCCAGCAGCCCGGCGATGCCGGTCGCCGCCAACACGTCGCTGGGATAGTGCAGTCCGAGCACCACGCGTGATGCCGCCACGCACAGGGTGAACGGCACCAGCAGCGGTGCCAGCCACGGGTAGTACGCCAGCGCCACGATGGTGAAAGACACCGCGTGCAGCGTGTGCCCGGACGGAAAACTGAACTCGTCCAGCGGCGCCACCCATGCGCGGATGCGCAGGTCGGCCTTGTACGGACGCGGACGCCGGGTCCAGCGCTTCAGGCCTTTGTAGAGCAGCAGGGCGGCCAGCCCAGTCGCCGCCATGTGGGTACTGGCGCGCAGTCCGTCCATGCCGTCCACCAGCACCAGCGCGCCCATCAGCACATACCAGAACACGCCATCGCCCAGCCGGCTGATCGACGCGAACACGGAGCGGATGCGGCGACGGCGGCAGTAAAGATTGGCCCGCCGGCACCAGCGGGTCTCGCGGCCAAGCAACAGATCAAGCGGCGTGGTGCGCATGGAGCCTCCGGGCGTGGGCAAGTTCGGCGAGCAGGGCATCGAACTCAGCGACAACGTGCTGGGGATGCAGGCGTTTCATGTCCCGTGCGGCCTGGCCGCCCAATGTGCGGCGCAGTGCATCGTCGCCCGCCAGTCGCAGCGTCGCCTCGATGAACTGCTCGTCGATGTCCACCGAGGCCCCGTTCTCGCCATTGCGCAGGTACTCGCGGGCCGCACCGTAGTCGAACGCGACCGTGGCGACGCCGCTGGCCATGGCTTCCAGCGTCACGTTGCCGAAGGTTTCGCTGCGGCTGGGAAACAGAAACAGATCACCGCTGGCGAAGTGACGCGACAGCGCTTCGCCGCGCTGCACGCCGCAGAACAGGAAATCTGGATTCTCATGGGCCAGCTTGGCACGCGCCGGCCCGTCGCCGACGAACACGAAGCGCGCTTTCGGACGCAGCTGCTGCAGGCGCCGGAACGCCTTCACCGCCAGGCCGAGGTTCTTTTCCGCGGCGATGCGCCCCACGTAGATGGCGGCGAATCCCGTACCGTCGATGCCCCAGTCTTCGCGCAGCGCCGGGTCGCGCTTGGCCGGATCGAACTGCTGGCTGTCCACCGCCCGGGCCAGCAGGCGGACCCGCTCGAAGCCTTCGCCCGTGAGGAACTCCTGCAGCTCGCGGGTGGGCACGAGGGTGGCGTCTGCCTGGTTATGGAATCGCCGCATCCAGCGCAGCGCAGCGGCCTGCAACCAGGCCACGCCGTAGTCGGGCAGGTATTCGTCGAAGCGCGTATGGAAGCCGGTGGCGACCGGGATGCCCAGCCGCCGTGCGCAGCGCAGTGCCGACCAGCCCAGTGGGCCTTCGGTGGCGATGTAGATCGCATCGGGGCGCTGTGCCTGCCAATGGCGCCCCAACCGGAGCGGTGCAGGCAGACCGAAGCGTAGGCCGGGGTAACGCGGCAGGGCCGCACCGGGCACCAGGAACGTGCCGTCCAGCGGTGCGCTGTCAGCCACCTGGCGAGGCCGGATCAGGTCCACCTCATGGCCGGCCTGGCGCAGGCCCAGTTCCAGCCCCTGCACGGTCAGGGCCACGCCGTTGACTTCCGGAGGATAGGTCTCGGTGACGATCGCGTAGCGCATGGGGCTCTCCCGTTTGTGGGCATGCTGTGCGCTGGCCATGTCCCTGCCGTGACCGCATTGCGACCGTCGCATGACGGGTGGTGGGTCGAACGGGGTGAACCCCCTCGCGGCGGGCTCTGGTGCTGGGCTGAGTTTGGGCCGGGCGGTGGGGCTGTGCGGGGGACGCGCACAAGTACGTCCATGTAGCGCTCGTTTCGCGCCATCCATGGCGCTCAACGCCCCCGCCCAGCCCCACCGCCCGGCCCTTGACAGGTTCCCGTGGCCGCCCGCCGCGTATGAAAAAAGAAGAAAAGCGGTAGCGCCGACCCATGGTCGGCGGAATGGTTCCGCCAACGGCCCGCTGCGC
>NZ_JACYVC010000015.1:0-75024 GCF_014842145.1 Stenotrophomonas sp. CFBP 13718
GCTGGTAGCGCCGAGCCATGCTCGGCGAGCGCCCCGCGCGGTGCGTGATGCCCGCGCGGTGATGGATCCTGCAGCGGCTGGACTCCGGCTTACGGGCCGGGCGGCAGCCGCACTTCGAAACGCGCGCCACCCAGTTCCGACGAGCGCGTCACCAGCAGTTCGCCGCGGTAGTCCTTGATCAGGTCCTGCACGATCGACAGGCCGATGCCATGGCCTTGCACGCGCTCATCGCCGCGCACACCCCGCTGCAGCACCTTGGCGATGTCATCGTGCGCGATGCCCGGGCCATCGTCATCCACCGCCAGCAGCAGGCCGGGGCGGCGCATGTTCGGTGCGGGCAGCGGTTGCGCGGTCAGCAGCACGCGGCGGCTGGCCCACTTGAAGGCGTTTTCCAGCAGGTTGCCCAACAGTTCCTGCAGGTCACCCGGCTCGCCGTGGAAGCGCGAACCCGGATCGATGTCGAACTCGCACAACACGCCCTTGCTGGCGTACACCTTCTCCAGCCCGCGCACGATCTCCTCGGCGTTGGACTCGATCGGCAGCGGCGCAGAGAACAGTTTGTGGCCCGACGACGCGGCACGTGCGAGCTGGTAGGACACCAGGTTGTTCATGCGCTGCAGCTGTACATCCAGCTCTTCGCGCAACGCGTCGTTGCTGGATCCGCTGTCCATCTGCGTACGCAGCACCGCGATCGGCGTCTTCAGGCTATGCGCCAGATCGGCCAGCGTGTTGCGCTGCCGCTCCAGATTATCGCGCTCGCTCTCGATGAAGGCGTTGATGCTGTCGGTCAGCGGTTCCAGTTCGCGCGGGTGGCGCTCGCTCATGCGCTCGCTCTCGCCGCGCTGCACGCGCGTCAGCTCGGTGATCACCCGACGCATCGGCCGCAGGCTCCATTGCAGGATCACCGTCTGCAGCAGCAGCAGGATCAGGCCGATACCACCGAGGTAGAACCACACACGGCCACGGAATACGCGCAGCTGCGCACCCAGTGCGCTGCTGTCTTCCATCACGTAGATCGTGTACGGAAACTCGGTCGCCGGATCAGCTTCCACGTCCCACACCAGGCCTTGGCCGTAGCGATACACCGAGCCCTCGCTGCCGTCGATCTGGATGATCGGCAACGGACCTTCAAAGACTTCCTGACGCGGCGCGAGCAGGCCACCGCCCACCGTAGGCAGCATGGGACCTTCGGCGGACATCGAGGTGACCTTGCCATCGGGCGTCACCACCTGCAGGTACAGGCCACTGCCGGGGACGTCGAAACGCGAATCCGGCGGCTGCTCGCGCAGGTACAACGAGCGGTCGCGGGTGAAATCGCTGCCGGCCGCGTAGGCCGTGGCGTAGTTCTTCAGCCGCTCGCGCAGGTTGGCACGCGCGGTATCGGCAAAGGCCGCATCCAGTGCGTAACCGGCCAGCGCCAGGAAGGCCACCAGGCCCACCGACGCAGCCAGCAGCTGGCGTGCCTGCAGGGATCGCGGCCGCCAGCGTCGGAATAACCACAGACGGCCGGACATCAGATGCTCGCCAGGTGCAGGCTCAGCCTTCGTTACGCGGAATCGCGAAACGGTAGCCGCGGCCGCGTACGGTTTCGATCGGCTTCAGTTCGCCGTCCGGATCCAGCTTCTTGCGCAGGCGGCCGATGAAGACCTCCAGCACGTTGGAGTCGCGGTCGAAGTCCTGCTGGTAGATGTGCTCGGTGAGATCGGCCTTGGAGACCAGTTCACCGGCGTGCATCATCAGGTACTCCAGCACCTTGTACTCGTAGCTGGTGAGATCGACGTTGCTGCCCGCCACGCTGACCGTCTGCGCCGCGAGGTCCAGGGCAACCGGGCCACATTCCAGCGTCGGCTTGCTCCAGCCGGCTGCACGGCGCAGCAGTGCATTGACACGCGCCAGCAGTTCTTCAACGTGGAACGGCTTGACCAGGTAATCGTCGGCGCCCTGCTTGAGGCCCTCGACCTTGTCCTGCCAGCTGGACCGTGCGGTCAGGATCAGCACCGGAAACTTCTTGCCCTCGTCGCGCAGGGCCTTGATCAGTTCCATGCCCGACATCTTCGGCAGGCCCAGATCGATGATGCCTACGTCGAACGGCACTTCGCGGCCCATGTAGAGACCTTCCTCGCCATCCTGCGCCGCGTCGACGGCAAAGCCTTCGCGCTTGAGCCGGGCTGCAAGGGTCTCACGCAGCGGGGCTTCGTCTTCGACCAGAAGGATACGCATGAACTCTCCCTAGTGTGCTGGGGTCGGCCTGTTGGGCCGGTGGAAATCGGGTTTGATGCGACGATGATCCCTGTTCAGGGGTTATCGCCGCGTAGTGAAGACATATCCGATCGGGGCGGGCGGGGTTGTGAACGCTGCTGCACAGGATCGTCCATGTAACGCACGCGACCACGCTCATCCATGTACTTCACGCGGTTGATGTTGCGCCCATCAAAGGGCACCTGCTCCACGCCAAGGATGTGTCCACCGGTAGACCGCTGCACCCGACGCACCGCATCGGACAACGACCGCCGCTCTTCGCTGGGGCCACCGCGCACCATGTCCGCGCGCTCGGCCATCTGCATGCGCTGCGGCACGCCCTGCTGCATCTGCGCGGGTGGAGGCGCTTGCGCATGGGACGGCAGCGGCGCCAATGCACCCAGCGCCACGCAGGTGGCAAGGGTGAGCTGGCAGGTGTGGAAACGGAAGAACATCGTTGCGATCCTAGCCGAGGTCGGCAATTCGTTCAAAAAATGTGAAGTCCGCGTCCGGATCAAGGACCCGGGGCTTTACATATCTTTTCCAAATTTCGGCTTTTACCAGTGAATCCGGTCTGAACTTTTCTGAAGATCGGATGTCTATGTTCAGGTAAGTGAACATACTAGCAGGTATGTTGCGCCGGATGTCGCCCTGCAGAAGTCGTCAGGCCGCGACGCGTCCGCCATCCCGCTCGGTGACCGCGAGCGCCTGTTCCACCAACGACCAGTCGGCTCCCTCACGGTGCGCGCCTTCGCTGAGGATCTGCCGGAATGCGCGCCCCCCGGGCTGGCCATGGAACAGGCCCAGGATGTGGCGGCTGATGTGCTTGAGCGCGGCGCCCTCCGCCAGCTTCGCTTCCACGTACGGACGCAGGGCGCGCAGCAGCGCCTGCCGCGTCTGCAGCGGTGCGCCCGTGTGCAGCGACTCCAGCTGATGCAGCAGGTAGGGGTCATGGTAGGCCGCACGGCCCAGCATCACCCCGTCCACCTTGCCCTGCTGCGCCTGTACGGCGTCGATGCTGGCCAGCCCGCCATTGAGCACCACGGGCAGCTGCGGGCGCTCCTGCTTGAGGCGGTACGCCCAGTCATAACGGAGCGGGGGTACCTCACGGTTTTCTTTGGGCGAAAGGCCCTTCAGCCACGCGTTGCGCGCGTGCACCACCACCATCGGGGCGCCCGCCTGCACTTGGCGGTCGACGAATTCCGCGAAGCGCTCGTACTCGCTGTCATCGTCCACGCCCAGGCGGCATTTGACCGTCACCGGGATGTCCACGGCCGCCACCATCGCTGCCACGCAGTCGGCCACCAGGGCCGGTTCGCGCATCAGGCACGCACCGAAGCGCCCCGCCTGCACGCGATCGGACGGACACCCGCAGTTGAGGTTGACCTCGTCGTAGCCCCAGTCCTGCGCGATACGCGCGGCCTGCGCCAACAGGGCCGGCTCGCTGCCGCCCAGCTGCAGCGCCAGCGGCTGTTCCACCGGATCAAAGCCCAGCAGTCGTTCGCGGTCGCCATGGATCACCGCGTTGGCGTGCACCATTTCCGTATACAGCCGCGCGCCGGGCGCCAGCAGCCGATGGAACACGCGGCAATGGCGGTCCGTCCAATCCATCATCGGGGCGACGCACAGGCGGATATGCTCAGATTTCAATGTTTTCATGTACTTAAGGTCATAAAGATCGACTGGCGGCCACAGCAATTCGCTTGAGTGAAGCCCTGGGCACCATTGTGGCCAAACAGCTGACCGCCCCCCGTGTGATCGCGCATTCCCGACAGCAGGTGCGGGGAACCACATGAACGCCAAGGGGCACATTATCCCTCGCGCGCGCCTGCAATAATGAACGTCGCCGCGGGATTCCTTTCCGACGGCTCAAACCGGCCAGGCCGATGAAAGGTGTTGAAGTCGACAACCGATTCGTGGCCGAGGCCTGGCGCTTGGTAATTTGCCTTTCGTCATTCTCACGGCGCAGCGTGGAGGCGGGATCACCCGGCTACTGTGGTCTGACCTCGACGCGGCGAACCCTACGACGATGCTCAGGGACGCCAAGCACCCACGCAGCAAGACCGGCCTTGCCCAGCAACGCGGCGCAATGCACGTGTCCGGCGACTGCAGGGCGGGATACAAGGCCGGAGCTGTCAGCCTCAATACGGGAGCTGCCAGCCTCGTCGCATCGGAGTCTCCTATACGGCTACCAGCAAGCCTGCTGCCGTCTGCGGCACGCTGCCCTACAGCCTTTCTTCAACCAGCCGTCCACCATGCCTCTCGCGGCAGGTCGCCGCGCTCACCCTGAAGAGAGACATCATGAACAATCACCGATTGAAGGCTGTTCTGTCTGGCTTGCTCGTTGCCCTCGTCATGGCCCCAAGCGCCAACGCTGCCGTCACTCCCCTCAGCGTGACATTCAAAGGCAAATTTGGTGAAGCTCAACGTCGGGAGGCAGATCGCCTGCTGAAGTTCGGGTGCGACAAGTTGGCTGGCCAGCTGGTGGGTGAGCCCAAGGTCAACGTCATCGATGCCAACACCGTAATCGTCCACCAGAACTGCGAACACTGACAGCGCCCAAGCGCGCGCGGGCTGCCGTACGGCGGCAGCCCGGATCGAAGAATGAAGGGTCGCAGCAGTCAGTGCACGCTGTCCGGTGCGCCCTTGCGTCCCACCCGCTCCACCAGCGTCCGGCTGGCCGCGTTGAGGCCAACGATGTCCACCACGGCGCCATGCGCACGCAGCTTTTCGGCAGCGCGCTCCAGTGCACCCACGGCCGTGAGGTCCCACAGGTGCGCGTGCTGCAGGTCAATCTCCACCCGCGGCGCAACGTGCTGGTAATCGAAGGCCGCACCGAACTGCCCGGCCGATGCGAAGAACACTTGTCCACGCACCACATAACGTTGCGCGCCTTCGTGGTCATCACGCTGCACGTCCAACATGCCGCCGACCTTGCGCGCGAAGAACAGCGCTGACAGCAGCACGCCGCTGAGTACGCCCTTGGCCAGATCATGCGTCGCCACAGTGACCACCACCGTCAGCAGCATCACCATTGAAGAGCTGCGCGGATGAGTGCGCAGGTCACGCAGCGAGCGCCAGCTGAAGGTGCCGATGCTGACCATGATCATCACCGCCACCAGGGCAGCCATCGGGATCTGGCGCACCAGCTCGCTGCCGTATACCACCAGCATCAGCAGCACGCTGCCGGCGATCAGGCAGCTCAAGCGCCCGCGCCCGCCGCTGGTCACGTTGATCACCGACTGCCCGATCATCGCGCAGCCGGCCATGCCGCCGAAGAAGCCGGTCACCGTGTTCGCCAGGCCTTGCCCGGCACACTCGCGGTTGCGCTCGCTCGGCGTCTCGGTGATGTCCTCGACGATCTGCAGGGTCATCATGGATTCGAGCAGGCCCACCACCGCCAGTGTGGCCGACACCGGCAGCAGGATGCGCAGCGTCTCCCAGTTCAGCGGCACGTCCGGCAGGAAGAAGGACGGCAGGCTGTCGGGCAGCTGGCCCATGTCACCGACCGTGCGTACGTCGATGCCGAAACCGATCACGACGGCGGTGAGCACGCCGATCGCCACCAGTGGCGAGGGCACCACGCGGGTGATGCGTGGCAGCAGGTAGATGATCGCCAGCGCAGCTGCGCAGAGCAGGTAGACCGTCGGCCCACGGCCGACGAGTTCCGGCAGTTGCGCCATGAAGATCAGAATCGCCAGCGCATTGACGAAGCCGGTGATGACCGAGCGCGAGACGAAGCGCATCAGCGAGCCCAGCTTCAATGCGCCGGCCAACATCTGCAGTACGCCGGTCAGGATGGTGGCGGCAAACAGGTACTGCAGGCCGTGGTCCTTGACCAGATCGACCATCACCAGCGCCATCGCACCGGTGGCGGCGGAGATCATGCCCGGGCGGCCGCCGGCGATGGCGGTGATGACCGCGATGGAGAACGAGGCGTACAGGCCGACCTTCGGATCGACCCCGGCAATGAGGGAGAAAGCGATGGCCTCGGGGATCAGCGCGAGCGCGACGACGATGCCGGACAGCACGTCGCCACGGACGTTGCCGAGCCACTGCTGGCGCAGCGGGTAATGGGTCTGCATGGGATTTCCTTGGCGCACGTGGTCACGGCCACGCAGCGCTGCAATGGGTACGCGGGTTCCTGATGCCGGACAGGTCCGGCTGCCATGAGGCAGGGGTCAGGGTGGCGTGGTCACTGCGTACGGGCTTCGCGGAGGGCGGGAAGCGCGCAAGTCTACGGCAGCCAAGGCCCGGCGGGTAGCGCCGAGCCGTGCTGCTGCCGTGGTAGCGCCGAGCCGTGCTCGGCGGAAGAACGAAGCTGCCGCGCTGCGCGCTCGCCGAGCGTGGCTCGGCGCTACCGGGATACCGGCCAAGGGCTGCTGACGCTGCGTGCTGCGTGCTGCCGCGCTGCGCGCTCGCCGAGCATGGCTCGGCGCTACGGGCTGGTCATGGTCCCGGCCTACAATCACGGCATGGCCATCATTCCCCCACGTTTCTTCGATACCCGCACCGAGCAGGGGGTGCTGCGCCTTTCGATCGCCGGCACCCTGGTCATGGCCTCCATGGCGGTAGGCTTCGGGCTGTACGCCAACTCCTCGCTGATCATCTTCGATGGCATCTACGGAATGATCGATGTGGTGATGACGTGGCTGTCGCTGCTGGTCGCCCGGCTGATTGCCCAGTCCACCAATACCGATACCCTGCAGTCGCGCTTGAACCAGCGTTTTTCGATGGGATTCTGGCATCTGGAACCCATCGTGCTGGGCGTCAGTGGCACGCTGATGATTGGTGCGGCGCTGTACGCGTTCGTCAATGCGGTGGATGCGCTGACCTCGGGCGGGCGTCTGATCGCGCTCGGCCCGGCCATCACCTTCGGGGTGATCTCGCTGCTGGCCGAAGGGGCGCTGGCGGCCTTCGTGCTGCGTGCCAACCGGCAGATCGGCTCGGACTTCATCGCCTTGGATGCGAAGAACTGGATCATCGCGGCGAGCATGTCCGCGTGTTATCTGCTGGCCTTCATCGGCGGTGCACTGGTGCGTGGCACGTCGCTGGACTGGATCGGGCCGTACATCGATCCGGGCATCCTGGCAGTGGTCTGCTTGTTCGTCATGGTGGCGCCGCTGGGCACCGTGCGCCAAGCCTTGGCCGGCATCCTGCTGGTGGCGCCCCAGGAGCTGCGGGCGCACGTGGATGCGGTGGCCCGCGATGTGGTCACTCGACATGGGTTCATCGATTACCGCAGCTACGTGGCGCAGGTCGGTCGCGGTGAACAGATCGAACTGTTCTTCGTGGTCCGTGCAGACGATCCGCCGCGTGCGTTGGCCGAATGGGATCGCCTGCGCGATGAGATCGGTGACCTGCTGGGTGAGGAGTCACCGGATCGCTGGTTGACCATCATGTTCACCACCGACCTGGAATGGGCGGTATGACCGGGTAGGGCCGCGCCGTGCTCGGTGGAATGCTTCACCGCGCGGGGCGCTCGCCGAGCATGGCTCGGCGCTACCACGGCAATCGCCATACCCAGCGTCACCGCGCGGCCTGTTTCCATTCCCTCGGGGACTGTCCGGTCTGCGCCTTGAACGCGCGCGACAGCGCGGCCTCGCTGCCATACCCGACGTCACCGGCGATGCGCTTCAGCGGCTGGCCACGGCGCAGGGCCTGCTGCACCAGTCGCGTCCGCCACGCCTGCAGGTACTGCCCGGGCGTACTGCCTACGACATCGCGGAACCCTTCGGCGAAGGCGCTGCGTGACATCCCGGCACGCTCGGCCAACGTCTGCAGCGACCACTCTTCGGCCGGTCGTTCGTGCATGGCCACCAGTGCATGGCGCAGCCGCGGGTGGCCCATTCCAGCCAGCAGCCCGACCTGGATCTGGCCGTTTTCCATCAGCGTGCGCAGCACCTGGATGATCACCAGTTCGAACAGGCGGTCGAGCATCGCCTGCCGGCCACAGCGCTCGGTGAAGGCTTCTTCGAAGAGCACACCCAGCACCGCGTTGCTACCCAGCAGGTCGGCCAGTGGCAAGCAGATCGGGCTCGGCAACGCGTCGGCCACCGGGCTGCCTTCGCCGGCTTCGAAACGCAGCCCCGCCGTCACCAGCGGCACCTGCAGCCCGTCATCAATGCTGAAATGATGTTCGCGCGGCCGGGCGTACAACAGCACGCTGGGCTGATCGATGCGCAGGCGGGTGCCATCGCTGTCCATCACCTCCACGCCGCCCTGGCTGAGCAGGTGCAGCAGGGGCTGGCTGGCGGCCTGCGCCGGCACCCAGTGGCCGCTGATCTCGCCACCCTGCAGCAGCCGCGCACTGACCGGGAAGCGATCGAGCAGGGATTCAAGTCGATCGAGCATGGCCGGACGATCCATCAAGTTTTCCGGACTCCATGTTGCCACACGTCCAGCAAAGGCGCGCAAAGTACACCTCACCGGCCAACCGGCCACCCCAACAAGGAACTCCTCCATGTCGATCGAAAAGGTTCTGTACACCGCCCAGGCCACCGCAACCGGCGGCCGCGAAGGCCGCGCTGTGTCCTCCGACAACGTGCTGGACATCCAGCTGTCGACGCCGCGCGAGCTGGGCGGCGCAGGCGGCCCGGGCACCAATCCGGAGCAGCTGTTCGCTGCCGGCTATTCGGCCTGCTTCCTCGGCGCGCTGAAGTTCGTCGCCGGCCAGGCCAAGGTCGCGCTGCCGGCTGACACCACCGTTACCGGCAAGGTCGGCATCGGCCAGATCCCGACCGGTTTCGGCATCGAGGCCGAGCTGACCATCACCGCCCCGGGTGTGCCGCGCGAACAGCTGGAAGAGCTGGTGCAGAAAGCCCACATCGTCTGCCCGTACTCCAATGCGACCCAGGGCAACATCGACGTCAAGCTGATCGTGGCCTGACTTTCATCCCCTGCACGCGGCCGGATCGCCCGGCCGTGTGCACGGGTGTCCGGGTCGGGTCTAACGCGCCTGTCAGCAACCGCTTCGTATACTCCACGCCCCATGATCGTGGAGTAGCGCATGCAGCTGTTGCAGAAGCCGTTCTGTCGTTCGATCACGCTGCTCAGCGCCTTGCTGGCCAGCAGCGCCGCGCTCGCCTTGTCGCCTGTTCCGGCCACCCCGGCGAAGGGCATCAGCCCCACTTTCACGACCTGCCAGCAGCGCGCCCAGGGCGCCATCGTGCAGGCTGCGTGCATTTCCGCAGAAACCACCCGCCAGGACCAGCGCCTCAACCGCGTCTACAGAGCGCTGCAGGCAAAGCTGGACGCAAGCGGAAAGGCGGCCCTCACCGCAGCCCAGCGTGCGTGGCTGCAATCGCGTGACCGCGATGCCGAGCTGGAGACATACGTGCAGGACAGCACCCAGGCCGGCAACCTGCAGGGCAGCGATGCGCAGATGCGCCGCCTGAGCGCGCGCGCCGACCAGCTGCAGCAGTATCTGGACCTGCTGGAGTAAGCGGCTGACCGAGGGTGGGCCAGCGTCGTACCACCTGTCCATCGCGGGGATCACGCGCGGCATGCGCGAGCCCGACTGGGGAACCGTCAGCAGCGTTGCGCAGAGCAGCGGATACAGCCTGGGCGCGATCCAGGTGGACTTCGGCCAGCTCGGCACGTGGCCGGTGGGTTCCATCGAAAGTCGCCCACTGCAGGCGGGCGAAAAGACCTACGTGGATGCGGTGGATCACCAGGCACAGGCCTACGCCACGGCAAAGGGTCTGCCCTTCACCGCAGATCGTGACGACCTGCGCGGGGATCTGCTCAGCCATGGCAACGGGATCGGGGGGCGCTCGTCGATCCGCTTCATGGATGAAGGGACACGCGACAGCAGCAAAACACCAAGCGCCTGATCGCTTTCGCTCGGCGAAAGCGATCCGACCCAGCTCGCGGTTACTTCTCGTTGCTCACCAGCTGCACCACGCTGGAGAAGTCCAGCTTGCCGCGGCCTGCCTGGTGATTCATCGAATACAGGTTGCGCGCCAGCTCGCCGAGCGGGATGGAGGCGCCCACGCTCATCGCCGCTTCCACCGCCAGGCCCATGTCCTTGAGCATCAGGTCGCTGCCGAAGCCACCGCTGTAGCCGCGCGAGGCCGGCGCGTTTTCCAGCACCCCCGGCCACGGATTGCACACTTCGGTCGCCCAGCTGCGGCCGGTACTGACCGCCATCATCTGCGACAGCACCTTCGGGTCCAGCCCGTGTGCCACGCCCAGGGCGATGGATTCACCGGTCACCGCCATGATCACGCCCAGCGCCATGTTGTTGCACAGCTTGGCGACCTGGCCGGCGCCGCTGGCCCCCACATGGAAGATGTTCTTGCCCATCGCCTGCAGGTAGGGGCGTGCACGTTCCAGTGCGTCCTCTTCGCCCCCGACGATGAAGGTCAGCGTGCCGGCCGTGGCACCGGCGGTACCGCCGGACACCGGGGCGTCCAGCATCTGCAGGCCACGCGCCGCGGCGGCTTCGGCGACCTTGCGCGCGGTGGCCGGTGCGATGGTGCTGCAGTCGATCACCAGCGCACCGCCCGGGATGTCGGCCAGCAGACCGTCATCGCCCAGATAGACGCCTTCGACGTGACGGCTGGCCGGCAGCATCGAGATCACCACCTCGGCATCGGTCAACGTATCCAGTGCGGAGGTGGCAGCCGTTGCGCCGGCATCCACGGCCGCCTGCACGGCGGCGGGTACGAGGTCGAACACGCGCACGGCGTGGCCCGCCTTGGCCAGGTTGGCGGCCATCGGACCGCCCATGTTGCCCAGCCCGATGAATGCAATGCGACTCATGCGACGGTCCTTTCAGCAGCGGTGGCGCCAAGGTCGGCCAGCGGGTGCTGGTCTGCCGGCCACGGGGAAATGAAGAAGTCTTCGGCCCACGCCGCGCTGGCGTCGGTCAGCGAAGCCGGGTTCCAGTGCGGGGTGCGGTCCTTGTCCACCAACAGCGCGCGGATGCCCTCGGCGAAGTCACCGTGCGCGGCGCAATGCAGGGCCGTCACGTACTCCAGCCGGTACACCGTCGCCAGGTCCGCGCCGGCGGTGCGGCGCTGCAGTTCAAACGCCAGCCGCGCCGAACCGGGTGCACCGGCGGCAAGCGTCTTCTGCGCGTTCTGCAGCCACGCGTCGTCGGTCTGCAGGGCGCGGATGCGTTCGATGATCGCCGGCAGTTCGTCGCCGGCGCACAGCGTTTCCAGCAGGTCCGCATGGGCCTGCAGCGGGCCTGCGGGTGCGTCGCTGGCGAAGGCTTGCAGGAGCGTGTCCAAGCGGCCGTGGTTGCCCTCGCTGTCGCGGCCCCAGTCCGCCTGCAGCAATGCGTCGAAGACTTCGGCGCGCTGCGATTCGGCGATGTGCAGATCTGCCAGATCGGCATGGATCGCATCACCCGGGCCAAGCAGCGCGCCGGTCAGCGCCAGGAACAGTCCCCCTTTGCCCGGCACGCGCTGCAGCAGCCAGCTGCCGCCGACGTCCGGGAACAGGCCGACGGTGATCTCCGGGAACGCCAGTTTCGAGCGCTCGCTGACCACGCGATGGCTGGCGCCGGACATCAGGCCGATGCCGCCGCCCATGACGATGCCGTGGCCCCAGCACAGGATCGGCTTGGGGTACGCATGGATCAGGTAATCGACGCGGTACTCGATGTCGAAGAACTCGGCGGCATGCGTGTTCTGGCGGATGTCCACCTGCCCTGCCGCGCGGTACGCCTGCATGCTCTGGTACAGGCTGTGCAGGTCGCCGCCGGCGCAGAATGCTTTCTCGCCAGCGCCCTGCAGCACGACCACGGCCACGCCGTCATCGTCTGCCCACGCACGCAGCTTTTCCAACAGCAGGTGGGCCATCGGCAGCGAGAAGCCATTCAACGTGCGCGGTGCGTTGAGCGTGGCGATACCGATGCGCGTGCCGTTGGCCGCGGTGCGTTCTTCAAACAGCACCGGCGCTTCGTCAACCACGATGTCGGTTTCCCGGCTCATGCGTTCTTCCACTGCGCGCTGCGCTTTTCCAGGAAGGCGCTGACGCCCTCTACCTGGTCGGCGGTATCGAACAGGTCCACGAACGCTTCGCGCTCTGCGACCAGCGCCGATGCATGGGTACCGGTGCGGGTGGACTGCACCAGCGTCTTGCAGGCGGCGATGCTGGTCGGGCTCTGCTTGCCGGCCTTCTTCGCCCACTCCAGCGCCAGCGCTTTACCTTCGCCCTTGCCGGCTTTCTGCTCGGCCAGACCGATCCGCACGGCGGTATCTGCGTCGATGCGCTCACCGAGAAGGATCATCCGCTTGGCCCAGCCTTCGCCGACCAGGCGCGGCAGGTTCTGCGTGCCGCCGGCGCACGGCAGCAGGCCGACGGTGGCCTCCGGCAGCGCCACCTGGGCGTGTTCTTCGATGATGCGCAGGTCGCACGCCAACGCACATTCCAGGCCGCCGCCCATGGCATAGCCGTTGATGGCCGCGATGGACACGCCGCGGAACGCGGAGAGCGCCTCGAATGCCTCACCGAAGCGGCGCGCGGCTTCCCGCGCAGCGGCTTTGTCGCCGGACGCAAACTGGTTGAGGTCGGCGCCGGCGGAGAAGAACTTCTCGCCCTCGCCACTGATCACCAGCGCATAGACATCACGGTCCGCGTTCAACGCACCCACCAGGTCGCGCAGGGCCGACAGGCTGTGCACGGTCCAGGTATGCGCGGGCGGATTGTGCAGGGTGATGACCGCAACGTGGCCATCGGCCTCGACCTTCAGGCCGGCATGTTCATGGGTGCGCCAATCGTTCATCGCAGTTCCTCTTCGGTATTGAGCAGGTGACGGGCAACGATCACCCGCATGATCTCGTTGGTGCCTTCCAGGATCTGGTGCACACGGCAGTCACGCAGCAGGCGCTCGATCGGGTACTCGCGGATATAACCGTAACCGCCGTGGATCTGCAGCGCTTCGTTGCACACGGTAAAGCCCGCATCGGTAGCGAAGCGCTTGGCCATCGCACACCACACGTTGGCATCGCTGGCACCCGCATCGAGCTTGCGGGCCGCGGTGTGCACCATCTGCCGTGCGGCGACCAGCTCGATGGCCATGTCGGCCAACTTGAACTGCAGCGCCTGGAACTCGGCCAGCGCCTTGCCGAACTGGCGCCGCTCGCCCATGTAGCGTCGTGCCGCATCGAGCGCACCCTGCGCGGCACCGAGCGAACAGGCGGCGATGTTGATGCGCCCGCCGTCCAGGCCTTTCATGGCCAGCTTGAAGCCGCCGCCCTCTTCGCCCAGCAGGTGGCTGACCGGCACGCGCACGTTGTCGAAGGTGATGCCACGGGTCGGCTGGCTGTTCCAGCCCATCTTCTCTTCCTTGCGGCCGTAGCTGATGCCCGGCAGGTCGGCCGGCACCGCGATGGCGCTGACGCCTTTCGCGCCGGGGCCGCCGGTTCGTGCCATCACCACCAGCAGCTCGGTCGCGCCAGCGCCGGAAATGAAGGCCTTCGAGCCATTGAGCACATAGTCGTCGCCATCGCGCACGGCCGTGGTCTTCAACGATGCCGCATCCGAGCCCGCTCCCGGTTCGGTCAGGCAGTAGGAGGCCAGCTTGGTGCCGGCCGACAGATCCGCGCCCCACGCGGCGCGCAGGCTTTCCTGGCCCCAGGTGGAGACCATCCACGAGGCCATGTTGTGGATGCTGACATAGGCCGCGGTGGAGGGATCCACGTTGGCGAGTTCCTCGATGACGACGGCGGCGTCCAGACGGCTCAAGCCGCTGCCACCGACCTCGGGATCCATGTACAAGCCACAGAAACCGAGTTCCCCTGCCTTGGCGATTGCCTCGCGCGGGAAGATGCCCTCCGCATCCCACCGCGCTGCGTGTGGCGCCAATTCTGCCTGGGCGAAGTCACGCGCTGCCTCTCGATAGGCTTGCTGCGCTTCGTCGAGTTCCGTCGTCATCGAGTTACTCATGTCTGCAACTCCGTGGTTACTTCAGGCTGATGGTGGTGTTGACGCCGTGGCTCAGCGTCTCGTCATCGAACCAACGTGCCGTGATGGTCTTGGTCTGCGTGTAGAACATCACCACCTGCTTGCCATATGGACCGAGGTCACCCAGCTTTGACGCGCGCGATCCGGTGAAGGAGAACAGCGGCACCGGCACCGGGATCGGCACGTTGATGCCGACCTGGCCGACGTCGATGTCTTCCTGGAAGCGACGCGCGGCGGCGCCGGACTGGGTGAACACCGCCGTGCCGTTGCCATTGGGGTTGCTGTTGACCAGCGCGATGGCGTCTTCCAGCGTTTCCGCTTCCAGGATCACCAGCACCGGCCCGAAGATTTCTTCCTGGTAGATGCGCATGTCGGTGGTGACGCCGGAGAAGATGGTCGGCCCGACGAAGTTGCCCTTTTCGAAGCCATCAACCTGCGGATTGCGGCCGTCCAGGTCCAGCGTTGCGCCCTGCTCCACGCCCGAAGCGATCAAGCCTTCCACGCGTTCGCGGGCACTGCAGGAAATGACCGGGCCGACATCGGTGCCCGTCACCGAGCCAGCGCTGACCTTGAGCGTCTTCGCCTTCGCCACCAGGTCCTCCACCCAGGCGCGTGCATCACCCACCAGCACCAGCGTGGAGGCGGCCATGCAGCGCTGTCCGGCTGCACCAAACGCGGCGCCAACCATCGCGTTGAGGGTCTGCTCCTTGTTGGCATCAGGCAGCACGACCGCATGGTTCTTCGCGCCCATCATGCACTGCACGCGCTTGCCGGCCAGCGAGGCGCGGTTGTACACGTGGGTGCCGACGCGGGTGGAGCCCACGAACGAGATCGCCTTGATGTCCGGGTGGTCACAGATCGCGTTGACCACTTCTTCGCCGCCGTGGACGACGTTCAGCACACCCTTCGGGATGCCGGCTTCGAGCGCCAGTTCGACCAGGCGCATGGTGACCATCGGATCCTGTTCGGACGGCTTGAGCACGAAGGTGTTGCCGGTGGCGATGGCCATCGGGAACATCCATAGCGGAATCATCGCCGGGAAGTTGAACGGCGTGATGCCCGCGCACACACCCAACGGCTGCATCAAGGTGTAGGTGTCCACGCCATTGGCCACGTTGTTGGCCAGCTCGCCCAGCTGCAGGTTGCCGATTGCTGCGGCGTGCTCGACCACTTCCAGGCCGCGGAATACATCGCCTTCGGCGTCCGGCACGGTCTTGCCCTGCTCGGCACTGAGGGTGTGCGCCAGCTCGCTCATGTTCTCGCGGATCAGCTGCTGGTACTTCAGGAAGATGCGCGCACGGGTGCCGATGGGCGTCTTGCGCCAGGTCTTGAAGGCTTCCTTGGCGGCAGCGACGGCATCGTCGACTTCGCTGGTGGTGGCGAACGGCACCTGGGCCAGCACGTCCTGCGTGGCCGGATTGACGACGTCCTGCCACTGCGCGGTGGACGACTCGATGAACTGGCCATCGATCAACAGACGGATACGGGGCGCTGCAACAGTCATGGCGGTTCCATCGGAGTACTGAAGATGCTTGGCATTATTCACAGGCCACTGCTCGATTTCTGAGCTGTCTGCGCTTAATCTGGCCAACCGGGCTGCTGATTTTTGTTAATTCTGTGAATGACCTTGTGCCTCAGCGTCATCTCGGTCTGCGCCTGGCCAAGCTGCGGGAGCAGCGTGGCTACACCCAGGCGCAACTGGCGCAGGGGCTGGGCGTTTCCGCCAGCTATCTCAACCAGATCGAGCGCAACAAGCGGCCGCTGACCCCGGCCGTGCAGCAGCGTCTGCGCGCCGTGCTGGGCGAATTGGGCGACCTGTTCGATGCCGGAGGACCGGCGGCGCTGCAGGATGCGCTGGGGCAGACGCTGCGTGACCTCGGCCTGGCCGATGTCAGTGCCACCGAACTGCGGGCCATGGCCGGCAACCTGCCGCAGGTCAGCCAAGCCTTGCTGGACCTGCACCGCCGCCATTTGGCGCTGCGCGAGCATGCAGCAGCGCTGGAGTTCCAGCTGGGCGAGCCCGGCGCCGGACTGAGCCTGCCCGCGGGCGACCAGGTGCGCGACTTCTTCAACCGCATGCACAACCACATCCCGGAGCTGGATGAGCTGGCCGAGCAGTTGTTCGCCGAGTGGGGGCTGACTGTCGGCCACATGGCGCCGCGGCTACGCCAGTTGCTGGCCGACCGTCACGGCGTGATGGTGGAAGTGGCACCGCTGCAGGCTGGCCGCGAGAAGCGCCTGCTGGATGCCCAGGCGCGCACGCTGTGGCTGCCGGATTACCTGGAACCGGGCCAGCAGGCCTTCCAGATGGCTGCCGAGCTGGCCCTGCGCGGGCACGGCGAGACCGTGGATGCGGTGATCGAACGTGCCGGCTTCCGCGATGATGCGCGTATCGCCCAGGCCCGCATCGGCTTGTCCAACTACTTTGCCGGCGCGCTGGTGATGCCCTACGGCCCGTTCCTGCGCGCAGCCGAGCACAGCGGCTACGACATCGAACTGCTGGCGCACCAGTTCGGCGTAGGGTTCGAAGCGGTCTGCCACCGGCTGAGCACGCTGGCGCGGCGCAGTGCACCGGGCCTGCCGTTCTTCTTCATCCGCGTGGACCGTGCCGGCAACGTGTCCAAACGCCACTCGGCCACCGACTTCCACTTTTCGCAGGTAGGCGGTTCGTGCCCGCTGTGGATTGTCTACGAAGCGTTCAACCAGCCCGGACGCATCCTCACCCAGACCGCCCGCATGCCGGATGGGCGGCGCCATTTCTGGCTGGCCCGGCAGGTGAGCAGCGGCCCGGTCGGCCATGGCCAGCCACGCAAGACCTTTGCCGTGGCGCTGGGCTGCGATCTGCAGCATGCAGAGCGGCTGGTCTACACCCGGGGGCTGGATATCCAGAGCCCGGGAAACTCGGTATCCATCGGACCCGGCTGCCGGGTATGCCCGCGCGAAGACTGCATGCAGCGCGCGTTCGCGCAGCTGCCGGGGCGCTGAGGCAGGGGGCGGCGGCGGGCGGGTGGTGGGTGGTGGGTGGTGGGTGGTGGGAATGGCGGGAACGGCGGGGGACGGTGGGGATGGCGGGAATGGCGGGAATGGCGGGGTAGAGCCGACTTCAGTCGGCTGCATTTCGCATGATGCAAAGACAGCCGACTGAAGTCGGCTCTACCCGTCGGCTGCATTACGCGTGATGCAAAGACAGCCGACTGAAGTCGGCTCTACCCGTCGGCCGCATTTCGCGTGATGCAGAGGCAGCCGACTGAAGTCGGCTCTACCCGTCGGCTCTACCCTGACGGTCTGCTCAATAGATCGGCGTGACCTTCATCTGCGGCAGGGGGCGTGGTGCGCCCTCGGTGAGGTCCGGGCCGCAGTCTTCCCACGTGGTGCCCTGCTCCACCATGCGCGCGTACAGCGTCTGCGACGCGCGCTGCCTTTCCTGCGAGCCCAGTGGATACGACGGTGGCAGGGGCTGCCCGGTCGCCACGCTGGCATACACCGCCCGGTAGGCGACCACCTGCTGGCTGGCATCATCGGTGCGCGAAACTTCCAGCGTGTAACGCTGGTAGGCCGAGGCGAGGTTGCGCCAACGCACCCAGTAGTGGTTTTCAAAGGAGAACGCACAGAAGCGCTCCCCGGCAAGCGTGCCTTTCTCCGCGATTCGGCTCAGCACGTCCTGTGGCATGTCCAGGTTCATGCCGCCCTCGTCCCCCTCCAGCGCCACGTTGACGATGCGGTCGCGGTAGCCGGGTGCCCGCGCCTGCAGCAGGTCGCGCCAGTTCTGCATGGTGGATATCACCGCGAACAGGAACCGCAGCACTTCGTTGGCGGCGAGCGGCGCACTGATGTCGCGGTAGCTGCGTTGCCAGCCCTCACGATTGCCGGCGGGCAATACCACGGCACGTCCCAGCGCGCCCTGCGGATCCTCAGGGTCCACGGTTGACACGGCACCGCCCGGATACACCAGGTTGATGGCGAAGGTGGGCCAGCGCGGCAGCGCCGCGTCGAACAGATGGATCGGGAAGTTGCTGCCGATGCCGCCATCGGAGAACCAACAGCGCCGGAAACGCGGCGCCTCCGCTGCAGCAGGTGCCGTCGACGCCGCCTGCCCGCCTTGGGTCAGCCCTTCCATGCTGTCTGCCACGTTCTTGCCCCCCCGACCGGGCTCGACGCGTTGCAGCGGGGGCCGCGTGGCCGACCATGCCGGCTCATGCAGGGGCACCGCGCTGATCAGCAGCGGGAAGCTCAGGCTCATCCGCGTGGCAACCAGCACCGGCAGTTGATCTCCTGCGGGCAGCCGATGGTAGTCCCGCCCGTCGAAGGTCTCGGGTGTCCCGGCGTGTTGCACCAGCCAGTCCACCACGCTGGACGGAAACAGGAGATCGAACTCCTCGCGCAGGAACCAGAACGTCGCATCGCTGAATGGCAGCGTGCGCGGCTCGTTGTGCGAGACGCAGGTACTGATCATCTGCAGGGTCACGGCATGCGCATCCTGCGGCTCGCCCGCATAACGCGGCGCCGAATGCAGGTCGGCGAAGGTCAGCGGCTGGTCCAGCGGGCGCCCGGACAACGCCTGCAGGCTGGCATGCAGCCAGTCTGTGAGTGCGGGTCGCTGCGGGTCCTCGCTGCGGCCGTTGCACAGCCCCAGCAGGTTGCCGCGCGCCACACGCGCTACACGCAGCAAGGCCCCCGCTACGCCGGCGCCGTAGGCACACAGCAGCGAGGGCAGCAGCGTGGCCAGCACGCCAGGGCCGCCGCCGGCCCACGCGCCGATGCCGAGCAGCAGGGTCAGCGATACAAGCACCTCCACTGGCGCGATGGTGAACACCGCGGCCAACAGACAGACGATCTTTCGCAGCCAGCCGGCGTGGCTGGCCAGTACCACCAGCAGCCGGTAGGCCGCACGCCCGCCACGCGCCGGCTGGAAGAGGCGGTAGATGAATCCGCGCGTGGACAGCTGCGCGGATACGGCGGACAACCCCTCGAAACCTGCCTGCGCGTTCATCGCCTCGCCGGCGTGGCGGCGGCGGTCACCGAGCGCGGCAGCCGCCGCTACGGCCGCGGCAATGGCGCCTGCCGAGGTGCCACCGATGCTCTTGAACCGATACGCTTTGGCCAGCGACAGCACCGCGTTCGGGTAGACGATCCCGCTGGTGATGCCCCCCTTCATGACCAGATCGCAGTACTTGGCTGCCATGGGCCGACCCTCTGCTGGATACGGCTCCGATTATGGCAAGTGTGCCTCTCACGGCATGAGATGGGTGGCGCAGTTTGTGGGGTGCGGTGGGGTGTAGGCGGGTTGGGTGGGGTGTGCCGTGGGCGGGTTGGGATGGGGTGGTAGAGCCGACTTCAGTCGGCTTCGGGGCAGCCGACTGAAGTCGGCTCTACCAAGGCTTCGAAGAAAGCCGACTGAAGTCGGCTCTACTTGGGCTTCGAAGAAAGCCGACTGAAGTCGGCTCTACTTGGGCTTCGAAGACAGCCGACTGAAGTCGGCTCTACCTGGGCTTCGAAGGCAGCCGACTGAAGTCGGCTCTACCTGGGCTTCGAAGACAGCCGACTGAAGTCGGCTCTACCGCCGTTCAGCGGTTTGATTGCGGGACGCGGCGGATCTTGCTGGTGTCGTAGCCCATCGCGGCGATGCGCTCGATCGCTTGCTGGTAGTCGCTGTCGCTGACCTGCGGGGTGCGCGCCATGTACCACACGTAGTCACGCTTGCTGCGCGCCACGATGGTCTGCTGGTAATCCGCGTCCAGCCACGAGATCACATACTCCGCCTGGATCGGCCAGATGAACTGCATGCCCCACACGGCGCCGTTGCCTTCTTTCTCCACCCGACCGACCGGGTGCATTGTCTTCACCGGCGCCTGGAAACTGCCCTTGCGGTAGGTGAAGGTCGTCTGGATGCGGCCATCCGGACGCAGTGCGTACGTTTCCACCGAATCAAAGGCCTTGCGCTCGATGAAGGTGGGAATCTGCGCGATGACGTACCAGTCGCCCATGAAACGTGGCACATCAACCTGCGGTGCACGCGGCAGCGGCCGCTCGGGGCTGGACGAACAGGCACTGGCCGATAGTGCCATCGCAACGACGGGAAGCAGGCTGTACAGACGCATGGCGATCTCCTTCAGCGGGGACGGAACAGATAATGGGCGACCTGCCACTGCTGGCCGTTTTCATAGCCGAACAGCTCGGCACACGCCATCCAGAACATCCGCCAGCGCTGGAACCACAGCGCGGCAGCGGCATCGCCGTAGGTCTGCCGCAGCACGGGCATCAGCGCATCGCGCTGGCTGTCCTGGTTGGCAAGCCAATGGTTGGCGGTGCGCTCGTAATGCGTGCCGTCCAGCAGCCAACGCTGCTGCAGCAGCAGGTCGTGCTGGAAATGCAGCAGGGTGTCGGCGGCCGGCATCAGACCACCGGTGAAGAAATGCCGCCCCATCCAGTTGTCATCCCCCTGGGTCTCGAAGGGATACATCAGCGTGCGATGCACGAAGATATGCACGAACAGCGCGCCGTCGCTGCGCAGCCAACCGGCGATGCGGCCCAGCAGGCGGTCGTAGTTGCGCATGTGCTCGAACATCTCGATGGAGATCGCGCGATCAAACGCATGCTCGGGTAGCTCCAGGTGGTTCACATCGCGCGTCAGCACCGTGACATTGCCCAACCGGCGCGCCTTGCACTGCGCTTCGATATGCGTCCGCTGGCCGTTGGAGTTGGACACGGCGGTGATGCGCGCGTTCGGATAACGTTCGGCCATCCACAACGTCAACGACCCCCAGCCGCAGCCCAGCTCCAGGATGTCCTGACCGTCTGCCAGACCCGCACGCTCGGCATACAGTTCCAGCATGGCTTCCTCGGCCTGGTCGAGCGTTTCATGACCGGTGCGGTAATAGCAGCTGCTGTACTTCAGGCGCTTGCCCAGGCAGGCCGCGAAGAACGCGGCGGGTACCTCGTAGTGCTGGCGGTTGGCGGCGTCCACATGCAGTGCCAGTGGGCTGCCCGCCAGCTCGGCGATACGCTCGGAGAAGCGCGCGGACTGCGCATCGGTACCGCCTTCCTGCTCTTCGCGAAGGCGCTGTGCGCACTGCTGGCGGATGCCCAGGCGCAGCAGCGCATCAGGCAGCAGGCCACGTTCTGCCAGGCCGGTCAGCCCCGGCGCGTAGTCGGCCGCAGGCAGACTCTGGATATCGGTGCTCATGGGCGGAACTCCTTGGATGCAGCAGATTTGCGGGGAAACCACGGGAAGATCATCGAGGTGGTGCGCTGGTACTCGCGGTAGTCATCACCGCGGCTGCGCAGCGCCTGTTTTTCAGTGAAGGGCACACCGCTCAACCAGCGCAGGAACACGTACATGACCAGCGGACCGAACCACGACAACCACCAGAGCGGCGAACCCACCGCGAGCAGGACGTAGGTGAACCAGTGCAGCCACTCGAAGAAGTAGTTGGGGTGCCGTGAGTAGCGCCACAGCCCATCGCGGCAGGTACGGCCCTTGTTCTCCGGCTTGGCGCGGAAGCGAGCCAGCTGGCGGTCGGCCAGGCCTTCACCGCCGACGCTAGCCAACCACACCGCCGCCGCCGCGATCACCCAACCCACGCCGTCAGTGCGCGGGTTGAGCGCCACGGCGATGAAGGGCAGCGCGAACAGCACCACCAGCAGCGCCTGCGCCTGGAAGAAGCCGAAAATTTTGCCCTGGTGCCCGTTCCAGTGCTCGCGCAGGTAGCGGTAGCGGCCGTCTTCATCCTCGCTGCGCACGCGCTGCCACAGGTGGAGCGCCAAGCGGGCTCCCCACAGCCCGCCCAGCACACCCAGCGCCATCCGCGGCAGCAGCGCGCCTTCCCCCAGCAGCGCCAGCAGCAGCGCGGCGGCCGCCACACTCTTTGCCCACAGCACATCCACCACACCGATGTTCTCGTTGCGACGTTGCCACCACCAGCCCCAGCTCATCACCACGGCCGCGTACAGCCATACCCACCACAACAGCTTCATCGACCCTCTCCTGATTGCAGCCGGGCGCTGCGTTGATACGGCCGCTGCCATCGCCGCGCACAGGCGGCCAGGGCAGGCAGTGCCAGCGACCAGCCCATGCCGAGCACGGCGATGCCCCGCCATGCCGGCGTGGCGAAGGCCACTGAAGAAAATCCCCGCGCGGCAGACAGATACGCCAGCGGGGCCAGCAGCAGGCCGACCAAGGCGGCCAGCCTCCACTGTCGCTGCAGGGCAGCGAAAGAGACCGTCAAGGTCATCGCGAACGATGCCCACAACGCGAGAATCCATACAGGGGCGAGCCACGCGGCCGGGGTTCCGGCGGCGTACACCACCAGCCCGCTGGCACCGGCCACACCGTCGACCAGCAGCCCGCAGACGATCGCCACCGCCATCAGCTTAAGTTCAACGCTCGGATGTGCCGACAGCAGCAACTGGCTGACGATGTAGGCCGTGGCGGCCAACACGGCCGGCCAGTACTGGCCGCGGCCGGCCCCGGCCACCGCGCAGAACCAGACCAGCTGGTTGCCGATCACGTTGCCCCAGAAATGCATGTCAGTGCGTTCCGCCCAGCGCAACGGGACGGTAGCCCGGGCGTGCCATCAGAAGATGCGACACGCCGATCGACCGCTCCAGGAAACCGCCTTCGCAATACGCCAGGTAGAACTCCCACATGCGGATGAAGTTCTCGTCGAACCCCTGCGCACGCACTGCCGGCAACTGCGCCATGAAGCGCGTGCGCCATGTGCGCAACGTCAGTGCATAGGAATAGCCGAAGTCGTGCTGGCCGATCAGCTGCAGGTCGCTGCTGTGCGTCTTCGCCGCCAGGATGGCGTTGATGGACGGGATGAAGCTGCCGGGAAACACGAAGCGCTTGATGTAGTCCACGCTGCGTCGTGCCTGCTGGTAGCGCTCGTCTTCGATGGTGATCGCCTGCAGCAGGGCCAGGCCCTCTGGTTTCAGCAGGCGGGTCAGCGTAGCGAAGTAGGTCGGCAGGTACTGCGCGCCGATCGCCTCGATCATCTCGATGGACACCAGCTTGTCGTACTTCCCCTCCAGGTCGCGGTAGTCCTTCAGCAGCAGCGTCACGCGATCACTGAGCCCGGCCGCTTCGATCCTCTGGCTGGCCAGTGCGTGCTGTTCCACCGATATGGTGGTGGTGGTGACATGGCAGCCGATATGGCGTGCGGCATACAGCGCGAAGCCACCCCAGCCGGTGCCGATCTCCACCACGCGGTCGGTCGGCTTCAACTGCAGCTGCTCGCAGATGCGGGCCAGCTTGCGTTGCGAGGCCTGCTCCAGGGTATCGCCGTCTTCATACAGCGCCGAGGAGTACATCAGGTCGTCGGACAGGAACAACGAAAAGAACGGGTTACCCAGGTCGTAATGCGCCGCGATGTTGCGTCGGCTGCCCTCGCGCGTATTGCGGCGCAGGTACGCCCAGGCTTTCAGCATCCAACCCCCCATCCGCGCCGGACCGCGCTCCACCCCGTCGAGCAGGTCGCGGTTGCGAACCAACAACTGCACCAGCGCGACCAGGTCGTTGCAGCGCCACTGGCCGCGGATGTAACTGTCGCCGGCGCCGACGCTGCCCTGCGTCGCCACGGCGCGGTAGAACGCAGGATCGTCGACGGTCACGGTCACGGTGGGCCCGCTGCCCGCCACGCCGAGCTGCACTTCGCCCAGCGCGTCACGCACCTGCAGGCAGCCGCCCTGCAGCGGTGCCAGCTTGGCCAGCAGCTGCCGGCGCAGGAATGCGTCCAGGCGACCGGGCTGGGGCAGGGCGATGCGGTGGCTCATGTCATTCATTGGTTTTTGCCTGCAAGCGAAGGGTGGTCATGTACGGGATTGCGTTTGAGCCAGAGCCGCACTGCCTGCCAGTGGATCGCGCCCACCACCTGCAGGGTCATCAGCGGATGTCGGGCCAGCACGCTCGCCAAACCGGGGCCGTCCAGCGCACGCCGCTGCATCGATTGCGTTGCATCGAACTGCCGCTGCCCTTCGCGCCAGACCTGCATGTGCACGCGCAGGTCGTCGCCGGGTACGGTGAAGCGCCAGTCGTAGCGACAGTCCATCTGCATGAAGGGCGAGACATGGAACTGCTTGTCGAAGCGCCAGCGCAGCGCACGGCCACGCGTCTCCGCATCGGCTACCGGCAGCACATAGGCGTGGCGCTCTTTCCAGGGCGTATTGGTGATTTCGGCGACGATGCAGTCCAGGGTCTCGCCATCGGCGGCATGGCAGTAATAGAAACTCACGGGATTGAACACATGGCCGGCATGCCGCAGGTGGGCAAGCAGGCGTACCGGGCCGACCGGACGATGGCCCAGCACCGCTTCAGCGCGGTCACGCACCGCCTCGGCCAGTGGCTGATCCGGGTCGCCCAGGTAGTCACTGCGACGGAACTCGGCCAGGTTGCGGCGACCCACCGACCACAACCAGCGTCGGTCGAATACGGTGTCCACTTCATCCAGATCCAGCAGAAGCTGCGCGATCGGGTAGCGGAACGCATGCGCATGCGGCAGGTGCCGACGGTGCACGACGTGTCCGCGGTAGATCGCGCTGCTGCTCATACCGTGCTTGCCTCGCGCTGCGGCCAGTGCGTTTCGGCACTGACGGCATGCAGGGCGTCCACCACGCGGCGTGCGCTGCGGATGCCATCCTCGTGGAAACCCCACCCCCAGTAGGCGCCGGCAAACCAGGTGTGGCGGCGGCCCTGCACCTCATGCCACCGGCGCTGCGCGCGCACCATGGCGTGATCGTGCACCGGATGCGCGTACCGCAGGCGGCGCAGCACCTTCGACGGATCGATGGCCTCACTGCGATTGAGGGTCACCACCAAGGGTGTCGGCGTATCCAGCCCCTGCAGCAGGTTCATGCAGTAGCTCACCGTGCAGGCCTGCGCCGGGTCGCGCGGCACGTGGGCGTTCCAGGCGGCCCACGCCTTCCGGTTGCGCGGCAGCAGGCTGGCATCGGTATGCAACACCACTTCGTTTTGCTGGTAGCGGATGGCGCCCAACACACCGCGTTCCACCGCGTCAGGGTCCTGCAGCAGCGCCAGTGCCTGGTCGCTGTGGCAGGCCATCACGACGTGGTCGAAGCCTTCGGCACCAGCCGCACTGTGGATCAGTACACCATCGGCCAGCCGTTCCACCGCCAGCACGGGGCACTCCAGCCGCTCGCGCACCTGCCAGCGGCGGCGCAGCGCATCCACATACCGTGCCGATCCGCCCTGCACCACGCGCCATTCCGGGCGCGCGCTGATCTGCAGCATCTGGTGATTGGCCATGAACTGCACCAGATAGCGCGCCGGGAAATCGCGCACCGTGCTGGCCGGCGATGACCACAGCGCCGAGGCCATCGGCAGCAGGTGTTCCTCTATGAAGGCCTCGCCATAGTGATGATCGTGCAGGTACTGGCCCAGCGTCGGACCGGCTTCATCGCCTTCGAGCAATGCCGGTGCCTCGCGATAGAAGCGGCGCAGGTCGCCGAGCATCCCCCAGAAACGCGGCGACACCAGGTTGCGGCGCTGGCAGAACAACGTGTTCAACGAGGTCGCGTTGTACTCGACACCGCTGCGTTCGCTGTGTGCGGAAAAGCTCATGGTGGTCGGCTGCGAGGCCACCTGCAGTTCATCGAACAGGCCGGTCAGCAGCGGATAGTGCTGGGGATTGAAGACGATGAAGCCGGTATCGACCGCCACGGTGCGGCCATCCACCTGCACCGCGTGCGTGTGGGTATGGCCACCCAGATAGTCGTTTGCTTCGAAGAGGGTGACCTCATGCTGGCGGTCCAGCCACCAGGCGCTCGCCAAGCCTGCGATGCCCGACCCGATCACGGCGATGCGCATGTCAGCTCCTCGCCTTGGCCAGCACCCAGGCGGGAACCGGCTTCAGGCCGTTCACCAGGCGCAGCGCCTGCATCAGCCGGAGCCCGTACCAGGTGATGTCCACTTCGTACCAGCGGAAGCCTTGGCGGGCCGTGCCGGGGAAGAAGTGATGGTTGTTGTGCCAGCCCTCGCCAAAGGTCAGCAGGGCCAACCACAGGTTGTTGCGGCTGTCATCGCCGGTGTCGTAGCGCTGCTTGCCGAAGCGATGGGCGAGTGAGTTGATCGTCACCGTGGCATGGAACAGCACCACGGTGGACACGAAGAAGCCCCACACCAGCATCTGCGGCCCCGTGGTGCCCAGCGACGGCGCAACGTGCTGCAACAGCGCGCCCAGGCCAAACAGCGCAGCGGCCAAGGCGACCGGTACGAGGGTGTCGAACCGGTCCAGCCAGCGCAGTTCCGGGTATTTGGCCAGGTCGGGGATGCGCGACCAGTCGGTACGGAAGCCCTCACGGGTCAGGAACCAGCCCATGTGGCTCCACCAGAAGCCCTGCTCGCGCGGCGAATGCGGATCCAGCGGCTGGTCGGCGTGGCGGTGGTGGTTGCGATGGTGCGCGGCCCACCACAACGGGCCACGCTGCACGCTGGACGCCCCGATCAGGGCGAACAGGAACTGCACGACACGCGAGGTATGGAAGGTGCGGTGGGAGAAGTAACGATGGTAGAACGCAGTGATGGCGAACATGCGCACCGCGTAAAGCAGGAGGGCCACGGCCACGGCTACCCAGGACACCCCTACCCAGATCACGGCGACGCAGGCCAGATGCAGGCCCACGAACGGAATCGCCCGCAGCCAGTCGATGCGATGACCGTCCGGGTCGGCCGGTTCTGCAGCCGCAGGCGACCGCGCATCGGTATCGAACCAGCGCAGCAGGGTGGACCAGCGCCGCGGGCGGCGCGGGGGTGAAGCAGGTGTGGCCGACATCGTGCATCCCTCCTGGAGCTACTGACAGGAGATACGATGACAACGGCCGTGTGGATGCAGTGTCCGGAAAATAAATTCCGGACCCCTACAGGTTGGCGATATCTCCCTTGGCGACCACCGGCCCGGTCGGCGCGGCATGCGGTGCGCCTGCGGTGGGCTCCAGGGTGATGGCCAGCACCGAGCCGTTGACCAGCGCAGCGCGCAGTTCGGTCGGCACGTCCACCGTGTGGGCGCGGTCATTGGACACCAGGCCCAGAGATATCGGCGCGCCGCCGGCCGGGATCACCCACAGCTCTGGTGCACGGCCCTGCGCGTCGGCTGCACTGGGCACCGGCACCATCAGCACCTTGCCCAGTGCGGCATCCACGGAAGCCAGCCAGCCGGCCCGCCCATCGTCATGCAGCAGCGGGGTAACCGGGCGGGTGGCCTGCTCCGGCTCGCTGGCCGGTACCGGCGTCGGCGTCGTGGCGACCGGAGTCGGCAACGGCTGCTCGGGTGCCGGGCGGGTGAACACCGCGACCAACGCCAACGCCGCCGCCAGGGCCGTCGCGCCCTGCCAGAAGCCGGTGCGTTTCCACGGACGGGGAGCGGGCGCCGCATCGAAGGCCGCCCAGCCCAGTTCGCGCCGGACGCGCAGCCAGACATGCGCAGGCACCGGCGCGCTGCCGACTTCCTCGAGCAAGGGCGCCAGCCGCTCTTCCCACTGACTCACCAGTCGCGCGAAGCCCGCATCGGCGCTGATCCGCTGCTCGGCGTCGGCACGCTGCCCGGCGTCCAGCACGCCCAGCACGTACTCACCGGCCAACTGATCGGCGCTGGGTGGCTGTTCGTCTTCCTGTTGGAGGTCTCGGATGTTCATGGTTCCAGGCATACCCGCAACTGGGACAGGCCACGGCGGATCCAGCTCTTCACCGTGCCCAGGGGTGTGGCAAGACGGCGCGCCAGTTCATCGTGGCTGGCGCCATCCAGGAAAGCAGCGCGTATCAGACTGCGCCGCCGCGGTTCCAGCGCCTGCAGGCAGGCCGTCAGCCGTGCACTTTCATCATTGTGCTCGGCCAACTGCGCCGGTTGCAGATCACCGTCCGGCAGTTCCTCGGCAATGGACACATCGTCCAGCGCGCGTGGGGGCGCTGCACGCAGGCGGTCGATGGCCCGGTTGCGCGCCAGCATGGACAGCCAGGTCATCGCCGATGCCTTGCTGCGGTCGAAGCGCGGGGCCTTGTGCCAGACGGTCACGAAGACCTCCTGCAGCACATCCTCGGCTTCACCGCGGTCGCGCAACAGGCGCAGGCAGATAGCGAACAGACGGCCCGCAGACTGCTGGTACAGCGCATCGAAGGCCGGCCGATCCTGCGCCGCCACCTGTTCGAGCAGGGCGTCGAGGCGGCGCGCGTCGGCACCGTCGTGGGCGTCCAGCTGGGGCATCGCAGGCTCCGCATCACACTGGGATAGACCTGCATCCTCGTTGCTCGTGACGCATATCGCAAGCCCGTCAGCCCGTGCATGAGGCCACCAGGGGCTGCGCGCGCGCCTGTGCAAGCACGTTGTCGTCGGTGGCTTGCGGCGGATCCTTGAAGCGTACGCGGACCTGCGGCCACGCCCCGTTGGCATCGCGCACGTTGCCGGTGCCTTCGAACTCCAGCAGGCGGCGACCCTCACGGGCATAGACCAGGCTCACGGCGGGCACCGCAAAGCCGAACCAGGCATCGAGCTGCATCTGCAGCTTTTCGGCCGGTTGCCCCTGCCAGTCGATGGCGGCGACGCGGCGCAGCGTTACCGGCACCCAGCGCTGCCGGCTGGTGAGCAGGAACGGCAAGGCCACGGTGTCGCCCTTCAGCAGCGTTGACCAGTGTGCACGCACGGCGGCGTCGAATCCGGCATCAATCACCCCGCCGGCCGGCATCTCAAGCGCCTTGCCCTGTTCGGCCGCGGCGGTAGCGGAGCGGATGCTGACTACCCGCTTGCTCCCCTGGCGCTGCACCGACTCGCGGCGTCCGTCGCGCCCGTCGAGGAACTCGAAATCCGGCGCCTGCGCGTCGGCGGCGGGTGGCATCCATTTGCGCGCGAAGGCCCGCCCGTCGGTGCAGCGATACAGCACCAATCGCGCCTGCCGCCCGTCCACGTCCTGCAGGTAGTGGGTCTCGCGGTAGAGCGGACGACCCTCTTTGGGCGACACCGCTACGCCCTCCACGCGGGTCAGGGCCGCACCCGCGGCAAGGGGCATGAAGGCGGTCAGCAACAGGAACGGGGCGAAAGAGGCGCGCATGGCGTGGGTCCGCAGGGGGCTCATTGGCATATACGGCGCAGGCGGCACATTGGATGCAGGGTGACCGAAACGGCGCTTGACCGCGCGGCCGCTTCGGCCTAACGTGTGGTCGCCGAAGGTATCCATCGCTTCATTCGGATGAAGGGATGGATTTAAACGGGAATCCGGTGACCGTGCCCTGTGCACGCATTCCGGAGCTGCCCCGCAGCGGTGAATGGAAACGACCTCCGCCAACAGCACTGGGCCAACGCCTGGGAAGCGGCGGACACTAGGTGGGCGGCAACGCCCGTGTCCAACAGCCCGAATACCGGCCCCGGCCGGGGGACACGACCGTCCCCCGATCTGACCTGGAATCTCCGCGGGGAGGTTGCCCGGGCCCATGCCGTCCCGCCGCCTGCGGGATGCGTCGGCACGTGCACCTGTCCACGGCATCCGGTTCGCCCGCGGGGGCGAAGGTCGCTGGCAGGATGGGCGTAGGCCGGCAACGGCGCGCGACCTCCCGCAGTTCCTTCGTTCCTCAATGCCGACATGCAATGAGGACACGCTGCAATGACTACCGTTACCAACCTGGGTTTTCCCCGCATCGGCGCCAAGCGCGAATTGAAGCGGGCTCTCGAACGCCACTGGAGTGGCGAGGATGACACCGCCACCCTGCAGGCCAGCGCCGCCGCACTGCGCGCACGCCACTGGCAACTGCAGGTCGACGCAGGTGTCGACGTGCCGCCGAGCAATGACTTCAGCCTGTACGACCAGGTGCTGGATACCGCCTTCCTGTTCGACGCCATTCCCACGCGCTACCGCGCGCTTGCAGAGCGTGAGCCGCTGGCCGCGTACTTCGCGATGGCCCGCGGCCTGCAGCGCGATGGAATCGACCTGCACGCGCTGGAGATGACCAAGTGGTTCGACACCAACTACCACTACCTGGTACCGGAACTGCAGGCCGGGCAGGCCTTCGCCCTGCGCGGTGACAAGCCGCTGAGCGAATTCCGCGAGGCCAAGGCACTGGGCATCCACACCCGCCCGGTCGTACTGGGGCCGGTGAGTTTCCTGCTACTGGCCAAGACGACCGATGGGTCTTCCGCGCTGGACCTGCTGGACGCACTGCTGCCGGCCTATGTGGACCTGCTGGCGCACCTGAAGGCAGCGGGTGCCGATTGGGTGCAGCTGGACGAACCGCTGCTGGTGCAGGACCTGGATGCGGCGGCACAGGGGGCGTTCGAGCGCGCGTATGCGGTGCTGGGTGCGAACGCGGCAGCGCGACCCAAGCTCCTGCTGGCTACCTACTTCGGGGCGCTGGACGACAACCTGGCCCTGGCCACGTCGCTGCCGGTGGAGGGCCTGCACGTGGACCTGGTGCGCGCGCCCGAACAGCTGGATGCCGTGCTGAACGCCTTGCCGGCCGGCCGTGTGCTGTCTGCCGGCCTGGTCAACGGGCGCAACATCTGGCGTACCCAACTGGACAATGCGCTGATCCTGGCGCGCTATGCACAGACCGATCGCGGTCCTGATCTGTTGTGGCTGGCACCGTCGTGCTCGCTGCTGCACACCCCGGTGGATCTGTCGCTGGAAAAGAAGCTGGACGATGACCTGCGCAGTTGGTTGGCGTTCTCGCGGCAGAAGCTGCAGGAACTGCGCGTGCTGGCCGACGCACTTGATGGCCAGCCGTCTGCGGACGCCGGGCTGGCCGCCAACCGCGATGCACTGGATGCACGCCGTCGCTCGCCCCGCGTGCACAACCCCACCGTGGCCGCGCGTCTGGCCGGCTTGGGCAAGGCCGACGCACAGCGCCATGGGACCTATCCGCAGCGACGGTTGGCCCAGCATGCCGCGCTGCAACTTCCGCTGCTGCCGACGACCACGATCGGTTCGTTCCCGCAGACGCTGGACGTGCGCGACGCCCGCGCCCGGCACAAGTCCGGCAGACTTTCGCTGGCCGACTACGAGGCGTTCCTCGAGCAACAGACCGCTGACTGTGTGCGCGTGCAGGAGGAACTGGGACTGGACGTGCTGGTGCATGGCGAGTTCGAGCGCAACGACATGGTGGAGTACTTCGGTGAGCAGCTCGAAGGGTTCGCTTTCACCGGCAACGGCTGGGTGCAGAGCTACGGCTCGCGCTGCGTGAAGCCGCCGGTGATCTTCGGCGATGTCAGCCGGCCGCAGCCGATGACGGTGCGCTGGTCACGCTACGCGCAGTCCCTCACCCGCAAGCCGATGAAGGGCATGCTGACCGGGCCGGTGACGGTGCTGCAGTGGTCGTTCGTGCGCGATGACCAGGAACGCGATGTCACCTGCCGGCAGATCGCGTTGGCGCTGCGCGATGAAGTGAATGACCTGGAGGCGGCCGGCATCGGCGTGATCCAGGTCGACGAGCCGGCCATCCGCGAAGGACTGCCGCTGCGTCGCGCACAGTGGCGCGCCTACCTGGACTGGGCAGTGGAATCGTTCCGCATCAGCACCAGCGGGGTACGCGACGCTACGCAGATCCACACGCACATGTGCTATTCGGAGTTCAACGACATCATCCACTCCGTTGCGGCGATGGATGCGGATGTGATCTCGATCGAGACCTCGCGGTCGCGGATGGAGCTGCTGGATGCCTTCGTGCGCTTCAACTATCCCAACGAGATCGGCCCGGGCGTGTATGACATCCATTCCCCGCGCGTGCCGGACAAGGCGGAGATGGTGGACCTGCTGCGCAAGGCCCTGTCGGTGCTGAAGCCGGAGCAGTTGTGGGTGAACCCGGACTGCGGCCTGAAGACCCGCGGCTGGCCGGAAACCCGCGCCGCGCTGGAAGCGCTGGTGGCCGCTGCGGCGGAACTGCGTGCCGAGCATGCGGAGGCCAGCGTGGCCTGACCGGGAGAGGACGGTTGGGTCCACCTGTGGGCCCGACCTGTGGGTGGGACCTGCGGGCCCGACTTGTGGGTCGGACGTGGGGGTCGGATGTGTGGGGCGTACGTTGGGGGGCGGCCAAGGTAGAGCCGACTTCAGTCGGCTGCCATCAGCATGATGCGCGATGCGGGAGGCAGCCGACTGAAGTCGGCTCTACCCCGCTGACGGCCCTGCCGTTACCCTGATGCCATGAACACCCTGCCCGCCCACGTGGCCCTGATCGTCGTCGACCTGCAACCGGACTTCATGCCCGGTGGCGCCCTGGCTTGTCTTGAGGGTGATGCGCTGGTGGCGCCCATTGCCGCGCTGTTGGCGCAGAAGCGGTATCGCACCGTGGTGGCCACCCAGGACTGGCACCCGGCCAACCACGCGTCCTTCGCCAGTCACTACCCTGACGGGCAGCCGTTCGCCCAGATCCCGCTGCACGGACATGCGCAGACGTTGTGGCCGGATCACTGCATCCAAGGCTCGGCAGGCGCCGCACTGCATGCGGGCGTCGACTGGAATGCAGCCGACATGGTGCTGCGCAAGGGCAGCAACCCGCAGGTGGATTCGTACAGCGCGTTCCGCGAGAACCACGGCCCGGACGGCACCCGTCCGCCAACCGGCCTGGCCGGCTGGCTGCGCGAGCGCGGCATCAGCGAGGTGCATGTGTGTGGGCTGGCGCGTGACTACTGCGTGCTGTGGACCGCACAGGACGCCGTCAGTGCCGGCTTCGCCGTGGGCTTCCACTGGGACCTGACCCGACCGGTCAGTGCCGACAACGACGATGCCACCCGACAGGCGTTGGCGACCGCGGGTATCGCGCTGCTGTGACCCGAGGTCACGCGCGGGAACGCGCAACGCGATGCCCAAGGCAGACCGCGCCACACACTGTAGCGCCGAGCCATGCTCGGCGAATTCCGTACGGCTTCATGATGCCTGACGCAGACCGCGCTGCGCGCTCGCCGAGCGATCGCAAAGCGCACGGAGAACTACTGACGCGCCCCCTCGACCAAACGCGGGATCTGCCGATAAAGCCGCAACAGTTCTTCCCCCGTGCCCGTCCACCCTACCGACGTGTCGACTCTGACGCCGTTGTGCATAAGATGAAAAACCGGCGTCTGAAGCAGATTCAGCGGTGCCCATAGCGTGGAATACTGTAGAGAATGCAATGGCATGTCTGGATGGGCTCGATTCCAGCTGCGTATTTCGTGCTGTGGCAATACGCCACCACTCGGAACCACAAGCTGAACATACCCCTGCATACCAACGAGAGCTCGAGAATCTGCTATATCGACCAATGCCTTACGCGAATAGCTACAGTATGGGTGCACGAGTGCGATGATGCGCCAACCCGACATCGGCAAGGTAACCCGATCCGCATGACCTTCTTCATCGAGCCAAAGAACTTGTCGCGTGTGTCGTTTGGCACCACGAATTCCGGGCAGCAGAGGAACCGACATTTCCTTTGCAATCCGTAGCCTGTTGGCCTCGTTGAAGCGCCCTCTCGAAACAAACGCTGCGTGCATCTGTAGATGGTTTCGCCGGGATGCACTTCCATCTCTCTGCATCTGCCTCAAGAGACAACGCATCCTCCTCAACAGGACCGGGTCGCGTTCGTAGGCATCCATTTTTGAAGTGGCATTGAAAACAACCTGACGATGTTCCTTCGCAAGGGTACGGCAGCCAATAGCGGACTTTCTGACTCGCTCATCCGCTTCATAATGGCTTCTCATCAGAGCAATTCGATCCCATCCGTCCTGCCCATCGCCGGGCTGCTCCATTGCCTCCAACTCTGCAATCAGCGAGCTACCCACTTCTCTGCCATAGGCTACGTAAGAAGCAACGGAAAGCATCAAGTAGGCGATCCCCATCTTGAGCTGCATGGCACTACCTCATCGATACCTGTGCCCACAGAAGCCCGCAATGTAAGTAAATCTGGACAACAGGCATCAGCAGCCCGACATGCAGATGAAGCTTGGCGAATCCATGCAGTTCGCCCGTCCGACACATTGGTACCGGGGATGGTCCTCCAGCACCGGATTGCCTGGAATCGGACGTGCAAGCGCTTCCATCACTCGCTCGTCCGCATCAGACTCGACGCGTAACCCTGCCAGATGGGGAAGCACGCGCTCGACACCGAACAGTGACAGTAAGGTGCGGGCATCACTGGCATTGAGTTCCTCGACAATGGGATCGATGTTGAATGTCGTCAGGCCCGCCTCATTGAAGCGCAGCGACCGAATGAAACGATCCCGCGCCGTGGGGCTGAGTGCATTCAGAGGTGAATGCGCAGAGCCCCGCATCAGCTCGGCGTCGAGCTGCTCCTGGGTATGAATAGGTGCGGATCTCTGCACGGCACGCTGGAGTTCCTGAAGATCCATGCAGTAAGCCGGCGCCATGAAAAACGGCAGGGCGATGAGTAGACATGAGGCAGGTAGAGAGCGCGATGCCATGAGCGATTCTCCGTTGATGGGATCAGTCCCACGGATTCAGCCTACGCATCGAGTTCAGGTGAAAATGCGATGCTGCTCAAGGTATACGCGAAACTTATCTAGGCACCAACGAGAGCGGGTTTCATCAATACATGTGCCGCGTCTCAGCGGAACACCACGGTCCGATGCCCGTTGAGCAGGATGCGGTGCTCTACATGCCGGCGTACCGCGCGGGCCAGCACCTGGGATTCGGTATCGCTGCCCAGCCGCACCAGGTCGCGTGGGGTCATCGCATGGTCAACACGCGCCACATCCTGTTCGATGATCGGGCCTTCATCGAGGTCTTCGGTCACGTAGTGCGCGGTGGCCCCGATGATCTTGACCCCGCGCGCGTGCGCCTGGTGGTAGGGCTGCGCACCCTTGAAGCTGGGCAGGAAGCTGTGATGGATGTTGATCGCACGCCCGGCAAACGCGCGGCACAGCGTCGGCGAAAGGATCTGCATGTAGCGCGCCAATACCACCAGATCAATCTGCTCGCGCTCGACCAGGTCGATCAGCTGCCGTTCCTGCACGTCGCGTGTATCCGCGTTGACCGGCAGATGATGGAACGGAATGCCATACGAGGCCGCCAGCGGCGCGAAGTCGGCGTGGTTGGAGGCCACCGCCGCGATATCCACCTTCAACTGGCCGCTATGGGCACGGAACAACAGATCATTGAGACAATGACCCTGCTTGCTGACCAGCACCAGCAGGCGCGCCCGGCGACGGCCATCGTGCAGTTGCCAGTCCATGCCGAAGCCTTCGCCCAACGCCGTCATCGCCGTGTGCACCGTCTCCAGCTGCAAGCCGGCATCGCGGTCGAAATGCACGCGCAGGAAGAATCGGCCACTCTCCTCATCGCCGAACTGCTGAGCGTCGAGGATGTTGCAGCCATGCTCGTACAGCAGTCCGGACACGCGGTAGACAATGCCGGTACGGTCAGGGCAGGACAGGGTAAGGATGGAGTCGGGTCGCATCCGGCCAAGTCTAGGCCACCATGCTGCGCTGCGGAATGGATGCTGTCAGATGCAACTGTCAGCGTCCCTCCCCGATCACGGGCCGCAGCTTGCGCAGTGCGGCGCCATCGTCTGTCCACCCGCTGGCGCTGGCCCGCAGCTCGCCGTCACGCAGCACGTGGAACGTCGGGGTCAAGCCGGTCAACAAAGGAGCCCATGCAGCGCCGGGTTGCATCGGCTGCATCGGCAGATCCGGATGTGCGGCATTCCACTCGAGCATCCGGGTGACCGGCCAGTTATTGTCGCTGGGCACTACGACCTGCAGCTGTGGCCGCAACCAGGCCAGCGTAGGGTCGTCGGCAATCGCGGCCAGCGCGTCCATCGAAAAACCACAGTACGGATGCACCAGTGCGATCACCCAGGTGCCATCGCGTGGCAACTCAGCCAGGCGGGCATGCAGCGCATCCTGCAGCTGCAGCACCTGCAGACCCGCCGTGCGTTCGCCACTGACCACGGGCAGTTCGTCCACCTTCAACGCTTCGCTCTGACGCAGCGCGTTGGCGGCCGCGAACCGACGCTGTGCGACCAGTGCGCCGTACAGGTCCCGCGCCGCCTGTGCGCTGGCAGTCCCCGATTGCTTCATTCGCTGGAACAGGCAGGTCATCCGCTGCAGCAGGGCAGGTTCGCGCGCGTAGAAGTTGAGTCGCGAGGTCGCTGCGAAGAGGTCGTCCAGGTCGCTGGCGGCGACGGTATCGCACAGGTCGGATGATTGCGTGTCCAGCGCTGCAACGCGTGCATCGGACACGTAGACCGCGCGCAGATGCTGGATGCGTTGCGCAATCGGCTGCACTCCGCTGCCTTCGTCGAGCGCTTGCAGCCGTTCCGCCAGGCCCGTCGCCGGATCCAAAGGCGCAGCCGCCGCCACCGAGGAAGACAGCAGCAGGGACAGCAGCAGGGCGCGTGTCATCGAGTGCATCGGGAATTCCTTTCCAGACGGAACGCCTTGATCCTGCCACGATGCGATGCGCGGAGCCAGCGCCCGCCGCGTCAGCCAGGCGGGTGCACGGTCAAGGCCACCAGCCGCAGCACCAAGGGACGGACCACCAGAACGCAGCAGAACGCGACCGGCATGGCGAGGGCATAGGCCTGCAGCACGCGCGCCAGGTAAGCCCCGTCCACGCCGGCATGCGCCGCTGTGATGACCATGCACATCAGCATCGCCATGATGCCGGCCATGAAGAAGGCAAACACGTAGGGCGTGGTGCGGTGGCTCAGTTTCAGGCCGCGGCGGGCAGAGGCGGTGGAATCGGTCATCAGACAGGCGCTGCGGGAACAGCGGGCCAGCATGCCCGAGACGGCCGGTCGGCACAGCCGTCCGCTGCTTGGGACAGACCGAAGCAGATCTTTGGGGGCGACCGTGGCACGCTGTGCGGTCATGAACCTGCTCCAGCTCATCCGCACTTTCACCCGTACCGCCGAGGCCGGCAGCATTGCCGGCGCAGCCCGTGCCCTGGGCATCAGCGCCACCGCCGTCGGCCAGAACATCGCACGGCTGGAGGCGCACCTGGGCGTGCGCTTGTTCAACCGCAGCACCCGCTCGCTGTCGCTCAGCGAGGCCGGCGCGCTGTACCTGGCCAAAGTGCAGCACATCGAGGCCGACCTGGCCGGCGCGCAGGCCGCCGTGAGCAGCGGCGACATCGAGCCGGTGGGACCCCTGCGGATTGCCTGCAGCCGTGCGTTCGGCCGGCACGTATTGGCCCCCATGCTGCCAGCGCTGCAGCGGCGCCACCCGCAACTGCAGGTGGAACTGCGGCTGTCCGACCGCGCCGTGCGGCATGCCGAAGAGTCGGTGGATGTCAGCATCCGCATCGGCGCCCAGCTGCAGGACGGATTGGTGGCACGGCCCCTGGCGCGCATCCCGTTCGTGTTCTGCGCGGCGCCCTCCTATCTGGAACAGGCCGGCACGCCCACGTCACCAGAGCAGTTGGCCGCTCACCGCGCACTGTTGTTCCGTTTCCCCGCTGATGGCCGGCCGCTGCGCTGGGGGATGCTGGGGGAACAGGGACGCGTGGAAGCCACGATGCAGACCGGAATGATCTGCGATGACATCGACGCATTGGCTGAACTGGCAGCCGCAGGCGGCGGCATCACCCGGCTGGCCGCCTTCGTTGCCGAACCCTACCTGCGCGACGGACGCCTGCAGACCGTGCTGGCCGACGACCCGCGCTGGATGCCGGAACCGATGGAGATGTTCTTCTGCCTGAGCGACCGCCGCGACTTTACTGCCCGCATCCGGGTGTTGTTCGAGCATCTGCAGGCAGGCTTGCCGACGGCATGGCAGGTGCAGGCGAGCTGACGCCGCGGCGCGGTAGAGCCGACGGGGTAGAGCCGACTTCAGTCGGCTGCTCTGCACGGAAATCCGGTTGCGTTCGGGAGAGCAGCCGACTGAAGTCGGCTCTACCCCGTCGGCTCTACCCGTCGGCTCTACCGTAGCGGTGCGTGAGCATCCCACGCACCGACGGTCCTTGGATCAGCGCGTCTCGAACACGCCGCGGGCTTCGCGCGGTTCGCAGCGCAGGTACTGCGGCGCGGGGGCCACGCTGTCACCCAACGCGGCGGCGGCATGCCACGGCCAGCGCGGGTCGTACAGGATGCCGCGGGCCAGGGCGATGGCGTCGGCATGGTTGTGGCGCAGGATCGACTCGGCCTGGTCCGGCTCGGTGATCAGGCCCACGGCGATCACCGGCATGCGGCCCTTGGCCTTGATCGCCGCAGCGAAGGGCACCTGGTAGCCCGGGCCGATCTCGATCTTCTGGCGCTCGTCCAGTCCGCCGCTGGATACGTGCAGGAAGTTGCAGCCGCGCGATTCCAGGATCATCGCCACCGTCTCGGTCTGGGTGATGTCCCAGCCGCCCGGTACCCAGTCGGTGGCGGAGATGCGCACGCCAACCGCGATCTTCGGCGACACCGCCTCACGCACCGCGTCGTACACCTCGATCAGCAGCCGCATGCGGTTGGGCAACGCGCCACCGTAGCCGTCGGTGCGCTGGTTGCTCAGCGGCGACAGGAACTGGTGCAGCAGGTAGCCGTGCGCTGCGTGCAGTTCGATCAGCTGGATGCCCAGACGCTCGGCGCGACGCGCACTTTCAGCGAACGCTTCAACGATCCCGGCGATCTCGGCTTCGGTCAGTTCATGCGGGGCCGGGTTGCCGGCGTGGAACGGACGCGGCGACGGTGCGACCGGGGTCCAGCCATTGTCATCATCGGCGGGAATCTGCTTGCCGCCTTCCCAGGGCCGCGACACCGATGCCTTGCGACCGGCGTGGCCGAGCTGGATGCCGATCGGCATCGGCGACCAGCGCCGCACCGATTCCAGCACCGTGCCCAGCGCCGCTTCGGTGGCGTCGTCCCACAGGCCCAGATCGGCATGGCTGATGCGGCCGCGCGGCTCTACGGCGGTGGCTTCCAGAATCAGCAGGCCGGCGCCGGACTGCGAGAGGTTGCCGAGGTGGATGGTGTGCCAATCCGTGGCCTGGCCGTTTTCGGCGGAGTACTGGCACATCGGCGCGATCACGATGCGGTTGGGCAGGGTCAGGGGCCCGAGAGTGACGGGCGACAGCAGCTGGCTCACGTGGGGGGATTCGCAGGGGGAAAAAGACAGGGGGCTATTGCAGCGCCGATGGGGTTTCAGATCAAGCGCTGTGTTGGATCACAGGATTGCGCGGGGGGTGGCATGGCCTGCGTCAGGCCCCTCGATGCCGGAAACAATCCGCCGAGCGTGGCTCGGCGCTACGACGCTGCGGGCAGTCCGGGAGCGCCGAGCCGTGCTCGGCGAGCGCGCAGCGCGGCCTGCGTCAGGCCTCACGCGGCGGGAGAGCATCCTGCCAGCCACGGTGCCAATGCCTCGGCACAGTCACGTTCATCCTTGAACGCCAGCAACCCGTCCGCGCGGGTACGACCGCGATTCAGCGCGGCCACCGGCAGGCCGGCGTTCGCCGCCGCCTGCACGAACCGGAAGCCCGAATAGACCATCAGCGACGAGCCCACCACCAGCACCGCATCGGCGCGCTGCAGATGGTCGTGCACCGCAGCGACACGATCGCGTGGAACGTTTTCACCGAAGAACACCACGTCGGGCTTCAACAAACCACCGCATTGCAGGCAGTCCGGCACGTTGAACCCAGAGAAATCGGTTTCCAGATCCGCATCGCCATCGGGCGCGATGCCGGCGTCCAACGCATCCCAGCCAGGGTTGGCCTGCAGCAGGCGATCCTGCAGGTCTTCGCGCTCAGTGCGTTGTTCGCAGACCATGCAGCGCACCTGATCCAGCCGGCCATGCAGATCGATGACGTTTCGGCTGCCTGCGCGCTGGTGCAGCACGTCCACATTCTGGGTCAGCAGCAATTGCAACTTGCCGGTGGCCTCCAGCGCCGCGAGCGCATGGTGGGTGCCATTGGGCACGGCGTGGCCAAAGCGCGGCCAACCGACCAGGCTGCGCGCCCAGTAGCGCTGGCGCGTGGCCGGTTCGGCCATGAAGGCTTGATACGTCACCGGCGGGGTCCGTTTCCACTGGCCCTCGGCGTCCCGGTAATCCGGGATGCCCGAGGCGGTGCTGCAGCCGGCGCCGGTCAGGACGAACAGGCGGCGGGCGCGCGTGATGAAATCGGTCAGCGGCTGGCTCATACGCAGTCAGATGGGGGCAGCGGCGCCCCCGCGCAAGCGTCGGATCAGACGATCGGGGGGGTATCCGGCAGGGCCGGCACCGCCGTGGGATGGCCCTCGTCGTCCAGCGCGATCATCACGAAGTGGCCGCGCGTGCACAGCTGGCGCTCGCCGTTGTGCAGGTCCTCGGCGATGAGTTCCACCTGCACCTTCATCGAGCTGCGGCCCACCTCGACGATGCGGCCAATCGTTTCCACCATCTGTCCGATGCGGATCGGCAGCTTGAAATCGACCTGGTCGCTGCGCGCGGTGACCACGGTGCGGCGCGAATAGCGTGCTGCGGCCAGAAAGGCCGCCTTATCCATCCATGCCAGCGCCTGGCCACCGAACAGCGTGCCCATGTGGTTGGTGTGGTTGGGAAACACGATCTCGGCCATGCGCACTTCAATGGGCGGCAGCTCAGCAGGAAGTGACGTCATAGCGGCAACCATCGGCGAATGAGTGATTTTTTCAATGATACGGCAATGCGTGAGCCCCTTCCTTGAGAACCAGCCGATCCGTGCAGAAACTCGGACTCCTGGACGAGGAGGGCGAAACATGAAGCGACGTGCGCTACTTGCCGGTACTGCAGCTGCGTTGATCACCAGCGTGCCGTCCTCTTTTCTTCCCCGGGCGGCACAGGCTCAGCCCGCTCATCGTCACCGGAACGCGACGCTACCTCCTCAATGCCCGCACGACTGCAATCTGGTCGCCGCCTTACAGGCGCATGTTGACCTGATAACCCGGGTGAATACCTGCAGGCGGCCATTCCGTCATGCTGGACCGCGGATCGAAGCTGAAAAGCTCGGTGAAAAGCTGATCATTCACAACTACGGTCATGGCGGAAGCGGCTGGTCACTGTGCTGGGGGTCCAGCCGACAGGCGCTGGGTCTGGCGCAGGCAGCCTCCTCGGGGAACGTCGATTCCATGGCAGTTGCCGGATGCGGACCGTTGGGGCTCAGTGCTGCGTTGCTGGCACAGCGTGCGGGTATCTCCGTCCGCATCTACGCCAAGGCATTGCCCCCCACCATCGCTTCCTTGGGTGCCACCGGCCTGTGGTCGCCTGACTCCCGCTTCTGTGCTTCGGACTATGGTGATGACTGGACCCGCGCCTGGAATGACATGGCGAACTTCTCATTCCAGGAACATTCCCAAGCGATCGCACAGCCGGGCATGTCAGTGGAATGGTTCAATGGCTACAGGCTGTCGCACAACTCATTGCGCGACGACGACCGTTCCTTCGAGGCGCTACCGTACGCAATGGACGAACCGCGTTACGCGAAGTTCGCCAGCACCTTTCTCCCCCCATCGGTTGAACTGCCTCCCGGCAGCCATCCTTTTCCATTGCCTCATGCACGCTGCTTCACGGGGATGATGTTCAATCTCCCTCTTTACGCGCAGGCACTGATGGATGAGTTCCTGGCGCGTGGGGGGCGCATCGAGATCCGTGAATTCCGCTCTCTGGGCGAGCTGGCGGCTCTGCCTGAGAACGTGGTCATCAATGCAACAGGCTACGGCGCCAGAGCATTGGTCGGGGATGAGTCCGTCATTCCCGTCAGGGGGCAAACCGTGCGTCTATCGGTACAGCCCGCCGTACGCTATGCGCTGCGTTCTGGCCGCTTTCTGGTCATGCCACGTCGTGACGGGATACTCGTGCAGAACGTCGCGGAGACAGGCGGCTTCAATAATGCAGATGACACCCCGGACCGGGCCGGAGCAGAAGCTATCGTGCGCGAGCTGCAAGCCGTTACCGATGGCATGCGATGTGCATCAACCCATCGAGCCGGACGGTGAAGTCCAGACGCACAAGGCCCCGGTCTGGTGCCGGGGCCTTGAAATCACGCAGAAACGGTCAGGTCAGAAGTTCATGTCGAAGGCGACTTCGCCCTTCACGCCGACCTGGTACGCCGAAGAACGGCGCTCGAAGAAGTTGGTCAACTCCTGTACGTCCTGCAGTTCCATGAAGGACAGCGGGTTGCGCACGTTGTACTTCTTGTCCATGCCCAGGCGATGGAAATGGTTGTCGGCGCAGTGCTGCAGGTACTGGCGCATGTCGCGGGTGGAAATGCCCGCCACGCCGCCGGACAGCACGTCTTCGGCGAACTGCACTTCACATTCGATCGCTTCGGCCAGCATGTCGTACACCTGCTGCTTCATCGCATCGTCGAACAGATCCGGCTCTTCTTCGCGGATGACGTCCACGCACTCGAAGGCGAACTCCATGTGCGCGCTTTCATCGCGGAACACCCAGTTCGTACCCGACGCCAGGCCGTTGAGCAGGCCGCGCGAACGGAAGTAGTACACGTAGGCGAACGCAGCAAAGAAGAACAGGCCTTCGATGCAGGCGGCGAAGCAGATCTGGTTGAGCAGGAACTGACGACGCTGGTCGCGCGTTTCGATGCGGCGCAGGTCCTGGATCGAGTCGATCCACTTGAAGCAGAAGTCGGCCTTCTTCTTGATCGAGTCGATGTTCTCCACCGCGGCGAAGGCTTTGACGCGCTCGTCCGGATCCGGCAGGTAGTTGTCGAGCAGAGTCAGGTAGAACTGCACGTGCAGCGCTTCTTCATACAGCTGGCGCGACAGGTACATGCGCGCTTCGGGCGCATTGAGATGCTGGTACAGGTTCAGCACCAGATTGTTGGACACGATCGAATCGCCGGTGGCGAAGAACGCGACCAGGCGGTGGATCAGGTGGCGGTCGGCCGGCGACATCTTGCTGTGCAGGTCGCTGATGTCGATCTGGAAGTTGATCTCTTCCACCGTCCAGGTGTTCTTGATCGCGTTCCGGTACATCTCATAGAACTGCGAGTAGCGCATCGGACGCAGGGTCAGTTCGAAACCTGGGTCGAGCAGCATCTGGGTGGGTTTATCGGCCATGGGTGTTTCCTGGGTTTACGGGTAAAAACGCCGAGCAGGGCTCGGCGTTACATCGGTGCTGCGTATTACTGGCACGCCTCGCAGCTTTCCGGATTCTCCAGCGAGCAGGCCACGGCATCGACCGGATCGACGGCCGCGACGTGCGTGCTGACCGTGGTCTTGGCGATCTTGGTGGCCGGACGCGAACGCAGGTAGTAGGTGGTCTTGATGCCCTGCTTCCAGGCGTACATGTACATGGAGGACATCGCGCCGATGTTCGGGCTTTCCATGAACAGGTTGAGCGAGGCGGACTGGTCGATGAAGGCACCGCGCTCGGCAGCCATGTCGATCAGCGAACGCATCGGCAGTTCCCACGCGGTGCGGTAGACGTGGCGCAGCGTTTCAGGGATCTGCATGATGCCCTGGATGGAGCCTTCGGCCAGCTTGATCGCATCGCGCATTTCCGGCGTCCAGTGGCCCAGCTTCTTCAGCTCGGTCACCAGGTAACGGTTGATCTGCAGGAAGTCGCCGGACAGCGTTTCGCGCTTGAACAGGTTGGACACCTGCGGCTCGACGCACTCGTAGCAACCGGCGATCGAGGCGATGGTGGCGGTCGGTGCAATCGCGATCATCAGCGAGTTGCGCAGGCCGTGCTCCTTGATGCGCTCACGCAGGGCATCCCAGCGTGCGGTGTCTTCCGGCACCACGTTCCATGCATCGAACTGCAGCTCGCCGCTGGCCGCACGGGTGTCGGCGAAGGACGGATGCTTGCCGCGCTCCTGCGCCAGCTCGCACGAGGTTTCCAGGGCATGGAAGTAGATGCTTTCGGCGATCTTCTTCGACAGCGCGCGGGCTTCGACACTGTCGAACGCCAGGCGCTTGCGGAAGAACACGTCCTGCAGGCCCATGCAGCCCAGGCCGACCGGACGCCAGCGCAGGTTGCCGCGGCGTGCCGATTCGATCGGGTAGAAGTTCAGGTCAATCACGCGATCCAGCTGGCGGATGGCCAGGCGCACGGTGTCGGCCAGCTTGTCGAAGTCGAACTCGCCGTGGCTGTCGAAATGGTTGCCCAGATTGATCGAGCCCAGGTTGCACACCGCGGTCTCTTCGGCCGAGGTGACTTCCAGGATTTCGGTGCACAGGTTGGACAGGTGGATCACGTTGCCCGCACGCAGGGTCTGGTTGCTGGCGCGGTTGCACTTGTCCTTGAAGGTCATCCAGCCGTTGCCGGTCTCGGCCAGGGTGCGCATCATCCGCGAGTACAGCTTGCGCGCGGAGATGGTGCGGTTGGCCTTGCCCTGCGCTTCGGCCTGCACATAGGCGGCTTCGAAGGCTTCGCCGAACAGATCGGTGAACTCCGGCACGACGCGCGGATCGAACAGCGACCATTCCTGGTCGGCCTCGACGCGCTTCATGAACAGGTCCGGGATCCAGTTGGCCAGGTTCAGATTGTGCGCACGGCGCGACTCGTCACCGGTGTTGTCACGCAGTTCGAGGAAATCCTCGATGTCGGCGTGCCAGCTTTCCAGGTACACACAGGCCGCGCCCTTGCGCTTGCCGCCCTGGTTCACGGCCGCGACCGACGAATCCATGGTCTTCAGCCACGGCACGATACCGTTGGAGTGGCCGTTGGTGGACTTGATCAGCGAGCCACGCGAACGCACGCGGGTGTAGCTGACGCCGATGCCGCCGCTGAACTTCGACAGCTGGGCGATGTCGCCGTACTTGGAATAGATGGACTCCAGCGAATCCTGCGGCGAGTCCAGCAGGAAGCACGAGGACAGCTGCTCGTGGGTGGTGCCGGAGTTGAACAGCGTCGGGCTGGACGGCAGGTAATCCAGGTTGCCCATGCGCTTGTACAGCGCCAGGGTTTCCAGCACGTCTTCGCTCAGCGCGCTGGCGATGCGCAGGAAGAACTGCTGCGGGGTCTCGATCACCTTGCGGGTGTGCGGGTGGCGCAGCAGGTACCGGTCGTACAGGGTGCGCAGGCCGAAGTAATCGAAGTGCAGGTCGAGGGTCGGATCGATGGCATCGTTGAGCTTGCGCGCGTTGGTCTGCACGAAGCCCAGCAGGCGATCATTGATAAGGCCCACTTCGTGGCCGCGGCCGACCGACTGCGAGAACGCGTGGATTTCCTGGCCGGACACTTCCTTGGCGATGTAGTTGGCCAGCAGGCGCGCGGCCAAGCGGCCGTACTCCGGTTCTTCGCCGATCAGCAGCGCCGCGGTGCGGATGGACAGCTCGTCCAGTTCCTGGGTGGTCGCGCCGTTGTACAGGCCGGAAATGGTGCGGGTGGCCACGCGCATCGGGTCCACCGAATGCAGGCCCTCGGAAGAACGCTGCACCGCGCGCACGATCTTGTTCAGATCCACCAGCTCGGTCGTGCCATTGCGCTTGGTCACACTCATGGTGTTCGAAGTCGGCGGCGACGTAAGCAGGAACTCGCTTTCCTTGTCGATGGTGGCACTGGTTTCGCTGGTCACGGCGGGTGGTCCTCTGAGCGTGAGATGGGATGCACGGCGCGCCTGGGCAGGCACGTTCCGGTGCGGATCCGACAGAATGGGGTGAGGGTGTCGCAACAGGCGCGACAGTGACGGAAATGACCGTGCACCGCCCCCTGCAAAACCCGTCACACGATCAGAGATCACGCAGCCAGCGCCGCACATGTGCATGAGCGGCTGTCGGTAAAACGGAAGTGCTCCCGTAGGTACCGTTGCGGGGCAGTGCCGGGACCTCTGATGACAGGGGTTCCGGGCGTCCCGTCTGCACCGGTGACTTGGGGTCACCGGAACCGACGGCCACAAGATAGTGGGGTCCAAGGGGTGCGTCAACGCCAAATGTAGGGAATTGACCCAATCCCTTGCAGCGCAAGGACCCCTCCATTCCGGCCCCCCGGCGCGGCGGGGACCCCGCCAGAATCGGCTGCGCAGTCAAGGCCGGAAGTCGCCTTTTTGACGCGACAGCGGGGTCCAACCAACGCAACAATCCGCCCTCACGCCACGTGCACAAAGCTGGCTGTGCACCCAAAAAGGGGACGGAGGGGATTAAGTCGCAAACGGCCGCCTTCTGGCCGTTTGCGACTTAATCCCCTCCGTCCCCTTTTTCAGGCTTTGTGCGGGGTGCCGAGGTACTCGGCGCTCTGCATTTCGATCAGGCGCGAGGCGGTGCGCTCGAAGGCACCCTGCAAGCGGGTGCCGGTGTACAGCTCGATCGGTGAGGTGGTGGCGGTGCAGACCAGGTTGACGTGGCGGTCGTACAGTTCATCGATCAGGTTGACGAAGCGGCGTGCGGCGTCTTCGTTGTTGCGGTCGAACGCCGGGATGCCGCCGAGCAGAAGGGTGTTGAACTCCTGGGCGATCTCGATGTAATCCGACGGCCCGCGCGGCCCTTCGCACAGCGCCGTGAAATCGAACCAGGCGATGCTCTTGCCACGGCCCCGCACCGGGATCTTGCGGCCTTCGATCTCGATGTTGCCGGCCTTTGCCGGCTGGCCCCCGCTGAGGTCGGCCCAGCGCGTGCCCAGCCAGTCGTCGCTGTCGGACGCCAGCGGCGCGCGGTATACCGGCGACCGGGTCAGCGCGCGCATGCGGTAGTCCTCGGTGCCTTCGGCGTACAGCTCCACGCAGTAGCGCTGCAGCAGCCCGATGGCCGGCAGGAAGCTGTCGCGCTGCAGGCCATTGAGGTACAGGTTTTCCACTGCGGTATTGGACGTGGTCACCAGGGTTACGCCCTCGGCGAACATACGCTCCAGCAGCCGGGCCAGCAGCATGGCATCGCCGATGTCGGTGACGAAGAACTCGTCCAGCACCAGCACGCGCAGCTTGCTGCGCCATTCCTGCGCGATCTTCGCCAGCGGGTCGCTCTGCCCCTGATGCTCGCGCAGGCGCTCGTGGATGCCGCGCATGAAACGGTGGAAGTGCGTGCGGTACTTCTGCTGGATCGGCAGCCCGTCGTAGAACAGGTCGACCAGGAAGGTCTTGCCGCGCCCTACCCCACCCCAGAAGTACAGGCCTTTGACCGCCTCGGGCTTCTTGAAGAAGGAGGACAGCCGGTCCAGCCAGCCGTCGTCGGCATCTTCCAGCAGCGCCAAGTGGATGCGATCCAGCTCGGCCAGCGCTGCGTGCTGGGCCACATCGTCCTGCCACTCACCGCGCGCCACGCCGTCGGCATACCGCTGCGACGGCGTCATCACCGCCTCGCTCATGCCGCCGGTTCCGCTTGTACGGGCAGCCAGCGCTTCACCCCATGGGTGATCGCACCGCGCAGGTCGATCAGCTTGCGGTGGAAGAAGTGGCTGGTGTCCGGCATGCGCACCAGCTCGTGCGGTGCGTCCACGGTCTCCAGCCAGTCATACACGGCCTGCGGGTCGACGATTTCGTCCTGCTCGCCCTGGATCACCAGCCACTGGGCAGGCGGCTGGATGCCGCTGAAATCCCAGCGTCCGGCCGGCGGCGCGATGGAGACCAGCGCCTGCGGCTGCACGTCGGCGGTTGCTTTCAACGAAACGAAGGCGCCGAAGCTGAAGCCCACCAGCCACAGCTGGTCATCCGGGCGCTGCTCGCGCACCCAGGCCACAACGGCTTTCAGGTCGTCCTGTTCGCCATCGCCGTGGTCGAAGCTGCCGGCCGATTCGCCAACGCTGCGGAAGTTGAAGCGCACGGTGGTGACACCAAGATCGCGCAGCGTGTTGGCGGCCATGGTGACCACCTTGTTATGCATCGTGCCGCCCTCGGTGGACAGCGGATGGCAGACAATGGCGGTCACCGGCTGGACCGGCACCTCCGGCTTGGGCAGATCGACCGCTACGTCCAGCGGACCCACTGGGCCGGCAAGGACAAGGGTGTCTGATTGCGTGGGGAAAGAGGGATTGCGCATGGCAACATGATAGCGTCCCCCACCCGTCCCCTGCGCCCGACCCCCATGCTCTTCCTCGTGTTTGCGGTGATCTGCAGCGTTCTGGTGTCGGTGGTGCTGAAACTCGCACGCCGCCGGCAGCTGGATATCAGCCAGATGGTGACCTGGAACTATCTCGTCGCTGCCAGCCTGAGCGCCCTGCTGCTGCGACCCTCGCTGGACTCGCTGACCCACGGTCATGCGCCGTGGGGCGCTCTGCTGGTCTTGGCGGTGATCCTGCCGACGATCTTCCTCGTGCTGGGCCGCGCCGTGGCGCAGGCCGGCATCGTGCGCAGTGACGTGGCGCAGCGCCTGTCACTGCTGCTGTCATTGGCGGCCGCGTTCGTCTTCTTCGGTGAACAGGCCGGTCCGTTACGGCTGGGGGGCCTGGCCATCGGCCTGCTGGCCATCGCGGCGATCACCGCGCGCAGCGGCAGCGCCGACAGGCAGTCAGCCGGCAGCTGGCGCTGGTTGTTGGGGGTGTGGGTCGGCTTCGCGCTGGTGGACATTCTGTTGAAGAAGGTCGCGCTGTCCGGCACGCCCTCGATGGCGGCCCTGCTGGTGTGTTTCAGCCTCGCGTTCGTGCTGATGCTGGCGGTGCAGTCGTGGCGCCATGTCACGGGCCGCAGCCGGATGGCATGGCGCAATCTTGCCGGCGGCGCCCTGCTGGGCCTGCTGAACTTCGGCAACATCCTGTTCTATGTCCGCGCGCATCAACATCTGTCGGACAGCCCGGCCACGGTATTCGCTGGCATGAACATCGGCGTGGTGGTGCTGGGCGCGCTGGTCGGTGTGTTCGTGTTCGGCGAGCGCACCAGCGGCTGGAACCGCGCAGGGTTGGCACTGGCGGTGGTGGCGATTGCGATGATCGCGCTGGGCTGAGGTACCGCGCGGCACGGCGCGGGCACGCAGGGCACGCGCATCGTGCGATCGCCGGGGACGCCGAGCGTGACTCGGCGCTACCGGGCGTTGTGCGAGGAGTCAGCCGTCGAAGCCCAACAGCAGGGGATCGTGATCCGAGCTGCGCCACGCTCCGTCCACGTTGCGCTTCTGGTACCCACTGGCATCCATCTCATCGGCATTGATGTGCCATTCCACCGCACCTTTCAGCCGCTTGGCCATGCCGGCATTCAACAACGCGTGATCCAGGCGCCCGCTGAAGCCGTTGTAGACATAGCTGTAAGGCCGCTCCACCCGCGCCACGGCAAAGGCATCCTGCCAGCCGGCGGTGCGCAGCGTGCGGATCGGGTCTTCCATCGCATAGGCATTGAAATCGCCCAGCAGGACGGCATCGCGCGTGCCGGTGCCGGTCGGGTCGCCCTTCATCCACGCATCCAGCTTCTGCGCCGACATCACCCGCGTGGCGTTCCAGCAGCCCTGGCCATCATCGCGGTCGGCATCCGGTGCCACCGCGTCCCGGCAGCCCTTCGACTTGAAGTGGTTGGCGACCACCATGAAGGGAGCCCCGCCCGCTGTAGCCCGGAAGGCCTGCGCCAGCGGCACCCGGCTGTGCTCGGCGAACGGCCCGCCTTCCAGGGTGGCCGGCTTGCCCACCGGCGTCACGCGCCCGGCGCGGTAAATGATGCCCACCCGGATCGGATTGTCACCCGGCCCCTTGCCCGCATCCACGAAGCGCCAGTCACCCGGACTGCCCGACGCCGCATTGAGCGCCTCCACCAGTGTGGAAATGGCCGAGCGTGGTCCGTAGCCGTCGTTTTCCAGTTCCATCAACGCGGCGACGTCGGCATCCAGCGGGCCGATCGTGGCGATGAGCTTCTTGAGCTGGGCCTGGTGTTCTTCCAGCGTGCGCGCACCGCGCAGCGTCGGGAAGCCACCCCCTTCCCCGTCACCGTTGAAGAAGTTTTCCAGGTTGAACGCAGCCACCTTCAAAGCGCCGTCCACCGCCGGTGCGGCCGGGCGCTGCAGCGGCGGCAGCGCCAAGGCACGCCCCAACTGGAGGCTGGGGCGACCCTGTGCATCCACGCGTACCCGACCTTCCACCCCGCGCAGCTGCATGCCGGTGCGCAGCACGGCGTCGGTGGCCAGATAGGGCACCTGCTGCGGGTCACGGGCATCGCTGCCGTCATCAAGCAGCAGGCGGCGGCGCTGGTTGTCCGCCACCACCTGGCTGTAGCCAGCCGTGCCCGGTGCGGCCACTTCCGTGGGCTGCCAGAGACGACCTTCGAAGGCCACGGTGAGCTGGCCGAAACGTTCCAGACCGTCGGTGCCCGCCAAGGTGAGGGGAGCGGCGATGCGCACGTACTTGCCGTCCAATGCGCGCCAGTCGCTGGGGGCACGGGCAAGGGTGATCGTCGCGCCGTCCGCGCTCGCCAACTGGCCGGGCATCGCCTGCGGCACGGGCTGCGGCTGCGCAGTCTGCTGCGGCTGGGCAAACGCGGGAGAAACGGACAAAGCCACGGCAAGGGCAAGCAGGCAACGACGCATCGACAACGGCTCCAGACAGTTACAGCGGCAACGGAAGGGGTAGGCCGCCACTGTAACCACAAAACATGAAAGCCCGGTGCGTCATGGGACCAGCGGCCACAGGCGGCATGGTCGGCCCTATTTCAGGTTGCCGATCATCCAGTCGACCGTGGCATGCATCTGGGCTTCGGTCAGCGCCGGGTTGCCGCCCTTCGGCGGCATGATGCCGCCATCCGGGCCGGTGTAGCCCTCGATGGCATGCTTGTAGAGGGTTTCCTTGCCCTGCGCGATGCGCGCATCCCAGTGCGAATGATCCAGCGTGGGGGCCAGGCCGACACCGGTGGTGTGGCAGGCCGTGCACAGGTTGTCGTAGATCACTTTGCCGTCGGTGGTGCCGCCATACGCAACCTGCGAAGCCGCCTTGGCCACGGCCGCTGCCTGCGCGGATGCCTGGGCTGCCGCGCCCGTGCTGCCCGCATACACCGCGCCCGCCGGGGCGATGCGTTGTTCGGTGCGTTTGGCCGCCGTGGGCGATACCTCCGCTGGGATCCGGGTATGCAGCCACGCGGCCAGCAGGATCAACCCCAGGGTGATCGTGACCAACAGGCCGATGATCATGGAAAAGCGTTTCAGGAACTCAAGATCATGATTCCGCACTCTTCGTTACCCCTGGCTGATAGTCGGTGGACCATGGCTGAGCGAATGAGCCTGCCGGCCGAGTATAGAACGCTGTTCATCGGCAACAACAGCGCAGTGCAGCAAAGCGTCGCAGGTGCGGTCGCGGGCGCGGGCGCGAGGTAGAGCCGACTTCAGTCGGCTGCACCAGGCGGAACGGCGCCGCTGCGCTCGCCGAGCGTGGCTCGGCGCTACCGGCTGCGGTGGGGGAACAGCGCCGCTGCGCTCGCCGAGCGTGGCTCGGCGCTACCGGCTGCGGTGGGGGAACAGCGCCGCTGCGCTCGCCGAGCATGGCTCGGCGCTACCGGGGGGCAGGCGCGTTACCGACAGAGGCGGAGGCACCGGCCGCGCGCAGGCAGAAGGCGCTGATCGAATCGGCCAGGGCGTGTTCATCGCGCGGCGTCTGGCGGCTGGGGGCGGTGGGGCCGACCAGGGCCTCGGTGAACGCGCCGACGATACAGGCGGCGGTAACGTCCACGTCCTGCGCAGGGAAAGCCCCGGTGGCCATGCCGTCCTGCACCAGCCGACGGAACACGTCACCGAAGCGCCGCCGCCCGCGCATGCGCTCGGCTTCGACCTCCGGGTCAACCGGTTCCACGATGAAGGCGTGCGCCAGCCCAGGTCCGGCCAGCGCGCGACGCACGAAGGCGGTGATCGCCAGCCGCAGCCGCTGCGGGGCCGGCTCAGTGCCCGCCGCGATGCCTTCCAGGATCTGGACCTCATGCTCCACCGCCGCGCTGAGCACCTCCACGAACAGTTCGGCCTTGGACGGAAAGTGCCGGTAGATCAGCCCCGTCGACACCCCCGCCTGGGTCGCAACGGCGGTCACCGGCGCATTGCGGTAGCCGCCGGCCGCCACCAGTTCGCGGGCTGCCAGCAGGATCCGCTCGCGCGCTCCCGCCATCCGTTCTTCCATCAGCGGGGAGCGTTTGTAGGCCATGGGATGATTGTAGATTCAATTTTTGAACTTGTGTTCACTTTTTAGCCGATCGGGCGTAGGCTGGATCCATCGCCTGTGCAGGCCACCTGCCTGCTCCCCCGCCGGCGCGCCCCCTTTCCAACCGTTGTCGTGGAGTCGCCCGCATGCACGTTCCTTCCCTCAACTTCGACCTTGGCGAAGACATCGACCTGCTGCGCGAGAGCGTGGCCCAGTTCGCCGCCGCCGAGATCGCCCCGTTGGCCGCGCACGCCGATGAAACCAACCAGTTCCCGCTCGCCCTGTGGCGCAAGCTCGGCGAGCAGGGCCTGCTCGGCATGACCGTGGAAGAGGAATACGGCGGCACCGGCATGGGCTACCTGGCCCACGTGGTGGCGATGGAAGAAGTCTCGCGCGCCTCCGGCGGCATCGGCCTGTCCTACGGCGCGCACTCCAACCTGTGCGTCAACCAGCTGCGCAAGAACGGCACCGAAGCGCAGAAGCAGCGCTTCCTGCCGGGCCTGTGCAGCGGCGAACTGGTCGGTGCGCTGGCCATGAGTGAGCCGGGTGCCGGGTCGGACGTGGTGTCGATGAAGCTGCGTGCGGAAAAGCGCGGCGACCACTACGTGCTCAACGGCAACAAGATGTGGATCACCAACGGCCCGGATGCCGACGTGCTGGTGGTCTACGCGAAGACCGACATGAATGCCGGCGCGAAGGGCATCACCGCCTTCCTTGTGGAAAAGGGCATGAAGGGCTTCACCACCGCGCAGAAGCTGGACAAGCTCGGCATGCGCTCCTCACCGACCAGCGAACTGGTGTTCCAGGACTGTGAGGTACCGGTGGAGAACGTGCTCGGCCAGGAAGGCAGTGGCGTGCGCGTGCTGATGTCCGGGCTGGATTACGAACGCGTGGTGCTGTCCGGCGGCCCGCTGGGCCTGATGGCCGCGGCGATGGACGTGGTGATGCCTTACGTACACGAGCGCCACCAGTTCGGCGAAGCCATCGGCAGCTTCCAGCTGATCCAGGCCAAGATCGCCGATATGTATGTCGGCCTGGGCGCTTGTCGCGCCTACGTCTATGCGGTGGCACGCGCTTGCGACCAGGGCCGCACCACGCGCCAGGATTCGGCCGGCGCGATCCTGTATGCCGCCGAGAAGGCCACCTGGCTGACCGGCCAGGCGATCCAGATCCTGGGCGGCAACGGCTACATCAACGAATACCCGACCGGGCGCTTGTGGCGCGACGCCAAGCTGTATGAGATCGGCGCGGGCACCTCGGAAATCCGCCGCATGCTGATCGGTCGCGAACTGTTCCAGCGCACGCTGTAAGGGCCTCCCATGAGCATACTGAGCACCCAGCTGCAGGCAGGCAGCGATACCTTCGAAGGCAACCGCAGCGCCATGCAGGCGGTGGTCGATGACCTGCATGCCACCTTGGCGCGCACCGCGCTGGGCGGCAGCGAAGCGGCCCGCAACAAGCACACCGCACGCGGCAAGCTGTTGGTCCGCGATCGCATCGATGCCCTGCTCGACCCGGGCAGTGCCTTCCTGGAAATCGCCCCGCTGGCCGCGCACGGCATGTATGACGATGCGGTGCCCTGTGCTGGCGTGGTGGCCGGCATCGGCCGGGTGAGCGGCGTGGAATGCGTGATCGTGGCCAACGATGCCACGGTCAAGGGCGGCACCTATTACCCGATGACGGTAAAGAAGCACCTGCGCGCGCAGGAGATTGCCGAGCAGAACCGCCTGCCCTGCATCTACCTGGTGGACTCCGGTGGCGCCTTTTTGCCGCTGCAGGATGAGGTCTTCCCGGATCGCGATCATTTCGGCCGCATCTTCTACAACCAGGCCAACCTGTCCGCACAGGGCATTCCGCAGATCGCCTGCGTGATGGGCAGTTGCACCGCCGGCGGCGCCTATGTGCCGGCGATGAGCGATGAAACGGTGATCGTGCGCGAGCAGGGCACCATCTTCCTCGGCGGCCCGCCGCTGGTGAAGGCCGCCACCGGCGAAGTGGTGAGCGCCGAAGACCTGGGCGGTGCGGATGTGCATACCCGCCTGTCCGGCGTGGCCGACCACATGGCCGACAACGACCTGCAGGCCCTGGCGCGGGTGCGGGCGATCATTGCCCAGCTCAACTGGCGCAAGCCCGAGCCGGCCATGGAGCTGCAACCGCCGCAGGAACCGCTGTTCCCGGCACACGAGCTGTACGGGGTGATCCCGGCCGACACCCGCAAGCCGTTCGACGTGCGCGAGGTGATCGCGCGCCTGGTCGATGGCTCGCGCTTCGATGAGTTCAAGCCACGCTATGGCAGCACCCTGGTCACCGGTTTTGCTCATCTGCACGGCTATCCGGTGGGCATCATCGCCAACAACGGCATCCTGTTTTCAGAGTCCGCCCTGAAAGGGGCGCACTTCATCGAGCTGTGCACCCAGCGCAACATCCCGCTGGTGTTCCTGCAGAACATCACCGGCTTCATGGTGGGACGCAAGTACGAACAAGGCGGCATCGCCAAGGATGGCGCCAAGCTGGTGATGGCCGTCGCCTGCGCCAAGGTGCCGAAGTTCACCGTGGTCATCGGCGGCTCGTTCGGTGCCGGCAACTACGGTATGTGCGGGCGCGCGTACTCGCCCAACTTCCTGTGGATGTGGCCCAACGCACGCATCGGCGTGATGGGTGGCGAGCAGGCAGCCAGCGTGCTGGCGACGGTCAAGCGCGACGGCATCGAAGCCAAGGGCGGCGCGTGGGCAGCCGAGGAAGAGGACGCCTTCAAGGCACCGATCCGCGACCAGTTCGAGCGCCAGGGTCATCCGTATTACGCCAGCGCGCGCCTGTGGGACGACGGCATCATCGATCCGGCCGACACCCGCCGCGTGCTTGCCCTGGCCCTGTCGGCCAGCCTCAACGCCCCGGCCCGCGAGACACGCTTCGGCGTGTTCCGCATGTGAACTGCGCCATGACCGAGCACTCCACCATGTTCAACAAGATCCTCATCGCCAACCGCGGCGAGATCGCCTGCCGCGTCATCGCCACCTGCCGCGCGCTGGGCATCGCCACCGTGGCGGTGTACTCCGACGCGGACCGCAACGCACGTCACGTGCGCCTGGCGGACGAGGCGGTTGCGATCGGCCCGGCGCCCGCCGCGGAGAGCTACCTGCGCGCCGAGGTGATCCTCGACGCAGCGCGGCGCACGGGCGCACAGGCAATCCACCCCGGCTACGGCTTCCTGTCCGAGAACGCCGCCTTTGCCGATGCCTGCGCAGCGGCCGGCATCGTGTTCATCGGTCCACCGGCCAGCGCGATCCGTGCAATGGGCGACAAGAGCGCGGCCAAGGCGCTGATGCAGCAGGCCGGTGTACCGCTTACCCCCGGCTACCACGGCGACAACCAGGACCCGCAGTTCCTGCGCGGGCAGGCGGATGCCATCGGCTATCCCGTGCTGATCAAGGCCAGCGCCGGCGGCGGCGGAAAGGGCATGCGCCGCGTGGACGACAGCGCAGCCTTCATCGACGCCCTGGCCAGTTGCCAGCGCGAAGCGCGCTCGGCCTTCGGCAACGAGCACGTGCTGGTTGAAAAGTACGTACTGCGCCCGCGCCACATCGAAATACAGGTGTTCGGTGACCGCCACGGCAACGTCGTCCATCTGTTCGAGCGCGACTGCTCGGTGCAGCGCCGCCACCAGAAAGTGCTGGAGGAAGCGCCTGCACCCGGTATGACGGCGGAACGTCGCGCCGCGATGGGCAAGGCAGCCGTCGATGCAGCGCGCGCGGTCGGCTACGTTGGTGCGGGCACGGTGGAGTTCATCGCCTCGCCGGACGGCGATTTTTATTTCATGGAGATGAACACCCGCCTGCAGGTGGAGCATCCGGTCACCGAGTTCATCACCGGCACCGACCTGGTGGCATGGCAACTGCAGGTGGCCGCTGGCCAGCCCCTGCCCAAGCGCCAGGACGAGCTGGCCATCCACGGCCATGCACTGGAGGCGCGGCTGTACGCCGAAGACGCCGACAAGGGCTTCCTGCCCTCGATCGGCACGCTGCGCCACCTGCGCCTGCCCGCCCCGACGGCAAACGTGCGGGTGGATACGGGCGTCGAGGAAGGCGACACCATTACCCCGTTTTACGACCCGATGATCGCCAAGCTGATCGTCTGGGACATAAACCGTGACGCGGCACTGCGCCGCATGCAGCAGGCATTGGCCGACTGCCAGGTGGTGGGCGTGACCACCAACGCCGGCTTCCTGCGACGGCTGGTGGGAACCGCATCCTTCTCGCAGGCGAAGCTGGACACCGCGCTGATCGAACGCGAGCAGGAGGCCTTGGCCGCGCCCGCGGCAGGCGACGAATCGCTCTGGGCGCTGGCTGCCATTGCTGCCGCTGTCACCACACCCACTGCACGTGTGGATGCGCGTGATGCGCAGTCACCGTGGCAGGCGCAGGATGGCTGGCGGATCGGTGAGACCGCCGCCCGCACCTTGCCGCTGCAGCAGGGCGAGCGCGAGCATGTCGTGCGCGTGACCGTGCAGCCGGGCGGCTGGCAGGTTCGGCGTGACGCAGAGCCCGCCGTGACGGTCCAGGGTTCGTTCAATGACGGCCGCCTGGATGTGGTCGTGCAGGAACAGCGCCTGCGTGTGGGCGTGCAGCGCGATGGCGTGCAGGTGTATCTGTTCACCGCGCGGGGCCAGCAGCGCTTCACCGTGCACGACCCGGTGGGGGAATCCGAACAGGCCAGCGCCGATGCCGGCAGCCTGCTGGCGCCGATGCCCGGCAAGATCGTCGCCACCCTGGTGGAGCCGGGCGGCAAGGTCACCCGCGGCACGCCGCTGGTGGTGCTGGAGGCGATGAAGATGGAGCACACCCTGGCGGCACCGGCCGATGGCACGGTGCACGGGTACCGCGCGAAGGCGGGCGAGCAGGTGGGAGACGGCGCGGTGCTGGTGGATTTCGAGGCGGCGTGATGCTCAACCGGGGCGGTGTCGCGGCGGATCGAACTCCGCCGTGACCTGCTCTGCGGCACGCCAGCCGACGCCACAAATGGCCACCGCCCCCTGACCTGCGCCATCCACCCCCAGCGCGCGGTCCACCTCTTCTTCGTTTATCGCAGCGGTGACAAACGACGCCAAACCGGCGGCGGTAGCGCTTGTATAGATCGCCTGGGAGATGTGGCCGACGTCCAGCAGAACGGCACGATACGCCTTGGCGTGATTGCGGTACTTCCAGAAGCTGCGCTCAAAGCGGGGCGCGAGGATCAGCAATGCTGGCGCGTCGGCGAACCATTCCTGACCGGACAGCATGCGGCGAGCCAGCTCAGCCAACGTTTCAGGCGCAGGCGATGGACGTGGCAGCAACGCATGCTGCACAGGGTGGTAGTGATAGAACCCAGGTGCCAACCCTTCGACGCGCAACGCCAGCAGCCATGTTTCGGTAGGGTGCAATCCACCACCGGATGGAACGTTCTTCTTCAGGAAGACAGTCTCCGGATCAATCCGGACCTCCGCGTGCGCCATGACGGTGCGCTGAAGCACCTGCGCCAGAAGCGGTAGTTCCAGCGGCTTGTCCTGATCAAAGTTGCGGCAGGTGGCACGTTTCGCCAGCAGCTGATCAAACGCATCCGCGCCCTGCTGCGGCAGCGGCTGATACAGGCCTGCAAGTGGCAACACACTCGGTGGGGGTGGCCCCAACGTAGCACGCAGCCCCGTGGCAGTATCCAAGCCTTGGGCACGCATGTCCGACACGCTGTCCACGCCTGCCCAGCGCGAATGGCGGTGCGCGATCGCGGTGAGCGACCACCAGTTTGCATCGCGCATGGTTTCGTCGCGGTCCCGCATGCCGTCATGTCCGGTGGTATCAGCCAGCAACAACCCACATTCGACCAGTGCTGACACTGTCGCTGCATGGGGGTCAGGCTGCGGTCGTTCCGACCAACGTCGTGCACTGATCGATCCCAGCAGGTCCCGTGCCGCTTCATCTACCGCAACGGGCCCATCCAGATGGGAGGCGAACGCTACCCATTCAAATCGACTGTCTGCCGCAGCACGCCCGCGGAGCAGCGCCGCGATGTCGAAAGACACCGATTCACGCGGCTCAAGCACCACATGGGTACAACGGCGGACACGCATGCAAGTTCCTGTCTACAAGGCGATGACACTCTAGAGCGGCTGGACGCGTCCATGCTTTAGCGCGGCATTGAACGTCGCTCAATTACCCGAAGCTGCCGCCGATAGAAGAGTTTCCCCTGAAGGATCACACCATGACGCAACACGCCCAAGCCAACCAGCTCACGCCCGCGCACGCCTCCCTGCTGCTTGATCGCCTGATCGGTGATTCCGCATTCCGCGCGTTGTTCACCAGCGATCCCGGCGCTGCGTTGGCGTCCATCGGCATCGACGCCTCTGGTTGCAAGGATTGCCTTGATGTCGATGTGCTGGCCTCCCCGGAAGAGCTGCAGGCGGTTCGCAGCGAGCTGGAAAGCTACCTGAGCACGTCCACCGCTGCGATGACGGTCATCTTCGCGTTCGAAGCAGGAAAGGTGGGAGAGACGATCGGCTGAGAAGGGATCAGCGGCGCCCGGCCGGATGGGCCGGCGCTGCCCATGTCGCCACGTCGTGTGCATTGAGGGCCTGCCAGACCTGCAGCGCTGCCACTTCCGCAATGGCCTGCCCCCGGTGCTGTGCAAGCCATTGCTGCTGTTGCACGATGCCACGCTCATCACGCCGTGCGCGGTGGGCCTGCAGAAGTACCACGTGCGCCTGTACCGGCTCGCTGCCATCCAGAAGCGGCGTAAGCAGGCTGATCGCCGCGTCCGGCTCACCTGTGCCGAGCATGCCCATGGCCCGCACGATCGTGCGCCATTTCGCCACGACCGGACTCTTCTGCAGATCAATCAGCGCCTGGTTCTTCTGCAGGATCTCATCGGACAACCGCCCATATCCTTGACGTTGGCCCAGATAGGCCAAGGCAAGCAACTGCAGCGTGCGATCGGTCAGGTTGGGGTTGTCACGCTCAGCGAGCAGGGGCTGCAGCTGGGCGGCCAATGCCCTCAAGGGCGCTTCATCGGCAGCGCTGCACAGCGTGGCGACAGTGGCGTGCATCAGATGCTGCTGGATCCGGTAGTCGATCAGTTCCGGCTTGGCACTGTCTGACTCCAGGGCCACGCGCATCGCATCACAATCGCCCTGATCCGCGGCGACCAGCATGCGCGCGCGCATGAACATCAGGGACTGCAGGGCATCATTGCCGTTGCCCATGCTGCGCAGCAGGGCCAGCGCTTCGTCATAGCGCCGCAGCGCCACCAGCGCGTCTACCTGGGTGTCGTCCGGTCCACGACTGCCACGCAGTTCCGCGATCTGCTTGAGCGTATGCAGGGCCCGCTCGGGCTGGTTCTCTGCGATCTGGATCCGGGCGATGTTCAGCATCGGATAGGTCCGTAGATGGTCCTGCGGAACGGCGGCGGCACGTGCGAAGGGCTCCGCTTCGCGGAAGCGGTTGTCCATCAACAGGTGCCAGGACGTGTTGGACAGGCCAGCAAAGGAATCGGGGTAGAGCTTGGCCAGCAACCGCCACTGTTCCAGCGGCCACCCACCCGGTTGCAGCTCCGCCTGCCAGCCTTTCATGTAAAGCTGCTCACGGAAGGGCAGTCGGCCTTGCAGCGCCAACGCCTTCTGCAGCTGCTCGCGTGCTTCGAGCGTGTTCGATGTGCGCGCGTGGTACTTCGCGATGCCCATGTAAGCGAGCGCGAACTCCGGATCCAGATCCAGCGCAGCCTGGTACAGGTTTCTCGCTTCGTCGAAACGACGCCGACCCATCGCCACTTCACCCAGCGCATAGGCGCGCAGTGCGCGCAGGTTCGAGGTCGTCGCCTGCGGCAGGGGCACTGATTTCTCGAGCGCTGCCAGCGGTTCGCCCAGGCCACGCCTGAGCTGCTCCACGACGTCACCGACCGCTGCCACGGCCTGGTCCGGGCTGGACGCTTGCGCATGGTAGGTCGTGACGACTTTATTGTCGGTCGGATCGACGAGATCCACACTCACGTCGTAGCGGCCTGCGTGCGGCATGACCTTGGGCAGCAGGACCGCGCGTGCACCCTCGCGACTGGCAACGTCCACCGCCCGCCTTCTATCCAGCACGGCGTCGGTCGGCTGCCGCGCCAGCTCGAGGCTCTCGCGCACCTTGCCCTCGGACAACACGTTCACGTAGGGCGACTGCTCCAGGCCAAGCAACATGGCCTGCCGCATCGAGGCATCGAAGATCGACTCGCCTGTCAGGTTGCTCACGTCGGCCAGCACGACCCAATCGCGTTCCACGAACGCCAGGGCAGGCGTAGGACGCGTGGCAAACCAGCCCCCCACCACCAGCACTATCGCGAACGTGGCCTCCGCCGCCATCGCCATCGGCCGGCGCCAGAACGGGATATCGCGCATGGCCTTCGGCGTCGCCCGAGGTCGGCCCACCGGCGGCAACTCGGGCGTCGCCACGCCATGGACGTCCATGGGCTGCGCCACGCCCTTGAAACGCCACCGGCCGTATGACTTCCACTTCAGCCCCTTGCCGACGTCACCCAGTCGATCGGTCGCGCGCCGCACCATCGACTCGGCGGTGGCCGACAGCAGGACCTGCCCCGGCCGCGCGAGCTGCATCAGGCGTGCGGCCATCGGCTTGGCCAGGCCTTCCACTTCCACCGGCTTGGAACCCAGGGCGATGGCCTCGGCGCTGTTGTCCCACAGGATCACCTCGCCCACGTGCAGGCCAGCCCGCGCGAACAGTGGGACGTTGTTGGCCTGGCCGAGCTGGCGCAGCCCCTGCTGGTAGTCCAGCGCGAATCCCAGCGCATCCACCGGGCGTTCGAACAGCAGGAACAGGCCATCGGAGCGATCGATCTGCTGGCCGTGCCAGCGCTGCTGCATGGCCAGCACCAGGCGATCGTGCTGCTGGAACAACTCTGCAGCGGCAGTGTCGCCAATGCGCTCCACCAGCGATGTGGAGTCCACCAGATCGGTGAACAACAACGCCCGCAGTTGCGGGACGTGGGGGGACGGTTCCTTGTCGCCGCGCATGGTCATTTCCGCCCTAGTCGCTGTCCGTCACATCATGCACCCATCGCAGCCGATCACCACCATCGCGCTTGGCCTGGTACAACGCGCGATCGGCGTTGGCATACCACTCACTCCAGTCGGCGGTGGCATCGACCAGGCTGGCGCCGATGCTGAGATGGCACACATGCGGCGTACCGTGGCTGCGCTCCAGCAGACCGTGCACCGCGCTGAGCACGAACTCGGCGGCGTGCTGCACGATCTGCGCATTGGCCCGGCGCAGCAGCAGGCAGAACTCATCACCGCCCAAGCGGCAGGCCAGATCGTCGGCACCGGCCATCGAGCGCAGGATGTTGGCCACGCTCTGCAGCACGCGGTCGCCCGCCTGGTGGCCGAACTGGTCGTTGATCTGCTTGAAGCGGTCGCAGTCGATCAGCAGCAGGCCCTGTGCGGGCCCCTCTTCGTGTCCGCGGCATTCCTGCAGGTACAGCGCCAGTCCACGCCGGTTGTGCAGGCCGGTCAACTCGTCGGTACGCACCAGCTCGCGGGTGTGGCTGAGCTGGTGGGTGGTGACGTAGAGGTTGTCCAGCGCTGTTTCGAGGTCGTGGTTGCGGCGGCGCAGCTGGCTGATCAGCGCCTGCTCGTTGCCCACCACGCGCATGATGGTACGGCGCAGGAAATAAGCGACCAGGCCCGGCTCGCTTTCCACCAGCCGATGAAAGTCCACATGACCCAGTTCAAGAACTTCGGTATCGCAGGTCGCGCGTGCATCGGCACTGCGCAGGTGGTCACCGATCAGCAGGCCCAGCTCCCCGAAGAACTCGTTCGGGCCCAGGCGCTTCATGACCAGGTCTTCGCCGAAGTCGAGCTCGATGGCGCCTTCTGCGATGACGAACATGCTGCTGCCGCGGTGGCCACGGCGGAACAGGCAATCGCCATCACGCAGGCTGCGCTGGTTGGCGAAGCTGGCAAACAGGGCGAACTCTTCGGGACTCAGGACGGCGTGCACGATCTCAGCCATCGCCGTGGTGGCAATGCCTGTCCGTGCACACGCGTCTGCGACCGCACCCCTGCCGCTCATTCCCTGCCCCAGTGATCAGACTGCCCATTCTGAGGAGCGGAGCATAGCACCGCTTTCAACCGTGCGCTGCGTCTCAGTTTAGAGGGCCGGGCCCAATGATTTCAGCTAGTTGAAAGAAGGCGTCAGGGACCCTGCCCGGGGCGTGCCGGGCAGGGCTGACGGCCAGCAGCCGTCGCTATCCTGATCGTCAGGCGGCGCGGCCGGCGCTGAACTGTTCTTCTTCGGTGGAGCCGGTCAGCGCGGTGGTCGAGGACTGGCCCTGCTGGATCGCCTGGGTGACCGCATCGAAATAACCCGTGCCCACCTCGCGCTGATGCTTGACCGCCGTGAAGCCACGGTCGGCGGCGGCGAACTCGGCCTCCTGCAGCTCCACGAAGGCGCTCATCTGGCGGCGGGCGTAGCCGTGGGCCAGGTTGAACATCGAGTAGTTGAGCGCGTGGAAGCCGGCCAGGGTGATGAACTGGAACTTGTACCCGTACTTGGCGATCTCGGTCTGGAACTTCGCGATGGTGGCGTCGTCCAGGTTCTTCTTCCAGTTGAAACTGGGCGAGCAGTTGTAGGCCAGCAACTTGCCCGGGAACCTGGCATGGATGGCTTCGGCGAACTGGCGGGCGAACTCCAGGTCCGGCTTGCCGGTCTCGCACCACACCAGGTCGGCATAGGGCGCGTAGGCCAAGCCGCGGCTGATGGCCTGATCCAGGCCGTTGCGGGTCTTGTAGAAGCCTTCGGTGGTGCGCTCGCCGGTGGCGAAGGGCTGGTCATTGGGGTCGATGTCGCTGGTCAGCAGGTCGGCTGCCTCGGCATCGGTGCGGGCCACCAGCAGGGTCGGCACGCCCAGCACATCGGCCGCCAGCCGGGCCGCGTTCAATTTTTCAATGGCTTCCCGGGTCGGCACCAGCACCTTGCCGCCCATGTGGCCGCACTTCTTCACCGAGGCCAGCTGGTCTTCGAAGTGCACCCCGGCAGCACCGGCTTCGATCATTGCCTTCATCAGCTCGAAGGCGTTGAGTACGCCGCCGAAGCCGGCCTCGGCGTCCGCTACGATGGGCTGCAGGAAGTCGATGTCATCCTTGCCTTCTGCGTGGTGCAGCTGGTCGGCGCGCAGCAGCGTGTTGTTGATGCGCTTGACCACCGCCGGCACCGAATCGGCCGGGTACAGCGACTGGTCCGGGTACATCTGGCCAGCGAGGTTGGCGTCGGCGGCGACCTGCCAGCCGGACAGGTAGATGGCGTTCAAACCGGCCTTCACCTGCTGCATCGCCTGGTTGCCCGTCAGCGCACCCAGCGCGTTGACGAACTCTTTTTCCTGCAGGTACGTCCACAGCTTCTCCGCCCCCAACCGCGCCAGCGAATGCTCCACGTGGACGGTGCCGCGCAGGCGCACCACGTCGGCGGCGGTGTAGTTGCGTTCAATCCCCTGCCAGCGGGGGTGGGTGTCCCAGTCGTGCTGGATCTGTTCGGCAGTGGGCAGCGTGCTCATGTCTATCTCCAGTTCGTCGGTGCTACAGCAGGAAGAAAAAGCGGGCAGGCGCAGGCGTCAGTCGATGCGTGCGTAGGCCGGCAGGGTCAGGAAATCGTTGAGTTCATCGGCGCGGCTCAGCTCGGACAGCAGCGCGATGGCTTCGTCCACGCGGCCGCCACCGGGCAGTGCCGCGCGGTCACCCAGGCGGGCGGGCAGCTGCGCCAACGCGCTGTCCAGCAGCGGCGGGTCGATGGCCGTGCCGTCGTCCAGCTGCTGCCCGGGCGTGTGCAGCCACTGCCACAGCTGGCTGCGGCTGATCTCGGCGGTGGCGGCGTCTTCCATCAGGTTGTGGATCGGGACGCAGCCGTTCCCATCCAGCCAGGCCGCCAGGTAGCGCACGCACACTTCCACGTTGCCGTCGAAGCCGGCACGCGTGATGGTGCCCGGCGGACGCGCGATCAACTGGTCGCGGTCCACGCGCACGTCCTGGCGCAGCACCTGCTGCTGGTTCGCGCCGGGCATGTGGTCATCGAAGATCGCCATCGCCACCGGGATCAACGCCGGGTGCGCCACCCAGGTGCCGTCATGGCCCGCCGTGACCTCGCGCAGCTTGTCTGCCCGCACGCGGGCCATCGCCTGTTCGTTGGCGGCCGCATCGTTGCCGATCGGGATCTGCGCAGCCATGCCGCCCATCGCGTGTGCACCGCGCCGGTGGCAGGTCTGGATCAGCAACTCCGAATAGGCCTTCAGGAACGGCTGGGTCATGGTCACCTGGCCGCGATCCGGCAGCAGCTTGTCGGCATGCCGGCGGAACGTCTTCAGGTACGAGAAAATGTAATCCCAGCGGCCGCAGTTCAGGCCGACGATGCGCTCGCGCAGCGCGTGCAGGATCTCGTCCATTTCGAACACCGCCGGCAGCGTTTCGATCAGCACGGTGACCTTGATCTGCCCCTGCGGCAGGCCCAGCATGCCTTCGATGTGCGAGAGCGCGGTTTCCCACAGCGCAGCTTCTTCCATGCTCTGCAGCTTCGGCAGGTAAAAGTACGGCCCGCGGTCGTTGGCCATCAGCGTGCGGGCGTTGTGGTAGGCGAACACTGCCGCATCGAACAGCCCACCGGCCAGGCGCTGGCCATCCACCAGCACGTGCTTTTCGTCCAGGTGCCAGCCGCGCGGACGCACGATGAGCACCGCGCGTTCTTCATAGGGACGCAGTGTGTAGTGCTTGGCCGGCTTGCTGCCGCTGGCCGGGGCGGTGAACTGCAGGTCGCCGCGCACCGCGCCGATCAGCGACTGCTGGCCAGCCAGCAGGTTGCGCCAGGTCGGTGCCGTGGCGTCCTCGAAGTCGGCCATGAACACCTTGGCCCCGGAGTTCAGCGCATTGATGACCATCTTCGGGTCGGTCGGCCCGGTGATCTCCACGCGGCGGTCCAGCAGCGCCGCCGGCAGCGGTGCCACCTTCCAATCCTCGGCACGGATCGGCGCGGTATCGGCGCGGAAGTCCGGCAGACCGCCTTGGTCGAAGAACGCCTGACGCTGCACGCGGGCGGCCAGGCGGGCCTGGCGACCCGGCTCGACGGCGCGGTGCAGCGACACCAGCAGCGCCAGCAGCGGGGCGGGCAGCAGGGCGGCCTGGCCGGCCACCTGGGTGGTCAGCGAGATCCCGGGCGTCGGCTTGGCGGGCGGCGATGGGAGAGCAGTAGCAACGGCGGACATCGGGACACTCCTGGATCGAGGGACGCCCCTACCGTGACGTGCCGGCGATGTATTTGACAAAGCAGATATTGCAATGCGTTGGATAAGTTTTGCTTATACTCATGACACGATGTCCACGCGACCACCGCCAAGCCCTCGTTTTTCCTACAAATCCGACCGGTTGAAACCGCTGCGGGCGTTCTGCCAGACGGTGCGACTCGGGTCGGTGTCACGCGCCGCGGAGGCGCTTTTCGTCAGCCAGCCGGCGATCAGCCAGCAGTTGCAGGCGCTGGAGCGCGAGCTGGGCGTGGTGCTGTTCGAGCGCAGTGGGCGGCGCCTGGTGCCCAGCCGCGAAGGCCAGTTGCTGTTCGAGATGGCCCAGCCGCTGGTGGAAGACTTGGACGGACTGGAAGCGCGGTTCCGCGACAAGGTCAGCGGCATGGACGCCGGCGAGCTGAACATCGCGGCCAACAGCTCCACCATCCTGTACCTGCTGCCGCGCATCATCGAACGCTTCCGCCAGCTGCACCCGGACGTGCGCCTGACCCTGCACAACGCCATCAGCGCCGACGGCACCGACCTGCTGCGCGACGATGCCGTGGATCTGGCCGTGGGCTCGATGACCGACGTGCCGGCCGACCTGACCTACGCCCCCGCCTACCGCTTCGAGCAGATGCTGATCACCCCGCACGACCACCCGCTGGCGCGCGGCACGCTGAGCCTGGAGGCGATCTCCCAACACCCGCTGGTCCTGCCACCGAAGCGCCAGATCACCTACCGGCTGGTGGACCAGGTGTTCCAGCGCCACCGCCTGCCCTATACCGTGGCGCTGGAAGTCGGCGGCTGGGAAGTGATCAAGCAGTACGTGGCGATGGGGATGGGCATTTCCATCGTCCCGTCGCTGTGCCTGAATGATGCCGACCCCCACAAGCTGGTGGCGCGTTCGATGCGCGAGTGGTTCCCCGAGCGCAGTTATGGCGTCATCGTGCGGCGTGGCAAGGCATTGTCGGCGCAGGCGCGCGCATTCGTGGAGATGATCCAGCCGGAGCTGTTCTCACCGCGCGAATACGACCAGAGTGGGCATTCCGAGCGCTGATGGCGACGACGGCGGCGCTGGTGCCGCTGCGCGAGGTGCTGGGGCTGCGCTGCTCCGCGCTTGGTGATGGCGCTGCGTTGCTTTGCACTTGGTGCTGGCGCTGCGCTGCCCTGCGCTTGGTAGAGCCGACTTCAGTCGGCTGCTTTCCGGTCAGCCGACTGAAGTCGGCTCTACCCTCGGCTGCTCCCCGCCAGCCGACTGAAGTCGGCTCTACCATCGGCACCGCCTGACGGGTCCGCGGTTACCTACAATGCCCCCATGTCCATCGAACTGCGCCATCTCCGCTATTTCCTCGCCGTGGCCGACACGCTGCACTTCGGTCAGGCCGCCGAGCGGCTCGGTATGTCTCAGCCGCCGCTCAGCCAGCAGATCCGCCAGCTGGAACAGCTGCTCGGTGCGCCGTTGTTCGTGCGCAGCCATCGGCGCGTACAACTGACCGAAGCCGGCGCACTGCTGCAGGTAAAGGCGCGAGCCATCCTGCAGCAGGTGGACGTCGCAGTCGACGAGGTGCAGCGCGTACAGCGCGGCGAACAAGGCGAACTGCACATCGGCCTGACCCGCGCCACCCCCTTGGTGCCGCAGATCCCCCGCGCGATCTTCGGTTACCGGGAGCGCTTCCCGCAGGTGCGCTTGCAGCTTCGCGAAATGAATACCCTGCAGCAGATCGACGCGTTGCTGGAGAATCGACTGGACGTGGGCATCATCCGCAAGCGCGTGCTGCCGGCGGAGCTGGTGGCGCGCAGCCTGTTCACCGACCCACTGGCGCTGGTGCTGCATCGCGACCACCCTGCCCTGCGTGGACGTGACCCCGCGACGACCGTGCTGCCGCTGAAGCAGTTCGCGCACGAGCCCTTCGTAGGTTTCCACCGCAGTGTAGGTGCCGGCATCCACGATCAGATGATTGCCTTGTGTGCGGCGGCCGGGTTCACCCCGCGCATCGTGCAGGAGGCCGGTGAAGCATCAACACTGATCAGCCTGGCCGCCGCCGGACTGGGCGCGGCGATCCTGCCTTCGTCGTGCGACCACATCCAGATTGAAGGCGCGTGTTTCGTGGCCCTCGGCGACCGCGGTGCACATTCGGAAGTACAGTTGGTGTGGCGGCGCGAAGGCATCACCCCGTTGATCCGCAATTTCACCGCACTGCTGCAGGCGGAGTTTGGTAAGTCCGATTGACGAGGGCCGGTAGAGCCGACTTCAGTCGGCTTGCCGCATCGCGCGGCCACCCAAAAGCAGCCGACTGAAGTCGGCTCTACCAATGCAATGTGGAGCGTCGGTCGGTCCGGCTGACGACGGCCGGTAGAGCCGACTTCAGTCGGCTTGCCGCATCGCGCGATCACCCAAAGGCAGGCGACTGAAGTCGGCTCTACCAAATGCAACGTGGAGCGCCGCTCAGGCCATCGCGGGGCAGCGCCACAGGCGCCAGGCAATGCCGGCGCCGATCAGCGTCAGCGCACCGGTGAAGGCGCATACGCCCACCCAGTCCCACGCTGTGTACGCCAGCCCGCCCACGGCGCCCAGCACGCTGGACCCGAGGTAGTACGAAAACAGATACAACGCAGACGCTTCGGCGCGGATCGATCCGGCGCGGCTGCCGACCCAACTGCTGGCTACCGAGTGGCCACCGAAGAAACCGAACGTCACCAGTGCGATGCCGAGCGCCATGGTCCATAGCCACGGCATCACCAGCAACACGATGCCCGCGATGATCAATGCATAGCTGATGGAAAGCACACGACCGCGGCCATGGCGTATCGCCTGCTGGCCCATCCACGCCGAGCTGAAGGTGCCGACCAGATACACGCTGAAGATCAGGCCGACGACGGTCTGGCTCAATGCATACGGCGGGGCAAGCAGGTGGTAGCCGAGATAGTTGTAGGTGGTGACGAACACGCCCATCAGCAGGAACGCGGTAGCGAACAGCCACGGCAGCCCAGGGTCCGCGAACAGCTGCCGCCAGCGTGATGGCAACTGGCGCAGCCCGCCGCGTCGGCTCTGGAAGTGCCGCGACGGCGGCAGTTGCATCCACAGCAGCAGCGTACTGGCGACGGCGATGATCGACACCACCCCGATGCCCCAGCGCCAGCCCCAGTGGTCGGCGATGATGCCGGCGATCAACCGGCCGCTCATGCCGCCAACCGCATTGCCGCCGATGTACAGCCCCATCGCCAATCCCATCGCGCGGCTGTCCATCTCTTCGACCAGATAGGTCATGGCCACGGCAGGCACGCCGCTCAGGGCGACGCCCAACAGCGCGCGTAGGATCAGCAGGGTGGTCCAGTCGTCCACCATCGCACTGGCCGCCGACAGCACGGTGGAGGCCAGCAGCGCCGTGATCATGACGTTGCGGCGGCCGATGCGGTCGGAGACAAGGCCGGCGATCAACATCATCACCGCCAGCAGGCCGGTACTGAGCGAAAGCGCCAGCGCACTGTTGGCGGCGGATACACCGAAGTGGCGGCTGAACTCCGGCAGCAGCGGCTGCACCGTGTACAGCAACCCGAAGGTCGAGAAGCCAGCCAGGAACAGCGCGACCGCGGTACGCCGGAACGCCGGGGTGCCCTGCTCGATGTGGGTGGCCGTCGCTGAAGTGGTGTCCGTGTGGGACGTGCGGTGCGCGATGGCTGCCGCGGTGTCACCGTTCATGGGATCGAGAGGCCACAGAAGCGGCCGGGGTGGGGGGAGATGACTAGGCTAGACCCCGATGACGAGTCGATCCATAACCTGATCGGTACGGATTGATACGTCTTACGTCTTGATAAGCGGGGGTGCGGGTAGGCGGTGCGGGGGTGTGGGTGTGGGTGCGGGTAGAGCCGACTTCAGTCGGCTGCCTTGGACGCGATGGTCCGGATCCCCGCTCAAAGAGCAGCCGACTGAAGTCGGCTCTACCGTTCCCCGTTCCCCGTTCCCCAGCCCCCGGCCCCCGGCCCCCGGCAGCCAGCATCGGCATCGGCATCGGGCATCCGACATCGGAATCCGGCCTAGCCCGGGGGTTGGTGGTCAAAGACGCAACCACTCCACCCCTTCGCCGCGCCGGTAATACACCGCGACCGCACGCCCATACACCTTGTCGGCGTCGACGAAGCCGAAGAAGCGCCCGTCGAAACTGTTGCCGCGGTGGTCACCCATGACCAGCAGCTTGCCGGCCGGCACCACCACGTCAGCAACATCCGGGCCGCCGCCCATGTCCAGGTCAAGTTGCGCGGTACGGGTGCCGAACTGCTCGGCGGCCGCCGTGTTGCCGAGCTGCAGCGGCACCCCGTTGATGCTCAGATGGCCGTCGTGTACATCCACCCGGTCACCGGCCACGGCGACCACGCGCTTGATCAGCCGGGTGCCATCGGCGGGCGAATCGAACACCGCCACTTCGCCACGCTGCGGGGTGCCGACATTCACCAACGCGTGCGCGGTGAAGGGCAGCCGCAGGCCATAGGCGCGCATGTCCACTACCACGCGGTCACCGGGCTCCAACGTAGGCTGCATGGAACCGCTGGGCACGACGTAGTGGTTGGCCAGCGTGTCACGGGCGGCAGCGAGCAGACCGAGCATCACCACCAGTGGCAGGGCTTCCTTCTTCAGCCAGTGCAGGGCGCGTCGGGTAACGGGGGGGCGGGCAGTGGCGTCCATGGCGAGGCTCGGGTGGGTGTGGGGGTAAGACCGCGGAAAGGCGGTTGGGTTCCCTGGCGGGTAGCGCCGACGGGTAGAGCCGACAGGTAGAGCCGACTTCAGTCGGCTGCCCTTGCCGTGCGCTGAAAGCAGCCGACTGAAGTCGGCTCTACCAAGGCAAGCCCCAGGCAAGCTGAAAGCAGCCGACTGAAGTCGGCTCTACCTGTCGGCTCTACCGGGACACTACGAACGCTACGCAGAATTTACGCTGCTGCGCGGTGCGTGCCATGGAGGCGTTACGGGCGGCGCGCGCATTGTGTGCATACCGCGCCGCAGGCGCACTTGCGAACAAGAGTTGCGTCATGTCGATCTTCATCATCCGGGGGCCAGAAGCAGCGGGTGCGCTGATCCGTACCGCCGAGCCGCTGCCAAGGCTGGTATTGAAAACGCTGGTACACCGCGCCGTGGATGCCGGTACCAGCGTGGCGATCCGGGCGTGCGGCTCGGAGCAGGAACTGCTGGATGCGTTACGTGTGGCCGACCACGCGCGTGGCGAGGTGACGCTGCTGGATCCGGGCGCCTGCGCGGGCAGCATGCGTCTGCAGCAGTTGCTCCCGCACCTGCATAACGTCTACGTGGAGGTGCATGACGATGGGGCGGTAGCGGAGCCCTGGTTGCCGGCGGGCATGGGGCAGCGGCTGGGGATCGCCGCAGGCTACGGTGCGCAGAGTTACGTGCTGGCGCTGGACATCGCGCTGGACCACTTGGGATTGGCTGAGCAGGCCGAACGCGTGCACGTCGGCACGTGAGTCGAGCGGAAACCGGGTAGCGCCGAGCCACGCTCGGCGAGCGCAGCGCGCGGCCTGTGTCAGGCATCGTAGTGCCGGAACGAAGAGCCGCCGAGCACGGCTCGGCGCTACCAAAGCCGGCACGCGACCGGGGGCGCAACAGCAGAACGGCGGGGTTTCCCCCGCCGTTCGTTCACCTTACTTCAGCCCGCGGAACTCAAGCAGCGGTTCCACCGACGGATCCTTGCCGCGGAAGTCGCGGTAGAGCTGGCTCAGCTCGACGCTGTTGCCGCGCGACAGCACCTTGTCACGGAACACCTGGCCGTTTTCGGCGGTGAGGCCACCGTGCTCGGTGAACCAGGCGAAGGCATCGTGGTCCAGCACTTCGGCCCAGAAGTAGGCGTAGTAACCGGCCGAGTAGCCACCGCCCCAGATGTGGTCGAAGTAGGTGGTGCGGTAACGCGGCGGCACCTGCGCCAGATCGACGTTGAACTTCTTCAACGCGGCAGCTTCAAAGGCCGGCACATCCTGCAGCGGTGCGTCGGCCTTCTGCGTGTGCCAGGCCAGGTCAAGCAGCGCGGCCGACAGATACTCGGTCGTCGCGTAGCCCTGGTTGAAGCTGCGTGCCTTGAGGATCTTGTCGACCAGTTCCTGCGGCATCGGCTCGCCGGTCTTGTAGTTCTTCGCATAGTGGGCGAAGACCTTCGGCTCCAGCGCCCAGTGCTCGTTGAACTGCGACGGGAACTCGACGAAATCGCGCGAGGTGGCGGTACCAGCGATGGACGGGTACTTCACGTTGGAGAACATGCCGTGCAGCGCGTGGCCGAACTCATGGAACAGCGTGGTGACGTCGTCGAAGCTCAGCAGCGCGGGCTGGCCAGCCGCTGGCTTGGTGAAGTTGGCCACGTTGTACACCACCGGCTTGGTGCCGGTCAGGCCATCCTGTTCGACGAACACATCCATCCATGCGCCACCGGACTTGCTGTCACGCTTGAAGTAGTCGGTGTAGAACAGCGCCAGCGAGGTGCCGTCCTTGTCGAACACTTCGTACACTTTCATGTCCGCGTGGTAGGTCGGGATGTCGGTGCGCGGCTTGAAGGTGATGCCATACAGCTGGGTGGCGGCATAGAAGACGCCGTTCTGCAGCACGTTGTCCAGTTCGAAGTACGGCTTGATCTGTGATTCGTCCAGGTCGTACTTCGCCTTGCGCACCTGCTCGGCGTAGAAGTCCCAGTCCGATGCGGCCAGCTTGAAGCTGGCGGTCTTCGATACAGCGCTCTGTTCGTCGATCACCTTCTGGATGTCGGCGGCCTCAGCGCGCGCCTTGGCGGTAGCCGCCGGCACGGTGTCGGTCAGCAGCTTCAAGGCAGCAGCCGGCGTCTTGGCCATCTGGTCGCCCAGGTTGTAATCGGCATACGTGGCGAAGCCGAGCAGCTTGGCCTTCTGCGCGCGCAGCTGGGCGAGACGCTGCACGGTCTGCTGGGTGTCGTTGGCATCACCGCGCAGGGCACGGGTTTCCGATGCCTTCAGCACGGCCGCGCGCTGCTCGCGATCACTCAGTGAGCCCAGCACCGGCTGCTGGGTGGTGTTCTGCAACGGCAGCAGGAACTTGCCGTCCAGCTTGCGCGCAGTGGCATCGGCGGCGGCGGTGGCGGTCGCATCTTCGCTCAGCCCTGCCAGCTTGGCCTTGTCATCCACCACCACGGCTGCGGCGGCGGTCGCCGCCACCAGGCGGGTGTGGAACTGCGTGGACAGCGTGGTTTCTTCCACGTTGAGCTTGCGCAGGCTGGCCTTGTCGGCGTCGTTGAGCTGCGCACCGGACCGCACCAGGCCATCGTAGTAGTGCTCGACCAGACGCGTCTGCACCGGATCCAGGCCCAGCGTGGCGCGCTGGTCGTACAGCGACTTCACCCGTGCGAACAACTTCGGATCCAGGTTGATCTCATCCTGGTGGGCAGCCAGCTTGGGCGCCACTTCTTCCTGGATCTTCTGGCGCGCTTCATTGGTATCGGCCTGCACCAGGCCGAAGAAGATGCGCGAGACGCGGGTCAGCGTTTCGCCGCTGCGTTCCATCGCCACGATGGTGTTGTCGAAGGTCGCCGGTTCGCTCTTGTCGGCGATGGCGCGCACTTCAGCCAGATGCTGGCGCATGCCCTCTTCGAAGGCGGGCAGGTAGTCGCTGTCCTGGATCTTGTCGAACGGCGGTGCCTGGAAGGGCAGCGTGCTGGCGCTCAGCAACGGGTTGGTGGAGGCATCGGCCGGCTGCTGGGCCGGGGCATTCTGGGCTTCGGACACGGGGGTGGACTCCTTGCCGGAACAGGCGGCCAGCGCCAGGCTGATGGCGGCGGCCAGGATGACGGTACGCGACATGCAAAAGGCTCCTAGAGGGGCGATCAGGACCGACCGCCAGCCTTCCAGCCTACTCCCACGCCGTCGCGCCAGCATGTGCCGGACGTGGCGCGTGCGCTGCCGGGGCGTGGCCGCTCAGACGGTGCCGCGGGTCTTGCCCACCCACGGCCGGTACCACTCGCGGATGCTGGCCATGTCAGCCGCGTCATTACCGGTGGCGCGGAACAACGGCCCGAATCCGATGGTCTTGTCCGGGTAGTGGAAATACGCCGCCAGGATCGGCACGTCCGCCATCCGCGCGATCTTCAGGAAGCCGGCCTTCCAGTTCGTCACCTTCTTGCGGGTGCCTTCCGGGGTGATGGCGTACCACATCTTTTCCGAGCGACGGATCACCGCGACGGCCTGTTCCACCGTCCCCTGCGGCGAACTGCGATCGAGCGGGATAACGCCCAGCTTGCGCAGCAACGGGCCCAGCGGCCACCAGAACAGTGAGGCTTTGCCCAGCACGCGCACGTCCAGGCCCAACGCGAGCTTCACCGCCATGCCCCAATACCCGTCCCAGTTGGACGAGTGCGGGGCGATGATCATCACCACCTTGGGCACGTCGGGCAGCGTGCCGACCACTCTCCAGCCGCGCAGGCGCAGCGCACTGCGGGCGATCCAGCGGATGAAGGCATTCGGCTTTACCTGCGGCATGTTCGGCGGAACGGGTGGCAGCAGCGGTGACGGGTGGTTCAAGGCTTACTCCCAGTTGCGGGTTGTGCGGCCGCGCTTGACCTGCGCGCGGCCTTTCTTGGCGTCCAGGCGACGCAGGGTCGACCCGTAGGTAGGTTTGGTGGCTTTACGCGGCTTGGGTACGCTGAGTCCGGCGCGGATGAACTCGGCCAGCCGCTCGCGCGCATCTTCGCGGTTGCGGTCCTGGGTACGGAAACGCTGCGCATCGATGACCAGCACGCCTTCGCCGGTCACGCGTCGGTCGCGGCGCACCAGCAAGCGCGCACGCAACGGTTCCGGCAGCGACGGCGAGCCGGCCAGGTCGAACCGCAGCTCCACCGCGGTCGATACCTTGTTGACGTTTTGGCCTCCTGCGCCACTGGCACGCACGAACCGCTCGACGAGTTCATCGTCGGGGATCACGAGCTGCGCGGAGATGACGACTGGTCCATTACCCATGTGCCCATTGTAGCGGCTGGCGGTGACGGTTGGCTGTCGGCATCGCGGGCCGTTCCACCGCGATCAGGGGCTCAACACGCCGCCTTCGCCAGATAGCCGGGTATGCTGGCCAGATCATCCATCCAGGACGTCCGCATGATCCGCTTCTCCCGCCACCTGCCACGCGCCGCCCTGTTGCTGGCCCTCGCGCTTGCGTCCCTGCCCGCGCTGGCCGCGCCGCCGTCCGATGGCGACATCAACCGCCTGCTTTCGGCCTCGCGCGCGCAGGCCATGCTTGACTCCATGCTGCCGCAGATCGAAGCGATGCAGCGCCAGCAGTTCGACCAGATCACCCAGCAGCGCCAGCTGAGCCCGCAGCAGCAGGAACAGCTGCAGCGCATCCAGGTACGCACCGGGCAGACGTTGAAGCAGGCCCTGTCCTGGCAGCAGCTGCGGCCGATGTACGTGGACCTGTACAAGCAGACCTTCAGCAAGGAAGACGTGCTGGCCATGGCGGAATTCTATGAAAGCTCCGCAGGACAGAGTCTGCTGGACAAGACCCCGGCGCTGATGCAGAACGTGATGGTGGCGATCCAGACCCGCATGCAGCCGCTGTTCGTCGACCTGCAGAAAGACCTGGAAACGATCGTCAACGAGCCGGTACCGGCGAAGAAATAACCCCGCACGGTGTTTGACCGGTAGAGCCGACTTCAGTCGGCTGGGCCTTGAAAGGCAGCCGACTGAATTCGGCTCTTATTTCTTCGAGATCTGGCACTTTAGGTGCCGAGAGCCCGGC
>NZ_JACYVC010000016.1:0-72827 GCF_014842145.1 Stenotrophomonas sp. CFBP 13718
CGCGACGCGGAGGCCATGATGGCCTCCGCCTGACAACACAGTTGCTACCGATCCGATCCGATCCGATCCGATCCGATCCAACCCAATCCGTTCCGTTTCGATCCAACCGGTTTCGATCCAACCGGTTCCGATCCAATCCGGTCCGGTCCGGTCCGATCCGTTTCCCATCCGGAAGCAGGGTGACGACCAAGGTCGTCACCCTGTCGCATTACTTCGCGGGCTTCACCGGGTTGCCATCGGCGTCGATCACGCTGACCTCGCCCAGCTTCAGCGCGCGCACGGCCGCCTCGGTCTGCTTCAGGTCACCGACCACCACCCATGTCAGCGCGTCCGGCTTGATCGCCGCGGCGGCCTGCTGCACCTGTGCCGGGGTCAGCGATTCGATCTCCGCCTTGCGCTGGAACACGTAATCGTCCGGCCGCTGGAACTGCACCATGCTGCCGATCGTGCCCAGTACCGAGCTCGCCGTCTCATATGCACCCGGCAGGCTCAGGGTCTGGATGTTGCGGATGCGCTGCACTTCAGCGGCGGTCGCCGGCTTGCTGCCATTGGCGAACTCGACGATCTCCTTGCGCATTTCCGCCAGTGCCGGGCCGGTCTTGTCAATCTGTACCGGCGCCATCGCCATCCACGGCCGCTGGCCGACGGTGCTGCTGGCACTGCTGCGCGCGCCGTAGGACCAATGCTTTTCCTCGCGCAGGTTCATGTTCAAGCGCGAGGTGAAGTCACCGCCAAGCACGCCGTTGGCGATATCGAAGCGGATCGAACCCGGGTCCACCGACGACGGCACGACCTGACCGGCGAACAGGTTCGCCTGCACCGCGCCAGGCTGGTCGATCAGGAACACACGGGCGGTGCTGGGCAGCGCGACATCCACGGCCGCCTTGACCTTCGGCGCCGGGCCTTCCGCTTTCCAGTCACCCAACTGACGGTTGAGCAGCGGCACGATTTCCTTCAGGGTGGTGTCGCCGACAACGATCAGCGTGCCCTCTTCCGGACGCAGCCAATCGCGGTGGAAGTCCACCAGGTCGTCGCGGGTCAGGCTGGCGATGGCCGCCTCGTCACCGCTACCGGTGAACGGAATCGCATACGGGTGGCCCTTGCCGTACAGCAGCGGCGGCAGCACGCGCATCGCCGATGCGGTCGGGTTGGCCTTTTCCTGCTTGATGCCGGCAATCCAGCTGCCCTTGACCCGGTCGATCTCCGACTGGTCGAAGCGCGGCTGGCGCAGCAGCGTGGCATACAAGCCCAGCGACGGTGCCAGGTTTTCCTTCAGTGCGGACAGATCCACCGTGCTGAAGTCCAACCCGGCGGATGCGCCCAGATCCGCACCGAGTGCATCAGCGGCATCGGAGAACGCCAGCGAACCCAGCTTGCCGGCTCCCTCGCTCATCAGGCCCATGGCGAAGTTGGCGGTGCCCGGCTTGCGGTCCTGGTCGGCACTGAATCCACCCGGGAACTGGTAGCTGAACTGCACGACGGGGATTTCATGGCGCTCGGCGAGGATGACCCGCGTGCCGTTCTTCAACGTAGCGCGCTGCAGGGCCGGGAACTTGAGCTCCGGGAACGTCTTGGTCTGCGGTACGCCCGCACTGCGATCGACCTGCGCGGGCAGCGTGCTGTACTTGGCATCCGCGGCCGGCAGCTCGAACGGCTTGGGGCTCTGCGAGGCGTCTTCTTCCAGCACCACGCGATCGCCGGGCTCGACGATCAGCGTGTGGCTGCCTTTGCCCAGCCACTTGCCACCGACGGTGCGCAGCTGCGCGACCGTGGCGCCGTCGATGTTCTTCAGCGAGTCGCGGAAGCAGCCGGGGTCGCCGGTGTAGACCGTGCATTCGGCCAGGGCGTCCGCCTTGCCACCGAAGCCCCCGATGCGCTCGATGCCGCGGATGAAGCTGGCGCGGAATGCGGTCTTGGCGCGGCTCAGCTCTTCAGCGCTGGGACCCTCGGCCACCAGACGGTCGATCTCTTCGTCGATGATCGCCTCGACCTTGGCCGGGTCCACGCCCTGCTTCACCGTCGCCATGACCATGAAGTTCGAGCCCAGCTGCGAGGCGTACGCGCCGGCGCTGATGTTGTCCACCAGCTTCTCTTCGTGCTCCAGGCGCTTGGCCAGACGCGATGATTTCGCACCGCCCAGCACCTGACCGAGCAGCTGCAGCTGGTCGACGTCGGCGGTACCGACTTCGGCGACGTTCCAGGCGCGGTAGATCCGTACCTGCGGCACTTTGTCGGTCATGGTCTCGCGGGTATCGGCAGGACGCACGGCGACGTCCACCTGCGGCTGGGCCATCGTCGGGCCGGCCGGGATGCTGCCGAAGTACTTGGCCACCTTCTCTTTGGCGGTCGCCAGATCGATGTCACCGGCCAGCACCAGCACCGCATTGTTCGGGCCGTACCAGGTGCGGAACCAGTTCTTTACGTCATCCAGCGAGGCGGCGTTGAGATCGTTCATCGATCCGATGACGCTGTGGTGGTACGGGTGCCCCTTCGGATAGAGCGCGCGGTTGAGCTGCGTCCACACCTGTCCATAAGGCTGGTTCTCGCCCTGGCGCTTTTCGTTCTGCACCACGCCACGCTGTTCATCCAGTGCGGCCTGGTCGATGGCCCCCAGCAGGTGACCCATGCGGTCCGATTCCATCCACAGCGCCATATCCAGCGCCGTTGTGGGCACGTTCTCGAAATAGTTGGTGCGGTCGGTATTGGTCGTGCCGTTCTGGCCGGTGGCACCGACCTGCTTGAAGGGCTCGAAGTACTCGCCGTCGTGGTTTTCGCTGCGCTGGAACATCAGATGTTCAAACAGGTGGGCGAAGCCCGTGCGGCCTACCGGCTCGTCCTTGCTGCCCACGTGATACCAGACGTTGACCGCGACGATCGGCGCCTTGCGGTCGGTATGCACCACCACGCGCAGGCCATTGGGCAGGGTGAACTGCTCGAACGGAATGTCGACCTTGGCCACCGCAGCCGGCTTGGCGAACAGCGGGGCGGGCGCCAGCCCACCGAGCGCTGTGGTGAGAGCGACAGCAAGCAGTGCAGTGCGCGGGCGCAGTCGGGATGTCATTCCGGATCCTTGGTCATCTGAGTGAGGGCCGATGCTAGCGCGTTGGGCGCTACCCCGGCATCGGCCAGGCGTCACGTTCCGCTGCGGCTTAGGTAGAGCCGATTGGTAGAGCCGACTTCAGTCGGCTGCGGTGTGGGGTAGAGGCAATCGGTAGAGCCGACTTCAGTCGGCTGCCGTCCAGGGCAAGCGGACTGAAGTCCGCTCTACCAGCGGACAGGTGTCCGGACGGCGGACAGCACAGCCACTCGCCAAGCCATTGAACTTGAACAACTAAAACATGGCACGGCGATTGCTGTGCCTTACCTGCACCAAACCAGCGATCAAACTCAACCTGACTGAACGCTGAACGCAAGTAGAAAAACCCCGATTGTTCTTGCAAGCCCAGTTTTGGTGTACTACCTTACTACCACACCACCGCCCACACACACTAAACAGGCCCCGCCATGAACACCAAGATCCTCGCCATCGCCATCTCCCTGATCGCCGGTACGGCTGTTGTTTCTCCGGTGCAGGCTGCTCCCTCCATCGCGACCCTGCAGGCCGTGCAGGTTCGCCCCGACACGGAGCAGCTGGCCCAGCAGGCATGGGAACGCAGCAGCACCATCCCGACGCTCGCTGCCGTGCAGGTGCGCCCCAGTGCTGACCAGCTGGGCGAACAGAATGTCGTCGTGCTGGCCGCAGCGGTCGCCGCGCCGATCACCACGCTGGCTGCCGTCGAAGTGCGCCCCAGCCTGGAACAGAAGGTCGCCTTGGCCGCCGAGTTGCAGGCCGAGCGTTACACCGTCGCCCTGGCCACGGCAGCCACCGCGTTTGCCAACAACGTGATCGTCAACCTGCCGGTCGTGCAGGTGCGCCCGAGCCAGAGCGAGCTGCAGGCGCTGGCGATGGAAACCGCGATGGTGCTGGTACGTCCGTGAGTTCACCCATGATGGCTGTCGCTGCGCCTCACCGGTTGTTGATCCCCTGAAAGCCGGGCTCCCTTGACCCGAGAGGACCCGGCCAGCCGCGAAGTTCCGCGCCGCGCATTACACTGCGTCGATGAGCCAGGTCCCAACGTTCCACGTCGTGCTGTTCCAGCCTGAAATACCGCCCAACACGGGCAACATCATCCGTCTTTGCGCCAACACCGGCGCGCAGCTGCACCTGGTCGAGCCCTTGGGTTTCGCACTGGATGACAAGCAGCTCAAGCGCGCCGGCCTGGACTACCACGAGTATTCGCGGCTGCAGGTCCATCCGGATCTGGACACCGCCCTCGCGCGCATCGCCCCGAAGCGCCTGTTTGCCCTGAGCACGCGTGCAAGCGTGCGTTTCGACAGCGTGCCCTTCGCCGATGGGGATGCGTTCCTGTTCGGTCCGGAGAGCCGCGGCCTGCCGCAGGACATTCTGGATGCGCTACCGGACGGCCAGCGCCTGCGCCTTCCCATGCGCCCGGACAACCGCAGCCTCAACCTGTCCAACACGGTGGCGGTGGTGATGTACGAGGCGTGGCGGCAGCACGGGTTTGCCGGCGGGGTGTGAGGTTGGTCGAACGGGTGAGACCCCCTCGCGGTGGGCTGCTGCGAAAAGCGGATTACGTGCTTGGGGCCGGGCGGTGGGGCGGGGCGGGGGACGGCAAAAGCCGCTCCTGCGTGCCTCGTTTCGTGCCATCCGTGGCGCTCAACGCCCCCGCCCAGCCGCACCGCCCGGCCCCCTGACGGGTTCCGTGGCCGCCCGCCGCGTAATGAAAAAAAGAAGAAAAGCGGTAGCGCCGACCCGTGGTCGGCGGGCGCAGCGGGCCGTTGGCGGGAGCATTCCGCCGACCATGGGTCGGCGCTACCGCAGGCGTCGTTGACGCGTCGGGCGCGCGCGAAACAGCGCGGCTGATGCTCAGAACGCGTTGAACCCGGTCAGTTCGCGGCCTATCACCAGTTGGTGCACGGTTTCGGTGCCTTCGTAGGTGATCACCGACTCCAGGTTCAAGGCGTGGCGGATGGCGGCGTGCTCGGTGGTGATGCCTGCGGCGCCCAGCAGGTCGCGGCACTCGCGGGCGATGTCGATCGCCATGCGGCAATTGTTCCACTTGGCCAGGCTGACCTGCTGCGGCTGCACGACGCCCGCTTCTTTCAGGCGACCCAGCTGCAGCGCCAGCAGCTGGGCGGTGGTGATCCGCCGCGCCATCTCCGCCAGCTTGATCTGTGCACTCTGGGTAGCCGCCAACGGGCGCCCGAACAGCTCGCGCTCCTTGGCGTAGGCGATGGCTTCGCGCAGGCATGCGATGGCTGCGCCGATCGGCCCCCAGCTGATGCCGTAGCGCGCCTGGTTCAGGCAGCCCAGCGGTCCCTTCAACCCCTTTACCCCAGCCAAGCGGTTGCCGTCCGGCACCCGCACATCATCGAAGAACAGCGCACCGGTCGATGAGGCACGCAGGCTCATCTTGCGCAGGATCTCCTGCACGCTGAACCCGGGCATGCCCTTCTCCAGCACGAAGCCCTGCACGCCTTCGTCGGTCTGCGCCCACACGATCGCCAGATCCGCGATCGGCGCGTTGGTGATCCACATCTTGCTTCCCGTCAGGCGCCAGTCGTCTCCATCACGAACCGCACGGGTCTTCATGCTGGAAGGGTCCGATCCGCCGTGGGCCTCGGTCAGTCCGAAGCATCCGATCAGCTCAGCGCGCGCCATCGCCGGCAGCCAGCGCTGACGCTGCGCCTCACTGCCGTAGGCGAAGATCGGATACATGCACAGCGAACTCTGCACCGACACGAAGCTGCGCAGCCCCGAGTCGCCACGCTCCAGCTCCTGGCAGATGAGCCCATAGGCCACCGCATCCAGGCCGCCGCCGCCCAGCTCCGTCGGCAGGGTCGCACCGAGCAGGCCGAGGCCCGCGATCTCCGGCACCAGCTCGATCGGGAATCGTGCCGCATCGAAGCAGTCACCGATGATCGTCAGCACGCGCTGGTCGACGAAGCGTGCCACGGCATCCTGCACGGCGCGCTCCTGCTCACTCAGCAGGGAACGGACATCGAACAGATCACACGGATCAAGACTCATCGAGCACACCGGCAGCGTCATGGGAGCAGGCTGCATTCTGCTCGTTATCACGTGTCACGCACCAGCCTGCCATTCATGTGCGTCTCGGCCCGGATGGCTTCCGGCACGGACGATGCCGCCGCGTCCAGTTGCTGTACACGGGAGGGCAACCCACCCCGCATCAGGTTCCACTGCCGTCCAATGGTCGAGTTCACCTGGCCATCGCCAAAGTCTGCGATGACATCATGGCCACCGGCGATACGATCAGGATTGTGCAGGGCATGCAGCGAGCGCATCTGCTTGTCTGCGTGGGACAGCGCCTGCGCGGTCGCGTCAGCTTCCCCGCACCCCGCATGCGTCAGTGCTTCGCTACGGGCCTGCACCAGTTTGCTGCGCCAGGAAGCGCGCGCGCGGCGTGCCACCTGCGGATCACGACCTGCCGGGCTGAAGCCGGCACGCGCCTGCAGATATTCCGCCACCGTCAATGCGTTCAGGCCTGCCTGCTGGCCAGCCAACTGCCGATCCAGCTCGACAAACTTCTCCGAGGGCAAGCGTTGCGTGGAGAAACGCAGGCACGTGTAGGGCATCTGCGATGCGGTTCCACACCGCAGTCGGTCATGCAGGCGCAGCAGCAGACACGCCAGCACGGCGTACACCGATACCCGACGGCAGTCCGCCGGGGTATCTGCTGCCGCGAGGAGGGGCGAGGCGATGTGCAGCGCATACGACGGCGATACATCGCGGACAAAGAGCTCCTGAGCCATCGCACGTCCCCCTAATCCCACTGGACATGACCAGCCTAGGAAGGAACGCTGTCGCGAGGGGCGATGCTGTGCTCAAAACGTCTGGGCTTCTGTACAAACGATCAGGTATGACAAATCGAGCCATGCGGCCTATCCCGTGGTACTGCGCGGCGTGGCCCTGTCAGCCCGCTCAATCTATTGCGCTGCAGCATTCCCACGCCGACGCGCCCGGCTGGCCGACAGCCGCCACTACCGTTAACCTGATGGATTCAAACACCCGTTTCGCCGTGGCAGCACGCGCGTTTTCCAGGCAACCGTCGCCCCGTGTTGGAGGGCGGCCTACCCAAGAGTCAGGTTATCCATGAGCGCTGAAGCCATCGAACTGCCCGCCCGCGAAGTAATGGAATTCGACGTCGTGATCGTCGGCGCCGGACCGGCGGGATTGGCCACCGCCATCCGCCTGCGCCAGCGTGCCATCGAAGCCGGCAGCGAATTGTCCGTCTGCGTCCTGGAGAAAGGATCCGAGCCCGGCGCGCACCTGCTCTCCGGCGCGGTGATGGATCCGCGCGCGCTGTCCGAGCTGTTCCCCGACTGGGCCGAGCGCGGCGCGCCGTTGAAGCAGAAAGTCACCCGCGACGAGTTCCTGTTCCTCAGCGAAACCGGTGCCCGCACCACACCCAAGCCGTTGCTGCCGGAATGTTTCCACAACGAAGGCAATTACATCGTCAGCCTGGGCGAAGTGGGCCGCTGGCTGGCGCAGCAGGCCGAAGCGCTGGAAGTGGCCATTTTCCCCGGCTTTGCCGCGGCCGAGGTCCTGTACGGCGATGCCGGTGAAGTGATCGGCGTGGCAACCGGTGACATGGGCATCGAGAAGGATGGCAGCCGGGGTCCGAACTTCGAACGCGGCATGGCCCTGCATGCCAAGTACACGGTTTTTGCCGAGGGGTCGCGCGGCCATCTGGGCCGCCAGCTGATCGCCCGCTACCAGCTGGACCAGGGCAAGGACCCGCAGGCCTACGGCCTGGGCATCAAGGAGCTGTGGCAGATCGATCCGGCCAAGCATGAGCCCGGGCTGGTGGTGCATGCCGCCGGCTGGCCACTGGATGGCAACACCTACGGTGGCGCCTTCCTGTATCACGCCGAGGGCGGCAAGGTCTCCATCGGCTACGTGGTCGGCCTGGATTACAAGAACCCCTGGCTGAGCCCCTTCGAAGAGTTCCAGCGCTTCAAGACCCACCCGGCCATCCGCAAGCACCTGGAAGGTGGCAAGCGCATCGGCTACGGCGCCCGCGCGATCACCGCCGGTGGCCTGCTGTCGCTGCCGAAGACCGTGTTCCCCGGCGGTGTGCTGGTCGGCTGCGAGGCCGGGTATCTCAACGCCAGCCGCATCAAGGGTAGCCACGCCGCGCTGAAGACCGGCATGCTGGCCGCGGATGCCGCCTTCGACGCGCTTGCCGCGGGTCGCCAGCACGATGAACTGACTGCCTATCCGCAGGCCTTCGAATCGAGCTGGCTGCACGCCGAACTGCAGCAGTCGAAGAACTTCAAACAGTGGTTCAAGAAGGGCCAGACCGTGGCCACCTTGATGACCGGCATCGAACAATGGCTGCTGCCCAAGCTGGGCATCCGCAACGCGCCATGGACGCTGCGCCACAGCACGCCGGACCACGCCTGCCTGGAACCTGCCGCTCAGCACACCCGGATCGATTACCCGAAGCCCGATGGCGTGCTCACCTTCGACCGTCTCAGCTCGGTGTTCCTCAGCAGTACCAACCACGAGGAAGATCAGCCGAGCCATCTGACGCTGAAGGATCCGAGCATTCCGGTGCAGGTGAACCTGGCCGAATACGCAGGGCCGGAAGCACGTTACTGCCCGGCCGGCGTCTATGAGTTCGTCGGCGCGCAGGGCCAGGAGCGGCTGCAGATCAACGCGCAGAACTGCGTGCACTGCAAGACCTGCGACATCAAGGACCCCACCCAGAACATCGTATGGGTGACACCGCAGGGCGGCGGTGGCCCCAACTATTCCGGCATGTGATGCAGACCGGGTCTGGGTCCCCGCGAGGGGACCTACCCGCATTCCGCCATGCGCACCGTCTTCCTCGTCCCCTTGCTGCTGTCCCTTGCCGCGTGCGGCGCGCCGGTTCCGCAGGATCCTGCACAGGCCGCGGCGCTGGAGCGCGAACGCGCCTTTGCGCTGTGTGCGGGCTGCCATACGGTGCAGGCGGGCGGCATCCATCGCTACGGACCGAACCTGCACGGCGTACTCGGCCGACGCGCCGGCAGCCTGCCGGACTACGCGTATTCCGATGGCATGCGGGCGGCTGACATTGTGTGGAGCGCCGAAACCCTCGACGCATTCCTGCGCTCGCCCAGTACCCGCGTACCCGGTACGCGCATGTACAACGCGTTCCCCGATCCCGAACGCCGCCGGCTGGTGATCGAGTACCTGCAGCACAACGCGCAGTGACCCCGCCGCGTGCTACGTCAACCGGTTGAGCCGACGTGCGTCGGATGCTGGTCCGGAGTCGCCCTCGGTAGAGCCGACTTCAGTCGGCTGCTGGTCCACGGTGCCGACTGAAGTCGGCACTACCCGATCGGCTGCGGATCCACGGTGCCGCTTGGTAGAGCCGACTTCAGTCGGCTGCTGGTCTACTGTGCCGACTGAAGTCGGCACTACCCGGTCCGCTGCGGATCCATGGTGCCGCTTGGTAGAGCCGACTTCAGTCGGCTGACGGTCTACGGTGCCGACTGAAGTCGGCACTACCTGGTCGGCACTACCCGGTCGGCTCTACCGGGGGCGGGTCGGTGGGGTGCAGCCAGCGCAGCAGGCACTCGCGCAGGTGGGCCAGTGACAGCGGCTTGGTCAGCACTTCATCCATGCCCGCTTCGCGACAGCGGCGCAGGTCCTGCTCCAGCAGGCTGGCGGTCAGCGCCACCACCGGCAGGCGCGCCCCGCCCTGACGCTGCTCGCGCTCGCGCAGCAGGCGGGTGAACGCGTAGCCATCCATCACCGGCATGCGGCAGTCCGTGATCACCAGGTCGAATGCTTCACCCTGTGCGGAAGCAGCCAGCATCTGCAGGGCCTCCCGTCCGTCACTGGCAACGGCATGGGCCACGCCCAGCTGCTCCAGCCGCCACGCCATCATGGCCTGCGCGGTAGGGTGATCTTCAACTACCAGCACGCGGGCCTGTTGCAGGTTGGCAGGCAACGGCGGCACGCTGCCCGGGCCCGGCAGCGCGGCGGCGATGTCGTCGTCACTGGCCACCGGCAGCTGCAGCATCACATCCACCTCGGTACCGCTGCCCAGGGTGCTGTGCACCAGCAGGCGGCCGCCCATCAGCTGCACCAGGCGCTGGCACAGCGTCAGTCCCAGCCCCGTCCCGCCCACGTCACGCGTGACCGGCACGTCCCCCGCAGCGAACGGCTGGAACACACCCTGCACCTGACCTTGGTCCATCCCCACACCGGTATCGATCACCTGCAGGCGCAGGTCCTGCAGGCTGGGCGAACTGCCTTCCAGCACCTCCACCCGCAGCAGCACCGTGCCGGTGTCGGTGAACCGGATCGCATTGGCAAGCAGGTTGCCCAGCACCTGACGCAGCCGCAGGCCGTCCACCTCATGGGCGGTGGCCAGGCGCGAGTCGATGTCCAGCCGAAGTGCCAGCCCTTTGCGGGTCGCCGCTTCATCGAACTGCCGCTGCAGCGATTCCAGCAGAGGCTGCAACGGCAACGGCAAGGGATCCAGGCGCAGCGCGCCGGCATCGATCTTGGCGTAATCCAGGATGTCATCGAGCATGCGCCGAAGTGACTGCGCGGCCTGCTCGGCCTCGGCCAGGTGGATGCGCTGCTGCGGCTGCAGCGGCGAATGAGCCAGGATCTCCAGCATGCCCAGCACGCCGCTCATCGGCGTGCGGATCTCATGGCTCATCGTCGCCAGGAAACGCGCCTTGGCATCGGCCGCCTGCTCGGCGGCGGCGTTGGCCTGGGCCAGTGCGTCGGCCTGGCGGTGGGCATCGGTGATATCCACCCAGTATCCGCTCCACGTCACCGTACCGGCATCGGTGGCATACGGCTGCGCCTGGCTGCGCACCCACCGCGAGGGCTCGGCGGTGGTGCGGAACTCCAGCGACAACGGCAGGAAATCGCGCGCCGCGTGGGCGATCGCTGCCTCCACCTGCGGCCGGTCGCGTGCGTCGATGCAGTCCAGCAGCGCCGCGGCCGACGCCATCGCCACCTCCTGCTGGATGCCGAACAAGGCCTGCATGTCGCCGGCCACGTACGGAAATCCCAACGTACCATCGGCGGTGCGGCGCATCTGGTAGACGATGGCCGGCAGGTTGCGGGTGACATCGGCCAAGCGCTGTTCCAATGCACGTCGGCCGGCGACTTCGCGCCGCAGCCGCCAGTAGCCGAGCGCATGCACCAGCAACGCCGTCAGCAGCACCAGCACGATCGGTACCGCCCAACGGGCTGCGGTGCGCCAGTCGGTCCCACTGCGGTATTCCACGGCCAGCCAACCGTTGCGCAGCGCTTCGCGTTCACGCGGGCCCATCTGCTGCAACAGGCGATCGAAGCGCGTCGCCAAGGGGGCGTACTCGCGTTTCACCGCCAGCGAAAGGTGATCGTCGAAACCTGCGGGCGCGGCCACCTGCAGCTGGCCAGGGAAACGCTCACGCAGCAGGCGATCGACGATGGCCAGGTTGCCGATGTACGCCTGCGCTTCACCATCCAGCAGCCGCTGCAGTGCCTGCTCGGCGCTGCGCGCGGCCAGGATGCGGGCCTGCGGTGCCTGCTGCAGTACCTGCGCACGCAGGCGTTCGGGATCGGACAGCAGCACGCGCTTGCCGGCGAGATCGCTCATCTGCAGCACGGTGTCGCTGCCGGGTCCGGTAACGATCACGTTCGGCACGCTGATGAAGGGCTGGCTGAACACCCAGTCGGTGCCGAGGTAGTGCGAATCGGTGGGCACCCCCATCACCGCGTCGAGGCGGCCGCGGCGCATCTTCTCGCGCAGGTCGAACCAGTCATGGCTGCCCTCCACGTCCAGCGTGGCACCGGCCTGGCGCAGCCGCTGCAGGTACTCGCTGGCCAGCCCGCTGGGCGCGCCGCTGCCATCGGCGTACGACAACGGCGCGGCATTCGGCGCAAAGCCCAGTCGCAGCGGCGTGGACAGCGCGCGCCGCTCGGCCTGGTTGAGTGCCTGCCTTGCCGGATCGGACCATACCGGCACGCGCAGCCAGCGGGCCGCGCGCTCGGCGCGCAGGGAGGCGGGCTGGCGGCCCATCGCCTGGTCCAGCGCTTCCACCAGCGGGGCTTTCGACAGCGGCACGCCGAAGTGCAGCGACTCCACCGGCAGATCACTGGGCCGCAGCAGGGCGACGTTGTCCAACCCATGCGCCTGGATGAGATGACCGGCGACGTAGGCGTTGCCGATGAACACATCGGCCTGGTCCTGCGCTACTTTCCGCAGCGCATCCAGGGTGGTCGGCACTGCCATCAGGCGCGCGCGGGGAAACCGTGAGCGGATCTTTTCCTGGGTCAGGAAGCCCTGCTCGCTGACCACGCGCAGACCGGACAGATCCGGGTCGTCGGATGCACGCAGATCACCGGGACGTCCCACCACGGCCAATGGTGCGTCCGCATAGGCACCGGTGTAGGCCAGACAACGCGCCGGGTCACTGCTCGGTGCGACGTTCATCACAATGTCGATCTCACCGCGGCAGGCCGCCTCCAGGACCTGCGCCCAGCTGGGATAATGGCGGTAATGCAACGTCACCCCCAGCCCCGCAGCCAAGGAGGCCAGCACATCCGGTGCAAGGCCACGTACCTGCGCGCCCTCCACATACTCCAGCGGAGGCCAACCGCTGTCGTAGACCCCCACCGAAAGCTGGGGATGCGCTGCGATCCATGCCTGGGTATCGCTATCCGGCGAACGCGGGACGGACCACGCCGACGCCGTCAGCAGTGACAGGACGATGCCCATTCCCCACCGCCTGCCGTGAGCCAGGATCGTCCGCACCAGGTTCGTTCTCCATGAAATAGGGATATCGTCGATGCCTGCTTTCCACCCAACCCATGACACCCGGGGCCATACTAGAGCATGACGCTTCGCATCATCATCGCTGACGACCATCCGGTAGTACGGATCGGCGCCCGCTCGGTCATCCATGACAGCGGCGTCGGTGACGTCATCGCCGAAGCGGCCACCGCCCAGGATCTGCTGACCCATCTGTCGAACCTGTCCTGCGACGTACTGGTCACCGACTACTCGATGCCCGACAGCAGCGTGCCCGATGGCTTCGCCATGATCAGCATGATCCGCAGGCGTTATCCGCAGCTGCCGGTGCTGATGCTGAGTGTATCCAGCAACCTGGCGATCCTGCGCATGGTGCGCGACGCCGGCGTGCTGGGACTGGTCGATAAAGGGTCGTCGATGGACGAACTGCCGGTCGCCATCCGCACGGTTCACCGCGGCCTGCCTTACATCAGTCACTCGTTGAAGGAACGCGTGGAGATGACCGGCAGCAATGCCATGGTGGAAGGCGAGAGTCGCCCTTTGTCGCCGCGCGAGGTGGAAGTGCTGCGCCTGCTGGGCAAAGGCATGACCGTGAAAGAGATCGCCAACATGCTCCATCGCAGTGCCAGCACGATCAGCCGGCAGAAGGGCGATGCGATGTTGAAGCTGGGCTTGAACAGCGACGCCGAACTGTTCGACTACCTGCGCAACGGCCAGCTGTAAGACGCTGACCGCCGCAGGCGATGCCTGCCGGTTTCAACCTGCAGCGAAGCGCATCGGCTCGCTGCCGAATGCGGGATCACTGCTGGCGTGGCGCCCGTTCTCCGCACGCCCGGCCAACCGCTGGCGTGCCCCCTGCTGCTGCAGATGCAGGTCATACCAGCCACCGGTCGTAGTCGCCGCCCAGCGGATCTCTGTCTCTTCACCCACGGCCAGACGCAGCGTGCGCGTGGGCATGAGGTCCGCATACGCACCCCCACGCACATCCAGTGAAATCGTCTGCGGACCCGGGTTGCGCAGCTGCAGAACCATGTCATCTGCGACACGCTCGATGCGGGCTTCCACGGGCATGGCGGCCGCTGCATCACCCTGGTAGTGCCGATGGAAGCCATTCGGACCCAGCGCCCACAGGTCATAGCCCTGCACCGCGTGCAGCGGCCAGCTGCCCTGCAGGTCGCGGCCAGGGGCCACGGTATAACGGCGCGGGATCGCCTCCAGCTGCAGACGGTCGTAGACATGGATCACCGCCGCCGCGCCTTCGCTGGCCAGCGTCAGCCGCACCTCGGCTGCCACCGCATCGGTCTGGATGGCGATCGCCGGGCGATAGGGCACCGCACGCGAAGGTCTCACGCCGCGCTCCTGCCGCGCCGGCTGCAGGGCCTCGGGCAGCGACGGCAGCGTGCGACCCGGCAGGGCAGCCGCCCGGGAGGCTACCGCGGCGGTGTCGGGGAGCGCGTGTACGAACGGACGCGTATCGGACTGGGTGAAATCGAATGCCTGGGTCAGGTCGCCGCATACCGCGCGCCGCCACGGGGAAAGCTCCGGCGCTGCCACGCCGAAGCGGCGCTCGATCAGGCGGATCACCGAGGTGTGGTCGTACACCTGTGAATCCACCCAGCCGCCACGGCTCCACGGCGAGATCACGTACAACGGCACACGCGGACCCAAGCCGTAAGGCCGGCCACGCAGTGCCGGTTCGTCATGCGTTTCATTGCCTGGCGAGGCATGGCGGTGATACTCACCCTCGGTGCTGATCACCGATGCACCGGCCCATCCCCCCTGCTGCGTGGCGTCCGCCGATGGCGGAGCCGGCGGTGGCACATGGTCGAAGAAGCCATCGTTCTCATCGAACATCACCAGCAGCGCGGTGCGGCTCCAGACGGCCGGATCGGCGGTCAATGCGTCCAGCACCTGCGCCGTATAGGCCGCGCCCTGAGCGGGACTGGACGGCCCCGGATGCTCGCTGCCGGCGGCATCGGCAATCAGGAAGCTGACCTGCGGCAGCCGGTTGTCCAGCACGTCCTGCCGCAACTGCGCCAGCCCGCGCGTGCTGACCCCGCGTTCGCGCAGCTGCGGATCGTGGCCCGGTGCGTCCCGCCATGCCGCGCGGAACGCCTGGAAGCCGGCGAGCGGGTTGTCGGTGAAGTTGTCCGCCATGTCCTGGTAGATCCGCCAGTCCACGCCCGCCCGCTGCAGGCGTTCGACGTAGGTGGTCCAGGTGTACGACGCCGGGTGGCCGCCCAGCTCGGGGAAGTTGTCGTGCGAGTTGGCCACCGCCGGGCCACCGCCCTGCGCCTGCGGATCGTTGTGGCCGGTCCACAGGAACAGCCGGTTGGGATTGGTGCCCGCCTGCATGGCGCAGTGGTACGCATCGCAGACGGTAAAGGCCTCTGCCAGGGCGAACTGGAACGGCAGGTCGCTGCGGCGGTAATAGCCCATCGCATGGTCCTGCTTCGCCGCGGGCCAATGCGCCATGCGGCCGTGGTCCCATGCCTTCTGTGCATCGGGCCAGGTATGCGGCGTGCCTTCCACGCGCATGTAACCGAAGTGCGCGGCGGTATCCAGCGGGAACGGGGCGATGCCGTGCGTACCGGCCGCATTGGGCTGCAGCCACAGCGTGCGATGCGGCTCGCCGGGCTGCAGGCCGGGGGCCGGCACCACGAAGCGATCACCGAAGCCGCGCACGCCCGGCAGCGTGCCGAAGTAATGATCGAACGATCGGTTTTCCTGCATCAGCACCACGATGTGCTGCAGGTCCTGCAGGCTGCGCGTGCGGGCGTCCGGTGCGATGGCCGCCGCACGCGCGATGCTCGGCATCAACGCGGCGATGCCCGCTGCCACGCCACCCTGCAACAGGCGGCGGCGGCCGATGTCGGAAGGCGGCGTCGGCGCGTGGCTCACAGATCGACCCGCACCGAGAACCCCACCGTGCGCGGCGCACCGACGAACGCGCTGTCGCTGCCGTCCACACCCGCCAGGTAGCGACGGTCGGTGAGGTTGCTGACGACGAAGCTGGCGCCCACGCCCTTCAAGCGCGGCGACAGGTTCTGCAGGTCGAAGCCGATGTTGGCGTTGAACACGGTGGCGGAGGGCAGCTTGTTGGCATTGGAGGCATCCAGGTAGCGCGCACCCAGGTAACGGCCGGAAATGCCGGCATTCCAGCTGTCGCCCTGCCAATCCGCCGACACCACCAGGGTGTGGCGCGGTTGGCCGATCACCTGCGCGCCATCCACGATATCCAGCTCGGCGTCACGGGCCGCGTTGCCGCTGCCCAGGTATTCCGAACGGTTATAGGTGTACGCACCATTGACCCGCCAGCCGTTGTCCCAGCCATAGCCCAACGCGGCTTCGACGCCGGTGCTTTCCACGCCGCCGAAGTTCTCGTAGACGCCATCGGTTTCGTCCAGGTAATCGATGCCATCGGCCAACCGCGCCGGCAGATAGACGATGCGGTTGTCGAATTTGATGTTGTACAGGGTGATCGAGCCGGTCAACGGCCAGCGACTGATGCGCAGGCCCAGTTCGATGTTGTCCGCGGTCTCCGGCTCGACGCGGGCGAAGCGCTGCGCATCGGTCTCGCCCAGCACCCCGGATGGAATGGCGGCGAAGTTCTGCGAGTAGCCACCGAACAGCTCCAGCCCTTCCACCGGCAGCGTCCACGTTGCGCCCGCCGACAGCAACGGGTCAGACTTCGAATCCGACCGCACGTTCTCGGCCGCACCGATACGGCGTTCCCGCTTCTGGTCGACGAAGAACTGCTTGACGCCCACGCGCGCACTGAAGGGACCAAAGCGTGCCACGTCTTCCACGTAGTACATCTGCTCGTCCACGGTGTAGCGGTCTTCGAACTGCACCCAGTACGGCACGTGGTCGAAGCTGATGTCAGTGCCCACGTTGAGCAGACGATGCCAGTCACGGCGCACGCTGCGGTCCACGTTTTCCACCCACAGGCCGGCGCGCACGGTGTTGTCGATGTCGCCGAAATCCTGCTTCCATTCCACGTCGGCGGTCAGGCCGGCGCGGTCGTTGTCGTAGTGCGAGTGGCGATACGACTGCACGCCCTGCACGCCCGCGTCGTAACAGGCCGGATCATAGTCGGCAGTGAAGCCCGCGCGCGGCGTGCAACCCGGCCGCACCTGCGCCGCGCTGCCATCGGGATTGACGAAGTAGAACTGGCCCAAGGCCGAGCCGCCGTAAACCGTATCGCCACCGCGGTATTCCGATTCCGGATTGCCCACGCCATCTGCTCGCGCCTGCACCAGATACGGCGGCAGCCAGTCACCGCGCCCCTCCATCCGGTGCGCATAGCCAGCCACCGATGCCTTGAATCCGCTGCCGCCGTCGAATGCCGCACGCAGGTAACCGAACGTGTTCTCGCGCAGCGCGCGCGAGCCGGAACGGAAGTTCTGGTCGAGGTTCGGGATGCCGGTCAGGGTGCCGACCAGGCCGTCACGTTCGGGGTTGGTGGCGAAGCTGGCGGGCGACACGCTGGTGTACTCCGGTTCGTTGGCATCGTTGTACGACGCGTACCCGGTCAACGTCCAGCGGTCCAGCTCGGTGATGAACTTGGCCGCCACGTGGTCGTTGCTGGTCCGGCCACTGCCGTCGATCCAATCGCGCACTTCAGCCGATGAGGCGCTGATCCAGGCGCGGGTGTGCCCGGCCAGCAGGCCGGTGTCGTAACGGGCGTAATACTTGCGTGCATCGTTATCGCCGCCACCGACGACGAAGCGCACGCGCTGCTCATGCAGCGGATCACTGGTCAGGAAATTCAGCGTGCCACCGAGGGCTTCGTTGGAACGCGACGAAATATCCGCCGTGCCTTGGCTGACCTCCACGGTTTCAAGATCCAGCGTGTCGATGTAGCGGTTGGCCAGCGAGCCACCGCCGTAGCCGGATCCCCCGTTGGGCAGGCCATCGATGGTGGTGCCGATCTGCTGCGTATCGCGGTTGGTGACAAAGCCGCGCATGCTGATCTGCGTACCCCAGACCGATGAACCGGTGGCGTCTGCTTCACTGACGACCACGCCGGGCAACTCGTTGAGCGCGTTGTTGACGCTGCTCAGGATGGTCTGCCGGTTGAGGGTTTCTTTGCTGACCGCTGTCTTGGCGTAGCTGGTGGCCTGGCCGATCACCTGCACCTGGTCGAGGGTACGGGCATCGTCGGCCGGTGCCGGGGCGGCATCGTTGGCGTACGCATGCAGTGCGGGCAGCAGCATGACGGTGAGCAGAGAAGCACGGGGATAGCGGCTACGTCCGTAAGCGGGCATCGGGTCAGGTCATGGGGTGGGGGCCAGCGGAGTATTGGCGGGTGCGGTGACGTGGCTGTTACATGAAGTGCGATTTGTCCACTACCAGCAATCGTCTGCCGCGGCCATGCGCTTGCCTGCGCGATCAAGCGTCATGACACCGCAGCGGCTGTCTGCTCGCGCGTCGATGGGCGTGGTACGCACCAGATACCCGCCCGTAGTGGGTACTGTCACGTCCAGGCGGTAGCCGACCAGTTCGCCCGCACATGCAGGTGTCCGAGGATTCTGATAGCTGAGCTGCCGGGTGTATAGCCGCTCCAGCACGGAAGCCTGATCCAGCATGCAGTGTTGGGCCAGCACGCGACGGGTTCTGATGATGTATCGGGTGTAGGAGGGAAACGCGATGGACGCCAGGATCGCCACGATCGCGCACACGATCATCAGCTCCAGCAGCGTGATACCGCGGTTGCGGCGCCTCACTGTGGCAGGCCTGCATCACCGCGCCAGCGCAGCTCGCGCCAACTGGCCCGACGCAGCCGGTTGCCGATCGGATTGGTTATCACACCGGACAGGCCACCGTCCTCCAGCGACCCGCCCAACCAGTCACCCAGAAAACCGGGTCCGTTGGGTCCCTGTCCAACCAGAAAGCCCGATGACGGCACGGGATGTCCGTCCGCATCGATCAGGTCGCCAGGATTGCCCACCGTGCCATCGCCGTCCATGTCGAAGAAGCTGTCGTCCAGTCGCCCGCCGGTAAACGGATCGATGGCCATGAAATAGCCTGACCCTGATGGATTGCAAGGGTTGCTGGCATCGGGAATGCGGGTCGTACCGACCAGCGTCCGGCCGCGGAACTGATTGGGCAACACCATGCGTTCGCCACGCGGCGCAGCGCCGGGTGAAATGAAGTCGATCACCCAACCATCCGCTCCCGGTTGGTCGTTCTTGTCCAGCGCCCGCCCCGTCGCCGTCTCGGCAAGGATGCGTGTCATCACCAGCCCTGAGCGCCCGGCGACGGTCTGTCCACGATCGCGGATGCCATACCAGGACTGCACGCCCATGTTGGTCAGATCACGCGTTTCCAGTAGTGCGCCCGTACCGAAAAACACCCACGTTGTACCGTCTTCCGGATTGCGGCCAACCAAGGGGGTTGCCGTGATGGGTTGCGGTGCGCCGCCGTACTGTGCGGTAAACAGACGCTGTGATTGCGAGCGGACCAGGTCCACGCGGAACAGACCACCAGCGGCATTGCCCACGTAGGCCGTCTCGGCAAACCCATCCCCATCGGCATCCCATGGCCGCGCACCGAACGCGCCACCACCGGCTCGATCCAGCACAGTGGTATGCACCTGCGCGGAATCGAGTGTGATGCTGTAGAGCCGAGACATATCATCGCCACCGTCTGCACCATTGCCCAGCACGACGCGCCAATCCCCATCGGCCACTTGCGCGATCAAAGGCTTGCCGATCACAGCGCCCATGCCTGCAAGGGCTTTGCCATCCAGCTCCCACATCAGACGGACGTCGCTTGGCCGGGTGATGTCGAGCGCGAAGACCCCCGGGCCAGCGCGGCCGCGCGTTCCCACCAGGATGGTCTTCCAGCTGCCGCCGACATAGGCGTCCGCGACGGTGAGCTCGCCATCGAGCAGGTAACGGTGCTGGTAGCCTTGCCGGGCATACTGCTGCAGACCCTCAAACGGAACCGAGCCTGGCATCACCGCGACGTTCTCGTCGCCACTGGCTGCATCGAAGCCATGCAGCATGCCGTCGTTCGCACTGGCGTACAGCGCCGGCCTGCGCCCGGACAGCGTTTGTACGAAAGCGGCATAGCGGTCAGCGCCCTGGAAGCGTTTGCCCCAGTAGAGATTGGGATTGGGCGGACCGACGTACACGGGCGAAGAGTTGACGAAATCACCGAGTACGCCTGCACGCAGCCGGAAGTCCTCTTTTCCCTCCATGCTGCGGTCTCCCAACAGATACTGCAGCACCCGCTCTTCACCCAATGCACTGCGCTGCTCTGCGCTCAGGGCACTCCAGCTTGCCGTCACCAGCGCGCCACCCTTTGGGATGAGTATCTTCCGATCACGCCACGGGCGTGCATCCAGCCGCGTCGACGCGCTCCAGACCGCCGTAGTCCCCACCACTCCGGTACGCGCATCGGCCTCGTATGCGCTGAGGTCTCCGCGCCAGCTCCCTGTCTGATAGGTCGCACTGTAGATGCGTCCATCGTCCCCGGGCTCACCGCCATTGGTCGAAACGGCAGAGCCGGCGCCCAGCTTGACCTGGGTGATTGCCTTGAAGGCCTGCTCAAGGCTGGCCACCATCCGCGTCGCATCGGAAGCGGCGAAGAAGTTGCGCGGACGACGTTCCCGCTTGTCATTGTTCACGTAGTCAATGCCATTCCACCACCACTCCGGCAGCAGCGGCGGCGCCTTCGGATTATAGGTTTCGTAGCCACTGGGGACCTCGAAGCCGCCATATTTCGCAGCCAGAACATACTGGTTGTTGGTGAGCTTGTAATCACCCTTCTCGACCACATCAACCCAATATGTCTGCAGGGTCTGCTTGCCGGGCAAGCCGTTGCGCGCGTCGTCCGGGCGGATGTCCGTCGTGTTGGCCAGATAGGCCAGGGCCGCGATGTAGGCAGAGTTCTGCTGCGCCGCCACACCGTTGTACCAGGGCGCAACTGCACGTGAGCTGGCTTGGGAAGCAGAAAGCCCTTCCATCAACCAGATCTGCTTCAACGCCTTCACCACATCCACCGACGTGTCCGATGAAACCCCTGCAGGTTTAGCAGGCTCTCCCCCCCTGTTGGTTGCTCCGGGCAGGTTCTTGTCGGTCCAGGTGTTGGTATCGCCGATGCCGAGCAGGGTATTGCTCTGGCACTGGTAGCGGATCGGATCGTCCCATGCGGCGATGACGGGGAACCCGTCCGCCTGACGGTAGCGCGTCGTGGTGTTCTTCGATAGCTCGCTGAATTCCTTCACGTTACCCAGGCCGCGGATATAGCGCTGCGCGGCGTAGTACAGCTCGCTCACATTGTCATACGACTTGGGCGTGCGCCCGGTCTTCATCTGCCCGAACCTGTTGAGATAATTGATCACCCCGCTATGCCTGACACCCCCGCCCGTCGCGGCCGCGTCGGCAGGGTCCGGATTGTCCAGCAGCACGCCGGTGACGGGATTCCACTCCCGGGCCGGATTGGCTGTGGGCGGCGTCAGCGGATCGTGGACGAACGGACCGATGAACTTCTGTCGCGCGCGTAGTACGCCTCCATCTGCTGCAGGCTCATAGCCGCCCGTCTGCCCGGCAGACGGACCGCCATTGTTGAGATACCCAAAAATGGAGTAACGCAAACGATCGCTGTTCTTCTGCAGCAGGCCCTCTGGCTTGAAGCCGTTGGAGTAGGCCACACAGTTTTCTTCAAGACCAACGGACGGATCGCAGACCTTTACCCGGATGCTGACCTCATAGATGACCCCCTCATCGCCAGGGTTGCTACCGCGTGGCGGCGAGAGCGTATGCCGCGTGTTGTCTGGATTGTAGGCGACCGATGATGTCGCCGTGTCCAGGTTTCTGGTGGACGAAAAATACATGCGTGCACCCAACCCGTACACACGCGCATAGAACGCCCTGTACTGCGCCGCAGTGGCCGCATTGACCGCGCGCTCGTTGGCAGCCGTGCCACTGGGCAGCCGCCGCGTCTCGAAATTGGCGGCCCGTCCTTGGATGGAGAAGTCGGCTTTCTCAAGCCACGTCTCTGTCGGTGTGTCACGCACCCTGTAGCCGCCGGTCAGGCCCTTGCGGAAGGGATCGATCGTCTGGGTGGCGGCCCAGTTCATGAAGCGGCCATCCCATAGCTTGCCAGCGCAGCCTGCTGCAGGGCGCAGCGATGCGGGTGCGAAATGACGCTGCGCTTCCTGCGCTGCATATACGTAGCGGTAGCACTTGCCAGGATCGAAGTAGCCCACATAAGCGCTGGTCGAATCGTAGTTCCCGAGGTTCGCCGCACTGATCAGCGTCGGAAACTCCACCGACGGCACCAGCACCAGATTGGCGGGCACCTGGATCTCCGCAGTCAGTGGTGTCTGTGCGACTTCCGCGTGCAATCCACCACTGCCCAGCGCCAGTGCCAGGGTCAAGCCCGCTACTGCGGCGGCGTATCCATATCTCAGCATGACTTCACCTCACTCACGTACGACGACGGTCTGCAGCACCACGCGTGCCCGCCCGTTGGCATCCGGGTTCGAGCCACGGGCCAGCACGCGGTAGTATTCCGCCTCTACCAGACCCGGTGACTCACCGTAGTTGGGCTCGTTACCCAAGCCCAGTTCGACATGTGTCTCGCGCCGGCCCATGTACTGCACTGAATACTCAGGCGCACCCGCGCTGATCCCGTTGCTCTGAACATCCGGCGCCACCTGCCAGCTTCGGCCGGCCTCGGTTGCGCCGCTGCTGATGGGCAGGGGACGGCACGCAGGGCTGCCAGGAAGCCCGCTTTCAGAGCAGTTCGTCCCTTCGCCACCAGCACCGAACCGTTTCAGCTGGATCGTCTTTTCGGCCGCCGCGAGTGCGGCCTCCGCGTTCTGCAGCGCCAGCGCGCGGTCGCGCATGGACGATGTCATCTGCTCCTGCAGTACGCCGGCATTCAAGCTCATCACTGCGACGATCGACAGCAGCAACAAGGTGATCAGGACGACGAACAGGGCGATGCCACGCTGTCCGCCGCGATTGCTTTGAACGGCGCGCATCAGCTGCGGGACCTTATCTGGAACGTGTGTTGGAAATGCCGCGCCGCCGTGTCGCCGGTGCGCCCCGGCAGTTGGGGTACGACAGAGAAGCGCACGGAGACGGCGGTCACGTTGTGCCACTCCGCATCCGGGACCTCGGCGGCCGTGACGTAGCGCGATCCACCCCGGACCAGGTACCTGAGCTGGAAGCTGTCGATGCCGGGCACGATCGCCGCAGCGCGTGCCGGTATACCGTCACGCACCACGCTGCGATACAGGGCCGCGCGCTTGTCCGGGCCGGTGCCCACATACCAGCGTACTTGTTCCGGTAGCGCCATCGCGGTATCAGGACCATAGCGCTGCATGGTCGCCAGCGGTGGCATGGCGCCCGCGCAGGCATTGGCACGGACGAAGTAATCCACGCAATTGGCGGGAGCGGCATGCCCGATGGCAGCGCCCGTTGCGGTCACGCGCAGCAGGGTGGTGACCTTGAAATCACATACGAGCAACGCATCGCCTACCGCCGGCGTGTCGACACCCGTTACCGGAATCGGATGCGCGGACTGTGCCATGTCGGTGACCGAGAGCTGCAGAGGAGTCAACGTCCACAGCCGGATGCCCTCTGTTCCGGCCAGCCGCTCGGCTTCAGCGGTTCCCGCGTCGAGGCCAGGCATCTGAAAGACCTGTCCACTGCTTGCCTCATCGGCCCCTCGTACCGGCTCGGACAGCGTCTGCCAGAACAGGTTGTCCCGTTGGGCGAGAAGATTGACCACCGCGTGCCGGTTGTCGCACAGCGTGTCGCCCGCGCCACGCAAGTCGTGGCCGATAAGCTCCATGGCGACCCTGGCAGCTTCCTGGGTCCGTGACACGCCTATCGTGCTGTGGGCATTGGCGGCCGAGTTCAGGTAAATGCTGCCGCATGCCATGATGAGCATCAGGCCAAGCGCGAGCGCCACCATGAGCTCGACCAGGCTGAGTCCACTGCACGCCGCGCGCCTCATGGCGTGAATCCCAGTTCGATCTCGACCACACCCGGATCCGTGCCCGCACCGGCGCGTTGGTCGTCCCACATGATCGACGCCATACAGGCGTCGGCCGTGCAGCGCACTGCACCGCACACCTGCATGGTGGCATCCCCCTGGCCGCTCAGCCCCTGCAGCCAGCGACTGATGTCCTGCCGTGCCAGATCCCCGATCGGGGCCTCGTCATGCGTGCAGACCCTGCCCTTCGTGTCATATGCACCCGACTGGAATCCGGCCGGGTTGGCACGGATTGCCTCGGCGAGGCTGGACGTGGCGTAGACGGCGGCCGTTCTTACCAGCGCCCCTTCATTGCGCTTCAGTGCAACCAACTGCGCAGACGCCGTAGCCAGCCCGCCGATGGATAGCAAGAGCACCGCCACCATGACTTCGATCAGGCCTGCTCCTTCCACGCCCCGCCTCGAACCCGCTCCCCGCGTCATCATCCGCACCCCTGATCCTCCTTCTGACGCTGGAGCGAGATACCACTCCCTATGACCACCCGATAACGCTTCAGTACCGCCGTGCTGCAAACCAGGATCGAACCCTCTGCCGGCATGCGGCCGCCCATGCTCACCAGCCCGGTCGATTGGAAGACGAGGCCACGTCGGAGCGCATCGGAAACCGTCACGTCACTCCTGTCCGGCATTTGACCAGTACGCAGCACAAGCCCCTTTCCTGTGGTGACGATCCACTGCTGCCAGCCGTCGGACGCGCATCCAGAGCGGTCTCGCGAACCGCACAGGACCACGCTGTCATTGCGGCGAATGGCCTCATGACGAGCAAACTCCATGTCGCTCAACAGGTCGTTGGTTGCACTGGCAATTCGCGTCTGTGCAATGAGCGCGGAGAAGGAGGGCATCGAGAGCGATACCAGGATCGCCAGCACCGCCAACGCGACCATCAATTCCAACAAGGTGAAGCCGGTGGTGAATCGGTTCGGGATAGCTCTACAGCTCATGCTTTGCTCTGATGAAAGAAGGCAGACTCCGTGCACAGCGGCGAGCTACCGCAACGTCGAGCGCCGATCCAGTGAAGTCGGAGTACTGGCATCGCCGTCGCGGACCACACGTGCTTCAAACTTCGGTGCGTTCTCGGCCTTGGTGTCGCCTGTCCCTACTGCAAGATCCCGTCGCTGCAGCAGCGTGGTGATGCGTTTGGTGGCAGCACCCAGGCGTGCATCGTCACCAATGAGAACCTGCAGGATCGCAGCGGTCGCCATCGTCATCCGCAGCTTGTCTTTGCCGGCCACCATCTCGAACTCTTCGTCGTTCATGGCCAGGTGGGTCAGCCATGCGTGGACGATCGTTGCCAACCGGTTGCGCAAGGGGTCAGTAGCGTCCATCGATGGACCTGACAGGCTCACCGTACCTGCCCCGTCAGCCCATCGCGGTCGGACACATCCTTCTGCAGGCTCATCCAACGCCCAAGCATCAGGCCCAGACACGCCGCTACCGCGGTCCATGCACCGGCTACAACCAGCAGTATCTTCAACACGGTTTCCATCTATTCCCTCACTCACTGGCCAGGAATCCGGCGCTGCCGACGGAGAATAGGAAGGACGCTCCGAATTAAGAATCGAAGAACCTCGAAATGCGTTGCGGCCGCGCCTCAGAAGCAGCGGATCCTGTCATGCGGGTGGAAATAGATGCTGCCGAATCCATCCGTCAGATCCACCCTTACCTGTCCTCGCTCGTTACGTCTGACACGTCCAACGCGGCATAGAAACTCGGCGCAGCCTGGAATGCACGCGAGTATCAGATCACCCGAACGCAAGTCACCCGCCTCGCAGGTGTGGGGCAGGACCTCCATGGTGTCAGTGTCGTAAACAGATGACATTTCGTGGTACTCCGGGGTAAAGCGTGCAGACAGACGACCAAGCGGGCGACGCTCGTCGTCCGCGTGCCCGCACGGTACCTCGCGCCTGTGGTCTGCAGTACCCATTAGAGACGATTCATTGTCGTGCAGCCCTGCATTTCGAAATCGTTCGGATCGCTTTTATCTGATCATGGGTGCGGCCCATGAATTAACAGATGGAGGGCGTCGCATGCGTTCTGATACAACCGTGATCGTGCTCGATCAGCATGCGCTTGTGCGCACCGGCTTGCGCGCGTTCTTCAACACGCTCTATGGCATCCGGATCACTGAAGATTTCCGTAGCGCCGGCGCATTGCTGGAGCACCTGCAGGATCATCATGCAGACGTGGTGGTACTCGACTGCTTCCAGGGCGAGCATGCCGCCAAAGCGCAGGCACTGCTCCAAGCCATACAGCACCGCTCCCACTGCAGGTTGGTGGTCTTCAGTTCCGATCTGACAAGCAGCGCACGTGCCATGTGCATCGCCGCAGGTGCAGATGCCTATGTTGGCAAGTGCGAGGTCTTGGACACGCTGGCATCCACGGTGCGGTCAGTCGTCGAGATGAGCCGGCCACGCACCCCCGGGGCCGGAATCGACTTTCTTGCTTCGGCATTGCACGAGCTCACGCCTCGGGAAAAGGAAGTGATGCAACTGGTTGCCAATGGCCTGTGTACGACCCAGATTGCCAAGGCGCTGGATCGTGCCACCAGCACGGTGAGTGCGCAGAAATGGAGCGGGCTGCGGAAACTGCAGGTCAGCAGTGAGAACGAGTTCCTGAAACTGCTGCCGCCTGATTTCCGCTGGCCGCTCCACTGATCGGAACGCAGAGGATCAGCCGGTCTTCTCGATCAAGGCGCGCACCTTGAACAGCTCGGCATCGGTACGGATCCCCAGTTTCTGATAGCCCGATTTCTTCTGCGTGCTGATGGTACTTACCGCACGCGAGAACTTGGCTGAGATTTCCGTCGTCGACATGCCATCGAGGATACAGCGCAGCACCTCATGCTCCCTCGGTGTAAGCGGTTCTGCAAGACCTTGCGGGAGGGCGTCGCGCTGGGCGCGCAGGCCGCTCAGATCGGCCAGTTGCTGTCGCATGGCGCCACTCAGGTAGGTCTTGCCACTGGTGACGGCCTGGATCGCGACGAGCAACTCGTCGGCCCCTTCCCCCTTCGACAGGAATCCGTTGGCACCGGCCTGCAGCGCCAGCGATACGGTCGCCGGGTTGAAGTGGGAGGACAATACCAGGATGGCGAGGTCGCCAAAGCGCGTGCGCAGCGAGCGCAGCAGGTTGACGCCGTCCACATCCTGCGGCCCCAGCGAGAAATCCACGATTGCCAGATCCGCTGGATTACCGGCTGCGCCGAGTGCGCGGATGAGATCGCGCGCACTGGTGTAGGTACCCACAATATCGATACCCTCCACACCGGAAAGCCGCCCACGGATACCCTCTAGGACGATGGGGTGGTCGTCGACCAGCACCACGCGAATCTTTTTCGGATGCATCGTCGATAAACCCGGAGTGAGCCGCCGCAGCGAGATTACCAGAGCGTGGTGATTCGACGCCACGGTATGGATGGAGGCCGGCTGCCTCCATTCACTTTGCCGTGCGTGACATTATCTTGTTGCTGCGTCCAATGCCGTACGCAGCGCGTCGACGAGGCTTTCGGGAGGCATGCCGCCTTCGCTGATTGCTGACTCCACCGCCTGCGCGCAGCGCGCCAACGCTGTCCAGCCCAACATCAACGCGGCCCCGTTGATCCGGTGTGCGTAGTGATGTGCCCGATCCAGATCGACGTTGGCCAACGCAGCATCCAGCGCATTCATGTCCTCCCGCAGCAGTGCTTCATGGTCGATCCCGATCACTGCCGGCTCTACGGGCTCGATGCGGGGTGAACCGATCCGGACGGGCCACAGCTCCAGGATGCCTTGTAGCTCCTGCAGGCGCAGTGGCTTGCGCAGCACGCCGTCCATGCCGCATTCCAGGCACCGCGCCAGATGCTCTGCGCCGGTGGATGCCGAGATAGCCACCACCGGCAGATGCTCGGCCCGGGGCACCGCCCGGATTCGCCGTGTCGTCTCATAGCCATCCATGCCAGGCATGTGGCAGTCCATCAACACCAGATCGAAGGACTCACGTGCAAGGATCTGCAAGGCAGCCTCGCCACTTTCAACCAGCGTTGGCGCGACACCCAGTTCGTGCAGCTGCTGTCTGATCAGCGCCCGATTACCGGGATGGTCTTCGACCACCAATACCGTGCCGGGGGGCGCAGCCTGCGCAGCAGGGGCCGTGGCCGTTCGAGCGCGATCGGTCTCGGCCGGCAAGGTCAGGCGCGAGGCCGCCTCGACCAGACTTACCGGGATCGCCAAGGCCACGGTGGTCCCGGTCTCCGGGATGCTGTCCAGCGTGATGCTGCCCCCCATCATCGTGACCAGCTCGCGGCAGATGGTGAGTCCCAGACCGGTGCCGCCGAACTCACGCGTCGTCGACCCATCAGCTTGGGAGTAGGCCTGGAACAGGTGGTGCTGCTGGTCAAAGGGAATGCCCACCCCGGTATCCGTGATCCGGATCAGCAGCGTGGCGCTGCGCGGATCCGACGGGCTCGATGGTTCAAGCCGGGCGTCCAGGTTGACGCATCCGCGCTTGGTGAACTTGACCGCGTTCCCCAGCAGATTGTTCACTATCTGACGCAGGCGCGTAGGATCGATCATCACCAGGTCATCGACCTGGTACTCCAGCCCGTAGTTGATAATCAGGCCTTTTTCATCCGCACGCGGACGGATGAGGTCGACCGCCTGCTGCAGCAGCGCGCGAACATCCGTGGGCAACTTTTCCAACGTCAGCTTCCCTGCATCCAGCTTTGACAAGTCCAGAACGTTGTCCAGCAGGTCCATCAGCGCCTCGGCTGCCACCGTCGCGCCGTCGGTAAAACCTCTCTGCCGCTCATCAAGCGGTGTCCGGCCCAGCAGCTCGATCGAGCCGAGCATGGCGTTGATCGGCGTGCGGATCTCATGACTCATGGTCGCGAGGAATCGTGCCTTGGTCTGTTCGCTGCGTACGGCGCGGCGTCGCGCCTCGCGCGCCCGCCAGCCGAAGAAGGCCAACAGCGCCATCGACAGCAGCAACAGGGTCAGTTCCACGCGGCGGTAGTGAATGATCGACCAGATGGTGGGCGCACCGTAATCTGCCTGGGACAGGTAACGTTCGTAGATCTTGTCGCTCTCGTGCGCGGTGATTGATCCCAGTGCCTTGTCCAGAATCGTCAGCAACATCGGATTGCTTGCGCGCACCCCCATCTGCGCCCGGTAAGGTGGGATGTCCAGCATGCTGGCAATACCCAGCTGGCGTCCGTATTTACGCCGCAGTAGCGGCGACAGGGTGGCTTCGGTGCCCACTGAGGCGTAGGCCTCTCCCTCCACTACTCTCCGCAGGCTGTCCTCCGGACTGATGACCTCGATGGGTATTGCGCCGGGACGTCGATCGGTCAGGACTTTCTGGATATCAGGCCCGCCTCGGATCGCCACGCGCTTGCCCGTCAACGTGTCCGCTCCAAAGGTCGAGGCAGCGTCGCCGCGCGTGACGAAAATCAGTGGACTGGCGAAGTACGCCTGCGTGTAGCGGAGTGAGCGGTCCACCTCAGGACTTACCGTGGTGGGGCTGGCATTGGGGAACAGGTCGACGCGTCCCTGCAGGAAGACCTGCTGGGACTCTTCCCAGGTACGCGTGGGAACGAGCTGGAAGGACAATCCGGTGCGCTCGGAGAGCGTCTCCAGATACGCCGCGATCAGGCCTTGGTATGTGCCGTCCACAATGTCTTCAAGGGGACTGATGTTCGGTGCGCCGGCATAGTAGACAACCGGATGCTCCGCGATCCACTGGCGCTCGGCCGCGGTGAAGTCAGGCGTGCTGGCCAGGACCGGGAGGGTAAACATCAGCATCGCGAGCGCGCTTGGCCAGCCGCGCCGCAATGCGATGGACCATCGCTGAAGTGCAGCAGTCACAGGGAGCTTCCTCTGGCGGGCCGTATATCCGACGGTGGCAGTACGAGGCGATGCCGCAGGCAGCCCCTAACCATCGACGGGGAGCCACCGTAGCACGCACCACAATTCGAAATTATTCGAATTGATGTGAAGACGGGGGGCCTGCCGGCATCCCGGAGGACGGCATCCAGCGGAAGTCGGTGATAAACAGTCCCAAGGGGTTGGTCAGGTCCACGTCATGGGCGGGAGCTACCTGCTGCACAGTCACCTGCGCCGTCCATTGCAAGGTGAGCGGGTCGCCGCCTTGGGGATCTGATGTGGCTTCTTCCCAGCGGATCGCGTAACGCTCTCCCGACTCCGCGGTGATTGATATGACCTCCACCGTCAACGGCGGCGGGTCGGTCGGGCGGCGGTACTTTGCCAACCAGCCCTTCAGCCTGGACAGCGCCCTTGGGCGGAGGACACGCATTGCACTGGCAAGATTTTGTTCACGCCGCGACGCATCCGCAGGCTCGGCGCGCACCCACAGTATCCACGTCTTGAGAAAGTGCTCGATCTCCGGTGCGGCCGCAGTGTAATCGGCAGTCGCCCGCCCAAGCACAGCGACGCTGCCATCCGCATCTACCCGGGTGATGAGCGGCTTGGGCGGCGGTCGGTTTACCGCCGCAACCAGCCCGGCGACAGCCATCAAGGCGATAGCACCCATTCCTACCGCCGCCCAGCGCCAGGCGCGGGCTTCCTGTTCCGCCTGCTTTTGCTTCTGCTGGAGAAGCAGATAGGAGCTGAATATCTTCAAGTCGGTCGCGGCCTCGGTGTTGGCAATCAGGGGAAACCACCGGCAATGAGTGAGGCATCGGGCGCCCGGAGGGCACCCGATGCCTCGTGTTTCACCAGCTGTACTTCACGCCCATCTGCGCACCGTAGTTGCGGTAATCGTTCTTGCCGCGCAGCGTGCTCAGCTCACCCCAACCCGTCCAGCCACCGCCCATCTGCAGCTGCGCACCGGCCTTGAGCTCGTAGACATCGCTCGGCTGGCCAGCGGACAGGCTTACGCCGTTGAACGCCACCGCGTTGTCGCCTTCGCTGTGGATCCAGTTGGCGGCCACGAACGGCTGCACCCGGTTCCCTTCGCTGGAGGTGTCATGCCCGTACAAACGCACGCCCAGGCGGGTCTGCAGGCCGCCGGCATCGACCGTCTTCACCGTGGTGCCGTTGGTTTCTACGTGCTGGTCACCGTCCATGGAATAGTCCGTGTAAGTCACCTGCGCCTGCGGCTCCAGATAGAAAGCTTTATCTGCCCCTTCATGCAGCTGCATCGCGTAACCGGCTTCGATGGAGGCCATCAGCGCCTTGCTGTCATAACGTTCGGTCGCAAGGGCATCGCCCTGTACCTCGTTCTTGAAGCGCGCCGTCTGCAGCCAAGCATCCAGGTAAGCCCCCTTCTCCGAATCGGCGCTCTGCATCCACGTCGCGTATAGGCCCAGCGCCTTGCCATCCACTTCGCCCTTGGCACCGTAACCGGTGACGTTGGAGGTGGTCTGGCTGCTGGACTTGCCGGTAGCCAGCATGATGCCGGCCAGGCCGCGGCTGTCATCGCCCCACTTGGCGAAGTCTGTACCCACCTGCAGCATCGACTGGCGGCTGGCCACGTCCAACTGGCCCTCGCCCGCGTTGAACCGGGTGTGGTCAGAGGTCGTGCGCACCCATGCCGAGGCGAGCGTGTCATCGGACTTCAGGCGCTCCGCCAGGTTCGGCTCGCCCAGGCGCTCGTGCAGGGTCATGTCGAACATGCCCACTGCTGCGGCCTGGTTGGCCAGGTAGGCGCCGGTCTCCGGGCGGTAAATCTTGGCCGGCGGCGGAACAACCGGGGGTTCAACGATCTCCGGGTCCACCGGCGGGTCGATGACGATGGGGTCGGTCGGCGGATCCACCGGCGGGTCCACAGGAATCTCCGGATCGGTCGGCGGATCCACCGGCACCTCCGGCTCGACCGGCGGGTCGATCACCGGGCAGCCCGGGCCACCGGGGTTGGTCGTGCACGGATCCGGATCCACCGGCGGCTCGACCGGCAGCTCCGAGCGCAGGTACCAGTCACCGTCAGTCGGATCGGCTATACCGCCCTGATGCAGGAAGTACTCGTACGAGCCGCCCACCGCACGGCCCAGCAAGTTGAACACACCGGCCGAATCGCCATCCACCTGCACCAGCTGGATGCCATCGAAGGTCTCCGCGCCCTGCCCGCCCACGTTGTTGACCAGGATGCCGCTCTGGCCGGAGGTGTTGCCGAGCACGTGCAGTTTGTCGGTCAGCGAGGCGTCATCACCCAGCACGGTGTTCATCTGCAGCACCGCGTTGTCGGCCACGTAATCGCCGGTCACGGTCAGGGTCTTGAATGCCCCGTCGTCGTGGTTGAAGGCGATGGTGCTGTTGCTGGCCGACAGCTTCCCTACGCGGGAATCGCCGGTCATGTCCCAGGCGCTGTCCTTCAGGTCCATCAGTGCAACGTTCTGAGCAGCACCCTTGAGCAAGGTTGCCTCAGACAGATCGACACCCGCGTCGTAGCCATCACTGAACACGATATCGCCCACGAGCTCCGAGCGCTGAGCCTGCAGCACGCTTTGGCCCACTGACCCAGCACCGTTGGTCATCAACAGGCCGCCGCCGCCTTGGATACGAGAGTTCGTCACTTCGATACGGGAAAGACCTGCATCGCGCACCTCGATGGCGGCGGCCGAGCCGGTCAGGATCTGACTGTCGGTCACCCGCACCGAGTTGAGATCCGTGGCCCCCGCCGTGGAAAGGATGCCGCGCGCATCCGCGCCCAGCACCCTGATATCACCGCCAGTGACGTCGATCGTTGCGCCCGAGTTGGCATTGATGCCCATGGAACCGGCACCCGACGTCGCCACACTGATGTTGTTGGCGGTCAGCGTACTGCCCTGGTTGGCGAACAGGCCATGCGCACTGTCACCGGTGGTGGTGATGTCCACACGATCCAGCTCAATGCCGGAGCCTGCAATGGCCATCGCACCGAAGGACTGAAGCCCACTGGTCTGCACTGCGGTGTTGGCCGCCGTGATCGTCGAATCCACGCCGTCACTTAGCAGACCACGAGACCGCTCTCCGGTGGTGGTGATCGATGCATTGGCAAGTTCGGCCGAACCGCCGGTGGCCACATACACACCGTGCGCGTCCCGCCCGCCAAGCGCGGCGGTGCCGAGGATCGTGCCGTCCACTGTCACCTTTGCACCACTTTCCGCCGAGATCGCCCTGGCCGCACTTCCCGTCGTGGTGATTTCACCGCCTGACAAGGAAACCAGCGAATTCGCGCCCTCGGCTTTCACCCCATAAGCGTCCTTGCCTTGGGTGCTGATTCCAGAGCCCACCACGGTTGTCTGGCCGCCCGACACGGTGCGCACGCCGTTGGAATAGCCCCCGGTGGTGGAGAGCGTGGAGTTGGCGATGGTCATCGTGCCATCCCCAACGCGCACGGCATCGCCCATCTCACCAGAGGTGGTCACGGTCATGCCGGCCGCGTTCATTTCGCCACCCGTGCTCGCAAAAAGCCCCGATCCGTTGTAGCCGGACATATCGACAGTCGTGTTGGATGCAGCGACACGGCTTCCCGCGTCGCGGACATCAAGTCCATGCTGGGTGGTGCCGCCGACCAACGTGATGGATGCATTGCGCATCTCCACCTGCCCGCCCGTGTTTGCGCCCGCACCGATCACATAGGCGCCCGTCCCAGCGATCTCCGTGCCATCGATCTGTACCGTAGCCCCCTCCGCAGCCTCCGCTCCGTCCGAAGACTCGCCTTCGGTCCGGATGGAGCCACCGGTGAAAACAGCGCTGCTGCCAGTGCCTACGGTTTTGATGCCGTAGGCCACTCCACCTTGAGTGAGAATGTCGACATTCGTAGCGATCACCGTCCCCCCATCCTGGATATTGAGCCCATCGGCCAGGTTGGACAGGGTTTCGATGCGGGTGTCGGCAAGCTCTGCCGCCCCGTTTGCAGACGCCACCACGCCATGCGCATTGGCACCGAGCGTCGTGATCGAGCTGCCCTGCACGGCCAACGTCCCACTCTGCATCACCCGCAGTCCAAACGCATCAGCCTGGGTAGTCTTGAAGTCGCTGCCTGTGATGGCAGCTGAACCTCCCTGCCACACATCCAGACCATGGCCCGCAGACTCGAACGACGAGCCGATGATCACACCATTGCCGCCCTGTAGATCCACGCCCTTGCTGCGTGCGCCGGTGGTTTTAACCTGCACGTTGGTCATCTCCAGGAGGGCACCGTCGCGCGCACGGGCGCCGTGGGCCACCATCCCTGAGGTGGCGATCGAGCTGTCAGAGATCGTCAGCCGCGAGCCGGCATCGCCCGTGGCCACGCCACGCGACTGGTCGCCGGTGGTTTCAATTTGCAAGCCCGTGCCCGTAAAGCTCGACCCCCCCAGCACGTGCACGCCGTCACTTACTTCTTCGGTAGTGGAGATACGAGCATTGGCGCCTGCCATGGTGGCCTGCTCCATGACGAGCATGGCATGGCTACCGCGTCCGCTTGTCGCGATATCCACGTCAGAAAAGGCAACCGTAGATCCTTCAGTGATCGATTTCATACCCGCCGACTGGGTACCCGACGTGGAGAGAGACGCACCAGAGACAACCACCATTCCGCCAAGGCGCGCGTTCACAGCGTTGCTCTGGAATCCCATGGTGCTTGATTCGCCGCCGGTGAAATCGACACGGCTTCCGCTTCCCTCGGCATGGACACCGTGGGAGCTGTTGGCTCCATTGCCTGTGGCACGGACATCGGTTGCAGTGATCGTGCCGCCATTTATTGCCGACAGGCCGTGGCTCCAATCTCGCACGTCGCTGTCAGCGTCAATGTCCGACACTTCGCGGTGTACGCCATCGGCCACTACCGGCGTCGCGCTTGTGTTCCAGGAGGTCATCAGAAGCGCGCTGCTGACTGCAAGCGCTAAAGCATGTCGATTGGAGAGCGAGGTTTTCATGTCGTCAGCCCGTTTTTAGAATTCAGGCTTCACGATATTTTCTGGAGCTCGAGGACGGTATCGAAGAACTTCTAAATGGTGCGCAGCCAAGGTAACGAGCATCGACCCATTGGTTCGACAGTCATATTTCGTAGTCGCTGGCAAAAAAAAGTGGGCCGCCCCCCGAGAGCGGCCGATCCTGTCCTCCTTGATGGGTCGCAAAAAGGAAACAGGTAATTCCTCGGTAGTCTCGTCCCACCGGTTACCAAGGTAAAAGGGGCCGTTCAACGGCCCCTTCCCGCACAGCCCCGAGGGAGGGCGCATGCCGCGCAGCCAGACTTCCAGGCTGATGACGGCTGCGAAGCATGCCATTCGGGCAGGGCGGGATTACATATCAGCGCCTTCTCGCGCCATGTTCAACCGAAGGATTTCTATATTTCTCTCGCCTCCCGCACTAAGGAAACAACAGCGGTAGACCACGTACCCAATGCGAGCTGAGATATCGAAGTATCGCTATGGAGAAGCGGGCCGCAGGCAAGTAGGTTCGCTAGTCCGCGCCCATGGCGCGTCCTCTCAAACCTTCAATCCTTCCGAGTCAACCATCATGCGCGAAACGGGTGTCTTCCGTATCCATAGATCCACGTCCGGTGAATCCTCAAGAGTGGAATCGGGCAATGGAGTGTCTTCGTTTGACTGTCATCGCTGCGGAACAATGAATATCCCAGGAGCCAGATCGATCTTTGAGATCAGTGGCGGAATGGTATTGACGTGCCTTCGCTGCAACACGCGACAGGCTGTAAGCCGTGCGCTGCTTGCAGCGGATGGTTGCAGCCATCGATTTACAGCAGCGGCCGAACAGGCGTGAGTCTGCTCCTGCTCGCTTAAGACAGAGAAAAGGGGTCGTCGCATGCGGCCCCTCTTGCCCCCAAAAGGCTGCACCGGCACTTCTTCCGAGCGTATCGATAGTGATCCTCACTCTTCGTGTTTTCCTGCCTCCCACCCTGTCGGTGACAGGTACACGATCTGCCTGCGATCCGTCGCCGCCCGTTCGATGATTCGAGGAATCTCCGGAAACGCTTCCTGCACCTGGGGCAGCAGCGCCCAGCCGGCCATGTCAGCGATCCGATAGCGATAGGTCACGTCCGCTGTCCGATATTCCCCAAGCCGCAGGGGACCCGACCAGTCCACAATCCGCTCCAGCTCCTTTCTGCCCCAACACAGATCTCGCCCTGGCGCGCTGCTGCCTGTGCGCACGCGTCGCTCGGCGGCCGGCCGCTGGTGGATATAGGGGATAGCAGCATCGGTCAGCGTGTAGCGCTTCACGCGTGCATCCGGCTCCAGAAATGCGTCACCGCTGCCCATCCACTCTCCCCGGATCAGCCCGGCCACCTCAAGTGCAACAAGAGACCCTTCTACGCCACGAAGGCGTTGCACAAGATCCACGTCGATCGGCCAGGCACGCAAGCCCAGACACAGATGCCCGTCCTGCTCGAGACGCCGCGTGATGGCATATGCGAAATTCTCCTCATTCGCTGTCTGCTGGTTGCTGCAGCCGGCCAGCAGCACGGCGAGCAGCACCGCGCATCCTTTGATAAGGCTCATCACGTCCTTGCTGGCATGGAAAGTAAAGAGGGCCGGCGGGGGCCGGCCCTACCCACTACTGCCCCAAGGGGTTCAAGGCAGCAACGGCGCATCGCTGAACGAGAGAATGACCAGCGTTGACGCCGTACCGTCGGGAAACGGCGGGGAGTTCATCTCAGCGCACGGGCGCAGCCGACGCCATGGAAGCAGTTCGAAAATGCATGTGCGCTATACCCATGCATCACGAAGTCGTGCAGATTGAGCCGTGACGATACTGATCAGGCTTGAGTGCGAAGCGCAGTCGAGTGATTCCTCTAGGGGGTACGTGAGCCCTTCGCGGGGGTCACTGCTTTTTTCTTTCTTCTTGAAAGGAGCGGCATGGCACGAGGGCTGACATCGGAGGCCGTGATGTTCGTTGACCTGTCGATCGACGGTCAGTGTTACAGGGCAAGGGTCTGGAACTGCGGTGAGCACCAGTGGTGCCTTGTCGCTGCGGAGCTTCCGGACGGCACACGCCTCCCCGGATCTGGACGGGAAGGCTTATGTGTGGATGTGCTGCTGGAGGCGCATGAACGGGTGTCCGACTATCTGGCTTCCAGGATCAAGCGCATCTGATGCTCCGCGGAAGGGAACGGGACAGTAGAAAAGTTTGAGAAAAAAAAAAGGGGGCCGGTGACCTTCCTGGTCCCGGCCCCCACCCTTGGTGCGCAACCGCGCCGGCTCCCCTCCGGGGCTGCGGCGATCAAGGTCGCCTAGCAGACACCGGAACACGATGCCGCTCAATGGAAGCACTTCGATATGAGCGCGGCGTACGCTGGATGACGGTTGCCCGCAACGGCTGTACCTACCGCGCCAGCTGATCCGCCAGGCCACGATAGATCGGCGTACGGCAGACCAACCCGGAGACACTGCGGGCGATCAGCACCGTGGCCAGGATCGGCAGCAGCATGTCGCTGGTGTTGGTGAGCTCCAGTGAAATCACCGCAGACGTCAGCGGCGCCTGGGTGACACCGGTGAGATACGCGCACATGCCCAGCAGCACGAACGCAGTGGGATCCACCCCGGGCATCAGCACGGCCAGGTTGTGGCCCAGCCCTGCACCGACCGCCAGGGCCGGCGAGAACAGCCCGCCGGGAATGCCCGCAATGTACGAGGCCAGGTTGGCCATCAGCTTCATCAGGCCGAACTCGTGGCCGACCTCGGCATGCCCCTGCACCAGGCTGCGGGCCTGCTCATAGCCGGTCCCGTACGCACCGTCGCCGAATGCGAACGCAAGCACCACCACGGTCAACCCGCACCCGGCCGCGAGCAGGATCGGATGCTGCGCGCGCAGGCGCCCCAGCCAGCGCGGCTTGCCGGCCACGGTGAGCAGCACAGCGCGCGCGAACAGGCCGCCCAGCAATCCCGCCACGACCCCGCACAGCACGATCGCTGCCCAGCCCTGCCCCAGCGGCAGACGCGCGGAGACGTGGCCGAAGTAGGTGTAGTTGCCCAGCAACCCCAGCGACACCACGCCGCCGACGATGACCGCCGTCAGCAACGTGCCGGAGAAGCGATGTTCGAAGCGGCCGCTCAGTTCTTCGATGGCGAACACGATGCCCGCCAGCGGCGTGTTGAATGCCGCCGCGATGCCTGCCGCCCCACCGGCCAGCAGGAAATGCGACAGCTCGCGCGGATCCTGGAAACCGAAGCGGCGCCCGAACAGGTACATCAGGCTGGCACCCACGTGCACGGTGGGCCCCTCGCGCCCCACCGACGCCCCGCCCAGCAGCGACAGACTGGTCAACGCCAGCTTGCCGACCGACACCAACGGCGACAGGTTGACCGTGCGGAACTGCTCATCCGGCTTGTCCAGCGCCGCGATGACCTGGGGAATGCCGCTGCCGCGGGTGGGCTTGAGCACGCCGCCCGTGGCCCATGCCAGCAACGCGAAGATGCCCGGCGTCAGCAGCAGCGCCCACCAGGGCGAGTGCTGGATGATGCGCTGGAAGACCTGGAACGCCGCATCACTGGCCTTGGCGAACACGATGGCGACCAGGGCGACGACGACCGCACCGCCCCACAGCGCCGCTCGACGACGCCAGCGCTCACTGGTCAAGTGGGCCTGCAGCCAGTGGCGGGCCGTGTTGAATCTGGACATGGGGCCATTCTGCGCCGATGTCGAAGACGGGGACAGAGCCTGATCTGGCGGGAAGCCGCCTGCGGCAGCATCGGTCCGACGGCGTACCATGGGGCGCCGCGCGGGCAGCTCGCCGTGCGCATCATGCCCCGCGCCCGACCGATATCCATGCACACGTCCGACCACCACGTCCAAGGCCTCGACAACGACCAGGTCATCGCCGATTGGCCTGCGATCAGCGCCGCCGACGTGGCGTGGCTGAAAGGCCGGTACCCGCAACTGGCGGGCGATTGCGAGGTGGTGTGGCACAGCCCGCGTCCGTTCTCTGCCGCTGCCCTGCTGCAGAGCCCGCAGGGCCGGTTCTTCGTCAAACGCCACCACCATCACGTGCGCAGCGCAGCGGTGCTGGAAGAAGAACATCGCTTCATCGCGCACCTGGCCGACGCAGGCGTTCCGGTCGTGCACGTGCTGCCAGACCGTGCCGGCGCCACGGCGGTGGAGCACGGCGACTGGACCTTCGAACTGCATGCCGAGGCACCGGGCGAGGATGTATACCGCGATGTGCCGTCGTGGACGCCCCCGAACGATGTCGAGCAGGCCTGGCAGGCCGGGCGCATGCTGGCCACCCTGCACAACGCGGCCGACAGCTACCACGCGCCACAGCGCGGCACGCACGTGCTGGTGGCCCGCGACGAGCTGATCCGCGCCGAAGATCCGATTGCCCTGCTGAAGATGCAACTGCCGCAGCGACCGGGGCTGGCCGACTATCTGGCCGGCAGGCCATGGGAGGCAGAGCTGCAGCGCGCCATCCTGCCGTGGCACTTCGGGGTGGCGGCGCGCTTGGCGACGGTGCCGCGTCGGTGGGGACACAACGACTGGCATGTCTCCAACCTGCTCTGGCACCAGCGCGGCCGCGCCAACGCCGTGGCCGCCGTGCTGGACTTCGGCCTCGCCTCGCCCGCCAGCCACCTGTTCGACCTGGCCACGGCCATCGAGCGCAATGCCATCGCCTGGCTGGAACTGGAACGCGGCGGCGCGGCGGTACGTGGCGATATCGCGCTGGCCTTGATCGTCGGCTACCGCGATGCGCGCCCGTTGACGGCCGGGCAGGTGCATCTGCTGGCCGATCTGCTGCCACTGGTGCACCTGGATTTCGCGCTGTCCGAGGTGGAGTATTTCCACGGCATCACCGGATCCACCGCCAACGCCGACGTGGCGTATTACACGTTCCTGCTGGGCCATGCGGACTGGTTCAGAGCGGCCCACGGGCAGGCCCTGCTGGCGACGCTGCGCGCGGCGGCCTGAGCGGCTGATTCGCTTCTTCGGCCAATTTGGTGTGAAATGACACCCTGAAGCGGGGGTGCCTGGGTTGACCAGGCTGAGAGAGTCCCTTGGAACCTGATCCGGTTTGCACCGGCGTAGGGAGCTTTGAGCTGCAAGCACATGGACCCGTCGGGTCACTGCGCGCGCGCCGTCGCTTCGTCTTTCTTCCTGTTGATGACGAATCGAATGAACCGCTGCCTGCGCCCTACGCTGTTGACCGTTGCCCTCTGTGCCGCGCTGCCGCTGCACGCTGCCGATGCCCCTGCCAATGCGGCCGACCGCACGCCGACCGAGCTGGCTGCCGTGCGCGTGCAGGCCCAGCAGGCGGCTGCCGCCACCGCACCATCAAGCAGCTTCGGCACGGGTAGCTGGAAGGACACGCCGGCATCGGTGAACGTGCTGGACCGCACGGTGCTGGACAGCCGCCACGTGCGCACGCTCAGCGAGATCGCCGCCAACGATGCCTCACTGGGCGACAGCTATGCCCCGGTGGGCTACTACCAGAACATCGCCATCCGCGGCTTCGCCCTGGACACCGCCACCGGCTACCGCTTCAACGGACTGGCCACCGCCGGCGAGCAGCGCATCGCGCTGGAGAACATCCAGCAGGTGGAGATCCTGAAGGGTGAAGCCGGGTTGGCGGCCGGGGTGATGGCGCCGGGCGGCATCATCAACTACGTCAGCAAGCGCCCGGCCGAGGTGCGCACGGTCACCTTGGGCACGGACACCGAAGGCACGCGCTATACGGCGGTGGACGTGGGCCACTGGGTGACGCCCCGGTTTGGCGTGCGCCTGAATGCCGCATGGGAAGACAGCGGTTCGTACATCGACCATGCCGACGGCCGCCGCAACTTCTACTCGGTGGCCGCCGACTGGCTGATCAGCGACCGCAGCAAGCTGGAAGTGGATGCCAACTACCAGACCAGCGCGCAGCGCTCGGCATCGGGCTATCAGCTGCTGGGGGCGACTGCGCTCCCGCGCGGCGTGGACCGCGCGAAGATGCTGGGCTATCAGGCGTGGCAGCAGCCGGTGGGCATCGCCAGCACCAACCTCACCGCGCTGCATACCTACGACATCAACGCGCGCTGGCAGTCACGCCTGTCGGCCAGCCACAGCCGCTCGGTGATCGATGACAACGTCGCGTTCGCGTACGGCTGCTACTACGCCGCACAGTGCGCCGATGGCAGCGTGCCGGGCAACTACTTCGCGCCCAATGGCGACTACGACATCTACGATTACCGCAGCCCGGACGACACCCGCGTCAACCAGGAACTGCGTGCGGAGCTGCGTGGCCGCTTCGATACCGGCCGTGTCAGCCACGAGCTCAGCATCGGCGCTGACACCTTCCGCCGCACGGTGGACAAGCGCCAGAACGTCAACGAGTACGTGGGTACCGCCAACATCGGTGATGCCCGGGTGCCGCAGTACGCGCCGTCGCCACTGATGCCCGGCGCTTCCGCGCGCCGCCTTTACAGCAAGCAGGATGCACTGTTCGCACTGGACCGCATGCGCTTCGGCGATGACTGGCAGTGGCTGGTGGGAGGCCGGATGGTCAAGCTGGATGAGCGCGCCTACGACAAGCGCGGCACTCCGGAGCGGCACAGCACCCTGTCGCGGTTCCTGCCGCAGACCGCTGTCATCTGGAATGCCACCGATCAGGTCAACGCGTACGTGAGCTACGTGCGCGGCATTTCGCTGGGCCAGGAAGCGCCGTTCTGGACGTCCAATGAAAGCACCTTCCTGCCGCCGCTGCTGTCGCGCCAGCTGGAAGTGGGCGTGAAGTACGCATCGACCGATACGTTGACCCTGGGAGCGGCGCTGTTCCGTACCTCGCAGCCCTTCCAGTACGCCATGCCCGATGACAGCGATGCAGGCTTCACCTTCGTGCAACGCGGCCAGCAGACCCACACGGGATTGGAGCTGACGGCGAACGGCAGACTGACCGAGCGCCTGCAGCTCAACGCCAGCGCCAGCGTATTGCAGGCGCGTGCGCGTGATGCGGGCACGCCGGCATACGAAGGCCACCAGCTGGTGAACGTGCCGAAGACCCGCGCCAACGTGCACGTGGATTACCAGCTCCCGTTCGCTGCAGGGCTGGGCGTTACCGGCGGCTGGCGCTATGCGTCGGCCAACGTGGCCACGGTGGATGGCAGCGTGCGTGCGCCCCGCTACAGCGTGTTCGACGCCGGACTGCGCTACCAGCATGCGCTGCGCGAACGGCCGGTGACCTGGCGACTTTCGGTGGACAACGTATTCGACAAATTCTACTGGCGTGACACGGGCAGCAGTGCCGGCGATTACTACCTGTTCGCTGGCGCCCCGCGCCAGGCCCGCCTGTCGGTCACCGTCGCGCTATGAGCGCGGAACTGCTGGAATGGTCCGCTGCGGCGCTGAGTATGCTCGGTGTGTGGCTGATGACCCGACGGCGGATGATCGGCTGGCCGATCGGCCTGGTGTCGGTGGCACTGTATGCCTTCGTGTTCGCCGAGGCCCGGCTGTACTCGGACACCTTGCTGCAGATCGTGTTCGGCGGCTTCCTGGTGTACGGCTGGATGAGCTGGCGGCACAGCGCGCAGGCCGATGGCCTGGTCAGCATCGTGCCGCTGCCCGCGCGGCGCCGCTTCATCGATCTGGGTGCTGGCGTCGCGGTGGGGCTGGCGCTGGGTGCGGCCATGCACACCTGGACCAACGCCGCGCTGCCGTGGCTGGATGCCATGCTGGCCGCCATGAGCCTGGTGGCGCAGTGGTGGCAGGCGCGTCGCCACGTGGCCGCGTGGTGGATGTGGATCGTGGTGGATGTGGTCTACGTGGGCTTGTACCTGTTCAAGTCGCTCAACGTGACCGCCGCGTTGTATGCGGTGTTCATCGGCCTGGCCGTGCTGGGCCTGCGCCGCTGGAGCGCGGCGAGCAATGCCCCGGTAGCCTGCCCCCGGTAGTGACGGCCGCTGGCCGTCAGCCGCAGGCACCTTCGCCCCAACGCCATAGCTACTGGCCCTGCGGCACGTGCGCCTGATGGAACGCCTCGGCACTGACGGGGCGGCCGAACAGGTAGCCCTGGAATACCCGGCACCCCATGCCGGCCAACCACTCGCGCTGCTGCTCGGTCTCCACGCCTTCGGCCACGGTGGCGATGCCCAGGATTTCCGCGATCTCGATGATCTTGCGCACCAGCTCGCGCTGGCTCGGGTCATCACCCATGCCCCGCACGAACGTCTGGTCGATCTTCAGCTCGTCCAGCGGCAGCGCCTGCAGCAGGGAGAACGAAGAGAACCCCGTACCAAAGTCATCCAGCGACCACGAGATGCCATCCTGGCGCAGCGCGCCCATCTTCGCGGCCAGCACGGACAGATCCGTCGCCAGGGCCGATTCGGTGATCTCCAACCTTAGGCGATTCGGTGGCGCGCCCACTCTGCGCAGGGTCGCACGCACATCGTCCACGAAGCTGTCCGATGCCAACTGCAGCGGGCTGACATTGACCGACAGCATCCAGGCATCCACACCGGGCAGGGTCGACCAGTTCTTCAGGTGCACGCACGCGCGTTCCAACACCATCAGGCCGATATCGTGGATCAGGCCGGTTTCTTCGGCCAGCGGGATGAACTTGTCCGGCGACTGCAGACCATGGCCCGGCCGGTCCCAGCGCAGCAGCATCTCCGCGCCCAGCACCCGTCCGTCCAGCCCGACCTGCGGCTGCAGATAGGCACGCAGCTCGCGCTGGGCCAGCCCACGTACCAGCGCGGCATACTGATCCATCTGCTCGCTCAGGTCTTCGCGGAAGATCGCCAGCACGCTGCAGGTCAGCACCATGGCGGTGAGGGTGTTCAGGCCGTGGCGCAGCCGTCGCACATCATCGGTAAGCAGCTCCAGCTGCGGCCCGAGACTGACCGGGCTGATGGCCAGCACCACCAGCGCGGCGATGCACATGCCAGGAAAGAGCCAGCGCAGATAGACGCGCTCGCTGCGGAACAAGAAGAAACTGGCCACGCCGATCGGCAGCAGGAACAGGTGGGTCGAACGCGCCGCCGCCGCCGTCGGGGTTTCCGCCAGGCTGACGAAGATCGTCATCACCAGCAGCACGTGCGCGATCAACACCAGCGGGATCCGGTCGCGCTTGCGGGCGATGCCCAGGCAGCCTAGACCGACCAGGATCAGGGAAAACAGCACGATGGCCAGCACGTCCATGCCGTGAGCGCCGTAGAACGCACCCCAGATCACCCCGTGCAGCACACAGACCACGCCGCTCAAGCGCAGCAGGCGTTGGATGCGCGGCCACTGCGCATGGTCCGGGAACTTGCGGCTCAGCCACTCCCGGCTGCCGCGGGCGCTTCCTGTCTCGAGCATGGAATTCCCTTTTTTCTCGCCATGGTACTGGCCGAATGCGACAAGCGTTAAAGTGGTTTCACGGGGTGGGTGAGGAAGGGATAAATACGTCTGCAGGTGCCCATCGGTGTCTCCAAAACCCACTTTCGTCGAGATCCACCGCAGCAGGCGATCGCGGGACGCGCTCGCCTCATGAATCCAGCGTTGCGGGTGATCTGCTCAGACCATCCCTAGCTTCGGACGAATCCAAGGAGTGGCTGCCAGTTGCCAGCGTCAGCTTCCCGTACGGCCTGCAGGTAGCTTTTCCGCACAGTGCTGTTGTGCGGTGCTGGCCCCCACGAGAAAGGCTGCTCACCGCGCGACTGCAGGAACAGGTCAGCCATCAGTCGCGAGCTGCGGCCGTTTCCGTTAGGGAACGGGTGAATGAATGTCAGCTGGTGATGGAGGCGGGCCGCCTGCTCGTCCAGCGGGTACGTCTTGAACTCTTGCCAGGCACCAACGTTGTCGAAGAGCTGCCGGAGCTGCATTGCGATTTGATGCGGCGCTACGCCGATGTTGCGCTCAGTCAGCCTGTATCGGCCCGCCCAGCCCCATACGCTGCCGAACATTTTCTCGTGCAGCTTCCGCAGGAAGGCATCACTGGGCACCACCACATCCTTCTTGCGTATCTCCCGTGCCGCCCAGAGCATGCCGCTGACGACGTTTGCACCCTCAACGTCGTTGAGGTCGGCGCGCGTCGCGACCCATTTCAGCTTCAGCCCCTGCGCCTCATCCGGGTCCAGCGGTGTCTGGCCATCTTCGATCTCGAAATCGAACGCTTGGAGCTTGGCCACTAGACCCGATCCCCCCACAGCGCGCTGTCTGGGATCTCGTCGTCGGCCTGCTGGAGGAGGTGTTGGCGCAGGTCGGACGATACTGCCTGGTCCTCAAGCTCCATGTGGGCCGCTGCTCGGTTGATCGTGGCGCCGTACACCTTCAATCGCTGGCGATCGACGGTCTCTTGCAGGGGGGTGCGGGGCACCATGAGAACGACCAGCTCGCAGTCAAGGGCGTCAGCGGCTCGCCGTAGAGTTTCCACGCGCACCGTTCCGGAGCGTTCGCTCTTCTCCAGCTTGACCACAGAGCTTTGCACTACACCAAGGCGGTAAGCCAGGTCGGACTGCGACATGCCCAAGGCTTCGCGAATCGCAGCTATCCAGCCACCCCGAGGGGTAGCCCGAAGCGCCGGCAAGCTCTTCCGCAGAGTTTCCCCGCTCTTGTCCAGTTTTGAACGAGCCAGGCGACGCATCTTCGATGCGGGTGTAGTGGCCATGAATATTCCCTATTGCGAATTGCCGCGCATGCAATGTATTCCCTAAAGGGCATGCAATGCAATTAAAATAATCCTTATAAAGAATTATTTTGCGTCGAATTCATTCCTTACAATGAATAAATTAGATGTTGCGGGACTGCAGTCAAGGGTGCCGCCGGCGTCCTGTGGGATTCGCCGCATGGCGACGCCCTTGCGACGCGGCGATATTCTGCCCAGTGATGGCCGCCCTCACGCGTCACGCCGCTGTCGACCAGGTAGCGGGCGAGGCTGTCCCTGACTGCCTCGACACTTCCGGCGCCAATGGCACCCTTGAGTGCGTCGCTCCCCCCCCAATGCGGCGGTGACCGCACCCGCTGCTCCGTGGACGATCGCCCGATATGTCCCGCCATCGGCCCATGCCTCGACCTGGCTACGGGACTTTTCGGCAGCAGCGACAAGCCCTCTGCATGTGCAGATTTCGATAGGGAACCACCACGCCCCTCGCGACGATCCGCTGGAGTTCCCTGAACAGGGCCTTCGTTTATGTACCAGTCAGTTCAATATTCAGGATTGATTGCGCTGGCAAACGGATAATTCACATCTGTCGAACGCGGCTTTTCAGCTTCGTCCGATCTACCAAAACTAGAAACAGGTGTATCCCGATGATCAAGAATTCGCTGCTCGCTCTGGGCCTCGCCGTTGCCATGCCGTTCGCGGCCTCGGCAGCTGATGGCCTGTCGTACAACTACGTGGAAGGTGGTTACGTGAACACCGATGCCCGCGGCGGCGATGCCGACGGTTGGGGCGTCAAGGGTTCGGTCGCGGTACACCCGAACTTCCATATCTTTGGCGACTACACCGCGCAGGAAACCGAGCGCACCAATGCTGACGTCGATCAGTGGCGCTTGGGTGTCGGCTACAACTACGGCATCGCGCCGACCACCGACCTGGTGGCCCGTGTCGCGTACCAGAAGTTCGATCCGAAGCGCGGCCTGGATTTCAACGGCTACTCGACTGAAGTCGGCGTGCGCACCGCGTTCACTCCGATGATTGAAGGGTATGCGCTGGCCGGTTACGAGGATTACAGCAAGAAGCACGGCATCAATCCGGACGGCGAGTTCTACGGCCGTGTCGGCGCCACCGCCAAGTTCAACCAGAACTGGGGCTTGAGTGGCGAAGTGAAGCTGGCCAAGGCCGGCGACCGCGAGTGGTTCGTGGGTCCGCGCTTCACCTGGTAAGAACGCCTGTCGTTAGTGCGTAATACGTTGTTGAAAAAATAGTAATGTGGTGCGTTACCGGTGTGTGCTCTCTCTCCCACACGCCATCGGAGCCCGGCCTTTTGGTCGGGCTTCTTTTTTTGTGCGATGAGGTGCAGCAGTCGTTCGGTACGCTGTCGAGTGGAATTACCGCCGCCCGTGCAGGGCATCGGACGCGGTCTGCGCCAGCTGGCGCCCGGCGAAATACAGTGCCTCTTCCAGGTGATCGCCCAGCTGCTGCTCTGGGCCGGCATGGCGACGGGTGCGCTGCGCGGCGTGCAGTATCTGCAGCACACCGTGCAATGCCTGCAGGCTGCGACTGGCGATGGCCAGGTCACCGCAGCGCCCGGGTCCCAGCCCCTGCTCTTCCCACAGCGTGCCGTCAGCACTTTCGCCGTGATGCATCAAGGTCAGATGCGCGAGCAGTGCCGGTGTCGGGTCCTGCATGCCCTGGGCTTCCAGGGTCTTTTCCAGCCGCTCCACCAGATGCGCCGGGATATCCAACACGGCATCGCCGATGAGGGCGTTGAGCCGTGCGCCGGGGGGTGAGAATGCGCCCATGTGCCGTTACCTCGCTGCGGCCACCCGCGGGATGCGGGTGGCGGACGGTGCGGGTTGGCATACCGGGCACTTACTGAGCCAAAAATCACCGGCGGATCCGGGGATCCCCACGCACCGCCCGCCGTAAGACCGGCAACACGATGCATTCTCCGCCGGGCCCGTACGGGCACAAACAGAGAGCTCAATAAAGTGCGAACGGGATGCCAATCCCGACTGGACCTGTTGGGTCCAGCGTCTTCATCGTGGGTAAGGGCGCGCGGCTCGTCTATGAGCCGATGTGCAATGCGGCGCGTCAGTCGCCCGCCGAGCGTGGCTCGGCCCGACCGCGCGGCGGGGAAGTTCGGTGGGTGCCCTGTAGCGCCGAGCCATGCTCGGCGAGATACATCAGGCAAGGGCGTGACGGCCGGCGGCCGTCACTACCGGGTTCAACGGAACAGGGTGTCCGGGTATTCCGGCTTCTGTTCGCGGGCCAGCAGGGTACGCAGGCCTTCGGACGGGGTCTGTTCGCCGTGCAGCACGGCACGCACGCCATCGGAAATGGGCAGGTCGATGCCGTAACGACGCGCCTGGCGCATCACTTCGTCGGCGGTCTGCACCGATTCCACCACTTGGCCGATTTCGCGGATCGCGTCCTGCAGCGTCTGCCCGCGGCCCAGGGCAAGGCCCAGGCGACGGTTACGCGACAGGTCGCCGGTGCAGGTCAGCACCAGATCGCCCAGTCCGGCCAGGCCCATCAGGGTCTCCGGCTTGGCGCCGATCGCTGCAGCCAGCCGCAGCATCTCGTTCAGGCCGCGGGTGATCAGGCCGGCACGCGCATTGAGGCCCAGCTGCATGCCATCGGCGACACCGGTGGCGACGGCCAGCACGTTCTTCATCGCACCGCCCAGCTCGGCACCCAGCATGTCATCGCCGGTATAAGCGCGGAACGCGGGGCCATGCATGGCTTCGGCCACGGTCTGCGCAAACTCGGGCACGTCGCCGTGCACGGTGATGGCCGTCGGCAGGCCCTGGGTGACTTCCTTGGCGAACGACGGACCGGTGACCACGGCCAGCGGCACGTCATCGCCCAGGATCTCGCGCGCCACCTCATGCAGGAAGCGGCCCGAACCGGGTTCGAAGCCCTTGGTCGCCCAGGCCACGCCGGCACCGGCCGGACGCAGCGGCGCCAGCGCGGTCACCGTTTCATTGAACGCGTGCGACGGGGTGACCACGAGGATCCACGACGCGCCTTCCACGGCAGCGGCCATGTCGGTGGTCGCACGCAGCGACTCCGGCAGCGGGATGCCCGGCAGGTAACGGGTGTTCTCGTGGCGCTGGTCGATGGCTTCCACCATCGCCGCATCGCGTCCCCACAGCACGGTCTGGAGACCGTGCCGGGCGAGCAGGCTGGCCAGCGCGGTTCCCCAGGAACCGGCGCCGAGGACGGCTACTTTTTCAGCGTTATCGCTCATGCGCTGGGTCGGAACGCCGATCAGGCGTTGCCGGCCGGCTCGGAGTTGGCGAGCGACGGCGCTTCACCCTGCTCCTGGCGCTGGCGCAGGGTTTCCGCGTACAGGCCTTCGAAGTTGATCGGCTGCAGGAAGAACGGCGGGAAGCCACCGGCCTGGATCAGGTCGCTGACCAGCGAGCGCACGTACGGGAACAGGATGTTCGGGCACTGGGTGCCGAGCAGCACGTCCACCGACTGCGGGTCCAGGCCGACCAGGCCGAACACGCCGGCCTGCTTCACTTCCGCCACGTAAGCAGTGCGATCTTCGGCCTTGCAGGTCAGGGTCACGGCCAGCACGACTTCAAAGGCGTTCTCGCCCAGGCGCTGCACCTGCTGGTTCAGGTTGAGCTGCAGTTCCGGCTGTACCTGATCGTTGAAGATGGCCGGAGCATTCGGCGATTCGAAGGAAACGTCCTTGACGTAGATCTTTTCGACGGTGAACGCGGGACCGGTGGCGGCGTCGACCGGCGCAGCTGCGCCGTTGGTGTTTTCTTCGGACATTTCCTGTTGCTCCAGATGAATTCGTTGAACGTAATGTTTGGACGATATGTTGCATCAACAGCGATGGGGGCGGGGCATGCAGCGCACAACCCCCCGTCACGCGATCAGCGTCAGTGACGGCCCTTGACCAGCGGCAACTCCGCCTGCTGCCATGCAGGCAGGCCGCCGTCGAGCACGGACACCTGCTCGAAGCCGGCTTTTTTCAGCGTCTTGGCGGCAGCTTCCGATGCGGTGCCCGCACGGCATACCAGCACCACGGGGCGCTGCTTGGCCGCGGCCACCAGCTTGTGCTCGGGGCCGAACTGGCTGGCCTGCACGTTCTTGCTGCCAGCAATATGGCCTTTCTCGAAATCACTGCTGGAGGACAGGTCCACGACCACGGCGTCGCCGCCGTTGATGACCTGGACCAGTTCGCCGGGCTTGAGCGACTTGTAGCCACGGAACAGACGACGGATTTCAGTGACGATGATGGCGGCGGTCAGGCCCACCAGGGCGATCGACAACATCGGGTTTCGGCCAGCAAAGGCCACCAACTCTTCGTAATTCACGCAGGTCACGGGTCGATAAGCGGGCGCCGATTGTCGCACAAGCCGATTCGGGCAGGGATTTTGCTGGTTTGCTGTCTTTGTGGGGATGAGCCGCGTTCGGCGGGAATCCGGTGCTGACGGCCAGCAGCGGTCGTTACTGGCCTTCCCAGAGATCCGGCAGGCCGTTGGTCTGCCACCAGCGCTTGGCCTGGGCATCCCAGCGCCAGCGTTCAACCACACCGACGGTGCGCTCGGACTGGGTGTTGTTGTTGATCACGCCCACCAGGACGCGGCGCTCCACGGTGCCATCGGGCAACTGCGCGGTGGTGCTTTCGCGGTAGGACGACACGCGCAGCTGCGAATAGCGACGCAGCTGGAATTCGGTGGGCGGATTGGCCTTGCGCTGCGCCGGGTCCAGATAGCCCAGGGCTTCGTCCATGGTGCCCCAACGGATCGTGGACCCGTAGGAGGTCTGGATCTCTTCCAGCTGCTTGCGCTGTTTGCGGCTGATATCAGCCGCCATTGTCGCCACCGAGGCCAGCAGCAGGCCGGTCAGAATCAAGAACTGGGTCAGTCGGCGCAGGTGCGGGTTCTTCAACGGTAGGCTCCCCAAGGCATCAGGGTGCCATCCTACCCTTTGGCGAAGGCGACGAAACGGCCGCTCAGCTCGGCGGCGGGCTTGCCATCGCTGCCCGGCTGCACGGCCACCACGCCGATGCGCGCCTTGCCGCGCTGCTTGAAGGTGGCCAGGAAGGTGTCCCAGTCACTGTCCGGGGCGATTTCCGCCTGTGCGTGCAGATCGCCATACACCGGCGCGCGGTAGCGCAGCTGGCTGTCGGCTACGTAGACCTCGGCCTCGAAGCCGGCCAAGCGCAGGCGCAGGGTGACCAGCGCCCAGCCGGACAGGGTCATCGCGGAGGCCAGGCTGCCACCGAAGGCGTTGCCTTTGTCGTTGACGTTGACCGCCAAGGGCGCGCTCAGCTGCAACTGGCCATCGGCATAGCCTTCCAGGCGGAGTTGCATGGCACGCACCGGCGGCATGCTGTCCAGCACGTCCTGCAGGACCAGCAGCGAGGATGAAACGGGTTCGGCGGACATCAGCAGTTACACCTGCAACAACGCGGGCCCGCATAATGACGGCAATGGATAAACGTACGAAACCGTGTGGTTGGACACTGGTGTCGCTGCGACCGCAGGGACAGCACGGCGCGGTGGCTGACGCCTTGTCCGATCCGTGCGCATTCATGATCGCGCTGTCGCCGTGGCGACTGCAACGGCGGCTTGGCGACCCTGCTTTGCGGCAGCTGCAGCAGGCCTTGCAGGCCTCCCGGGTGATCTTCACCAGCCCGGCAGCGGTGGTGGCGGCTTCCGGTGCACTCCCGCTTCAGGATGCGCCATCGCGGCCTTGGCTGGCGGTCGGTGAGGGCACGCTGCGCGCGCTGCGGGCGGTCGGCATCGATCACGCCATGGCTCCGCAACGGATGGACAGCGAGGGCCTGTTGGCGCTGCCGGCGCTGGCAGCGGTGCGCGGGCAGACGGTGGGGCTGGTGACCGCGCCCGGCGGACGCGGGCTGATCGCCGCACAACTGCAGGAACGCGGAGCGCAGCTGGTGCGCGCCGATGTGTATCAGCGGGTGCCGCTGCGGGTGCCGCCGCGGGGGTTGGCGCGGCTGTCGAGGTCGCCGCAGCCGTGGGTGCTGGCGGTGAGCAGCGGCGAGGCGCTGGAGCGTGTATGGGCGCAGCTGACGCCGGACTGGCAGGCCAGGTGGCAGGCACGGATGGGCGTGGTCGTGGCGAGCGAGCGATTGCGCGTCCAGGTGCAGGGGTTGGGTTTCGCGCACGTCGTCGTGGCGGACGGCCCCACCCCGCAGCAGATGGCGGCCGCGTGCCGTCAGCTCGCCCACCGGGCGATGCCGGACGGGGCGATGCCGGAAGGGGCGATGCCGGACGGGTAGAGCCGACTTCAGTCGGCTGCGGTTCGCCCCATGTTCGGGCGGGTCCGGATCGACGTGCAGCCGGCTGAAGCCGGCTCTACCGGGGGTCGGTGTGCAGCCGGCTGAAGCCGGCTCTACCTGGGTCGATGAGCAGCCGGCTGAAGCCGGCTCTACCGGGCTGCGGCGGAGGCGGGCCGCTTGCTGCTTCTGCGTGCAACGGTGATGCTGTGCGCTGCGCCGCGTACCGTGTTGGTCGACGCGGCCGTTTGAGACACCGTGCATGAACGAAACCCCCGCTCCGCTTCCCCCGCGCCGCGCGCTGCGCTGGATCGCTCCGTTGATCATCGTGCTGCTGCTCGTCGCCGCGAGCGGCTGGGGCTGGCATGCCTGGCAGCAAGGGCAGGAACGGGCGCGTCTGCAGTCGCAGGCCGACGCGGTGCGCCTGCAGGGTCTGCTGGATACGGTCGATGCGCTGCGTCGCGATCAGCGCGCCACCAGCGCGCGCCTGCAGGATGCGGCCAGTGCCAACCGCGTGCTGCGCGATGAGGTGCTGGGACTCGGCCAGCGCAGTGCGCTGCTCGAGGAAAACCTGGCGCGGCTGGCGGAAACGACCCGCCAAGACAGCCAAGCCCTGCACCGTGACGAGGCCGAGCTGCTGCTCACCCAGGCCGCGCAACGGCTGGACGCGGCCGATGATCTGGACGGTGCCCGCCGGCTGTACGCGCTGGCGGCGGCGCAACTGGATGACCTGCCCTCTGCGGACGCACTGAACCTTCGCCAGGCCCTGATGCAGGAGCGCAATGCATTGGATGCGCTGGGTACCGGCCCGCGCGCGCAGGCCCGCCTGCGGTTGGCTGCGCTGGCAGAGGCCATGCAGACCCTGCCGGTGCACGGGACAGCGGCGCAGGCCAGTGGCACGGCGACGGGCGATGCACGGCCGTGGTGGCAGATCGCCTTGGCCGCCTTCGTCGAAATAACGCCCAGCGCGGTCAACGGCCCGTTGACCGCTGCCGACCGTACTGTCGCTGCCGATGCGCTGCAGCTGGAATTGACCCTTGCCCGCGCTGCCGTCGAGCGCGGGGATCGCCCCGCGTTGCGGCAGGCGTTGGACCGGATTGAACGCGGGATGACCGCGCTCTGGCCAGATTCACCGGCCCTGCGCAGGCAGCGTGCTGAACTCACTGCATTGCGCTCGGCGCCGCTGCGCCTGGACGCGCCGGAACTGGGCAGCACCCTGCAGCAACTGCGCACTTTGCGAGATGGAGAGACCCCGTTATGAAGCCGTTGCAATCCTTGATCGTGCTGTTGTTGGCCGTGGCGGTGGGCGTGATCGGCGCCCAGTGGCTGGGTGCCAATGACCTCCGCCAGTACGGCGAAGTGATCTTCCGTTATGGCGGCACCGACTACCGCAGCACGCTGCCGCAGGTGGTGTTGCTGACCCTGGTGGTGCTGCTGGTGCTGTGGCTGCTTTGGAGCCTGATCGCCTCACCGTTCCGCGCTTGGGGCCGCTATCGCCGCAAGCAGGGGCGCGTGCGTCTGGTCGATGGCCTGCAGGCCTATGAACATGGCCAGTGGCAACGTGCCGAGAAGCTGCTCGACGGCGCCGCGCAGGATGAAGAGGTGACCGCCATTGCGCTGACCAATGCGGCACGCAGCGCGCGTGCGCGCGGCGACGATGTGACCAGCCAGGCTTACCTGCAGCGTCTGGCGACGACCGATGCGACCAGCCAGGCCCTGCTGCGCGCAGAGCAACAGCTGGCCGACGACCTGCCGGTGGATGCGATCAACACGCTGGATGCGGCCAACCTGCAGCCGCTGCCGCCGCGCGGCCTGTGGCTGCGCAGTGAGGCGCTGGCGCGTGCCGGGCGGGCGCATGAGGCGTATGGCCAACTGGGTGCGCTGCGCCAGAGCAAGGTGCTGCCGGCCGATGCATTGACCACGCTGGAAGCCCGACTCGCCGCGCAGGCGTTGCTGGAAGCGGCGGACGTGAACGCGCTTGCTGCACAGTGGGAAACCATGCCGAAGACGCTGCGCTCGGATCCGGCGGTGGTGTCGGCGTATGCCGCCCGCGCCGTGGCACTGGATTGGGATGAGCCTGCATTGCTCGCGTTGGAACAGGCGCTGGACCAGCGTTGGAGCGATGAGCTGGTGGAACTGTACGGCGTACTGCCGGCATCACGCCTGGCCACGCGTGACGCCAACCTGGTGCGCTGGCGCCGGACCCACGGCGATTCGTCTGCGCTGCTGCTGGCACAGGGTCGCGTCGCCTTGGCACAGGGTCGCCATGAAGAAGCCGAAGTGCTGCTGCACGAAGCGATTGCGGGCGGTGCTGGGGCGTCGGCATGGGAAGCACTGGGTGCCTCGCTGCTGGCCCGTGGCGAACCGCAGCTGGCGGCTCAGTGCCTGACCAATGCGCTGCGTGAGCAGCGTGGCGAAGACAGCGTCGCCCTGGTGCGTACCGACGCGCTGGCAAGCGCGCCGCGTGCCACTGTGGAAGAGCAGGTCATGACTCCGGTACCGCCGGTGTACGACGCCCGTGAACCACGCGACGAAAACGGGTTCCCGCGCGTTCCCTGATCCGCGCACAGACCCTTGGTAGCGCCGAGCCATGCTCGGCGGAATCCTGGATCGCGCTGCCGCTGCGCTCGCCGAGCATGGCTCGGCGCTACCAGCCGGTCAGCGTTCGACGATCGCCACCACGCCCATGCCGCCGGCGGTGCAGATCGATACCAACGCGCGGCCACCACCGCGTTCGGCGAGCTGCTTGGCTGCCGTGGCGATCACGCGGGCACCGGTGGCGGCAAACGGATGGCCCGTCGCCAGCGAAGAACCCAACGGGTTGATCTTCTCCGGGTCGATGCGACCCAGCGGGGCATCCAGGCCCAGGCGATTCCGGCAGTAATCCTCGCTCTCCCATGCGCGCAGCGTGCACAGCACCTGGGCGGCGAACGCTTCATGGATTTCGTAGATATCGAAGTCCTGCAAGGTCAGGCCATTGCGCTTCAGCATGTCCGGCACGGCCACGGTCGGGGCCATCAACAGCCCTTCGCCGTGCACGAAATCCACGGCGGCCACCTGCGAATCGCGCAGGTAGGCCAACGGCGTGTGGCCATGCGAGCGCGCCCACTCTTCGCTCGCCAGCAATACGGCAGATGCCCCATCGGTCAGCGGCGTCGAATTGGCGGCGGTCAGCGTGCCACGGCCGGACACGCGGTCGAAGGCAGGCTTCAGCGTAGCCAGCTTTTCCAGTGACGTATCGGCACGCAGGATGTTGTCGCGCTCCACGCCGCGGAACGGCGCGATCAGATCGGTGAAGAAGCCGCGTTCGTACGCGGCCGCCAGCTTCTTGTGCGACGACACGGCCCACTCATCCTGCGAATCGCGCGAGATGTTCCATTCCTTGGCCATGTCTTCGCAGTGGTCGCCCATGCTCTTGCCGGTGCGCGGCTCGGCCACACCGGGAAACTCGGGCTTCAGTTCACTGAGCTTGAAACCGCTGGTCAAGGCACGCAGCTTGTCGCCGGTGCTTTTGGCACGATTGGCAGCCAGCAGGCGTGCACGCAGCTTCTTGCCATAGACGATCGGCACATCCGAAGTGGTATCGGAACCGCCGCCGATGCCGGACTCGATCTGCCCGAGAGCGATCTTGTTGGCCACCGCGATGATGGTGTCCAGCGAGGTGCCGCACGCACGCTGCATGGTGATGCCGGGGGTGAGCGGGGACAGTCCGGATGAAAGCGCGGCCTCACGGCCCAGGTTCCAGTCACTGGAGTGCTTGATCACCGCTCCCATTGCTACTTCGCCGAGCTGTTGGCCGTGCAGGCCGAACCGTTCGACCAGGGCGCCGAGCGTACGTACGGACATGCCGAGGTTGCCGACGTCCGAATACGCGGTGTTCTGGCGGCAGAACGGAATACGGACGCCACCGAGGATGGCGACGGGTCGGGCGTTGGGCATGGACATACCTGGCATGGGATAGGGTGTCTGCAACATGGCCTGCACGAAGGCGCAGGCATAATGGTCCCAAGTGTAGCTGCCGCCCTGTGATGGGCCAACCGTGAAACCATGAGCAAAACCAACCCCGGCATGAACGCCCTCGGCGTGCTCGCCCTTGAGCTCGCCGACGGCGAGTCGCCCCGCCACGCCGCACTCACCGCCGAACAATCCGGTGAACTGGCCGAGCGCGTAGGTCGCGATCTGGCCAAGCTGGTGCCACAGGCCAGTGAACTCGACCTGGTGTTTGCCGCCGCCCATTTCGATCCCGCCGAAGTGCTGCGCCCGGGCTGGCCGATCCATCGGCGCCTGGAAGAACTGCAGATGCGCGCGCCCGGCCGCAGCGAGGGCCCGCGCCTGCTGGCGTTCGGCGCGGATGCAAGCGGCGACGTGCCACTGCCTTTCCAGGCGGATCCCTCCTTGAAGGGGGGTGGACTGCGGGTGGTGCCGTTCCTGCTGACGGGCAGCGATGCGGCGACGACGGCCGCCGTGTCCGATGCGCTGGAGACGCTGCTGCTGGCGGAAGGAATGGCACACGCCGACACCGCGCTGCTGGCACAGAAGGCGTTCGGTGCCCGCGTGGAACACGCGCGCTATTTCACCGTGAATGACCTGGCGGCGATGATGTCGATGCAGTACGACAACCAGGGATTGGCCGCCCTGTGGCCGTTGATCGAGACGGCGATCATGGAGGCGGGCACCGATGAGTGGCTGGACGCCGCGCCGGAGCCGCTGCTGCGCTACACCCACGGCGAGGCGCGCATGGCGTTGTTCGATCCGGCCGGGTGGTGCGCGCACTATTCGCACGGCAAGAAGGACTGCGAGCGGCTGAAGGGTATCTATGAGCAGTACCTGATGCGCCAGCGGCAGATGGCGGCGGTGCTGGAAGCCCACGGCGTGCCGGTGCTGTTCGTGCACTGCGAGGCAGGCCAGGACGCGCGGGCGTTGTTGGAACGTTAGTTTTTTGCGTGCTCGCGCCTCGTTCTCAGTGGATGAGGCGGTGGGCATGCCATTGCAGGACACGCCGTGAACCCCGCTCCGCGGCCCGGCCCAGCCGCTGGCGGCTGTGCGTTCGAGCGCATGCGAGGCAATGCCTCGCAAGCAATGCGCTCTCACCCATGGGGGCTCATGTTCGGCTCCTGCCTCACAAGGTCCTGCAATGGCATGCCCACCGCCTCCTGTCAGTCAGCTGGCTGCGCACGCGGTAGGGCAGGAAGATCAGGAGCAGAAAAGGAACGCCGGCTTTCGCCGGCGTTCCTTTTTTCGGGTTGCTGCGTTGTTACGAGAGGCTTACTGCGCCTTGATGACCGCGCAGGCCAGGCGGGCGCCGGCGTTGCCGGTGGGCTGGGTCTTGTAGTCGTCTGCATCGGCGTGGACGATCAGGCCGCGGCCGATGATGTCAAAGCCATCCCCCTTGCCGATGTTGACGTTGGTCGACACCGGTGCGTCGATGGTGGCGATGCCTTCGGCGTTGGCTTTGATGTTCGGCATGTCGCCGCCGTGATGCGGATCGCTGGCCACGCTGCCGTGATCCTGCGTGCCGGGATTGAAGTGGCCGCCGGCGCTGGCGCCGTCCGGTGCGCTGCAATCGCCCTTTTCATGGATGTGGAAGCCGTGCTCGCTGCCCGGCTTCAGGCCGCTGACCTGGCCGGTGACGTGTACGCGCCCGTCCACCACCTTGAAGCTGACCGAGCCTTTGGTTTCATTGCCTTGGGTCGGCGCCAGCTCGGCGACGGCGGTGGCCGCAGACGCGGCTTCCATCGGCGGCGGTGCATCCGCCGGGGTGGCGGCGGGGGCGGTGGCTTCGGCCGGAGCGGCGGCGGCGTCCGTGGCGGTGTCGGGCTGCTTGTTGCAGGCGGTCAGGCCAAACGCGGCCAGCGCGACGAACATCGAGGTATGGATCAGGCGCATCGGGTGGTTCTCCAGATAGGTGAGTACGAAACCTGCAGCGAAGTCCTACTTCGTGATGCGGATGATGCCGCAGGCGATACGGGCGCCGGCATTGCCAGCCGGCTGGCTGCGATGGTCGTCGGGCTGGGCGTGCACGATGAGGGCACGTCCGCCGATGTCATTGGCAGCGCCTCCCCCCAGGGTGACGCCTCGCAGATGGATGTCGACGTTGGCACGCCCCTGCGCATCGGCGCGCAGGTTGGGCATGTCACCCAGGTGATGCGGCCCCGTGCCCGGTGCGCCGTGCGGCTGCTGGGTAGGGTTGAAATGATTGCCGGCGCTGCTGGCATCCACGGCGCTGCAATCGCCACGCTCGTGTACGTGGAAGCCGGGCTGCTGCAACGGCTGCAGCCCGCCGATCATGCCGGTGACATGCACGCCGCCCGCTTCCGGCACCAAGGCCAAGCGGCCGCTGACGATGCTGGCAGAGGCCGGTGACAGATTGCTCTCGGCCATCTGCGCCGTGCTGACCACGCTGACGGCCACGGGCGGCGCGGGAGGCGGGGACGGCGTGGTGCCGCAGGCCGCGAGGAACAGGCCAGCCGCAGCCGGCAGGATCAAACGGATTGAGGTCATGGTGGACTCCTTGCAGGGCACGTTACGGGCATCCCTGTCCATGGCGCATCAACGCCGCGTCGTGCGGACGCGCAGGGACGGAAAAATGAGGTCAGCTGCGGCGGCGGCCGGCACCCAGTTTGCGGGTCAATGTGTTGCGGCCCAAGCCCAATCGGGCTGCGGCTTCGGCGCGGCGGCCGTGGGTGAGCTGCAATGCGGCATCCAGCAAGGCATGGTCCACCCGCTCGCGCACCTGGGCATGCAGGCCCTCAGCGCCCTCGGCCAGGCGCTGTTTGGCCCATTGCGACAACAGCACTTCCCATTGGCCTGGATCGGCGACCGCCGGGCGCGCAGCGCTCCGCGTGCCGCCCCGGTTCACAGCCATCTCCACGTCGGCCACGCCGATCGTGTCGCTCGCCGCCAGCGCCGCCATGCGCCAGCACACGTTCTCCAGTTCACGCACGTTGCCCGGCCACTCATGTTCGCGCAGCGCCTGCAGTGCCGCTGCGGTGAGCCGCTTGGGCGGACCCTCCAGCTTGTGCGTGGCGGCCGCAAGGAACGTCATCGCCAACTGCCCGATGTCGTCGCGGCGCTCGCGCAGAGGCGGCAGCTGCAAGCGCACCACATCCAGCCGGTGCAACAGATCGGCACGGAAACGCCCTTGTGCGACCAGCCCTTCAAGGTCCTGGTGGGTCGCCGCCACCACCCGCACATCGACGTGGATCAACTCACGCCCTCCTACGCGGAAGAACTCGCCCTCCGCCAGCACGCGCAGCAGCCGGGTCTGCAGGGCGAGCGGCATGTCGCCGATTTCATCGAGGAACAGCGTGCCCTTGTCGGCCTGTTCGAACCGGCCGATGTGGCGGCGCTGGGCACCGGTGAACGCACCGGCTTCATGGCCGAACAGCTCGCTTTCCAGCAGCTCGGCCGGAATGGCGGCCGTGTTCAGGGCCACGAACGGCGCACCCGCCCGTGGCGATTCACGGTGCAGCGCGCTCGCCACCAGCTCCTTGCCGGTGCCGGTTTCGCCGGTGATCAGGACCGCCAAGGGTGCCTGCGCCAGCTTGCCTATGGCACGGAACAGCGCGCGCATCGCCGGGGTATCGCCCACCAGTTGCGGTGCTTGGTCCCGGGTGGCGGCATCAGCCGGCGACGGCGTATCGGTCAACTCGGCTTCGGCTTCGCCATCAGGCAGCACACGGCGGGCCAGCGCGACGGCGTCGTCCAGATCGAACGGCTTGGAAAGGTACTCGTGTGCGCCACCGCGGAATGCACCCGCTGTGCTGGCCACATCGGTATACGCCGACATGACGATGACCGGCAGCTGCGGGTGCGCCGCTTTCAGTTTATCCAGCAGCACCAGGCCGTCATCGCCCGGCATGCGCACGTCGGTGAACAGCAGGGCAGGCACCGTTTGCCGGTCCAACGCGTCGAGCGCGGCGGCGGCGCTGTCGAAGCTTTCGACGCGGTAGCCGGCATCGCGCAGGGCCGTGCTGAGAACGAAGCGCACGGCTCGGTCATCATCGACCACCCATACGCGGTGGCCGCCATGCGCGGTGTCAGGCAGATCAGCCATGCGCGGCGTCCTCGCGTAAAGAAGGAGTGCTGATCGGAAGCAGCAACGTAAACACGGTATGCCCGGGTCGCGAGCGATAGGTCAGCGTGCCGCGGTGCTCGCGTGCCACCTGCTGTGCCAGTGCCAAGCCCAGGCCCGTGCCTTCCGCACGCCCGCTGACCAGCGGCAGGAACAGATGCTCGGCGAGCTCCTCCGGTACGCCCCGGCCGTCGTCGGCGATTTCCAGCCGCAGCGCCATCGGGTGCAACTGCTCGGCGATGCGCACGCCATGCTCCACGCGCGTACGCAGGGTGATGCCGCCGGCACCCGCCTGCATGGCGTTGCGTACCAGGTTCCACACCGCCTGGTTGAGTCGATCGGCATCGCCACTGAACTCGGGGATGCTGGGGTCATAGTCGCGCTGCAGGCGCACTGCCCAGCCGGCTTCACTTTCTGCCAGGCGCAGGACCTGTTCCAACGCCGCATGGATGTTCAGTGCGGCGTGTGGCGCCGCCGGCGCGGGTGACAGCAGTTGATCCAGCAGGCTGTTCAGCCGCTCGATCTCCGTGCCGATCAGCTCCACCAGTTCACGCTCATCGGCATCCCGGTGATGCACCCGGCGCGCCAGCAGCTGCGCGGCACCCTTCAATCCCGCCAAGGGGTTGCGCAGTTCGTGGGCCAGTCCTTTCAAGGCGGCGCTGAGTGCGCTCGGCAGCGCGGTGGTCGGGTCGAGACCGGGGAACTCATCCACCGGATGCGCCTCCAGCAACCACCCGCCGTCATCCAGGCGGCTCATCCAGCCTTCGGCAAAGCGTGCGCCCTCACCCGGCATGCCCAGTGCCAGACGATGCAGGCGCAGGCTGTCGCGCTCGTCACGTGACAGGAAATGCGCCAGCGCTTCGCCCTGCGTCTCCAGCGCGACCAGTGGCTTGCCGATCAACCTCCTACCACTGACCCCCAGCCAACGCGCAAACGCCGGGTTGCAACCGGTAATGCGACCTTCGGCATCCGCCCAGGCGAGGGGCGTGCCGAGTTGGTCGATAGCCGGCGCAGGAGAAGAAGCAGTCATTGCACCAATGTAGTGCATAACGGCGACGAGAGTGAACGTCAGCGCCGCCCCATCACGGCAGGAACAGCTGGGCGACCGCATCGCCGAAGTCACTCAACGAGAACGGCTTGCCGATCATGTGCATGCCCGCCTCCAGGAACTCGGATTGATCCCGCGCTGCCTCGGCATAGCCGGTCATGAACAGCACCGGCAGCGTGGGTTGGGTCTGCCGGGCGATCTCCGCGAGCTGGCGTCCGTTGAGGCCTGGCAGCCCGACATCGGTGACCAGTGCATCCACGTGCCGGGATTGCAGGACCTTCAGCGCCGCATCTCCATCCTCGACTACCGTCACCGCATAGCCCAGCTCGGTCAGCACCTCGGTCACCAGCGTGCGGACCTGTGCATCGTCTTCCACCACGAGCAGCTGCTGCCCGGCACCGGTGGGCGTGGCGGTCTCCGGCGGGGCCTGGGGTACGTCGCCGGCACCTTCGCCCGCGCTGTCGGCCACCGACTCGGGCAGGTAAAGACGGACGGTGGTGCCACAGCCTACTTCGGAATCAATGCGCACATGGCCATCGGACTGCTGCATGAAGCCGTAGATCATCGACATGCCCAGCCCGGTACCCTGCCCGATCGGCTTGGTGGTGAAAAAGGGCTCGAATATCCGTTCGATCACATCCGGCGGTATGCCCTCGCCGGTGTCAGTCACCGACAGCACGGCATAGCATCCTGCGCGCAGCCGGTCTTCCCCGGTCCCAGCCTCGTCTTCTTCCACCACTTGGCGCCGGGTGCGGATCTCCAGCTGGCCACCTTGCGGCATGGCATCGCGCGCATTGATGGTGAGGTTGAGAATGGCGCTTTCCAACTGGTTGGAATCGGCGCGTACCAGGGGCACGTCGTGGCCCAGGTCCATGCTGAGCCGGATCTTCTCGCCCAGGGTACGGCGCATCAGGTCATCGAGCGAATGGACCAGCTCATTCACCAACAGGCGCTGCGAGTTCAATGACTGGCGACGCGAAAATGCCAGCAGGCGCTGGGTCAACGCCGCGGCCCGGTGTGCCGATGCCGAGGCCACGTCGATCCAGCGCTCCACGCCATCCACGCGCCCGCTCTCGGCACGCATCCGGATCAGGTCCAGCGCCGAGATGATGCCCGTCAGCATGTTGTTGAAGTCGTGCGCGATACCACCGGTCAACTGGCCGACCGACTCCATTTTGCGCGCCTGGTGCAGGGCCGACTCCGTCGATGCGCGCGCGACCACCTGCGCCTGCAACTCGGCGGTCCGCTCGGCCACTTTCTGCTCGAGCTCTTCGGCCTGGCGCTGCACGGCCTCCAGCGCGAGGGTCTTGGCGGTGACATCGGCGACGAAGATATGGAACCCGTCGACCCGGCCCGCGCTGTCGCGGCGCGGCAGGTAGCGGATATCGCACGCGCGGCGTTCGCCGCTGCGGGTAGGCCAGTTGACGCTGAACTGCACCGCCTCGCCGGCGAGCGCGCGCTCTGCATAGGGCTTGCGTTGCTGCCACGTGGGCGCGTCGAGAATGTCGGGCAGGCGCCGTCCGACGATCTCGGCCGTAGGAGCGTCCAGCCACGCTTCGTAGGCTTTGTTGACGAACACATAGCGCAGTGACGGATCGACAAAGGCAATCAGCACCGGCAGCGCATCGGCGATCAGGCGCAGCTCCGCCTCACTGCGGGCCAGAGTTTCCTGGTTCTGGCTCAGGCGCTGTACCTGGTCACGGATGACGTACTGCTTCTGCCGGGCGCGCAACGCCGATGCGATCGTACTGATCAGGGTCGCCGCACCGACCGGCCGCTCCACCTCCACCAGATTGGGGTAGTGGCCAGGCAGGGGACGCGCCGGTGCGAGCCTGGATTTCGCCGCACGCAGCACGACCACCGGCACATCGGACCATGCCGGCTGGGCGTGCAGTGCGGCCTCCAGCATCGCCGCGTCGTCACCGAAGAGCGCTTCCTCGGTGAGCACGATGGCGCCGATGCTCGCGTCCAGCTGGGCGGCAGCATGGTCAGGTGTGGCACACCGCTTCGGCGTGGCGAGCTCTTTCTCGACCAGCTTGGCAATGGTCTCCGCGTCGCGTCCGAAGGGCGCAACGATCAGCACCGTTGGCGAATCGGAACTAGCGCTGGTCTGCATTGCTGTCCAACAGCGGTCCTGATTCACCCACGTACTGCGGCGTGCCGGTGAGGATGCCACTGAAGTCTTTCAGCGGCTCGCTCAGGCGCAGGCCTCCCGCATCGATCCGCAGCTCCCTGATGGAATCCTCGTGCGCGCCACTGCGGCTCTTGATGACGGAGATCGCCTTGCGTATGCGGCCACCTGCCTCGAAGTAGCGGAACATGATCACGGTGTCGGCCATGTAGGACACATTGAGGTTGCCGGTCGACATCGATCCGACCAATCCATTCTGCGGGTTGATGAAGAATGTCACCACGCCGCTCTGGTTGAGGTAGGAAAGCAGCTCATGCATCTGCAGCATCAGCTGCTTTTCCTGCGGCATCGAGGACAGGTAGCCATTCAGGCTGTCCAGCACGATCAACTTGCAGTCCCGCTCTTCGACGCACTCCCGGATGGCCCAGGCAAACTCGCCCGGCGACAGCTCGGCCGGGTCCATTTGACGGAGCTCCAGCAGCCCGCTGTCTATGTGCGCCTGCAGGTCCATGCCGAGCGCCTTCGCGCGCGTAAGCAGGGTGCCGGTGCGCTCGTCGAACTCGAACACACAACAGCGCTCTCCACGCTCGCAGGCGGTGGCGACGTACTTGAGCGCCACATTCGTCTTGCCACTGCCTGGCGGGCCGGTCAACAGCGTACTGGTGCCACGCAGCGGCCCGCCATCGAGCAGGGCGTCGATACCCGCAACGCCACTGGAGATCGGATCGCCGACGAAAGGCACGTGGTGTTCCGATGCGATCAACCGGGGGAAGATACGCATGCCGCCCTTCACCAGCGCCAGGTCGTGGTAGCCGGCGATGAAGTTGACGCCACGCAGCTTCTGCACCTGCATGCGGCGACGTGCTGCGCCGAAATCCAGAGTGACCCGCTCAAGGGAAATCACACCGTGACAGAGACTGTGCAGGTGCGCGTCGCGCTCACCACCGGTCAGGTCGTCCACCAGGAACACGGTGATGTTGCGCGGCGAAAAGTACTGCTTGAGCGCAAGGACCTGGCGGCGGTAGCGCAGCGAATCCTGCGCCAGCAGGCGGAGCTCGGACAGCGAATCGAATACGATCCGGGTCGGCTTCAAGCGTTCCACTTCGGCCTGGATCAGCTTGATGGTGCCGTCCAGCTCCACTTCCCACGGATGCAGCACGGATTGCTGCTGGCCATCGCCCAACACGTTCTGCGCAGCGGCCAGTTCGAACAGGTGCAACCCATCCAGTGACCACCCGTGCGAGTGCGCGACTTCGGCCAGTTCGTCTGCGGTCTCGGACAACGTAACGTAGAGGCACCTTTCACCCAGCTCTGCGCCTTTGAGGAGGAACTGCAGCGCGAGCGTGGTCTTGCCGGAACCGGGCTGCCCCTCCAGCAGGTACAGCCTGGACGCGGGCAGCCCTCCCCGAAGAATGGTATCCAGCCCGGTTGTGCCGGTAGCGACGATGCTACGGTTCATTCAGCAGCCCCTGTGCGTTTTTTTGCAGTTTATGGGGCGTGATCACATTCCTGAGTGAGGAAAGTAAGACGTTGCCGAAGCCCTGTTCACGGAAATGATGACATCGTGAGAACAGGGCCTCGGTCGCCCTCGTCAGCTCATTTCGGCAGACAGCCAGCACCCTTGAAGAAGTCCTCACCCCGGAGCAGGGCCGCAGGGGTGTGGCCCCGGGATGAAGACCAGTAATAGACCGCGTAGTTCAGCCGCGTCGGATCGGCGATACCGCGATCTGTGTAGTAGATGGTCTGCTCCGTACTGCCTTGGTTCGTGTCGTTGGGGCCGCGGAATCGGAACCATTCGCCGCTGTCCACGCTGTAACCTTCCACGAAGCTGTAATGGACGGCCGGAAAGTTCAATGGACGCTCCCAGTGCAGCTTGAAGTGGCCTTGGTCCGCGTCCCATTTGCCCAAGCAGAGATCCGTCGGCGGATACTCGGCGTTACCGGAGTTGAAGCTGCCGGTGAATGTCGCCAGCACCTGCCCACCCCGGGCGTCATACGCCGTGAGCACGTAGTCGTAATCGTGCTTGGGCGTCAACCCGTTCATCTGCTGGTTCGGGAGCCCTTCCCGCTCTGCACTTTCTCCGCTCAGCTTCACCTTGATCCAGCCGACGCGCAGGTCCCTACGCGTATTACCGAAGGAAAAGAGCAGGGCCGGCTCTCCAAGGGGCGTGGGCTTCAGCACCACCTCGGGGGCGAACACCTTCGTCAGTGGCACTGTCTGTAAGGGGTCTGGGACACTTTGTTGTCGTTTGCCTGATACACCGTCAGTCGGTTGGCAGCCAGTTCCAGGTCTGCGGTCAGGAAGGTCTTGCGGAACGACGCTCCTGAATCGAATACAGGCGTATGGCCAATGGGCTCTCTTGCCCCAACAGCATGAGTGTGGCCATGAAATATCGCGAGCACCCGATGATCCGTGACGAGTTTTTCAAACTTCGCCTGTGCCGCCTCTGCTTCGGGGCCACTGCCAAACCACAAGGGCGGGCGGTGCATGTTGATGACGACGAATTTCCCTGCCGCCTTCGCTTTTTCAAGCACGTTCTCCAACCAGTGCAGCGAAGGGGTGATCCGGAAAAAATAGTTGCGCAGGCCTACGGTGCTCTTGAACTCGTCCTGGTACGCGTAATGGTTGTGCAGTTGGATGAAGGTGATGTCGCCGATGGTCTTGCTGTAGGCCAAGCTACCGTCGTGATAGCGGAACTTACCGGCATCGCGGGTTCTGTAGTCGAACGCGTCGAGATCCCAGTGCTTCGTTGCCGCGTCGAGGTGGTAGATCGAGTCGCGCGCGCACCCGTTGTTGAAGCAGCCCGAGCCGTCAGGCAACCTGATGTTGTTGTCGTAGTCGTGGTTGCCCAGACCCCAGTAGCGGTTCGGGATTGATCGGTGGCCTAGGTCGCGGAGCATGACCTCCCACTCGTCGCCATGCCCATAGGCGGTGACGTCGCCATTGAGAAATACAGGTGCGGCCTTCGGCTGTCGCGCCAGCCACCGGGCAATTGCCTTGCTCTGCGCTTTAAGGGTGGCCATCGGGTCACGGTTTTTGCCATCGTCATACCACCGGTACTGGGTATCGGAGTGGACCAGGAATGACTGATCCGCCGCACACGTGGATGCGGGGGCAAGCGAGATGAGCAGCGCAACGGCAAGGTGATGCGCTCGCGCGGTGAGAGGCTTCATGGTGATGTGTCGTGGTGCAGGGCGGAACTGCCCTGCGCCAGTCTCTTGCGTGGCCTGGCCGTGGCCCATCAGGGGATGCCGGTGGATTCACGGGGCAAGCGCGCTGATATGGGTCGGAAGGCGCTGCCAGGCGTGTGGGCGGAGTCAGGGCGGGGAGAGGGGCAGCCGACTGAAGTCGGCTCTACCTCGTCGGCTCTACCTGGTCGTGGCCTGCTGCTGCAGGGAGTGCAGGATGCGGGCGTCTTCGGTGTCGAGCACGGCCGGCAGGTCATCGCTGCCGCGGAAGCGGCGATGAAAGGCGCGTGCTGCCGCATCACGGTCGTCCAGCGGATAGCCGAAGGTGGCCAGCGCCTGCCAGGCGTCGAAGCCGGCAGGCGGCATGCCGTCGGTGTCGCGCGGCCACACACCGAAGCCGGCCTGCGCCAGTTGCTGCCACGGGAAGAAGCGGCTGGGATCCTGTTTGCGCGATGGTGCCAGGTCGGCATGGCCGATCACCTGCGACGGCGGAATGCGCAGGCGGGTACTCAGGTCCTGCAGCAGCACGATCAGCGACTGGATCTGCGCCTCGCTGAAAGGCGTATCACCGTCGTTGTCCAGCTCGATGCCGATGGAGGCCGAATTGAGGTCGGTGATGGTGCCCCAGCGCCCGGGACCTGCGTGCCAGGCGCGGCGATCGTCGGCCACCAGTTGATAGCGCGCACCATCGGCGCCGATCAGGTAATGGGCACTGACCTTGCCGCCGCTGTTGGCGCTGCGCAGCGTATCCAGGCTCTGCTGCACCGAGTGCTGGTCGGTGTGGTGCAGCACGATGACCACCGGCATGCGGGCGTTGTGGTTGCTCGATGGCACCCACGTGGCCAGCGGATTGCGCTCTTCCACCGGCGCGCCGGAACAGGCGGCCAGCAGGGCACAGGAAAGCAACAGGGCGGAGTTGCGGATGAGGGTCATGCCCCGATTGTAGGGCATGAAAAAACCGGCGGCCCCCGGACCGCCGGTCACGACGCAATGCGTGCGTCATCAACAGATCAGCATGGATCAGACTTCGTAGGCGGATTCACCGTGTGAGGTGACATCCAGACCGGTACGTTCGGCTTCCTCGGTCACGCGCAGGCCGACGACCGCCTTCACCACCAGCAGGATCAGCGTCGTCACCACGGCGCACCAGACGATGGTGAATGCCACGCTGACGAACTGCACCCAGACCTGATGCCCGATATCCAGGTCGGCCTTGGTGCCGCCCAGCGACTGCGCGCTGAACACACCGGTCAGCAGCGCACCGACGATGCCGCCGATGCCATGCACGCCGAACACATCGGCGGTGTCATCCACCTTCAGCAAGCGCTTCAGGCCCGTGACACCCCACACGCAGAGTGCGCCGGACACCACGCCGATGACCAATGCGCCCATTGGGCCCACGGTGCCGCAGGCGGGGGTGATGCCGACCAGGCCGGCCACTGCGCCCGATGCGGCGCCCAGTGCGGACGGCTTGCCCTTGGTGATCGCTTCCACCAGCGTCCAGCCCACTACCGCCGCGGCGGTGGCCAGGATGGTGTTGAGGAAGGCCAGCGACGCGACCGTATCGGCGGCGGCGGCAGAACCGGCGTTGAAGCCGAACCAGCCTACCCACAGCAGCATCGCGCCGATGTAGGTGAACACCACGTTGTGCGGCTTCAATGCGGTCTGGCCGTAGCCGATGCGCTTGCCGACGAAGTACGCGCCGACCAGGCCGGCCACGCCTGCGTTGATGTGCACGACGGTGCCGCCGGCAAAGTCGATCGCACCCAGCTCACCCAGGTAGCCACCGCCCCACACGATGTGTGCCATCGGAATGTAGCTCAGGGTGAACCACAGGGCCGAGAACAGGATCACCGCCTTGAACTTGATGCGTTCGGCGAACGCGCCGACGATCAGTGCGGTGGTGATGCCGGCGAAGGTCGACTGGAAGGCGACGAACAGATAGTCGGGCAGGCCGGCAATCGGCGTGTTGCCCACCGAGTCCGGGGTGAATCCTTTGAGGAAGGCGAACTGGGTGAACGAGCCGAAGAACGGGTTGCCCTCGCTGAACACCGCACTGTAGCCGTAGGCCACCCACAGGATGATCACCAGCGAGAACACCACCAGGATCTGGCTGAGCACGGACAGCACGTTCTTCGAACGCACCAGGCCACCATAGAACAGGGCCAGGCCGGGCACGACCATCAGCAGCACCAGCAGCGTGGAGGTCAGCATCCAGGCCACGTCGCCGTGGTCGTAGGCCGGTGCAGCCACGGCGGCCTCGACGACCGGTGCGGCAGGTGCGTCAACGGGGAGCGGCTCGACGGCCACCTCTTCCGTCGGCACGGGCGTGACCTGTGCCTGGGCATGCGCCGTGCCCGGGAAGGCACCGACGGCCAGTGCGCTGAGCAGCATCATCAGGCACACCATATGGAACCGGGCTTGCCACCCGGCGAACAGTCGAATCTTCATGCGGGAGATCTCCGAGTGGTTACAGCGCGTCAGCGCCGATTTCGCCGGTGCGGATGCGGATGACCTGGTCGACAGGGGTGACGAAGATCTTGCCGTCGCCGATCTTTCCAGTGCCTGCCGCGTTCTGGATCGCTTCGATCACCGCGTCGGTGCGCTCGTCGGTCACCACGGTTTCGATCTTGATCTTGGGCAGGAAGTCGACGACATACTCGGCACCGCGGTACAGCTCGGTGTGCCCCTTCTGGCGACCGAAACCTTTCACTTCGGTCACGGTGATGCCCGACACGCCTGCGTCGGAGAGGGCCTCGCGGACCTCGTCGAGCTTGAACGGTCGGATGATGGCGGAGATCAGTTTCATGCGCATATCCCGATGGTGGATGGATCCACGGCGCGTGCATGCCGTGGCGTCAGGCAACCACGGGCCATCATGCTGATGGCCGTGGCTGTTGCGCCGAACGTGGTCTGGGCCCTGGTGGCTGTGTCTCTCTCCAAACACAGCCGGTGACGCGGGAGGGAGGAAGGCCCAGGACGCGCGTCCGGTCTCTCTTGCCCCTGGACGGGTGGAACAACTTCAGCAGCATCTGCAGGCTTCACCCTTTCCGGCTCCCCAGCCGGAAAAGATGCGGCGATGACGAAGGTGGGAGGGGTATCCTCCGCCACCGCCGCGCGTGCTCAGCTGGCGTAATACAACTGGTATTCCAGCGGATGGGTCGCCGCACGGAACTTGGTGACTTCCTGCATCTTCAGGGCGATGTAGCCGTCGATGAAATCGTCGTCCATCACGCCGCCGGCCTTCAGGAACTCGCGGTCCTTGTCCAGCGCTTCCAGCGCCTGGTCCAGCGAGGAACAGACCTGCGGGATCAGCTTCTCTTCTTCCGGCGGCAGGTCGTACAGATCCTTGTCGCTCGGTGCGCCGGGGTCGATCTGGTTCTTGATGCCATCCAGGCCGGCCATCATCAACACGGTGAAGGTCAGGTAGCCGGACTGGATCGGATCGGGGAAGCGCATTTCAATGCGACGCGCCTTCGGATTGGTCACGAACGGAATGCGGCACGAGGCCGAACGGTTGCGTGCCGAATAGGCCAGCATCACCGGTGCTTCGAAGCCCGGCACCAGGCGCTTGTAGCTGTTGGTGCCTGCGTTGGCGAAGGCGTTGATGGCCTTGGCGTGCTTGAAGATGCCACCGATGTACCACAGCGCCATCTGGCTCAGGCCGCCGTAGCCTTCACCGGAGAACAGGTTGGTGCCGCCCTTGGACAGCGACTGGTGCACGTGCATGCCGCTGCCGTTGTCGCCGACGATCGGCTTGGGCATGAAGGTGGCGGTCTTGCCGTTGCGGTGCGCCACGTTCTTGATCACGTACTTCATGCGCAGCAGCTCATCGGCCTTCTGCACCAGGGTGCTGAACTTGGTGCCGATTTCGCACTGGCCGGCGGTGGCGACTTCGTGGTGCTGCACTTCGACTTCGATGCCGACCTGCTCCAGCGTCTTGCACATTTCCGCGCGCAGGTCGTGCAGCGAATCGGTCGGCGGCACCGGGAAGTAGCCGCCCTTGACGCCCGGACGGTAGCCGCTGTTGGCGCCGTCGTACTTCGCGCCGCTGTTCCATGCCGCTTCCTCGGAATCGACCTGGAAGAAGGTGTGGCCCATATCGTTGGCGAAGCGCACCGAATCGAAGATGAAGAACTCCGGCTCCGGGCCGAAGAAGGCCTGCTCGGCGATGCCGCTGGACTTCAGGAAGGCTTCGGCGCGCTTGGCGATGCCGCGCGGGCAGCGGCCGTACGGCTGCATGGTGGCCGGGTCCAGGATGTCGCAGCTGATGACGATGGTCGGATCAGCGTAGAACGGATCGACATAGGCGCTGGACGGATCCGGCAGCAGGACCATGTCCGATTCATTGATGCCTTTCCAGCCGGCGATGGAGCTGCCGTCGAACATCTTGCCTTCTTCGAACAGCGACGCTTCGATGATGCTGACCGGGAACGTGACGTGCTGCTCGATGCCGCGCATGTCGACGAAACGCAGATCGACGAACTCGATCTGGTTGTCCTTGACCAGCTTCTCAACGTTTTCAACGGACATCGGGTGCAACCTCGGTTGGAATTGAATGCCTGAGGTTACCTCAGCACACACCGTGCCAACTTTTTTATCATCACAAGCCCTTGATTTACATGAGCGTGCGCCTGAAGGGTGCGTCGCATACTGCACCATCGTGGTGCGCGTGTTGGCCCGTGCACTGGGTTGGTGCGTGGGCAGATGGTCTATCCTCTTCGGCACCTTTTGCCGTCAGCCATTCCATCCCACCCCATGTCCGACCTGCTCTCCGCCCTTCTGCTGGGCATCCTCGAAGGCGTTACCGAATTCCTGCCCATCTCCAGCACCGGGCATCTGCTGATCGCCCAGCACTGGCTGGGTGCGCGCTCGGATTTCTTCAACATCATCATCCAGGCCGGCGCCATCCTGGCCATCACGCTGGTCTTCCGCCAGCGCCTGTGGACCCTGGCCACTGGCCTGCACCAGCGTGAGAACCGCGACTATGTGATGAAGCTCGGCGCGGCGTTCCTGGTCACCGCAGTGCTGGGCCTGCCGGTCCGCCTGGCCGGTTGGGAACTGCCCGAGACGGTGAGCCCGGTCGCGTGGGCGCTGATCATCGGCGGCATCTGGATGCTGTTGGTGGAGGCGTATACCGCTCGCCTGCCTGATCGCGATCAGGTGACGTGGACGGTGGCCATCGGCGTGGGCATCGCGCAGGTGGTGGCGGGCGTGTTCCCGGGCACGTCGCGCTCGGCATCGGCGATCTTCCTGGCGATGCTGCTCGGGCTGAGCCGTCGTGCCGCCGCCACCGAGTTCGTGTTCCTGGTCGGCATCCCGACCATGTTCGCCGCCAGCGCATACGCGTTCCTGGAGCTGGCCAAGGAAGGCAAGCTGGCCACTGAAAACTGGACCGATGTCAGCGTGGCGTTCATTGCTGCCGTGATCACCGGCTTCGTGGTGGTGAAGTGGCTGCTGGGCTACATCAAGTCGCACAGGTTCACCGCGTTTGCGATCTATCGCATCGCGCTGGGTGCGGCGCTGCTGCTGTGGTTGCCGGCCGGCAACTGAACCCCCTCGCCTGCGCGTGACCCCGTTGGCCACGCGCATCCGTTCTGAAACAGGTCATCCAAGGAGAATCCGATGAACCGCAAGCTGATCCTGTCCCTCCCCCTGATGCTGCTGGCTGCCTGCAGCGAGAACCCGGCGCCGGCCGGCAACGCCGACGACCTGGCGCGCGCGCCGGCCGCTGCGGCCGCACTGAAGACGGCGGCGCACCTGCAGGCGCAGCGCCTGCAGGGCCAGCACTGGCGATTGAAGGACGCCACCACCGCGGAAGGCAAGCGCATCGACGCCCTGTTTGCGCAGACCGACAAGCCGGTGACGCTCGACTTCACCGACGGTCGCCTGGCGGTGTCCAACACCTGCAACCGCATGAGCGGTGGCTACACCCTGGCCGATGGCACGCTGACCTTCCAGCAGATGGCATCCACGCGCATGGCCTGCGAACCGGCCGTGATGGCACTGGATGACGCGCTGAGCAGCCGGCTGCAGGGAGCGGTGAAGGCCGAGGTCGCCGACAATGGCGAGTTGACCCTGCGCCCGGCGAACGGCGATGTGCTGGTCTTCCTGCCCGAGGCCAGCGCGGAGACCCGCTACGGTGGCCCGGGTGAGACGGTGTTCTTCGAAGTGGCGGCGCAGACCAAGCCGTGCCCGCACCCGCTGATCAAGGACAAGCAGTGCCTGCAGGTACGCGAAGTACGCTTCGACGACCAGGGCGTGAAGCAGGGCGAGCCGGGTGCGTTCGAGAACTTCTACGACGGCATCGAGGGGTACACGCACGAAGCGGGCATCCGCAACGTGCTGCGCGTGAAGCGCTTCAAGATCGACAACCCGCCCGCCGACGCCTCGTCGCAGGCGTACGTGCTGGACATGGTGGTGGAGTCGGCGGACGAGAAGTAAGCGAACGGGTTGGACCCCCTCGCGGTGGGCTGCAGAGCCGCAGCTGAGCTGGGGCCGGGCGGTGGGGCTGGGACGGGGGACGGCAAGAGCCGCATCCATGCGTGCCTCGTTTCGCGCCATCCATGGCGCTCAACGCCCCCGCCCAGCCCCACCGCCCGGCCCTCTGACAGATTCCGGGGCCGCCCGCCGCGTATGAAAAAAAAGAAAAAGCGGTAGCGCCGACCCATGGTCGGCGAGCGCAGCGGGGTTGGCGGAACCATTCCGCCGACCATGGGGCGGCGCTACCGACGAGAGCAAGCCGTCGGGTGGAAGGAGCCCCTGAGTCAGGGGCGGCCGCGAAGCGGCGGGGTGTGGGTGCTGG
>NZ_JACYVC010000017.1:0-67263 GCF_014842145.1 Stenotrophomonas sp. CFBP 13718
CGAGTCCGTCAACACCTTCGTTCGATTAAATCGTTCGGCGGTGGTGGCGTTCCTTTTGCCGCTGAAGCCCCTTGGTGGCGACCCCTGCGACGGGGGAGGTGAAGTATGTCCCTTTCCCCAGACTTTGGGAAGGGGTTTGGCGATATTTTTTCACATCGCCTTGCAGTTGCTCGTGTATCGGCATCCAGAGCGGGCCGTGGGCCCGCTCCTCCTCTATAGAGAGGTATCAGGCAATGACCAGATGGATGCGGGCGAAGGTCCGCTTGCCTACCTGCAGCAGGCCTTCGAAACCCGGCGGCAGCACCTGCTGCCCGTCTTCCACCACGACACCGTCCACCTTGACCGCGCGCTCCTTGAGCTTGCGGTTGGCCTCGGAGTTGCTCGGGGTCAGCCCGGCGGCCGTCAGCAGCGCGGCCATGCGCAGGCCTTCGGCAGGAACCGCGACGTCCTGCAGCGGCAACTGGGTAATGTCACCCTGCCCGGTCACGGCGGCATTCCAGCCCACCACGGCCTGTTCGGCGGCGGCGGCATCATGGAACCGCGTGGCCAGTTCGCGGGCCAGGCGCAGCTTCACCTCACGCGGGTTCAATCCGCCGGACGCGACCTGTTCCCGCAACGCGGCTGCTTCGGCCTGGCTGATGTCAAAGGACAACAGCTCGATCCAGCGCCACATCAGGGCATCGTCCACCTTCATGGTCTTGGTGACGATGTCGATGGCCGGCTCACTGACACCAATATAGTTGTGCAGCGACTTGGACATCTTGTTGACGCCGTCCAGGCCTTCCAGCAGCGGCATGGTCAGCACCACCTGCGGCTTCTGCCCGTGGTGCTCCTGCAAGCCGCGGCCCATCAGCAGGTTGAACTTCTGGTCGGTACCGCCCAGCTCCACGTCCGCTTCCAGCGCGACCGAGTCGTAGCCCTGCACCAGCGGGTACAGGAACTCATGGATGGCGATGGACTGCTGGGCGGCATAGCGCTTGGCGAAGTCGTCGCGCTCCAGCATGCGGGCCACGGTGTGCTGGCCGGCCAAGCGGATCATGTCGGCGGCGGACATCTTGCCGAACCATTCCGAATTGAAGCGGACCTCGGTCTTTTCCCGGTCCAGCACCTTGAAGACCTGCTCTTCATAGGTACGTGCGTTCTCCAGCACATCCTCACGGCTCAGCGGCTTGCGGGTCAGGCTCTTGCCGGACGGGTCGCCGATCATGCCGGTGAAGTCGCCGATCAGGAAGATCACCTGGTGACCGAGGTCCTGGAACTGCCGCAGCTTGTTCAACAGCACGGTGTGGCCCAGGTGCAGGTCGGGGGCGGTAGGGTCGAACCCCGCCTTTACCCGCAGGGGCTTGCCGCTTTCCAGGCGTGCACGCAGATCGTCGACCTTCAGGATCTCGTCGGCACCGCGGCTGATCAGGGCAAGGGCTTCATCAATGGAGGACACGTTCACTACTCCCGGCAACGCCGTATTTTCTTGTGGGGTGTTAAGACCAAGTTAACCGCATCGGCTTCACAAAAGCCAATAGGCACAAGGGTTTGACGCGCTTTTCATAGGTGTCTATGGTAACCGGCGATCCAGCCCGTGTTCCCGGGCCCGCCAGGAAAACACCACTGATGCTCAATTCCGATCACGGCCGCGCGCGCAAACAGCGCTTCAAGGAACGGCTCCACGTCCTTCACGACAACGCCCTGCACCGGAAGCTCAGGCACCACCTCCCCGCTGCATTCAATGAACGCTGGACCCGGCGTCATTGGGTGCACGCCAGCCTGTTCGCCACCATCGGCATGCTGGTGGCCACGATCGTGCCGGGTTTCTCCAGCACCATCGAAACCCCGTACCCGAACGCGCACACCAGTCTGGCGCTGCCGCTGCCGCCGCTGTCCCTCGCGCGCCAGCAGCACACCCCGGGCGACAGCTGGCAGGTGCTGCGCGTGCAGCGCGGCCAGACCCTGAGCGATCTGTTCGACCAGGCGGGTATCCCGGCCACCACCATGCACCGGATACTCGAGCATCCCGGTGCCCGCGACGCGCTGGTCAAGCTGCGCCCAGGCACCGAGATCGCCTTCGACATGCCGTTGTCCGGTGAGCTGCGCAGCATCCGCTTCAACCGGGACGATGCCAACCGGGTGGAGTTGGCGCTGGCCGGGGACACCATCAAGGAAACGGTCAGCAAGCGCGAGACCAGCACCCGCACCGTGGTCACCAGCGGCGAGATCACCAGTTCGCTGTACGTCGCCGCGCGCAAGGCGGGGCTTTCGCCTTCGGCGATCGCGACCATGACCGACGAGATCTTCAAATACGACATCGATTTCTCCAAAGACCTGCAGCCGGGCGACCGCTTCAGCGTGGTGATGGATGAAACCTGGCGCGAAGGCGAGCGCGTGGACACCAGCAAGATCCTGGCCGCCACCTTCAGCAGCGGCGGCAAGACCTATTCCGGCTTCCGCTTCGACCGCAACGGCAAGGCGGAGTATTTCGATCTCGATGGCCGCCCGTTGAAGAAGAGCTTCATCCGCATGCCGATCCAGTTCGCGCGGTTGAGCTCGACCTTCGGCGCACGCAAGCACCCCGTGCTGGGCAAGATGCGCATGCACAAGGGCGTGGACTACGCCGCACGCACCGGCACCCCGATCATGGCCGCAGGCGATGCGCGCGTGCAGTTCGCCGGTACCCAGCGCGGCTACGGCAACGTGGTGATCCTGGACCACGGTCGCGGCCACACCACGCTGTACGGGCATATGTCGCGCTTTGGCAACATCAAGGCCGGCCAGCGCGTGGCGCAGGGCACGGTGATCGGCTACGTCGGCTCCACCGGATTGGCCACCGGCCCGCACCTGCACTACGAATTCCGCGTCAACGGCGAGCATCGCAATCCGCTCAGCGTGACCATGCCGCCGCCCGAGCCGCTGCGTGGCGCCGAACTGGTGGCCTTCCGCGCGCAGACCTCGCCGGCGATGGCGCGCATCCAGGGCATGGAGAAGATGATCTACGCCGATGCCAGCCCGGCCCCGGCCGGACGTGCCTCCGGCACTGAAGTGGCGAGTGCGCCGCGGGTGGCGACCGGCAACAAGCGCGGCTGAGGCCGCAGCCTGTTCCTGCATTGACCGCTCATGACAGGGCGCCCAAGCTGGCGCCCTTGTCGTTTCTGGAGTTCCGATGACCGCCTCGTTCGATCCAACGTGCCCGCTCTATATAGGCCTGATGTCCGGCACCAGCGCCGATGGCATCGATGCGGCCCTCGTGCAGTTTCCCGCTGAGGGCGGATGCCGCTTCGTCGACGGCCTGACCGGCGCCTGGGAGCCGACACTGCGCGAGCGCCTGGTGGTCCTGGGGCAAGGCGGTGAACTGGCGTCACTGGACGAGCTGGGCGATCTGGATGCGCGCATCGGCCTGGCCTTCGCCGAGGCTGCCGCTGCCCTGCTTGCGCAGTCCGGTGTGGCGGCACGGCAGGTGCGGGCCATCGGTTCGCACGGCCAGACGGTGCGTCATCGCCCGAATGCATCGCCTGCGTTCACCCTGCAACTGGGCGATGCCAACCGCATCGCCGAGCGCACCGGCATCACCACCGTCGCCGATTTCCGTCGCCGCGATGTCGCCGCCGGCGGCCAGGGCGCGCCGCTGATGCCGGCCTTCCATCTGGCCATGCTGGGCACGGCCGACGAAGACCGTGCCGTGCTGAATCTCGGCGGCATCGCCAACCTGACGCTGATCCCGCGATCGGGCACCCTGCTCGGCTTCGATACGGGCCCGGCCAACGCCCTGCTGGATGCGTGGTGCCAGCGCCACACCGGCCAAGCGTTCGATGCCGATGGTGCCTTCGCCGCCAGTGGCGTGGTCGACGAGGGACTGCTGGCGCGCTGGCGGGCCGACCCGTGGTTCCAGTTGCCGCCGCCCAAGAGCACCGGCCGCGAGCAGTTCCACCTGCCATGGGCACAGAGCTTCCTGGCCGATGGCCAGCGCCCGGCGGCCGATGTGCAGGCCACGCTGCTGGAGCTGAGCGTCGCCACCATCGCCGATGCGCTGCGGCGCAACCAGCCTGGCACCCGTCGTCTTCTGGTGTGTGGCGGCGGCGTCCGCAATGGCCAACTGCTGCTGCGGCTGGGCGCACGCTTGCCCGGCGTGGTGGTGGAATCCAGCGCCGTGCACGGGCTGGACCCGGACTATATGGAGGCGATGGGGTTCGCGTGGCTGGCGCAGCGCACGCTGGACGGACTGGCGGGCAACCTGCCCAGCGTCACCGGCGCACAGGGGCCGCGGATCCTGGGCGCGATCCATCCGGGGTAAGGCCGTTCGGGATTCGCCGAGCGTGGCCCGGCACTTGGCGACGCGTCAGAAGCCGTGGCCGGCCGGCAGGGCCTGCAGGGCCGCGATGGCATCGGCCAATGCATCGACTTCCGGATTCTCGAAGCCGCTGCGGACTTCCAGTTCGGTGGAAAACAGGCCCTGTTCCAGCACGGCGACACAGGCCTGCGCCTGTGTCCACCCTCGCGCCACCGCCAACCGCGCGATACGGTCCAGGATCATCGGATCCACTTCCTGCAGCAGCAGGTCCGCCATGAGTGTGCTCCCCCTTGCATGGCCCCGTCCCCACGGTGCCGACAGGCGATCATCCCGTACCGCGCGCCCGCAGGCAATCAGCCTGCAGGCGATGCCGTGTCGGACAGGCGTGGCCACAACCACGCCAGCAGCAGCAGCGTCGGCACCACGGTCACCGCGCTGAGCATGAAGAACACGCTGTACGAAGTGGCCTCCACGATGTATCCGGACACACCGCCGACGAACTTGCCCGGCAGGTTGGCCAGCGAGACCAGCAGTGCGTACTGGGTGGCGGTGAAGTTGCGATCGGTCAGCGATGACATGAACGCCACCAGCACCGTGCCGGCAAACCCTTGGAACAGGTTGTCGGCACTCAACGCCGCATAGAACGCCCACAGCTGGCCGGGGTTATGGGCCATCAGCAGGAACGCGAGGTTGGACAGGGCGACGCCGAGGGCCGCCACCAGCAGCATCCGGCGGAAGCCGAACGCTGCCACCGCGATGCCGCCGAGGAACGCCCCGCCGATGCCCATCCAGACACCGAACAGCTTGGACACGGTGGCGATGTCCGCCTTGTCGAAGCCCGAATCGAGATAGAAGGGACCGGCCATCACGCCGATCACCTGATCCGGGAATTTGAACAACCCGACGAAGGCCAACAGGCCAACCGCCAGCGCTACCCCGTTGCGGGTGAAGAAGCTGCTGATCGGCTGGATGAAGGCTTCGGCCACATCGATGCGGCGCACGACGGCCGCTTCCGGGTACGCCGGCTCGCGGCAGAACACCGTGGTGAGGATCGGCAGCAGCATCAGCGCGGCCATGGCCAGGTAGGCGATGATCCAGCCTTCGAACTGCGCCAGGTAGAGTGCGCCGGCCCCAGCCAGGATCAGGCCGATCCGGTAGCCCAGCGTGTACGTGGCCGCCAATGCAGCCTGCGAGGCATCCGGTGCGATCTCGATACGGTACGCATCGACCACCGAATCCTGGGTGGCGCCGGCGAAGGACGCCACCAGTACCCAGCAGACCAGTGGCCACGCGCCCTGTTCCGGCCGCACGAAGGCCAGCGCGACCAGACCCACCAGCACCATGACCTGCGACACCAGCAGCCAGGAACGGCGGCGTCCCATGAGACCCAGCAGGGGCACCGCGTAGCGGTCCAGCATCGGGGCCCACAGGAACTTGAGCAGGTAGAAGAAGCTGGCCAGGCTGATCAGGCCGATGCTGCCCAGCTCCAGGCCGACGTCACGCAGGCGCGTGGACAGGGTCTGTGAGGCGATCAGCAGGAACGGCAGGCCGCTGCCGAAGCCCAGCAGCGCCATGGTCAGGGCCGAGGGCGTGCCGAAGGCGCGCTTGATGCCGGCCCAGCCCTTGTACGACGCCGGCGCGGGCGCGTCCGTCATGGGGCGTAGTCCACGCAGAAGGGAGCATGGTCGGAGAAGCGCTCGTCCCGGTAGATCGAGCACCCCTGCAGGCGGTCGCGCAGGCCCGGGCTGACGAACTGATAGTCAATGCGCCACCCCACGTTGTTGGCCCGCGCCGCGCCGCGGTTGCTCCACCAGGTGTAGTCCTCGCCGGTCGGATGCAGCACGCGGTAAGCATCCGCCCAGCCGCGCCCGCTGGCCAGGTCGGTGGCCTGGCCATGGTCGGCGCACACCGCATTGAGCCAGTCGCGCTCTTCCGGCAGGCAGCCGGAGTTCTTCTGGTTGGATTTCCAGTTCTTGATGTCCAGCGCCGAGCGGACGATGTTCCAGTCGCCGCAGAGGACGTAATCACGGCCGCTGTGCAGCCACTGGTCGAGGATCGGCCGGAGCCATTCCATCACCTCGAACTTGAAGCCCTGGCGCAGATCGCCGGAACTGCCCGACGGAATATAGAAGGAGACCACGCTGAGATTGCCGAAGCGGGCCTCGATGTAACGCCCTTCTTCGTCGAACGGCGCCCATCCGAGCGAGGTGATGACCTGGTCGGGTTCGCGCTTGCTGTAGATGGCCACGCCGCTGTAGCCCTTCTTGGTGCTGGCGTCGCGGTAGAAGCAATGGTGGCCATCCGGACGGAACATCGGATCGGACAGCTGCGCCTCCTGTGCCTTGGTTTCCTGGATGCACAGGACGTCGGCGTCCTGGGCGCGGAACCACTCGAGGAAGCCCTTGCTGGCAGCCGAACGGATGCCGTTGGCGTTGAAGCTGATGATGCGCATGCGGTCGATTCAGGGTGTCGGCGGAAACCGGCCCAGCATACCTGTTGCCACCGGCCTCGGCCCCCTTTCTCCCCGGTTGAAAGGGACCTGACGCGGGCTTTGCAGTACGCTTTACGTTCCAAGAAGAAGATAGATAGAGTCAGATGAGCGACCATCGTCACCGTTTCCTGCAGTTGGCCCTGAGCGCCGACGCCCTGCGCTTCGGCCAGTTCACCCTGAAGTCCGGCCGCCTGAGCCCCTATTTTTTCAATGCCGGCCGATTTGATTCCGGCTCCAAGATGGCGCAGCTGGCGCTGTGTTATGCCGACGCCGTCGATGCGGTCGGCCTGAAGTACGACGTGGTGTTCGGCCCGGCCTACAAGGGCATTCCGCTGGCCACCGCGATGGCCTGCGAGCTGGCGCAGCGTGGCCGCGACCTGCCGTTGTCGTTCAACCGCAAGGAAGTGAAGGACCACGGCGAAGGCGGCCAGCTGATCGGCGCCGACATGACCGGAAAGCGGGTATTGATCGTCGATGACGTCATCACCGCGGGCACCGCGATCCGCGAAGCGATGGCGATCATCCGTGCGGCGGGCGGCATTCCGGCCGGCATCGTGGTGGCACTGGATCGCCAGGAGATCGCCTCGGAAACCGACAAGCGCTCGGCCGCGCAGGCCGTGGCCGAAGAAGCCGGCATTCCGGTGATCGCCGTTGCGACGATGGCGGATCTGCTTGATTTCGCGTCCGGAAACCCGGAACTTGTCGGCTACCGGCAGCCGCTGGAGGACTATCGGTCCCGCTACGGCAGCCGTCCTACGCACTGAAACGGCCCAAGGGGGTGGTCGCCATGGTGAGGATTTCATCGCTGTTAGCGGTCGTGCTGCTGACCGCGCCTTGCGTGGCCAGCGCACAGGGCGCGGCAGATCCCAAGCCGAAGAAGCTGTATTGCTGGAACCAGGGCACTCAACGCATCTGCAGCGATGCCCTGCCCGCCGACGCGGTCAACAATGCGCGCGAAGAGTTCAGCGCCAGCAGCGGCCTGCGCAGCGGCCAGGTGCAGCGCGCGCTCAACGAGGATGAGCGCGCACAGGCCGCCGTGGCAGACGCGCAAGCGCGCCTGGATGAAATGGCGCGCGAGACCCGCCAACGTACCGAGCAGGCGATGCTGTCCACCTATGGCAGTGAAGCCGAACTGCGGCGGGTCTTCAGCGAACGCATCGGCATTCTCGAAAACAACATCAATACGGCGCGGTACAACGTCGCCAGCCTGCGCGATGCGCTGTTCACTGCACTGGCCAGCGCCGGCGACCAGGAACTGGCCGGCCGCCCCGTGGGCGACAAGCCCGCCGCCACCATCCGCCAGCGGCATGGGGAACTGATCGCACAGCAACGCATGCAGGCGACCTTCGAGCGCCAGCGCAAGGAATTGGATGTGGAGATCGATGAGACGGTGCAGCGTTTCCGCCTGCTGAAAGGCGGTACGCCGGCGGCCTGAGGAGACATGGCTGCGACGTGCGTATTACTGGCATGAGGCCGGGCGGTGGGGCTGGTCGGGGGACGGCAAAAACCGCATCCATGCGGGCCTCGTTTCGCGCCATCCATGGCGCTCAACGCCCCCGCCCAGCCCCACCGCCCGGCCCTTGACAGGTTCCCGTGGCCGCCCGCCGCGTATGAAAAAAAAATGCGGTAGCGCNAGCGGCGGGGTGTGGGTGCTGGTGAGACGGGGCCCGCGGTTTGCGAAGCAAAGCGTGGGAGCGGCAGCGCGAATGCGATGACGTGGACCCCTCCCCCGACCAGCCCCACCGCCCGGCCCCAGACACGCAACCTGCTGTCAGCGCCAGCCGCGAGGGGGTCTCACCCGTTCGCCGCAGTATTTACGCTGACTTTATGCGGCCGCAGGGAACGCGCCATGGAGGCTTTACGCGTGCCAGGCGGAGCATGACGTCCTGAGGTGGAGCGGTTCCACCAGGACGATCACTGTCATGTCATCGACTTCGCGTTGCACCGCCGCCCACCCGGCCGGCGGCCGTTGCTATTCCTGCCAGGCGGGGTGCTGACCATGCCCGGCTGGCTTTCCCTGCTGTGCGGCGTGCTGGTGCTGGTGGCTGCCGCGTACCTGCTCTACGTCGTGCTCCGGCCCGAATCCTTCTGACGGGCCCCTGACATGACCGAGATCTTCGTTCTGCTGGCCGCCAGCGTGCTGCTGGCCTGGCCGCTGGGCCTGTACCTGGCGCGGGTGATGCGTGGCGCCCCCATGCGCATCGACCCCCTGTTCCACTGGATTGAGAAACCGCTGTACCGCGTGCTCGGCGTCGATCCGGCGCGTGGCATGTCCTGGCGGGGTTACGTCGGTGCGTTCGTGCTCAGCAACCTGGTCATCGCCGTGCTGGTCTGGGCGGTGTTCATGACCCAGGCCTGGCTGCCGCTCAACCCCGATGGCATTGCCAACCTGCGGTGGGATACAGCGCTGCATACGATGGTGTCCTTCCTCACCAACACCAACCAGCAGCATTATTCCGGCCAGGCGCAGCTGTCCTATCTCTCGCAGATGACCGGGATCACCGGACTGCAGGTGGTGACGCCGATGATGGGCTTGGCACTGGCGGTGGCCACGCTGCGCGCGATGTTCGCGCCGACACGGACGGACGTGACCGACGATGGCGACCGCCGCATCGATGTCGGCAACTACTACCGCGACGTGCTGCGCCTGTGCGTGCGTTTCATGCTGCCGCTGTGCCTGCTGTGGACCGTGCTGCTGGCGAGCCAGGGCGTGCCGTCCACGTTCGCGGCAGGCCCGCAGGCCACGCCGATGGACACGAGCGCTGGCATGGAAACGCAGAAGATCCCGCTGGGCCCGGTCGCCGCGATGGTCGCCGCCAAGCAGCTCGGCGCCAACGGCGGCGGCTGGTATGGGCCGAACAGCGCGTTTCCCTTGGAGAACCCGACGCCGCTGTCCAACGCACTGGAGCTGGTCGGTATCCTGCTGATCCCCATCGCGATCATCTTCATGATCGGTGCCTTCACCGGACGCCGCCGCTTCGGCTGGCTGGTACTGGGCTGCATGGCCAGCATGTCCACCGTCTCCATCGCGGCCACCGTCTGGCTGGAAGGCCACTCCCCCACCGCCGCCAGCGCGCTGCTGATGGAAGGCAAGGAAGTACGCCTGGGCAGTGACGCCACGGCGTTGTGGGCGGCCGTCACCACCCAGGTGTCGAACGGTTCGGTCAACGGCATGCTCGACTCGATGAGTCCGCTGGCCAGTGCGGTGTCGCTGGTCAACATGCTGGTCAGTGCCATCTGGGGCGGCATCGGCTGCGGCCTGCAGCAGTTCATCGTCTACCTGCTGCTGGGCGTGTTCCTGGCCGGCCTGATGACCGGCCGTACGCCGGAGCTGTTCGGTCGCAAGCTGGAAACACCGCAGATCCGCCTGCTCGCGCTGCTGGTCCTGCTGCAGCCGATCACCCTGCTGGTGCTTACCGCGATCACCTTGGCCGTACCGGGGTTGTCCGGCACGTCCAATCCCGGCTTCCATGGCATCAGCCAGGTGTTCTACGAGTACGCCTCGGCCTACGCCAACAATGGCTCGGGTTTCGAGGGGCTGGGCGACAACACGCCGTGGTGGAACCTGACCTGCTCGCTGGTCCTGCTGCTGGGCCGCTTCCCGCTGCTGATCGTGCCGCTGGTGATCGCCGCACAGCTTGCCGCCAAGCGCCGGGCACCGGAGTCGCCGGGCACGCTGCAGATCGAAACCCCCACCTTCGCGCTGACCCTGCTCAGCGTGATCGTCATCCTGACCGTCCTGCAGTTCCTGCCGGTGCTGGTGCTCGGTCCGGTGGCCGACCACCTCAGCCTTGGCCTGCATTGAGGCAATGCCCATGAACCCTGTCGCTCCTTCTTCCCTGCCGCGTCGCCCTGCCCTGCTGGATGCCGCCGGGCTGCGCCACGCGCTGCTGGAATCCGTCCGCAAGCTCTCCCCCCGGCACCTGATGCACAGCCCGGTGATGGCCGTGGTGCTGGCCGGCACCCTGCTGGCGCTGGTCATCACGTTGAGCGGCAATGCACCGCTCGGCTTCGGCTTGGCGGTCAGCGCGATCCTGCTGCTCACCGTGCTGTTCGGCAACTTCGCCGAGGCGGTGGCCGAAGCACGTGGCCGTGGCCAGGCCGCCTCCCTGCGACGCGCCCGTCAGGATCTGGTCGCGCGCCGCCTGCGCTCGGCGCACCCTGATGCGCAGCAGGAACAGGTCGCCGCTGCCGAACTGCGCCCGGGTGACCACGTGCTGGTCAGCGAGGGCGAGCTGGTGCCGGCCGATGGTGAGATCGTCCAAGGCCTGGCCACCATCAACGAAGCCGCCGTCACCGGCGAATCGGCACCGGTGCTGCGTGAAGCCGGCACCGATCGGTCCGGGGTGATCGGCGGCACCAAGGTCCTGTCGGATCAGATCGTGGTGCGCATCACCGCCGAACCAGGCCACAGTTTCCTGGATCGGATGATCGCGCTGGTGGAAGGGGCGAACCGGCAGAAGACACCGAACGAAGTGGCGCTGACGCTGCTGCTGGCCGCGATGACGCTGACCTTCCTGGTGGTGGTGGCGACCCTGCCGGCGATCGGCGCATCGGTGGGCGTACGCGTGGATCCCTTGTTGCTGGTTGCGCTGCTGGTCTGCCTGATCCCGACCACCATCGGCGGATTGCTGCCGGCCATCGGCATCGCGGGCATGAACCGGGCACTGTCCGCCAACATCCTGGCCAAGTCGGGCAAGGCCGTGGAAGTGGCCGGCGACATTGATGTGCTGCTGCTGGACAAGACCGGCACCATCACCCATGGCGACCGGCAGGCGACCGCGTTCCATCCGTTGGCGGGCGTGGATGTGTCACAGCTGCGCGAGGCGGCCCTGCTGTCATCGCTGGCCGACCCCACGCCGGAGGGCAAATCCATCGTGCGCCTGGGGCGCGAACAGGGCTGCCGCCACGCAGAGCCCGAACAGGCCCACTACCTCGCTTTCAGCGCACAGACACGGATGTCCGGCGTCGACCTGGGGACGTCCAGAAGCATCCGCAAAGGCGCTGCCGACGCCATCCGCGCGCACGTGCAGGCACTGGGCGGCGAGGTGCCGGCCGAACTCAGCGGACGCGTGGAACAGGTAGCGCGCAATGGCGCCACACCCCTGGTGGTGGCCGAAGGTCGCCATGTGCTGGGCGTGGTCGAACTGTCCGACGTGGTCAAGCACGGCATGCGCGAGAAATTCGCCCAGCTGCGGGCGATGGGCATCCGCACGGTGATGATCACCGGCGACAACCCGCTTACCGCCGCCGCGATCGCGGCCGAGGCCGGCGTGGACGACTACATCGCCGAGGCCCGTCCCGAAGACAAGCTGGCGCGCATCCGCCAGGAGCAGGCCGGCGGACGGTTGGTGGCGATGGTCGGCGATGGCACCAACGATGCGCCCGCGCTGGCGCAGGCCGACATCGGCCTGGCGATGAACTCCGGCACGCAGGCCGCCAAGGAGGCCGGCAACATGGTCGACCTGGATTCGGATCCGGCCAAGCTGCTGGCCGTGGTCGAAATCGGCAAGCAGCAGCTGATCACCCGCGGTGCGCTGACGACGTTCTCGCTGGCCAACGACATCTCCAAATACTTCGCCATCCTGCCGGCGCTGTTCGCCGCGACCGTGCCTGCGATGGCGTCGTTGAACGTGATGGGCCTGTCCAGTCCACGCAACGCGGTGCTCGCTGCGTTGATCTTCAATGCGCTGGTGATCCCTGCCCTGATTCCGTTGGCATTGCGCGGCGTCCGCTTCCGTCCGGCCACGGCCACGATGCTGCTGCGGCGGAACATGCTGGTGTACGGGCTCGGTGGCGTGCTGCTGCCGTTCGTGGCGATCAAGGCGATCGACTTCCTCCTGATGATGGTGATTGGCGCATGAATCGTTCGATGATGACCCCCGCAGAGACCACCGCACCGGCGCGTGCACGTGCCCGGGCTGCGGCCGAGCGCGAAGCGAGACTGCAGCATGACGCCACTTGGCGCCCCGCCGTGGTGCTGGGGCTGGGCAGCCTGCTGCTGGCCGGCGCGCTTTACGCCGGCGTCGGCACGGGGCTGGCACGGCTGGCCTTTCCGGCGCAGTCCGACGGCAGCCTGCTGCACGACGCGCAGGGCACGGTACGCGGTTCAGCGCTGCTGGCACAGCCTTTCGTCGGCGATGGCTGGTTCCAGACGCGCCCGTCCGCGGCCAGCCACGATCCGATGGCGGCGGCTGGGTCCAACATGGCGCGCAGCAATCCCGCACTGGCTGCCCGCGTTGCCGAAGCCACCGCCGCTGTGGCGGCGCGCGAAGGCATCCCCGCGGCGCAGGTGCCGGCTGATCTGGTGACCCAGTCCGGCAGCGGCCTGGATCCGGATCTTTCGCCGGCCGCCGTGCAGGTGCAGGTGGCCCGCGTGGCGCATGCGCGTGGGCTGTCCCCTGCCGCCGTACAGGCGCTGGTCGATGCGCAGGTGCAGGCGCCGCGCTGGGGCCTGTTCGGCCAACCCCGGATCAACGTGATGCGGCTCAACCAGTCCGTGCAGGCGGCTGCGCATGCACGGTGATGTCGTGGCGCACCGTGCTGGCGCACAATCAGCGCCATGACCGATTCCCGCAGCCGCCAGGCCGATGCCCTCATCGAAGGACTGCAGCGCGATGCCGGGGGCAGGCTGACCGTGTTCCTCGGCGCGGCACCGGGCGTGGGCAAGACCTTCAGCATGCTCACGCGTGCGCAGGAACAGCTGCGGCGTGGCGTGGACCTGGTGGCGGGCGTGGTGGAAACCCATGGCCGCGCCGAGACCGCCGCGCTGCTGCACGGCCTGCCGGCGCTGCCGCAGCGGCAGCTGACCTACCGCGACCGTTCGCTGCAGGAAATGGACCTGGACGCCATCGTGCAGCGCGCGCCCGCGCTGGTGCTGGTGGACGAACTGGCCCATCGCAATGCACCGGGCAGCCGCCACGAACGTCGATGGCAGGATGTGCTGGAACTGCTGGATGCCGGCATCGATGTGTGGACCACGGTCAACATCCAGCATCTTGAAAGCCTCAATGACGTCGTCCTGCGCATCACCGGCATCCGGGTCACCGAAACCGTGCCCGATGTCGTGCTGGATCGACTGCACGACATCGTGCTGGTCGACCTGCCGCCGCGCGAACTGATCGCACGCCTGCAGCAGGGCAAGGTCTACATACCGGAACAGGCCTCGCAGGCACTGCAGTCTTTTTTCTCCACCGCCAACCTGACCGCGCTGCGCGAACTGGCGATGCAGGAAGCCGCCGACCGCGTCGACAGCAGCCTGCGCGAGGTCCGCGCCGCGGGCGGGGAGGCGGCCTTGCCCTTGCGCCGGCGCGTGCTGGTGGCGATCGATGGGGCTGGGCAGAGCGAGTATCTGGTCCGCGTGGCACGGCGCATCGCCGAGCGCCGCGATGCGCCGTGGACCGTGGTCACCGTGCAACGACGGCGCGCCGACGAAGCGACCCAGCGTGAAATCGACGCAGCGTTCGCGCTCGCACGCCGGCTGGGGGCGGACGCTGAACTGCTGCATGGCGCCAGCGTGGCTGACGCGTTGCTGGACCATGCCGCACAGAACAACGTATCGACGCTGCTGCTGGGGCGTACGCGCGAACGTCCACTGGCCCGGATGCTCAACCGGACGCTCACCCAGCAGCTGATCCAGCATGGCGCTCACTACGAGATCACCATCATCAGCACGCCGCGTGCGCGCGCCAGATCGCGGCGTGATCGCCAGCTGTCGCCCGCACCGGGCCAAGGCATGGAAATGCTGCAGGCCCTGGTCGCCTGCACGCTCGCCTGCGCGGTGGCGTGGGTCGCCGAACGCTGGGTGGGCATGGCGGATCTGTCAATGGTGTTCATCGTCGCGGTGGTGCTGGTCGCCGCCCGTACCCGCGCAAGCGCTGCGGTGCTCGCCGCCGGCCTGTGCTTCCTGGCGTACAACTTCCTGTTCATCGCACCGCGCTTCACCTTCGCCATCAGCGCGCGGCAAGGCGTTATCACGGTCTTTCTGTTCCTGGCTGCGGCGCTGGTGGCGGGCCGCCTTGCGTCACGCCTGCGCATGCAGGTGGTCGCGTTGCGCGCTGCCAACCGGCATGCACATGCCCGCCAGCAGCTGGGCCTGCAGCTCACCCGCGCCGCCAGCATTGAAGCCGTGGCCAGCGCCGGACGGCAGGCCCTGGAGCAGGCCTTGGAGGTGCCGGCATGGCTTCGCATCGGCAGCGACGTCGCCCGCAGTGGCAGCGCCGTGCCGGGCGATACGGACCTGGCCGCCGCCGACTGGTCGCAGCGCCAAGGGCAGGCCAGCGGCCGTTTCACCGATACCTTGGCCGGCGCACGGTGGTGGTGCCTTCCCCTGTTGGATGGCGACGCACGCTGCATCGGCGTGGCGGCGCTGTGCTTTCCGCAGGGGCTGGCGCGGTTGGCACCGGAACAACGGCAGCTGGCGATGGCGATGGTGGATGACATTGCCCAGGCCGCGCTGCGTACGCGCCTGGTGGCCGAGCTGGAACAGGCCCACGTCAGCAACGAGACCGAACGGCTCCGCTCGGCGCTGTTGTCATCGGTCTCCCATGACCTGCGTTCGCCGCTTGCCGCAATGATCGGGTCGGCCGACAGCCTGGCCAGCTATGGCGAGGCGATGGATGGCAGCGACCGCCGTGCGCTGCTGGACACCATCATGCTGGAAGGCGAACGCTTGGACCGCTACATCCAGAATCTGCTGGACATGACCCGGCTCGGCCATGACGGGCTGACGATCAACCGCGACTGGATCGGCGTGGACGAGCTGGTCGGATCGGCCGCACGGCGACTGCAGCGTTACCAGCCGACGGTGCAATTGGTACTGGACATCCCGCCGTCACTTGCCCCGATCTGGGTGCATCCTGCACTGGTGGAACAGGCCCTGTTCAACGTGATGGAAAACGCCGCGAAGTTTTCCCCGCCGGGCGCGCCGGTCACGGTCAGCGCGCGGTTGCAGAACGCCACGCTGGTGGTCGACGTGCTCGACCAGGGGCCCGGCATCCCGGCCGATGAGCGGGCCCGCATCTTCGATATGTTCTACAGCGTGGAACGCGGTGATCGCGGCCGCCACGGCACCGGGCTGGGCCTGGCCATCTGCCAGGGCATGATCGGCGCACATGGAGGCAGCGTGCAGGCGCTGGCGGGACAGGACGGACGCGGTACGCTGATACGGATTTCGCTGCCTCTGCTCACCCCTGCCGGTCACCCCGATGCCGCTGCCGCCTGACACCGCTCCCTCCATCCCCCCCGCCTGCGTGCTGGTCATCGACGATGAAGCGCAGATCCGCCGCTTCCTGGATATCAGCCTGCGTGCGCAGGGCTACCGGGTGGTGCAGGCCGCCAGCGGGCAGGAAGGGCTGGAACGACTGGTCGCGGAGCACGTGGACCTGGTGATCCTGGATATCGGCCTGCCGGACCGGGAAGGGCACGAGGTGCTGGCCGACCTCCGGCAGTGGAGCCAGGTGCCGGTGATCATGCTGACGGTCCGCGCAGGCGAAGCAGAAAAGGTGCGTGCGCTGGATGCCGGGGCCAATGACTACGTGACCAAGCCGTTTGGCACGCAGGAGCTGATGGCACGCGTACGGATGCTGCTGCGCACGCGCGCGTTGCCGCTCGACGGCCAGCCGCCGGTGTTCGACGATGGGCATCTGCGCATCGACCTGGTGCGCCGCGAGGTGGCGCTGGAGGGGGTGCCCGTCACCCTGACGCGCAAGGAGTACGCCCTGCTGTCGCTGCTGCTGGTGAATGCCGGCCGGGTGGTGACGCAGCCGCAGATCCTGAAGGACATCTGGGGGCCGACCCACCAGCACGATACGCATTACCTGCGGATCCTGGTCGGCAAGCTTCGGCAGAAGCTGGGCGATTCCGCGCTGCACTCGCGCTATCTGTTCACCGAACCGGGCGTGGGATTGCGGTTCAAGGGGTAGGTGCCGCTGCGCTCGCCGACCATGGGTCGGCGCTACCGAGGTTCGTGCACGTGGTAGCGCCGAGCCGTGCTCGGCGGAATGATGAATGACCGCTCCGGCCGCTGCGCTCGCCGACCATGGGTCGGCGCTACCAGGTACCGAGGTCCTGGTCACCCAGCAGGGGCTGCAGCTGCGCGCGGAACTGGGCCTTGATGCGCTCCAGTGCCGCATCGGTGTCGGCCTCGAAACGCAGCACCAGCACCGGGGTGGTGTTGGACGCGCGCACCAGGCCCCACCCGTCGGCGAAGTCGACACGCAGACCGTCGATCGTAGAGATGCGACCGCCGACGAACGGGTTCTCCGGCGCCTGCGCCGCACTGACCACCAGCGATACGAGCGCGTGCGGCGTGCCATCGGCGACGGGTACCTTGATCTCCGGCGTGGAGAGGCTCTGCGGCAGTTCCTCCAGCACCTCCTGTGGCGTTTCCTCGCGCAGGGCAAGGATCTCCAACAGGCGCGCGGCGGCATACAGTCCATCGTCGAAGCCGAACCAGCGCTCGCGGAAGAAGAAGTGGCCGCTCATCTCGCCGGCCAGCTCCGCATCCGTCTCGGCCATCCGTGCCTTGATCAGCGAATGTCCGGTCTTCCACATCATCGGGCTGCCGCCATGGCGCAGCACGAAGTCGGCCAGCTTGCCGGTGCACTTCACGTCATAGATCACCATCGCACCCGGATTGCGCAGCAGCACGTCGGCGGCGAAGAGCATCAGCAGGCGGTCGGCGAAGATGATCGTGCCGTCCGGCGTGACCACGCCAAGGCGATCACCATCACCGTCGAAGGCGATACCCAGGTCCGCACCGAAACGCTTCACCGTCTGCACGAGGTCCTGCAGGTTTTCCGGCACGCTTGGATCGGGGTGGTGGTTGGGGAAGGTGCCATCCACATCGCAGTACAGCGGGATGACTTCCGCGCCGATGGCTTCCAGCAGCGGCTGCACCAGGGCACCGGCCACGCCGTTGCCCGCATCGGCCACGACCTTCAAGGGCCGTTCCAGCTGCACGTCGTCGGCGATGCGCCGCACGTACTCATCGTTCACTTCGCGCTGCTGGTAGTTGCCGGGCGTCGCGGCCTGGGTCAAGCGGCCCTCGACGATGCGCGTATACAGCGCGGTGACCGCGTCGCCGGACAAGGTCTGGCCCGCGATGACGATCTTGAAGCCGTTGTACTCCGGCGGATTGTGGCTGCCGGTCACCGCCACGCAGCTGCCGGTACGCAGGTGATGGCTGGCGAAATACACCACCGGGGTGGGTGCCAGGCCGATGTCGATGACATCGCACCCAGCGCGGCGAAGCCCTTCGGCCAGGCCGGCCGCGAGTTCCGGGCCCGACAGGCGACCATCACGACCGATCACGACTTCGCGCAGGCCCTGCTCCACCACTTCACTGCCGATGGCCTGACCGATCAGCGCGGCCACCTTGGGGCTCAGCTCATCACCGACCACGCCACGGATGTCGTACGCACGGAAGATGCCTGCCGCCAGCGTAGCGGCGGCGGCCGGCGGCGCGACGGGCCTGCTGTCATCCAGGGCGGGCGCGTCTGCTTCGGTGTCGACGGCGGTCTGCGCCAGGCTTTCGCGCAGGGTCAACCCGTGTTCTTCGGCCGCGGTGCGCGATGTGCGCGAAGGCAATGGCAGGCGCGACTTGCCCACCACCACCAGCACGGCAACCAGCACCAGCAACAGGGCCACGATGGAACAGCCTAGCGGCCCCAGTCCCAGCGGACCAGCCTCGATGGAGGGCACCCCGGCGGCCAGCCGCAGGCTGCTGCCCTTGATCGGGCGCGCCAGCACTTCACCACTGTCGGCAAGCGCTGGGTTACCGCGTTCGAGCACGTTGAAACTTCCCTGGCGCAGCGCGAGGTAGCCGCTTTCCGGCGCCTGCACGGCATCCAGCGGTCCGGTGAGCTGCATCAGCGGCTGTTGTACGTAGACCACGGCAGCGTCTTCCGGGCCAAGCGGGACACGCGCGGCCAATCCGAACCGCGCGCCCTCTTTTGCACGCACCACCCGGGCAACCGGCGCCTCCGCGCCCAGCGCGGCCTCCAGCAAGGCGAGACGCGCGTACCCAAAGGCCGGCGGATCTGCGTAGGCGCTGTCCAGCGTGCCATTCCACACCTGCACGTCTTCGACGCCGGTCCAGCTTTCACGCAATGCCGTTGCCGCAGCGGTCGTGTCGCCGGCCTGCAGGGCCTGCTGCACCCGCGGCGCCTGCAACTGCCTGGCGAACTGCTGCACCTGACCGGCCAGCGCTTGTTGCAGTCCCTGCACGGCGGTATCGCGCGCCTGTTCCAGCTGCGTGCCGGTATGCGTCTGCCGCCATTGTTGCGCGGCACTCCAACCGAACCACCCGGCCAACAACAGCAGCAACACCGCCAACAACGGTCCCGTGCGCCCGCCTGCCGCTACTCCCTTCCCCTTGCCGATCATCCTGTCCCCCAAGAGTTCAGCGCACTCCGGTATGGCCGAATCCACCGGCGCCGCGCGTGCTGTCGCTGAAAGTATCCACTACCTGAAGGCCGACGCGCACGATCGGCAGCACGACCAGCTGCGCGATCCGGTCACCGGGCTCGATGGTGAAGGCATCGCGGCCCCGGTTCCAGACACTGATCAACAGCGGTCCCTGGTAATCGGCATCGATGAGGCCGGTCCCGTTGCCCAGCACGATGCCGTGGCGATGGCCCAGCCCGGACCGTGGCAGGATCACCGCACACAGATTCGGATCGGCTACGTGGATGGACAGCCCGCTGGGCACCAGCGCGGTGTCACCCGGCTGCAGGGTCAGCGCGGTTTCCAGCGCCGCACGCAGGTCCATGCCGGCGCTGGCTTCGGTGGCGTAGGCCGGCAATGGCCAGCTGTCGCCGAAGCGCGGATCAAGCAGCTTCACCTGCAAGGGCTGCAGGGACGGCGTGGCGGGACGGGATGCGGTGGTCATGCTTTGAGCCTTTGCGCGATGAGGGCGAGGAGGTGGGTGGCCAGTTCGGTCTTCGAGGTGGCCGGGAATACCTGCTCGCCGCCCTGCCAGTAGGCCGTGGCGGCGTTGTCGTCACTCTCGAATCCGCCCGTGCCCTGCCCCACCTGGTTGGCGATCACCAGATCCAGGCGCTTGTCGACCAGCTTGCCGCGCGCGTACTTCTCCACGTCGTGGGTTTCCGCGGCGAACCCGACGACCAGCTTCAACGACTGGGTCTGGGTGGCGACCTCGGCCAGGATGTCGGGCGTACGCACCAGGTCGATCACCAGTGACTGGCTGTCGGCGGTTTTTTTCAGCTTCTGCGGTGCTACGTGGCGCGGCGTGTAATCGGAAACGGCGGCCGCCCCGATGTAGATGTCGGCGGGCAGTGCGCCGAGTACCGCGTCGCGCATCTGCGCCGCCGAACGTACGTCGATGCGCTGCACGCCTGCCGGCGTGGCCAGATGGACCGGCCCACTGACCAGCACCACGCTGGCGCCCAGTCGGGCGGCGGCGGCAGCGAGCGCATAGCCCATCTTGCCGCTGCTGCGGTTGCCGACGTAGCGGACCGGATCGATGTCTTCATACGTCGGCCCGGCACTGATCACCACGCGCAGGCCTGCCAACTGGCTGCCGGCAACCGCTTGCTGCGTGTCCGCGTCAGCGCGTTCGGCCGCCACCAGCGCGGCCACGATGTCATCCGGCTCGGCCAGCCGGCCGGGACCAGACTCGCCCTCGGCCAGCGGACCGTCCACCGGCCCGACCACCTGCGCACCGCGCGCGCGCAGCAGCCCGATGTTCGCCTGCGTGGCCGGATGCAGCCACATGCGGTGGTTCATCGCCGGGCACACGGTGAGGGCTGCGGTACTGGCCAGGCACAGCGTGGTGACCAGATCGTCAGCATGCCCCTGCGCCATCCGAGCCAGCAGGTCGGCAGTGGCCGGAGCGATCACGATGCGATCGGCCCAGCGCGCCAGCTCGATATGGCCCATCGCCTGTTCGGCCGCGCTGTCCCACAGGGTGGTCCGCGTGGGATGCCCGGACAGCGCCTGGAAACTCAGCGGGGTGACGAACTGCTGGGCACCCGCGGTCATCGCGACCTGCACCTGCGCACCTGCATCACGCAGCCGGCGCACCAGCTCCAGCGACTTGTAGGCCGCGATTCCGCCACCGACACACAGCAGCACCCGACGCCCTTGCAGAGGGCGCGGCAGTGCCGGGGAAGCCTTGGGTGAGTCAGCCACCGGAAAAATCCTATGCGCGCAAAGACATTAGCTTAGCCGAAAGCCCCGTAGACCCCCTATTTGAGGAGATATGACCGACGGATATAAGGACATGTATGGCAGCATCAAACGAAGCCGGATGTCGCCCCCGCCGCTTGCAACAAGCGGGCGTCTGTTATCGGTTCCGCTCCAGCGCAGGACGTCGTTTTGTATATCCGGACCATCATCGCCGACGATCATCCGATCATCCTGTACGGTGCCCGCGTGGTCCTGCAGAACGCACAGATCGACGTGGTCGGCGAGGCGCCAGGCGGTGAAACGCTGCTCGCCCTGCTGTCCCGGCAGCCCTGCGACGTTGTCTTAACCGACCTGACCATGCCCGGCGAAGGGCTGGACGGACCCGAGCTGCTGGACCGCATCCGGACCGATCATCCCGACCTGCCACTGGTGGTGCTCACCGGCACCGCCAGCCCGAGCGTGCTGGCCATGCTGCTGGGAAGCGGCGTGCGCGGCGCGCTGGACAAGGCCGTCGACTTCGACGAACTGGCACAGGCGGTACGCACGGCCGCTTCCGGCCAGACCTATGTGTCGCAGCACCTGCGCTCCCATCTGGAAGCCCGCGACCTCGCCCACCGGACGCGCCCGGCCAGCTTGTCGCCCGGTGAATGCGAGGTGCTGGAGGGTCTGCGGGTGGGCCTGAGCATCAACGCCATCGCCCAGCGTCGTGGCCGCAGTCCGAAGACCGTCAGCCGGCAGAAGTCCGACGCGATGCGGAAGCTGGGGCTGACCGGCAACCATGAGCTGCATGCCTTCCTGCAGACTTGCCCGATCCGGGTCCCTGCCAAGGTCTGAAGCGGCGACACGCCGGTACCTGATGGGCCGCCGCCTGCGGTCACCGCACACTGCCGGCATGGCAATCCATGACTGGCCCCCCAATGAGCGCCCCCGCGAACGACTCCTGGCCAAAGGCCCTGGAGCGCTGTCCGAAGCCGAGCTGCTGGCCCTCTTCCTCGGCTCCGGCACGCGTGGCCAGGATGCGGTGCAGACCGCCCGCGCCCTGCTCGGCGCGCACGGCCCGCTGCGTCGCCTGCTGGACCTCCCCGCCGCCCAGCTGGCTCGGCTGCCGGGACTGGGGCCGGCGCGCAGCTGCGCGCTGGTGGCCGGACTGGAACTCGCCCAGCGTCATCTCGCCGCCCGGCTCGGCGAACGCGAGGTGGTCGGACATTCACCGGCGGTGGCAGCCCATTTTCTGCAACACCGGTTGCGCGGACGCCCCAACGAGGTGTTCGCGGCGCTGTTCATGGACAACCAGCACCGTCTACTGGCCTATGAAGAACTGTTCCAGGGCACGATCAATGCGGCGTCGATCCATCCGCGCGAGGTTGTCCGCCGCGCCATGGCCCACAACGCCGCCGCGGTGATCGTCAGCCATAATCATCCCTCCGGCCATGCGGAACCGTCCTCCGCCGACCATGACGCGACGCATGCGCTGCAGCAGGCGCTGGCGGTCATGGACATCCGCCTGCTGGACCATCTGGTCATCGGCGAAGGCCCCCCTGTGTCGTTTGCTGAACGCGGTTGGCTGTTGCCTGTCGCCGCCCGCACGCCCCGCTAGCGCCGGGCCGGGGAGGCCAGACCCGCCCACGCCACGGGGATCCACGGCGGTTGCGGCGGCCCCAGCTGAGCGGCACCACGCTGCGACGTACGGTTGCTGCCGCCGTGGGGGGACAGATCGGCTAAAATGGGGGATTCCGCCGCTCACTTCACAGCAGGCCTCGTGAAAAATCTCCTCCGCGCCCTGATCAGCCAAGGCATCGAAGCCCTGCGCGCCAATGGCACCCTGCCCGTCGACTCCCTGCCGCCGGAATTCGTGGTCGAACGCCCGAAAACCCGGGAACACGGCGACTTCGCCACCAATGCCGCGATGCTGCTGGCCAAGGCTGCGCGCAGCAATCCGCGCGCCATCGCCCAGGCGTTGGTAGAGGCGTTGCCGAACAGCACCGATGTCAACAAGGTCGAGATCGCAGGCCCCGGCTTCATCAATTTCCACCTCGCGGCCAGCGCGTTCCAGCGCGAGGCCGTCAGCGTGATCAAGGAAGGTGTCGACTACGGTCGCAACCTGTCCGGCAATGGCCGTACGGTCGGCGTGGAGTATGTGTCCGCCAACCCGACCGGACCGTTGCACGTCGGCCACGGCCGTGCCGCCGCGATCGGTGACTGCGTTGCCCGCGTGCTGGATGCCAATGGCTGGAACGCCAAGCGCGAGTTCTATTACAACGATGCCGGCGTGCAGATCGAGAACCTCGCCCTGTCCACCCACGCACGGGTCAAGGGCATCAAGCCCGACGAGCCCGGCTGGCCGGAAGGCGGCTACCGCGGCGATTACATCCAGGACGTGGCCGACGCGTACATGCGCGGCGCCAGCGTCGACCTGGAAGGCACCATGGTGGTCGGCGCCAAGGATCCCGACGACATGGCGGCACTTCGTCGTTTCGCCGTGGCCTACCTGCGCAACGAGCAGAATCTCGACCTGGCCGCATTCGGCGTGGATTTCGACATCTATTTCCTGGAAAGCTCGCTGTACAACGACGGCAAAGTCGCCGAAGCGGTGCAGCGCCTGCAGGAGTCGGGACATACCTATGAGGAAGGCGGCGCGCTGTGGCTGCGCTCGACCGACTTCGGTGACGACAAGGACCGCGTGATGCGCAAGTCCGACGGCACCTTCACCTACTTCGTCCCGGACGTGGCCTATCACCTGACCAAGTGGCAGCGCGGCTACGAGCGCGCCATCACTGAACTGGGCGCAGACCATCACGGCTCGCTGTCGCGCGTTCGCGCCGGCCTGCAGGCAATGGGCGTGGGCATCCCGCAGGGCTGGCCCGAATACGTGCTGCACCAGATGGTGACGGTGATGCGTGGCGGTGAAGAGGTGAAGCTGTCCAAGCGTGCCGGCAGTTACTTCACCCTGCGCGACCTGATCGAGGAAGCCGGCCGCGATGCGACCCGTTGGTTCCTGATCGCGCGCAAGCCGGACTCGCAGCTGACCTTCGACATCGATCTGGCGCGGCAGCAGAGCAACGACAATCCGGTGTTCTACGTGCAGTACGCCCATGCCCGCGTGTGCAGCCTGCTTCGCCAGGCGAACGAGAAGGGAATGGGGTATTCACAGGAGCAGGGACTGACCGCGCTGCGTACGCTGGACGACGAGTCGTCGCTGAACCTGATGAATGAAATCTCGCGGTATCCGGAGGTGGTGGAAGCCGCCGGCATTGCGCTGGAACCGCACCTGGTTGCGCAGTACCTGCGTGAATTGGCACACGCGTTCCACACGTGGTATCACGGGACGCCGGTGCTGGTGGAAGACGCCGCCGACCGCGATGCCAAGCTCACCCTCGCCTGCGCAACGCGCCAGGTGCTGAGCAATGGCCTGGAACTCCTGGGCGTGGGCGCCCCGGAAAAAATGTAAGCACTGGAGACGTAGTAGACATGGCAGCACGACGCGGCAAAAGTCAGGCACGGCGCAACAGCAGCCAGGGAACGCCGGGATGGGTGTGGCTGATCGCCGGCGTGGCGATTGCCGCGGTGGTGTTCCTGGCTGCACCGAATCTGTTCAAAGGCGATGCCGACGGCTTCCTGCGTGCGGGCCCGCGCCCGGACCCGAATGCGCAGCCGGCGCCGGTAGCCGAGGCCGAGAGCGACGTGGGTTCGCAGGTGGAAGCGCCTGCGGCGGCGAAGCCGGCCGAGCCCGCCAAGCCCGCCGCAACGCAGTACGACTTCTACACGCTGCTGCCCGGCAAGGAAGTGGAGATGTCCGACGCGGAACTGGCTGCCAGCGCGCGTGCCGAAGACCAGCGTCGGGTGCGGACAGAAGCGCAGCGCGCGCAGGCGGCGCTGGAAGGCAAGCCGGTACCGCCCGCTGCGGCCCCCGCGCCGTCGTCCACGGCGGCAACGACCACGGCAGGCACGGCCACCGCGCCGGCCAGCACGGCGCTGCCCGCCCCATTGAATGAGCGTCCGGCGTCGCCCCCGCCGGCGGCCGCCACGCCGGTGGCCAGTGCGCCTGCCGCTGCGGCCCCCAACGCAACGGCAGCACCCGCGCCGGCCATCGCCGCTGCGGAAAGCAACGTGCGCTACATCCTGCAGGCCGGCGCCTTCGGTGCGTCCGGTGATGCCGAAGCGACCAAGGCCAAGCTGGCCATGATCGGCCTGCCGGCCCGCGTGGAATCGGCACAGATCAACGGCAAGACGGTCTATCGCGTACGGATGGGGCCTTACGGCACCGCCGGCGAGCTGTCAGAAGCCAAGCAGAAGGTAGACGGTACCGGCCTGCAGGCGATGGCGATCAAGGCACAGTAACCGGCCGCCCGGGATCGGATCCCTTTCGTCCAGCGAAAGGAATCCGATCCCTGCTGCGCTCGGGGTCAGCCTTCGCGGGCGACCTGGAACCCGGCGAAGGACTGGCTGACCGGCATCACTTCCAAGCGGTTGATGTTGAGGTGCGGCGGCAGGCTGGCCACCCAGAAGATCTGCTCGGCGATATCGTCGGCCGTCATCGGATTGGCACCGGTATACAGCTTGTCCGACGCCGCCTGGTCGCCGTGCGTACGCACCACGGTGAACTCGGTCTCCGCCATGCCCGGTTCAATGGTGGTCACCCGCACGCCACTGCCGTGCAGGTCCGCACGCAGGCCCAGCGAGAACTGGCTGACGAATGCTTTGGTGCCGCCGTAGGCATTGCCACCCGGATACGGGTAGACGCCGGCCACGGACGAAATATTGATGATGGCGCCCTTGCGCGCGACCAGTTGCGGCAGCAGGCGGTGGGTCAGCGTGACCAGGGCCGTGACATTGGTGTCGATCATCGTGCGCCAGTCTTCCAGACGGGCCAGCTGGGCAGGCGCGGTGCCCTGCGCCAGGCCCGCGTTGTTCACCAGCAGATCGATCTGCGCGAACGCCGGCGGCAACGCCGCGAGCGCGGCATCCATCGCCTCTGCATCGCGCACGTCGAATACGGCGGCGTGTACCCGGTCAGCCCCGTAGGTGTCCACCAGCGGCTGCAGTCGCTCGCTGCGACGGCCGGTCGCGATGACGTTCCAGCCCGCCTTGGCAAAGCGATGGACGGCAGCGGCACCGAAGCCGGAGGTGGCGCCGGTGATCAGGGCAGTACGGGTCATCTGGCAACTCCATGGGGTCAGGCGGACATTCTGTCACTGTCGGCCAGCGCCTGTGTTGCCGGATCGGTTGCGGTGCGCTCAGCGTACGCGGAACACGCGCGCCTTCGGCAGGTCCGGATCGACCTGCAGGAACCAGCGGCCGGCAATGCCGGGCACCACTTCGATCTGCGGATCCTGCACGGCATGTCGCAGAGTCATCCGGCCCTTCAACACCTGCCATTGCTGGCCGTTGTCGAGGGTGAACAGCGTGCCGGGCTCCCACCCGGCGATGGTGCCGGTGGCGCGTGCCTTGATGGGCCCCTCGTCCAGGCCGATATGCATGGGGGCAGGCCGTGGCGACGCATCCGCCGCCGACGGGACGCCGGCTCGGGCGACGTCCGGCACGTTCTGCTGATGCGCGGCTTCTGTGTCCTGCAGCAGCCGGTTCAGCGCATCAAGCTGCGCCGTGCTCAGTCCGATATCGGCCAGCTTCGTCGGGTCGACCCGCTGCTGCAGTGGCACGAAGGCAGGCTGCGCCCAGGCCGGAGATGCCAGCATCAGGGCCGCCAAGGCAAGGAAAAAGCGAGCGCGCATCGGGGGTCCTGCTGCAGAAGGTCACAGCGCGCACTGTGCTGCAGTTCCGTGACCGCGGGATGACAGGGGATGGGGACGGTACAATGGGGGTCCCGGTACGCCGTACCGGTGGTGTGGAAGATCATGATCAACAACGATGTCCTGCGCAGCCTGCGCTTTGCCCTCGACCTGAGCGACAACCACATTGTGGTGCTGTGCGAACTGGCCGATCCCGCCTTTCCGGTGACTGCCGAGCAGGTCAATGCCTGGTTGAAGCAGGAAAACGAAGCAGGCTTCGAACCCTGCAGCGATGAGGCGCTGGCCCATGTGCTGGACGGCCTGATCGTGCACCTGCGCGGCCGCGACGAGACCCAGCCACAGCGCGCCATCGAGACGCGCATCGACAACAACCTGATCCTGAAGAAGCTGCGCGTTGCTTTCCAGCTGCGGGACGTGGACCTGCACGAGATTTTCGTCGACGCCGGCTTCGCCGTGACCAAGCCGGAGCTGAGCGCCGTGTTCCGCCAGCGCGACCACAAGAACTTCCGCAAGGCCGGCGACCAGCTGCTGCGGTATTTCCTGAAGGGTCTGGTACTGCGGGTGCGCGGCGCGGCGAACGAGTAAGGGGCCCTCGCGCCACCCTGCAACGAACGCGCCCGGTAGCGCCGAGCCCCGCCCGGCGGGCGACATCAGGGCATCGTGACGGGCGGACGGGCACGGCTCGGCGCTGCGGCTAGAAGCTGGCCTGCAGCGCCAGTTCCAGACGGCCGCCGGCATTGCCGGGGAACAAGGTGCGGGCAGCGCCGTCGGTAGCGTGGCCGGTGACGCGCAGTTCCCAGCGTTCGGCCATCGCGCGGATCAGGCTGACCTGCACATGCTGGTAGTTGCGCGCCTGCGCGCTGGCCAGCCAATAGCGGCCGTAGACGGCCTCCAGGCGCGTGTCGGCCCCCAGCGGGAGGCGTCCACCGATCTGTGTATAGGTACCGGCGTCACCACCGGCCAGGGCATCGCGCGAATGCGCCAACTGCAGCCACGCGCGTTGCCGGTAGGTCGCCGTGGCGGACAGTTCGGTCCAGTCCAGCGCGCGTCCAGTAGCGGGGTAGACGTAGCGCACGACGCTGCCGTCCAGGCCCCATGCGGGCGTCAGATCACCGCTCCACCCCAGTGCCGCATCGAACTCGCTACGCGCACCGACGTCCGGCGTGAGCGCGACATTCGATCCCCACACACTGGCATACAGCCCATTGCGCGCGCTGAGCCGCACGCCCGCCTGCACCGCAGGATCGCCACCGGTCTGTGAGCTGCCACGCCAGACATAGTCGCTGGCCAAGGCCAGGCTTCCGCTGCCCGATGCGCCCGCAGTGGCCTGCGCCCCCATCCCTGCCACCAGCAGCCCTGCCGCTGTGTACCTGCGCATCCCATCCCACTTCATGCTGCTGTGTCCTGTGCAATGACGGCAGGGCCGTCGGAGCTGGGCAGTGTGGAAGGACGGGGCGTAACCGATCGATGGCGCCGGCCCCGGTTGCGCGCAAAGACGACGTAAAGTCCGCGCGCGCTATCATGGCTCCCTGTTCAACGGAGCACCTGCGTGGACGCGATCCTGACCCCTGTATCGATCGGCGAGCTGATCGACAAGATCACCATCCTGGAAATCAAGGCCGAACGCATCTCGGATGCGGACAAACTGGCCAACGTACGCACCGAACTGGACGGCCTGCTGCCGTTGTTCGCCGCGCAACGCAGCAGCCAGCCGGCGCTGGATGCCCTGAAGCAGCAGCTGAAGGCCATCAACGAGCGCATGTGGGATATCCAGGACCAGCTGCGCGATAAAGAAGCGGCGCAGGTGTTCGACGACGCCTTCGTGCAGCTCGCGCGCGGTGTCTATGGCACCAATGGCGAACGGGTGCAGGTGAAGAACGAGATCAACCGGGTCGCCGGTTCGGCGCTGGTGGAAGAAAAACAGTACCAGGGCGAGTAACGCGCAGGCCGTGTGCTGGAACGGAAAAGGCCCGGCAATTGCCGGGCCTTTTCGTCATGCGCGGGGCGTGCATATGGCACGCGCGCAGGGTCTTACCAGCTGAAGCGCGGGCCGACCGACCATTCCTTGTCGCCATCACGGTTCATCTTGATGTCGCCGTTGATGCCCCAGTTCTGGTTGAGCTTGACCTGGGCACCCAGGCGACCGTACCACTGGCCTTCCGGATTGACGCCCTTCTTCTTGTCGTAATCTTCGTAGCCGCCCATCGCGTAGACCTCGGCATGCTCACCGAACGCGGTACGGATACCGGCTTCGGTGCTCCAGCCATTGAAGTCCAGGTTCGAACCCTTCAGGTTGCGGTTGTTGTAAGCCGCACGTGCCACGAAGTCGGTCGACGGCGCGATTTCGACGTTGTAACCGACGCCCAGGCGCCACTGGTCCAGGTCGGTCTTGGTTGCGTCCAGTTCCTGCTGGCTGTACTCACCGAACACATGCATGTTCGGCAGCACGCCGTAGGAGCCCTTCACGCCCCAACCATCGGCCTTCAGCGCATCGGCCTGGGTCTTCACGTAATCGGCTTCGGCGTAGTTGTACGACAGGTTCTCAGCGGCCGAAGCAGCGAACGGCAGGGCAGTGGCCAGAGCCAGGGCAATCAGCGAAGTCTTCATGGGGGTACAACCTCTTGTCTTTCTGGTTTTGTTGCAGCAGCGCCAGGGCGCCGTCGCATCGGGTATGTAAAGTTTCCGTTTTTTGACCTAACCCCATCCTGAAAGCAGAAATGTGATTTTGGGGCTGTATTCAGCTGTTTTCAGGCATACGCGCGCGCCTTTCATTTCCAAGCGTGCAGAGGGCGTTCACGGCAGACGCCCGCCGCGCGGCGTAAACAGACGGGAAAGCGCACCCACCGCGGCTGCAGCGTGTCGATTTCCGTCGCCTGGGTTCGTCATACCCATGAAGGCACTGCGTCCGCAGGCCAGCAGGAGCACCGCCATGAGCTACATCGACGGATTCGTTCTCGCCGTACCTACGGCGAACAAGCAGGCCTTCATCGACCACGCGCGTACGGGCGACTCGGTGTTCATGGAGTTCGGTGCGACACGGGTGGTCGAATGCTGGGGCGATGACGTCCAGCGCGGCAAGCTGACCGATTTCTTCGGTGCCGTACAGGCCAAGGACGACGAGACCGTCGTGTTTTCCTGGATCGAGTGGCCGGACAAGGCCACGCGCGATGCCGGCATGAAGAAGATGATGGACGATCCGCGCATGGATCCGGCAACCAACCCCATGCCCTTCGACGGCAAGCGGATGATCTATGGCGGCTTCGTGCCGGTGGTCGAGTTGCCGTAAGAGAGGGCGGCCGTTTTCAGGGTGCGCGTGGATCCGGCTCGTCGCTGGCGGGCGCACCTATCGCCATGCCTGCCCCCATGCCCCCCATGGCGCCCATGCCGGCGCCCCCCGCGCCACCGCCGCCCTTGCCGGCACCACCGCGTTCGCCGCCATCGCCGCGGCCCTTGCCTGCCCCACCGCCACTGCTGGCGGGGCGGGTCGGGCCCTGCCGCGGAATGACCAGGCCGGCCGGGATCGGCGCAAGGTCCAGCGCCTCACGGACGAAGTCGCGCAATGACAGCACCAGCTCGTGGGTATGCACCGGTCGCCCCTGCGCAAGTTCGGTTGCCGCGTGGGCCGCCAGCCGCACCTGCTCGTCGGTACCCAGCAGCAGGATGTCCGACAAAGCGGCTTCGACGGCATCGCGGATGCGACGCGCCCGGTCCGATCCGGGTTCCATCACACCGTCCACATGCGCGCGCTCGCGCAGTTGCCGCAGGTGTGCAGGGCTGACGTCCAGGTCGCCGGTGAACGATCCGCCCAACGTCTTGTAGGCGGCCATCAGCGTGCGCAGGCGTTCGTTGATCTGCCGGTTCTCGCGCTCGCGGCGTGCCTGCAGGGTCTGCATCACCAACAGGCGGATGCCTACGCCGAGCAGGGTGATGATTGCCAGCCCACCCAGGGTGGACAGCACGGCTTGCCAGGAACTGAAATCGAGACCGCGCATCGGGCCATGCCTCGCAAAGGGAGGTGCCCATGATGCCCTGCACGCTGTGTGCAATGGCATCATCGTCCGCTCCCCTGCCCACCGACGGGCGGCAGGGGATACGGCCACGCGCTTACTTGGCGCGCTTGGTCGCGCCCTTGCGTGCGGCAACCTTCTTCGCCGGCGCCTTGCGCGCTACGGCTTTCTTCGCCGGTGCAGCCTTGCGGGCAACGGTCTTTTTGGCGACAGCCGTCTTCTTGCCCACTGCCTTCTTCACCGGTGCGGCTTTGCGCGCGACGGTCTTCTTGGCAACAGCGCTCTTCTTGGCGACGGTCTTGCGGGCAACGGCGGACTTCTTGCCGACAGCCTTCTTGGCAGCAACGGCCTTCTTGCCAACGGTCTTGCGGGCAACCGCTACCTTCCTGGTCGCCGTCTTCTTGGCGACAGCCGTCTTCTTGCCGACGGCCTTCCTGGCAACAGCCGTCTTCTTGCCCACTGCCTTCTTGGCGACAGCCTTCTTGGCCACGGCGACCTTCTTGCCGATGGTCTTCTTGGCAACAGCGGCCTTCCTGGTCGCGGTCTTCTTGGCCACGGCAACCTTCTTGCCGACGGTCTTCTTGGCAACAGCGGCCTTCCTGGTCGCGGTCTTCTTGGCCACGGCCACCTTCTTGCCGACGGTCTTCTTGGCAACAGCGGCCTTCTTGGTCGCAGTCTTCTTGGCCACGGCCACCTTCTTGGTCGCGGTCTTCTTCACTGCAGCTGCTTTCTTGGTCACGGCCTTGGTGGCGGCGGCCTTCTTCTTGGCGACCGTCTTGGTCAGCGCAGCGGCTTCAGCCTTGGCGTTCTTCTTGGCCGTTTCCAGCTTCTGGCGCGCCTTGGAGAGGGACTTGCCGACCGACTTGGCTGCATCGTCTGCCTTCTTTGCCACGGCCTTTTCGACCTTGGCGACCGACTTCTTCGCCGCGGCGACGCGGGTGGTTGCCGCCTTGCGAACACGCTTGGCCGTCGTCTTGACCGCAGCCACGGCGTCCTCGGCAGTGTGGGCGATGGTCTCGCCAACGTTGCTTGCAGCTTCTTTCACGTTCTCGACGGTTTCGCTCAGCGTCGTCGTCACACCATTACCGTTGCTCATGATTTGCCCTCCTGGGGGGCTGGAATGTCAAAACGGAGGCGATGCTATACCGGCAGCCTGCATCGTGGAACGGGAAACTGCGCGCGTGCAAGCAACCGTTGGGCCCCTATGTGCCGCAGATGCACCGCATGCGCGATCACCAACATCGATAAAACAGCGCTTTTATGCTGGTTTCCAGCAAATACCGCGGTACCGGAGGCAACAGGGCGGACCTGCCTGCAGCGCACCCGGCGTGACATGCGAAGCGCGCATCGACATCGGTGTTTGCGCGGAATTGCGCAACTTTGCCAGCAGCAAGCGACCACTTTCATGGCATGTTTAGTCCTTGCGGGAGACACTGCGGCAGCCCCTCCCGGGCAACGCAGCCACCCAACTGCATCGTGTGCATCGCCAGGTCTCGACGCTGCCGCCGCGATCACGCAAGCTCGCTCCATCCACTACCTGTTCCTGCACGGACCACGATTCCCATGCGACCGATTCCGACCCTGCTTACGCTCGCGCTGGCCGCTGCCTTCGGCGGCTTCGTTGCCACCGGCATCAACGCACACCTGGATAACCGCGCCGAAGCTGCGCCTGCGCCGGTGAGCATCCCGACGACGACCGCGCTGCCGGCCTCGGTCGCAGGCCAGCCCGTACCCTCGCTGGCGCCGATGCTGGAGAAAGTCACCCCTGCCGTGGTCAGCGTCAACACCAAGCAGGTCGTGCGGGTGCGCAATCCCTTCTTCGACGATCCGTTCTTCCGCCGCCTGTTCCCCGACGTCCCGCAGGAGCGGATCAACGAGTCGCTGGGCTCGGGCGTGATCATCGATGCGGCCGAGGGATTGGTGCTGACCAACCACCATGTCATCGACAACGCCGACGATGTGCAGGTCACGCTGTCCGATGGGCGCACCGTAAAGGCCGAGTTCCTGGGCTCCGACGCCGACACCGACATCGCGCTGATCCGGATTCCCGCCGATGGGCTCACCGCCATCAGCCTCGGCAACAGCGACCAGTTACGCGTGGGCGACTTCGTGGTGGCGATCGGCAATCCCTTCGGCTTCACCCAGACGGTGACCTCGGGCATCGTGTCGGCCGTGGGCCGCAGCGGCATCCGTGGGCTCGGTTACCAGAATTTCATCCAGACCGATGCATCGATCAACCCGGGCAACTCCGGCGGTGCGCTGGTCAACCTGCAGGGGCAGTTGGTGGGCATCAACACCGCCAGCTTCAATCCCCAGGGCAGCATGGCCGGCAACATCGGCCTCGGCCTGGCCATCCCCTCCAACCTGGCACGCAACGTCGTCGACCAGCTGGTCAAACATGGCGTGGTGGTGCGTGGCACGCTGGGTATCGAAAGCCAGAATCTGACGCCTCAACTGGCGCAGGGGCTGGGCTTGTCGGAGTCGCGTGGTGCGCTGGTCAGCCGCGTGCTGGCTGGATCGGCCGCCGCGGCGGCAGGGGTGCGCGCGGGTGATGTCGTGCTCAGCGCCAACGGTCAGCGGGTGGACAGCGCACAGGCGCTGCACAACATCGAAGGGCTGGCGGCGGTGGGCAGCACCATGGCCCTTGAACTGCGCCGGGATGGCAAACCCCTGCAGTTGAAGGCGACGTTGAAGGAACAGGCCCGCGCCATCGCCGGCGACACCCTCGATCCGCGCCTGGGCGGCGCCACGTTCATCGACCTGCCCGAGTCACTGCGGCAGTCGGGCATCAGCGGGGTGCTGGTCAACGAGGTCACGCGTGGCAGCCGGGCTGCCGCTTCCGGCTTGGCCAAGGGCGACATCGTCACCGAGGCCAGCGCCGGTGAGTTCGCCGACCTGGCGAGCTGGAAAGCCAACTTCCAGCAGCGCCCGCCGCAGCTGGTGCTGCGCATCGTGCGCGGCAATGCCCGTGGGCAGTTGGTCATGCGCTGACGGCATGCCCTACCGTAACGCCCCCTATACCCGGGCGGTGGTATCCATGTCGTCCGTGGCCATTCCGCTTCCCGGATGGCGGCTGCCAATCCCACAGAACAGGAGTTTTTCATGAGCCCCACCAATACCGAAAACCTGAAAGACCAGCTGGGCGAAGCGTCCACCCACCTGAAGTCGGCTGCCAATGCGGCAGGCGGCGCAATCAAGGGTGCCGCTGGCGCGGCAGGCGACGAACTGCGTATCGGCAAGGCCAACGTCAAGGCCGAGCTGTCCGACACCGCCCTGTCCGGTCTTGCTGCTGCCGAGTTCGGCGGTGCCGCCGCCAAGGAACAGGTCGATGCGCTGATGGACAAGGGCAAGGACCTGGTCGACAGCGCTGCCGAGCTGATCCGTGAGCGTCCGCTGGCTTCGTTCGGCGTGGCCTTCGCGGCTGGCTGGCTGATCGCCAAGTTCGCCAACAGCGGTAGCGACAAGTAAGCCGCGGCGTGAGCGAAAGCGAAGACAGCGCACGCGGTCCAGATCCAGCGGCCACCCCGCCGCTGGATGAAAGCATCCGCGAGGTCACCCGTGCCAGCCGCGCAACGGCCGACGCAGCGAAACATTCGCTGCGTTCGCTGCGGCGCTTGGCATCGGCGGACTTCGCGCTTGCGCGCAGCGCATTCGGTCGAGCGCTGGCCTGGGCCGGCGTGGCCATCGTATTCGGTGCGTCCGCTTGGCTGTTCCTGGCGGCCACCTTCATTGCCCTGCTGCAGAGCTGGGGCATGTCATGGCTGCATGCATTGCTGCTGACGTCGGTCATCAGCCTTGCAGTGACCGGGCTGGCCGCTTGGCGCGTGTCCTATTTCTTCAACTTTACTGGCATGCATTCCACGCGTCGGCAGCTGTCCAAGCTGGGCCTGTTCGACGAACCCAGCGAAGAAGACCCGGATGCGGACGTCAAGATTCCGGAGGGCAAGCCATGAAGTTCAGCACCCTGCGCAGCCGCGTGAAGCGCTGCGAACAGGTCGTCGCCGTGCGGTTGGTGGACACCCAGGACAACTGGGGCGTGCTCAGCCAGGTGTGGCGCAGTGGCTGGTCGCCGTTGCGCATCATCGTGGCCGGCGTGGCCAGTGGTTTCGTCGCCGGCAAGCTGGAGTTACCCGGCAAGGTCAGCGGCGCGCGCTGGCTGCAGATGGTCGGGTCGGTCTCCAATCTCGTGGCCAGCGGCCAGGCTGCCTTCGCTTCGGCGATGGCCGCCCATGCCGCCGGCACCGCTGACGATGCCGCCGAACAGGCCGATGCGGCCGCGGAGAAGGTAGACGATGCCGTCAACCCGACGGCAACGGCAGCGGCGGCCGGTGCGGCAGCGGGTGCTGCAGCCGCCGCACGGAACGCGCCACGAACGGGAACTACCGGCGTCCCGCAGGAGCGTGATGCGGGCACCGGTCCGCGTCCCGCAGAGGCCGCCACGGAATTGTCCGAACGTTGACATGGTCACCCCGCCGCGTTGATCGCGGCGGGCGGATAATGACGTACTTTCCCCTGCCGGTGCGTCGATGAGCGAGTCCCTTACCACCGGTCCGGCGCAGACAGCGCCCACCCCTCCTTCCCCCCGTCCGCGTGCCCCGGTTGCCCTCGTGGTGCTGGCGACGCTGGCGGTGGCGTTCACCCTGTGGGCGGCGCAGGCGATCGTGCTGCCGATCCTGCTGGCGATGTTCTTTGCCCTGGTCGGCAATCCGATCCTGCGGCTGCTGCAGCGCATCTGGGTGCCGCGTCCGCTGGGCGCGATCCTGGTGATCGTGCTCGGCCTGGGCGCCACCACGGCGCTGGCCGTGCAGTTGGTGGTACCGACGATGGAATGGGCCCAAGAGGCGCCGCAGCAGCTGCGCAAGATCGGACGCCAGGTGCAGAACCTGACCAAGCCGGTGCAGCAGGCCAACCAGGCGGCGGAGAATTTCGCCCGCGTCGCTGCCGGCGAAGGCACCCGACGCGTACAGGTGGTGCGCACCCAGCTCGATGACCCGTATAAAGCCATCACCCAGGCACCGCGCCTGCTCGCCTCGGTGCTGGCGGTGGTGCTGCTGACCCTGTTTTTCATGATCTACGGACAGAACCTGCAGCGCCACGCGATCGCCCTGTTCCCCAGCCGCCAGCAACAGCGCTTCACCACCGATATCCTGCGCGCCATCGAGCGCGAGGTCTCCCGCTACGTGCTCACCATCTCGGTGATCAACAGCCTGGTGGGCCTGCTGTTCGCCGGCGTGCTGATGCTGTTGGGCCTGGACATGCAGGATGCCCTGCTGTGGGGCACCGCGGCGGCGCTGCTCAACTTCGCCCCGTACGTGGGGCCGCTCATCGGTGTCGCGCTGATGCTGCTGGTCGGCTTTGTCGAGTTCCCCGACCCGCTGGAGGCGGTACTGCCGGCGGCAGCGTATCTGGCCCTGCATACCCTGGAAGGGCAGATGGTCACGCCGATCGTGCTGGGCCGGCGGATGAAGATTTCCCCGCTGGTGCTGATCCTTGCGCTGATGATCTTCGGCTGGTTGTGGGGCTTCGTCGGCCTGTTGCTGGCGGTTCCGCTGCTGGTGTGCGTGAAGCTGGTGCTGGCGCGGCTGGATGGCATGCAGGGGTGGTCACGGCTGCTGGAATGAAAGCCAGTTGCGACGGGCGTAGAATGGTCGGGTGAACTTTCCCATCCAAGCCATCACCCTCGATCTCGACGACACCCTGTGGCCCTTTGCTCCCATCGGCGCACGCATCGACACCGTGCTGCACGACTGGATGCAGGAACACAGCCCGGCCACCGCGGCGATGTTCCCGCTGGCGGCCATGCGTGAGCTGCGCGAGCGTGCGTACGTCGACAACCCCCACCTGCACCATGACCTCAGCGCGCTGCGACGCCTGACGCTGCAGCAGGCGCTGCAGGCCAGCGGCGCCGACCTCGCGCTGGTCGAGCCGGCGTACGAAGCGTTCCATGCCGCGCGCAACCAGGTGGAGTACTACCCGGATGCGCTGGAGGCCCTGCAGCGGATCGCCGCGAAAGTGCCCGTGGCCGCGCTGAGCAATGGCAATGCGGACCTGGAGCGCATCGGCGTATCGCACCTGTTCGCCTTCCAGCTGGGCGCGCGCGAGCACGGCGCCGCCAAGCCGGTGGCCAGCATCTTCCACGCCGCCTGCGCGCGGCTGGGCGTCGCGCCGGAGCACGTGCTGCATGTCGGCGACCACATCGACATGGACGTAGCCGGTGCCATCTCCGCGGGCCTGCGTGGCTGCTGGATCAACCGCGAGGCCGCGTCCTGGAACCACCCATCGCTGCAGCCTGACCTGCAGTTCGACACCCTTACCGGGCTGGCCGACTGGCTTGATGCCAACGTCGCCGCCACCGCCACCAGGAGTTCCTGACCCATGAGCGATATCGTCGGTTTCGTTGCCGCGTCCGAGCACGCACTGCCCCTGCATGTGCTGGACCGCGCCGGTTTCAAGGACTGGAACGCCGGCCAACCGCCGGCCATGCAGGCATGGCTGCAGGCGCAGGGCTTCAACGGCAGCGCGCACAGCGTCGCCCTGCTGCCTGGTGAGCAGGGCATCGCCGGCGCGGTGATCGGCATCGGTGACGCCGCCGATGCCTACAGCTACGCCCATGCGCCGCACGCGTTGCCAGAGGGCAGCGTGTGGCAGCTGGCCAGCTCACTGGATGCCGCACAGCACGAGCTGCTGCAGCTGGGCTGGGGCCTGGGCAGCTACCGGTTCGATCGCTACCGCAAGCGCAACCGCGCACCGGCCCAGCTGCTGGCCAGTCCGTCGGCGGAAGTCGTTGCCCTGGTGCACGCCAGCCTGCGGGTCCGCGATTGGGTCAACACCCCTACCGAAGACATGGGACCGCAGCAGCTGGAAGACGCGGCGCGCACCATGGCGCAGGCGCACGGCGCGCAGGTCGAAGCGATCACCGGCGATGCGCTGCTGCAGCAGAACTTCCCGGCCATCCATGCGGTGGGCCGTGCATCGCATCGCGCCCCGCGGCTGATCGTGCTGCGCTGGGGCAAGGAAAGCGATCCGTCGCTGGTGCTGGTCGGCAAGGGCGTGTGCTTCGATACCGGCGGGCTGGACATCAAGCCGGCCGATGGCATGCGCAACATGAAGAAGGACATGGGCGGGGCCGCGCACGCGTTGGCGCTGGCCGGGCTGGTGATGGCGCAGGCGCTTCCTGTCCGCTTGACCCTGCTGGTGCCAGCAGTGGAGAACGCGATCGGGCCCGATGCCTTCCGTCCTGGCGAAGTGATCGCTACCCGCAAGGGGCTGAGCGTGGAAATCGACAACACCGACGCAGAAGGCCGGGTGATCCTGGGCGACGCACTGACGTATGCGAGCGAGCAGCAGCCGGACCTGGTGCTGGACTTCGCCACCCTGACCGGCGCGGCGCGCATCGCGCTGGGCCCGGACCTGCCCGCACTCTTCAGCAATGACGATGCCGTGGCCCAGCAGTGGCTGCAGGCGGGCGAACAGACGCGCGATCCGGTCTGGCGCATGCCGTTGTGGCGGCCGTACCTGCGTTACCTGCACAGCGGCATTGCGGACCTGGCGAACGCTGGCTCGCGGATGGGCGGCGCCGTCACCGCCGCGCTGTACCTCGAGCGCTTCCTGGCCGAGGGCCAGCGCTGGGCCCACCTGGACGTGTACGCCTGGAACGACGGCGAACGCCCCGGCCGCCCGGCCGGCGGCGAAGCCCTCGCCCTGCGCTCGGCCTGGGCCATGCTGAAGACCCGCTACGCCTGAACCCCGAAAAAGGGGACGGAGGGGATTAAGTCGCGATTGGCCCGTTCAGGCCGATTGCGACTTAATCCCCTCCGTCCCCTTTTCTGTTTACGATGGCGCTACCCCCGCAAGTCTCTTGCCAGGCAGGAACCGCCAATGCCCTTGTTCCGCTTTACCCGCCATGGCGGGACACCGCGTGGCCCGCGAGCGCATTCGCCGCTGCCCTGGATCGCGTTGATCGCGATGATCCTGGGCATCGTGGCGCTGGCCTTCGCCTGGCTGGCCGGCTGGATCGGCCGCGATCGGCCTACCGCGCAGCAGTTCACCGACACCATTGAGGCCACCGGCGCCGCGCACCCCGGCTTCCGCCGCGCGCACAGCAAAGGCGTCTGCGTCAGCGGCTGGTTTACCGGTTCGCCCGAAGGGGCCGCCCTGTCCAAGGCAGAGGTTTTCGCCCAGCCGCGCGTCCCGGTGCTGGGCCGGCTATCGATCGGCGGCGGTGACCCGCATGGCGCCGACGCGCAGGCCCGCGTGCGCAGCATCGCGCTGCAACTCATCAGCCAGAATGGCCAGGAGTGGCGGATGGCGATGAACAGCTTCCCGTTCTTCGCGGTCCCTACGCCGGAGGCCTTCCTCGAACAGACCCGCGCACAGCTGCCCGACCCGGCCACGGGCAAGCCCGACCCGGCAAAGATGGCCGCCGTGCTGGCGAAGTACCCCAGCGCACGCGCGTTCCAGCAATGGGCAAAGACCGCACCCTGGTCGAACAGTTGGGCCAACACCACGTTCAACAGCGTCAACAGCTTCTGGTTCATCGCTGCGGACGGCACACGACAGGCCGTGCGCTGGAGCTGGCAGCCGCAAGCGCCGGTCGTCGAACTGGATGAGCAGGCGCGGCGCACGGCGGGACTGGACTATCTGGCGGACGAGTTCCAGCAGCGTCTCGCGCAGGGGCCGGTGCGTTGGAACCTGATCGTCACGCTGGCCGATGCCGGTGACGCGGTCGAGGATCCGTCCACGCCGTGGCCGAGCGAGCGCCGCCAGGTGCAGGCGGGCGTACTGACCCTGGACCACCTGCAGCCGCAGGCCGGCGGCGCCTGCAACGACCTCAACTTCGATCCGTTGATCCTGCCTGCAGGTATCGAGGGCAGCGATGACGCCATTCTGGCGACACGCTCCGCGGTGTACTCCCATTCGTTCAACCGCCGCGAGCGCGAGAGTGCGCGGGGCCAGGCCGGCAATGATGCAGGGGTCCCACGATGAACACGCCTGACAAGAGCACCGGTTATTTCAATCTGCTGGCACGGGTGCTGCACTGGACGATGGCGCTGATGATCCTCGCGATGCTGTTCATCGGCGTGACCATGGTGGCCTCGCTGCACCTGCGTCCAATGCTGGTCGATATCCATCGTCCACTGGGCATCGCGATCGGCCTGCTGGTGCTGCTGCGCCTGTACAACCGCCTGCGTCACCGTCCACCGCCGCTACCGGCCGACCTGCCATGGTGGCAGGCCCTGGCCGCCAAGACCTCGCACTGGCTGCTGTACACGCTGATGCTGGCGATGCCCTTGATCGGCTGGTCGATGCTGTCTGCCGGTGGCTATCCCATCGTGCTGTGGAGCGGGATGAACCTGCCCGCGATCGCGCCGCACTCCCCGGCGGTCTACACCGCACTACGCAGCGCGCACAGCCTGCTCGCCTACGTATTGTTCGCCACAGTGCTGCTGCACATCGGCGCCGCGCTGTACCACGCCTGGGTCCGCCGCGACGGCGTGTTCCCGTCCATGGCCCGCGGCCCCAGGAAGTAAAAAAAGGGACGGAGGGGATTAAGTCGCATCTGGCACTGTTGGGCCAGATGCGACTTAATCCCCTCCGTCCCCTTTTTTCAGAGCCAGCCTTTCTGGCGGGCGAGGCGGTAGGCTTCGATGCGGTTGGCGACGCCCAGCTTGCCGATGCACTCGGACAGGTAGTTGCGTACGGTGCCGTGTGAAAGGCCGAGGTCGGTGGCGATTTCGCCGGCGGTCTTGCCCTCGCCGGCCAGGCGCAGCACGCGGCGCTCGCGGTCGTTCAATGGGTCGGCCTGCGACCAGGCGTCCAGGGCCAGCTGCGGGTCGATCGCGCGGGCGCCCTGCTTTACGCGCCGCAGCGCATCGGCGAGATGATCAGCCGGTGCGTCCTTCAGCAGGTAGCCGAGCACGCCGGCATCCAACGCACGGCGCAGGAAACCCGTACGCGCGAAGGTGGTGACGATCACTACCTTGATCGGCAGCTGTTGCCGTGCGATGCGCTGGGCAAGCTCCAGTCCGGTCAGTCCGGGCATTTCGATGTCGGTGACCAGGATGTCCGGCTGCACCTGCTGCAGCATGCGCCATGCAGCTTCGCCGTCCGCTGCACTGCCCAGCACCTCGATATCCGGCTCAAGCCCGAGCAGCGCCGACAAGGCGCCGCGCACCATGGCCTGGTCTTCGGCCAATACGATCCGGATCATGGTGCTTCCCTGGATGACGTGGAATGAAGGGGGGCAGGCACACTGTGCGTTCCCTTGGGCGTTACCGGCATCGGCACGCTGGCCGCAATGCAGGTGCCGCCCTGCGGCACCGTACTGATCTGCAGCGTGCCCTGCAGTGCCACGAGGCGTTCACGCATTCCGGCGAGACCATTGCCTTCGCGCGTCACGCCGCCGCGGCCATTGTCACGGACCTGCATCCGCAGTGTGTTGCCCACACGCTCGAAGTCGACCTGCGCCGTGCCGGCCTGCGCGTGGCGGGCGATGTTGGTGACCGCTTCGCGCAACACCAGGGCCAGCGCCCGCTCGGTTTCCAGCGGCATGGGCGGCGGTGGCTGGTACGCCAGGTGCACCTGCTGGCATTCCAGCAGCAGACGTGCAGATGCCAGTTCACCGGCAAGGTCGCTGGAGCGGAATCCGGTGACGGCGCTGCGCACCTCTGCAAGCGCCTGCCGCGCAATATCTTCCGCTTCGCCGATCTCCAGCCTGGCACGTGCGTCGCCACGATCGTACAGCTTGCGCGACAGCTCCAGCTTCAGTGTGATCAGCGACAGGGTGTGGCCGAGCAGATCGTGCAGGTCGCGCCCGATGCGCTCACGTTCGGCGGTGGCGGCAAGGCGCCGTACTTCGTCCTGCGAGAGCTGCAGTTGCGCGTCGCGGTCCCTGTTGAGCGACTCGGTGTTGGAGATCAGCCCGATCACCACCGACATGAAGGGAATCCAGACCAGGTTCTGCCATGCCCACCCCGAGAGATACGCCGTGCTGACATACACCGCATTGAGCAGCAGCAACTGCAGAACATAGCGCCAGGTACTGCCGTTGCGGCAGACGCGCAGCATCACGCAACCGAACACGAAGTAGCTGATGCCCGAGGGATACCACGGCACCAGCACCAGGCTCAACGCCACCATCGCCAACGCGTAGCGGGGTGCGTGGTGGCGCGGCGACAGCATCGTGCGCGCATAGAGGAACAGGAACGTCGGGTAGCTGATCAGCGTCAGCACCCCCCAGCGCGCGGTGTAGCCGCCACCGAACAGCGGCGTCAGGAACACCCACGACGTCCATAACAGGTGGATGTAATCACTCCAGGCGGACTGTCCCCGCCGGCGATGATCGGCTGCAGCGGAATCCGGCGCTGGGCGCAGGAGGGAGGCAAGCCACTTCAATGGCACGGGGGATTCCAGCAGGGGACGGTCGCGGCCGATCATGCCATGTCAGCCGATGCGGCGCAGGCGGCGAGAGGCAAGCAGTGCACAGCACACCGTCACCGCGACCAGCACCAGTACGTGCACGGTCGCGCTGCCGCTGGTCGGCTCGCCCATCACCGGTAACGCAAGCTGCGCCGCATGCCACGTCGGCCATAACGGCGCAAAGGTGCTGAACACCGTGGGCAGCACGGACAACGGCACCCACAGACCTGACAACAGGGCCATCGGCAGGTAGACCAGGTTGACCACGGCAGGGGCCGCATCGGCACCGACCCAGGCCCCGATCAACAGGCCGATCGCACCCAGTGGCAAGGCAACCAGCGCCGCCACGCCCATCAGTCCGAAGACCTGTCCTGGGGCCAGCTGCACCCCTCCCAGCAGGCGCGCGGCAAGAATCAGCAATGCCGCAACCATCAGCGCGAAGATCACCGCCATCAGAAGGCGCGCCAGCAGCGGCGCCAACGGCGGCACCGGCAAGGCGCGTTTCAGGGTCAACAGGCCACCGGCGCGATCAAGAGCAAACTGCACGCCGAAGCCGAACAGCGCCGGCCCCATCGCACCGAACACACAGTAGGTCGCCAGCAGGTAACGCGCCGCGTGGCCGCGGCCCAGCAACACCCCGAACATCAGATAGAACAGCACCGGGAACAGCAGGCACGGCAACACGAAGGCCGGCGTGCGCCACGTACGGCGCAGCTCTGCCTTGAGCTCGGCGACATAGGGCGCCAACGCGCGCGTGGCAGGACGACGCGCCGCAGCGGTGGACGTCCGGGACGTGGCGTTCATGCGGCCTCCTGGGTCATTTCGACGAAGGCTTCGGCAAGCCCGCCGCCACGTACCTCCAGTTCCTGCAACTGCGGGTCGTCGGCCAGCAGACGCGCGACCACCGCTTCGGCCGGTTCGGCCAGCAGTTGCAGGTACGCACCGTCGCGCTGCACCTCGCGCACGCCAGGCCAGTGCCGCACGACGTCTACCTGCAGGGCGCTGCGGCAACGGATGCGGCGCGGTGCCAACTGTGGACGAAACGAGGCGATCGGCCCATCGGCAAGGACCCGTCCCTGCTCCAGCACGATCACCCGATCCGCCAGGGCTTCGGCTTCCTCCAGATAGTGGGTGGTCAAGACGACGCCACAGCCGTCATTGACCAGGCGGCGGATCGCTTTCCACATCACCTGTCGGGAATCGACGTCCAGCCCGGTCGTCGGCTCGTCCAGGAACAGCAGGTGCGGCCGGCCGCAGACCGCGATGGCGAACTGCACGCGCCGCTGTTGACCGCCGGACAGCTGGCCGTAGCGGCGATGCTGCAGGGATTCGATACCGGCCGTTGCCAGCGCCTCCTGCAGCGGCAGGGGATCCGGATAGCTGGCACGGAACTGATCGACCAGCTCGCCGACCTGCAGTTTCTCCGGCAGCGCCGTGCTCTGCAGCATCACCCCCACCTGCGCGCGCTGGCGCCGCGACTGTGGGTCCCCGCCCATCAGCACCGCGGTGCCGGCGTCGGCAGGGCGCAGGCCGAGCAGCACGGCAATGGCGGTGCTTTTTCCCGCCCCGTTGCGACCCAGCAGCGCAAGCACCTCGCCGCCGTGCACCTGCAGGCTGATGCCACGCAGCGCCGGGGCAGCGCGGTAGGTCACCTTTACGGTGTCCAGTGAAGCGAGCGGTGTAACGGAGGGCGTGTGCATGCGGGGCATCCTGGCGGGCGGGCGGTGGTCTGCATGGATCGTGGATCACGCTGGCAGCTTCGCGCTTTCCCCCCGTGGCACGCAGTGCCCGCCGTCAGCCATATCAGGTGACAGCTGTCACTGCCCCGGCAACGCAGGAGCGCGCATTCTGTGCAGGCACCGGAGCTCCCGTTTGCCCCTCGGGGACCGGGGGGTCACACTCCGCTCGATCCATCGTCATGGTCCCTATGAACGCCTCCAGTGAACTCCTGAAAGAACTTCGCATCGATCGCAAGACGCCGCCGCCGCCCACGCCGGGTGGCCGCCGCTGGCTGTGGATCGTGATTGCCGTGGTGGTGCTGATCGGTATCGCCGCGGCGGTGTGGATGCTGCGCCCCCAGGCCGTAGAGGTACAGACGGCACCCGCAGTGGCCTTGGACGGGGCGGGCGCATCCTCATCGGTGCTTGATGCCAGTGGCTACGTGGTCGCACGGCGCATGGCCACGGTATCGGCCAAGATCACCGGCAAAGTCCGCGAGGTGATGATCGAAGAAGGCATGCGCGTCGAGGAAGGCCAGATCATGGCGACGCTGGACCCGATCGATGCGGGCGCCCAGCGCGACCTGTCTGCCTCGCAGGTGCAGGCGGCGCGCAGCCAGGTGGCCGGACTGCAGGCGCAGCTGAAACAGGCGGATGCTGAAGCGGGTCGCCTGCAGTCCCTGGTCGGGCAGCAGCTGGTGTCGCGTTCGCAGTTCGACCAGTCCATCGCCCAGCGCGACAGCCTGCGTGCGCAGCTGGATACCGCACAGCGCAACGTGCAGGTGGCGGGCAACCAGCTGGCCATCGCCGACCTCGGCGTGGACAACAACATCGTGCGCGCACCGTTCTCCGGGGTGGTCACCGCCAAGGCGGCGCAGCCGGGTGAGATCGTATCGCCGCTGTCGGCAGGCGGTGGCTTCACCCGTACCGGGATCGGCACCATCGTGGACATGGATTCATTGGAGATCGAAGTCGAGGTCGGCGAGGCCTTCATCGGCCGCGTGCAGCCGAAGATGCCGGTCGAGGCCACGCTCAATGCCTACCCGGACTGGAAGATCCCGGCGGAGGTGATTGCCATCGTTCCCACGGCGGACCGAGGCAAGGCGACGGTCAAGGTGCGCGTATCGATCAAGACCCGCGACCCACGCATCGTGCCGGAGATGGGCGTGCGGGTGAGCTTCCTGGAGCAGCCGAAGGCGGACACGCAGGACAGGCCGAAGGGCGTGCGCATCCCGGCCACGGCGGTCGTGCAGCGCGACGGAGGCAGCGTGGTGTTCGTGCTGGCCGATGACCGCGTGCAGCAGCGCGCGGTGACCCCGGGACTGGCGTTGAACGCAGACCGGCAGATCCTGCAGGGCGTACGCGCTGGCGAGGCGGTGGTCACCGATCCGACGGACGCGTTGCACGACGGCAGCAAGGTAAAGGAACAACCGTAGGTTTTCTGTCTGACGGCCAGCGGCCGTCACTACCATGGCCAGCGCCGTCGTTACGGCGATCCGTGGCCATCCGCCCCGCCTCTGGAGAATCGGCATGTCGACCCTGGTTTCATTGCGCAACATCATCAAGACCTACCAGCGCGGGCCAGAGCAGGTGCAGGTCCTGCACGGGATCGACCTGGACATCGAGAAGGGCGACTTCGTCGCGCTGATGGGGCCTTCCGGTTCGGGCAAGACCACCCTGCTGAACCTGATCGGGGGACTGGATTCGCCCAGCGACGGCGAGATCACCATCGAAGACGAGCGCATCGACCAGATGAGCGGCGGCCAGCTGTCCACCTGGCGCAGCCACCACGTTGGCTTCGTCTTTCAGTTCTACAACCTGATGCCGATGCTGACCGCGCAGAAGAACGTCGAGCTGCCCTTGTTGTTGACCCACCTCAACGCGGCCCAGCGCAAGCGCAACGCGGAAATCGCCCTGACCCTGGTCGGCCTGGCGGACCGCCGCAGCCACCGCCCCAATGAACTGTCCGGTGGTCAGCAGCAGCGCGTGGCCATCGCGCGCGCGATCGTGTCCGACCCCACGTTCCTTATCTGCGACGAGCCTACGGGCGACCTTGACCGCCAGTCCGCCGAAGAGATCCTGCAGTTGCTGCAGCAGCTCAACCGCGAGCACGGCAAGACGATCATCATGGTCACCCACGATCCGAAGGCCGCCGAGTACGCGACCCACACCGTGCACCTGGACAAGGGCGAACTTGCCGCCGCACCGCTGGCGCACTGACCGAGGGCACGCTGATGAAATACTTCTCACTGGTCTGGGCGCAGCTGTTCCGCAGCCGCACCCGCACCCTGCTGACCCTGCTGTCGGTGGTAGCGGCCTTCCTGCTGTTCGGCATGCTGGATTCGGTCCGCGTGGCGTTCACCGCGGGCGGCAGCGTGGAAGGCGCCAATCGGCTGATCACGGCCTCGCGGCTGTCCATCACCCAGTCGCTGCCGATCCGCCTGGACGCACAGATCCGGCAGGTCGCCGGCGTACGCGACGTCACCTACGGCATGTGGTTCGGGGGCATCTACCGCGATCCCAAGGATTTCTTCCCCAACTTCTCGGTGGCACCGAACTACTTCGACATCTACCGCGAGCTGGAGGTCGCCCCCGACCAGCTGAAGCGCTGGCAGGACACCCGTACCGGCGCCATCGTCGGCGAATCCCTGGCGAAGAAGTTCGGCTGGAAGGTCGGCGACACCATTCCCTTGCAGGCCACCATCTTCCCGCGCGGTGGCAGCAATGACTGGCCGCTGGAGCTGGTCGGCACGTTCCGCTCCAAAGACCGCACCGTGGCCGGCAATGAAGAGCAGCAGCTGGTGATGAACTGGAAATATTTCGATGAGTCCAACGACTACATCAAGAGCCAGGTGAGCTGGTACACCATCACCCTGGACAATCCGGACCACGCCTCGCGCGTCGCCCAGGCCATCGACGCGATCTCGGCCAACTCCGACCATGAGACCAAGACCCAGACCGAATCGGCGTTCCAGCAGGCCTTCGTCAAGCAGTTCGCGGACATCGGCATGATCGTTACTTCGATCATGGGCGCGGTGTTCTTCACCCTGCTGCTGCTGACCGGCAACACCATGGCGCAGGCCGTGCGCGAACGCATACCCGAGCTGGCCACGCTGAAGACACTGGGCTTCCAGGACCGCACCGTACTGACCCTGGTGATGGTGGAAGCCATCCTGCTGGTCGGTCTGGGCGGTGCGATCGGCATGGGCCTGGCGGCGCTCATCCTGCCGGTACTGGCGCCACAGACGCGCGGCCTGTTGCCGCCGCATGTACCCACCGCCACGTGGCTGGTGGGCATCGCCCTGATCATCGTGATCGGCATCGTGGTCGGACTGCTGCCGGCGCTGCGCGCCAAGCGGCTGAAGATCGTCGACGCGCTGGCCGGACGCTGAGGACATGACCATGAAGAACACCCTGAAGAAGTGGCTGCTCAATGCCGCGATGCTGTTCGCGCTCGCGGTCGGCCTGGCGTTCTGGGTCTGGCTGCCCTGGTGGGGCGTGCTGGCCGTCACCGTGCTGCTGGCGCTGTGGCTGCTGCTGGGCCGCAGTGGACGGCTTGCGCTGGCGGCCACCCGCATCGGCATCGCCAGCCTGCCGCAGCGCTGGGGCGCCTCGTCGGTGATCGTGGTCGGCATCGCCGGCGTGGTCGGCGTACTGGTGGCGATGCTGGCGATGGGTGCCGGCTTCCAGGCCACGCTCAACAGTACCGGCGATGACACCACCGCCATCGTGCTGCGTGGCGGCTCGCAGGCAGAGACCAACTCGGTGATCACCCGCACGCAGGTACCGCTGCTGTCGACGCTGCCCGGCGTAGCGCGGGACGACAAGGGACGCGCCCTGTTGTCGCCGGAGCTGTCACAGGTGGTCAACCTGGTATCGAAGTCCGACGGCACCGATGTCAACGCGCAGTTCCGCGGGGTGGGCGACATGGCCTGGGCGGTACACGACAAGGTGCGCATCATCGAAGGCCGCAAGTTCGCCAGCGGCAAGCGCGAGATGGTGGTCGGCCAAGGGGCGAAGACCCAGTTCCGCGACATGGACGTGGGCAGCACGCTGAACCTGGGCAACCAGACGTGGACGGTGGTAGGCGTGTTCGCCTCCGGCGATGCGCACGATTCGGAGCTGTGGACCGACGTCGATACGCTGGCCACCACCTACCAGCGGAGTGCCCTGCAGTCGGTGACGGTGCGCACCGACGGCGAGCCCGGTTTCGAACAGTTCAAGGCAGCGGTCGCCGGCGATCCCCGGCTGAAGCTCGACGTGGAAACCACCCGGGTCTACTACAGCAAGCAGGGCGGCGGCCTGACCACCCTGATCAACATCCTGGGCAAGGTGATCGGCACGATCATGGCCATCGGTGCGGTGTTCGGCGCGCTGAACACCATGTATGCCGCCGTCGCCACACGCGCCCGCGAGATCGCCACCATGCGCGCGATCGGTTTCCGCGGCCTGCCCGTGGTGACCGCCGTGATGCTGGAAACGATGCTGCTGGCCCTGCTGGGTGGCCTGCTGGGCTGCGCGGTAGCGTGGCTGCTGTTCAACGGCTACAGCGTATCGACGATCGGCAGCAACTTCAGCGCCGTGGTGTTCAAGTTCCACGTCTCGCCGGAGCTGCTGTGGAGCGGCCTGAAGTGGGCACTCGGCATCGGCCTGGTCGGCGGCCTGTTCCCCGCCCTGCGCGCCGCCCGCCTGCCAATCACCACCGCCCTGCGCGAGGTCTGAGCAAAAAGGGGACGGAGGGGATTAAGTCGTTTCTGGCCCTTAAGGTGCGGAAAACGACTTAACACCCTCCGTCCCCTTTTTTCATCTGCGTTCGCAGGCAATGTGCCCGTTGGTCTTTCTGCAGTTGAAGGCGACCGAACTACCGGGCTTTACTTCGCCAGTAACCGGAATCCCCGCCCAGTCCAGCCACTGCAGAAAGGCCGGCAGCTCGTCCCCGGCCGATGTATAAACGGGAAAGCTGTAGGATTCAGATCCGTCCGGACCAACAATATCCTCTGCACTGTCGGGTACGGCACGGGACGAGATTCCCTCCGACGCCAGATACTCCCATCGACGCGTGCCACGGTCGAAGTAGAAAGTCGCAGTGCCGAGTGGCCTCAGGTAGCCGGGAAGACTGGTGAAGTAAAGACGAGCGAGCAAAGGCTTTGCATCATCACGCTCGAACCAGAAGCGCAGCACGCGCCCCTCTTGCACATCGGCGGAGAGGTAGGCCAGTCCAGGCTGGTCAGACAGGTGCCGCCGTACGATCTCACGCCCGGTTTCGCGATCCGGATTAAGCCCACCCAGGTGATGTCCCCAAAGGACGGTCATGCTCCGCCCATGGGAGCTGCCGGGTGCATGGAGAAAGGTGTCCGAGAACACATGGATGGTCTCGTCACGGTCGGTGTCATAGGCCGCCAACATGGCTTCGAACTGGGTCCTGATCCAGGCCGCTGGGGTGAATGACACTGCACGCAGTTGGTTGCCCTGCGCCGTTACCGTGAATCCGGTGATGTCCACGCGGGCCGCATCATAGACGTAATGCTCACCCAGCCCCTGCTGGAGGGCGACATGCTCCATCTCTGCCGGGGTGCAGTAGTAGCAGGTGTAGGCGATCGGATCATCTGCCCAGGCCGAGGGGGCGAAAAGCAGGAACAACAATGCAACGCATCGCATGGTGACTCTCCGTGCAGCCCGCTGGGCAAGAGCCGTCATTGAAAGTGGATATCCGCTGCAGGACTTCCATAAATGCTGCAAATCACAAAGAAACGGGGACGGAGGGGATTAAGTCGTTTTTGGCACCAGAAGAGCCAAAAACGACTTAATCCCCTCCGTCCCCTTTTTTCAGCGGCGGGTTCGGCGCAGGCCGTCGAAGACGAACAGGGCCAGGCCGGCCCAGATGGCGGCGAAGCCGACGGCGCGGGCGCTGTCGAACGGTTCGTTGAAGAAGAACACGCCCAACACCAGGCCCAGGCTGGGCGCGATGAACTGCAGCACGCCCACGGTCGACAGCGCGATGCGCTTCACGCCGTAAGCGAAACCGATCAGTGGAGCGGCAGTGACCACGCCACCGAAGATCAGCAGCAGGTCGTTGCGCCAGCCCCACCCGCCGAAGAAACCGCCGCCATGACCGCTTTCGCTCCACAGCGCGAAGCCCAGCGCGGGGAGGAACAGGTACAGGCTTTCCACCGCCAATCCGGCCACCGGATCCACCGAGATCAATTTGCGCAGCAGGCCGTACAGGCCGAACGAGCCGGCCAGACCCAAGGCGATCCACGGCGGTGCGCCGGCCTGCCAGGTCAGCCACGCGACTCCCACTGCGGCGCAGGCCACGGCCAGCCACTGCAGGCGGCGCAGGCGCTCCTTCAGGACCACCACGCCCAGCACTACGCTCACCAAGGGGTTGATGAAGTAGCCGAGGCTGGTATCGATCACATGGCCGGCGTTGATCGCCCAGATGTACAGCCCCCAGTTGAAGGCAATGGCGATGCTGCTGATGGCCAGCGTCGCCAGCGCCCGCGGTTGTGCGGCGATGGCCCTGAACCACTGCAGCCGGCTGCTGAGCAGCAGCCACGCCACCACCAGCACCGTGCTCCAGATGATGCGATGGGCGATGATCTGGAACGAGGGCACCTCGCGCAGCAGATGCCAGTACACCGGCACCAGCCCCCACAACACGAAGGTGAAGGCGGTAACCGCAAAGCCGCGTCGCTGCTCCTGCTCACTGACCAGTGCCACGCTCACTTGCGCGCCCTCGCCAGCATCAGCACCACCACGCCGACCAGGATCACCGCCATCGCCACCAAGTCGCGCCAGCCGAAATGCTCGCCGTTGAGCAGCACGCCCAACAGCACCGCGATCACCGGATTGACGTAGGCATAGCTGCCGGCCAGCGCCGGGCGCACGTTGTGCAGCAGCCACACGTAGGCGGTGAAGGCGATGATGGAACCGAACACGCACAGGTAGGCCACGGCCAACAGGCCCTCGCGGGTGGGCAGGCTGGTCGGCCGCTCGCCGACGGCCAGCCCGGTGATGACCAACAGCACGCCACCGCAGATCATCTGCCCGGCCGCGGTCATGAACGGCGTGGGCAGGTTCTGCCCGCGCACCCAGACCGAGCCGAAGGCCCAACCCACCGGTGCCACCAGCAGCAGGACCAGGCCGGTCGGCGAGGCGGCCAGGCTGCTGCCCGCATTGAGCCAGACCACACCGAGGAACCCGATGGCGATGCCCAGCCACTCCCCGCGCGTGGCATGCTGGCCGCGCACGGCGGAGAACAACGCCATCCACAGGGGCACCGATGCCACCGCGGTGGCCGCCAGTCCGGACGATACATCCCGCTCGGCCAGCACCACCATGCCGTTGCCCAGCAGCAGCATGGTGAAGCCCATGATGGCCAGGTTGCGCCACTGGGGCAGCGTCGGCCGGGGCACCTTCCAGAACAGCCGCAGCGCCGCATACATCAGGCTGCCCGCCACGATGAAGCGCGCCCCGGACACCGACGTCAGCGGCAGCACGCCGGCCTGCAGCGCCTTGGCAATGCCCAGGTACGTCGAGCCCCACACCACATAGACCAGCAGCAAGGCCAGGGCGACGGCACCACCGCGCGGGGCGGCGGGAGATTCAGGGACGACGGCCATGGGCCACCACGATGCGGGGGAAGGGGGATTCTAGGCCTTTGCCGGCCCCGCGAGCAGTCAATAACGCGGCATGCTGTTTTCGACGGATGGCCGCAGCCGTCTATATCATGGCGCTCCGGCACTGCCCGCGAATAGTTTGCCGGCGCCACACCGAGGAAGGCCTGACGATGCAGGATGAATTCAACGATCCGCTGTGGCGCCAGGTGCTGTCCGGTGCGCAGATGCTGTTCGTGGCCTTCGGCGCGCTGGTGCTGATGCCGCTGATCACGGGCCTGGACCCCAACGTCGCGCTGTTCACCGCCGGGCTGGGCACCTTGTTGTTCCAACTGGTGACCGGCCGGCAGGTGCCGGTATTCCTGGCCTCCAGTTTCGCCTTCATCACCCCGATCATTCTTGCCAAGCAACAATTCGGGTTGGCCGAAACCATGGGCGGGGTGATGGCGGCCGGCTTCGTGTACACGTTCCTTGGCTTCGCCGTGAAGATCAAAGGCACCGGGTTCATCGATCGCGTGCTGCCCCCCGTCGTGATCGGCCCGGTGATCATCTCGATCGGTCTGGCGATGGCACCGATCGCAGCGAACATGGCGATGGGCAAGGATGCCGACGGCACGGTGCTCATCCCCTACCAGACCGCCATGCTGATCTCGATGCCCGCCTTGCTGACCACGCTGGTGGTGGCGGTGTTCGGGCGCGGCATGTTCCGCCTGCTGCCGATCATGTTCGGCGTACTGGTGGGGTTCGGGCTGTCGTTCGCGTTCGGCGTGGTCGACACCGCGCGTATCGCCGCCGCACCGTGGTTCGCCTTGCCCCACTTCACCGCGCCGGCCTTCAACTGGCAGGCGATCCTGTTCATCGTGCCCGTGGCGCTGGCGCCGGCCATCGAACACATCGGCGGGGTGATCGCGGTGGGCAGCGTGACCGGGCGTGATTACCTGAAGAAGCCGGGCCTGCACCGCACGTTGTTCGGTGATGGCGTGGCGACCACCGCGGCCGGCCTGTTCGGAGGCCCACCCAACACCACCTACGCTGAAGTGACCGGCGCGGTGATGCTGACCAGGAACTACAACCCGAAGATCATGACGTGGGCGGCGATCTTTGCCGTCAGCCTGGCCTTCATCGGCAAATTCGGCGCGCTGCTGCAGAGCATTCCCGTGCCGGTGATGGGCGGCATCCTGTGCCTGCTGTTCGGCTCCATCGCGGCGGTGGGCATGAACACCCTGATCCGTCACCGGATCGATCTGGGCGAAGCCCGCAACCTGGTGATCGTATCGGTGACGCTGGTGTTCGGCATCGGCGGCGTGCTGGTCGGCACCGGCACGGGCCCGGATGACTTCGGCCTGAAGGGCATCGCGCTGTGCGCGGTGGTGGCGATCGCACTGAACCTGCTGCTGCCCGCGAGCAAGTCACCAACGCCCTGACGTGCACGTGCGGCCGACAGGACGTTGGACGCAAGCCGACAGCGCGCACCAACCGGGGGCAGCGCCGTTTCGCCAAGCGAACGCGTGCCGACCCCCGCTACCTCCCGGGTAATCGCCCCGCTTCAGCGCCGCGCGGCGTCGCTGGCCTCGCGTGCCTTGCGGAACTCCGATCCTTCTTCCCACGTCGGCCACGTACGGCTGTTGGCGAGTTCCGCGCCCAGGTCGTAAACCAGCAGCGTGTCAGCGGCATGGCCGGCCGGATCCCACGTGGGGGTCCAGGCATCGCAGGCCTGGTGGTAGCAGTCGGCGAAGTACTTCTCCCGCAACGCGCGGCCCGCTTCGACACCGCCTTCCCGCTTGTCCAGGCCCGGGCCTACGGTGATCGCCGGCACGCCCAGACGGGCGAACGCGAAGTGGTCGGCCCGGTAGAAGAAACCCGCTTCCAGATTCGGATCGGGGCTGTAGGTGCGGCCGCGCGCCTTCGCCACCCGCTCCAGGTCGCCTTCCAGCGACACACGCCCCTTGCCCCATGAGGCAATATCGCGCGTTGCGCCGTCCGGACTGAACATCTCGATGTTCAGCACCGCCGCAGTCTTCTCCAGCGGCGCCAGCGGATGCGTGGCGTAGTAACTCGCGCCCAGCAGGCCCTTTTCTTCGGCGGTCAGCGCAACGAAGTACAGGGTGCGCTGCGGCTGCGGGCCCGCCGCGAACACGCGGCCGAGTTCGAGCACGGTCGCCACGCCGGTGGCGTTGTCGATGGCACCGTGGCGCACCCGGTCACCCTTGGCATCCGGCTGGCCGATGCCGAAGGCATCCCAATGGGCGGAGAAGATCACCGCTTCATCGCCGTGCTCTCCACCGTGCAGCTTGGCCACCACGTTGCGGGTGACCACCGCTTCGCGCTTGAGCTTGAAGGCCGCACTCAGCGTGGCATTGTCCAGCACCACCGGCTTGAAATCCGCCTTCTGCGCCTTGCGCTTCTCCGCATCGAAATCGAGGCCGGCATCGGCGAAGATCGCCTCGGCCAGCGAGCGCTGCATCCAGCCGCGCAACGGCGTGTGCTGCGCCATCGCGTCGTCGTTGCTGCGCTGGATGTCGAACAGCGGCGAGGTACCCGAGCTCTTCACCGTGGCCCAGCCATAGGCCGCCGGTGCGGTCTCGTGCACGATCAGGACGCCGGCCGCACCGCGGCGGGCCGCTTCTTCGAACTTGTAAGTCCAGCGACCGTAGTACGTGACGGCCTTGCCATCGAACGCGCCCGGGGCATCGGTCTCGAAGTCGGCATCGTTGATCAGCATCACCGCGATCTTGCCGCGCAGATCCGTGCCCTTGTAGTCGTCCCAGTTACGCTCCGGCGCATCGATGCCGTAGCCGACGAACACCAGCGGCGCGTCCTTCAGCTGCACGCTGTCGCGCGGCTGCAGGCTCTGCAGGGTCACATCCTCACCGTTCACCAGGCGACGCGTGCCGCCCTTCAACGACAGCGTCGCGACCGCCGGACCCGCCAGCTGCGCGCGCACCAGCGGCACCGGCTGTACCCAGGTGCCATCGACACCGCCAGGCTGCAGGCCGTAGCTGCGGAACTGTTCGATGAGGTATTGCACGGTGCGCTCCTCCCCCTCGGTGGCAGGCGCACGTCCTTCGAATTCGTCCGATGCGAGCACGCGCACATGGCGGGAGAGCGCCTGCGGATCGATGCCGCCGCCAGGAAGATCATTCGCCGCATGGGCAAGGCCACCGACGAACAGGCAGGACGACAACAACAGCACGCGCATCGGATTCACGGATCACCGGGACAGGAAAACAGGGATGCTCCCGAGTGTACGTGACAGCGCGATGACGCGGAATGATCAGCGGCGGCCGCGGTCCAGCCAGCACGCGAGGCCCTGCGCGTTGAGCTCGATATCCATCGCCAGTACCCGCGCCACGGCCTCCTGGTCCAGCGAACACCCGTGTGCCAACGCACGTTCGAGGTACAGCGCGCGCAGCGCCGCCAGCAGGTGCCGGTGGCGGTCGGGACGCCCATCGCACTGGCGACCGATGGCCACCATCGCATCGATCTGCTCCAGCAGATCATCGCCGCGCGCCGCGACCCCCTCCACGCGGCCGTAGTGGGTGAGATACATGGCAATGGGCTGGCACGCCAGCAGGCGCTGGATGGACGACTTCATCGCATCAGGATCGAACTGCACTGGCGATGAGGTCGGGATGATGAAAGCACCCTGTGCGCTGTCCAGTTCGCGGTAGGACAGTCCGAACGTATCGCCGGTGAACCAGCTGCGACTGCGGTCATCCCACACGCAGTAGTGATGCAGGGCATGCCCCGGCGTGTGCACCAGCAGCAGCGTGCGCCCGCCCACGTCGATGCGGTGACCGTCGTCGGCAATCACCACCCGCTCGGCAGGAATCGCGTCGATGCGGCCGTAGCTGCGTGCGATTTCTTCCTCGCCGTACACGGCGGTAGCGCCGGCGATCAGCCGCGCGGGATCGATCATGTGCGGCGCGCCACGCGGATGCAGCACGGCGCGTGCGTTCGGCAACTGCTGCATCAGCAGACCGGCACCGCCGGCGTGGTCCAGGTGGACGTGGGTCAACAGCAGCCAGTCCACCGCATCGGGTGTCAGCCCGGCATCGGCCAGCGCCTGCAGCATCGCCGGTACGGCCAGCGACGTTCCACAATCGACGAAGGCAGCGCGGCCGTTCTCTACGATCAGGTACGCCGCATCGAACGCGGCGCGCTGGAATCCGGTATCGATGGTATGGATGCTGGGATCGGCGGACATCGGCGCGCACCTGGCAGGGTCAAGGACAGACCCCATGGTAGACGTGCAGGCCGCTTGGGTTCGATGCGGCTTTGGTCGGACGGGCAGGCGCCGGCGCCCTACGCCGTTGGCGCGCGCCGCCTGCGCAGCAGCAGTGCGGCACTCATCACCGCCAGGAACGCACCGTAGGCGTACAACACGGCCAGTACCTGCGGCCAGATCGGTCCCGAATCCGGCTGCGCGCTGCCGATGCGGTATCCCCAGTGCATGGCGAGGACGCTGAGCACGAGAGAAAGCACGAGCGTCGACACATCGATCATGCGGCGGCGCGCCGAACGGGGTCCGCGGGGATAGCACCAGAACAGTGTGCCCAGTACCACGAACCAGGGCAGGAACAGCAGCAACGACAGCCAGGCCATGCGGGTGTCCTCGATCGTGGTGGGGCGGTGGGGTCAGGTCGGCGCGTCGACCCTGACCCGTGTGACCTCAGGCCGCCTCGCGCAGCGCCAACAGCGCGGCCAGAACCTGGTCTACTTCGGCTTCCAGCTTGAACAACTCGCTCTGCAGGGCATCACCCTGCTCGGCCTGCTTCAGCACGGCAATCAGCTGGCCCGCATCACGCGGCGAGTCGAAGCCCGTGCTCTGGATCAGCAGCGCGCCTTCACTGTCGCTGAGCTTGAAATAGAAGCGACCATCCTTTTCACGGTACTGCTTGAACACCGGCAGCGCGATGCGCACTGACGCTGCGGCCGGCGCCTGCGGTACGTCGGCCAGGTCACGCAGGCCGACGGCGTGGCGCAGCTCTTTCAGCAGCGGCACCGCGTACTGCTCGCGCAACTGCTGGCCACGACGGCGCAGCAGCGCTTCGATCTTCTCCGGCTCAGCCATCAGGGCATCGTAGCGCTCGCGCAGGGGCGACAGCTCGGCGTCGACGCGCTCGAACAACTGCTGCTTCGCATCACCCCAGCTGATGCCTGCTGCGAAGGCGGCGGCGAAGGCCGCCGTCTGTTCCGGCGTAGCGAATGCCTGGTACATCTGGAACAGCGGCGAGCCCTCGGTGTCCTTCGCTTCGCCAGGCGCGCGCGAGTCGGTGAGGATGGAGAACACCAGCTTCTTCAACTCTTCGCGCGGGGCGAACAGCGGGATGGTGTTGTTGTAGCTCTTGCTCATCTTGCGGCCGTCCAGGCCGGCCAGCGTGGCGACCTGTTCGTCGATCACCACCTCGGGCAGCGGGAAGTATTCCTTGCCGTAGACATGGTTGAAGCGCTGGCCAAAATCGCGCGCCATCTCGATGTGCTGGATCTGGTCGCGGCCGACCGGTACCCGGTTCGCCTTGAAGATGAGGATGTCGGCCGCCATCAGCACCGGATACATGAACAGCCCGGCGCTGATACCGGCGTCCTGGTCCAGTCCGTCGGCCTCGTTCTTGTCCATCGCGGCCTTGTAGGCATGGGCACGGTTGAGAATGCCCTTGCTGGCAACGACGGTGAGGAACCACATCAGCTCGTTGGTTTCCGGGATGTCACTCTGCCGGTAGAACCACACCTGCTCCGGGTCCAACCCGCAGGCCAGCCAGCTGGCGGCGATTTCCAGCGTGGAGCGCTGGGTGCGCTCCGGTTCCTGCGCCTTGATCAAGCTGTGCAGATCGGCCAGGAAGAAAAAGCTTTCGATACCCTGCGCGCGGCTGGCGGCGATGGCCGGGCGGATCGCGCCCACATAGTTGCCAAGGTGCGGGGTGCCGGAGGGGGTAATACCGGTAAGGACTCGGGTGGTCATTGACTGCTCGACGGGAAACCTGCGGTGAACGGCCCCAGTTTACCCTCGAACGGCGCAACCCCGCCGCCCCTGGTGGGGCGTTCTCCCTGTCACCCTGCCACGGAGAACCACGATGAAACGCCTGTTGCTGCCCCTGTTGAGCATTGCCCTGCTGGCCGGCTTCACGCCGGTGGCACCCGAGCGGTCGCGCGTCGAGCGAGGTCCGGTCGAGCTGACCCTGGTGGACCGCGACCGCGATGACGCCCTGCCCCGCTACCGTCATGACGGCCAGTACTGGGTGGCGGGCGAGCGTGGCCACCGTTATGCCGTGCGGCTGTATAACGCCAGCCCGGAACGGGTGCTCGTCGTGCTGTCGGTCGATGGCATCAACGCGGTCAGTGGCGAGTCGGCGACCCCTGACCAGACCGGCTATGTGCTGGCGCCCTGGCAATCGACGGACATCACCGGCTGGCGCAAGTCGAATGACGAAGTGGCCCAGTTCGTCTTCAGCAGTCCCCGCGACAGCTACGCGCAGCGGACCGGGCGCGCCGAGGACCTGGGCGTGGTCGGCATCGCCGTGTTCGGCGAGAAGCGCGCTGTGCGCTGGCTGCCTGGCCCGTCCACGCCGCGCGGGCGGATCGCCAAGCCCGCGTCGCGGGCGGAGGCCGCCGCAGACAGCAGCACGCGCTCCATGGCTGAAATGTCGTCCGCACCGGCCCCGGCGCAACGTCTCGGTACCGCCCACGGCGACCGCGAATTTTCATCGGTGCGCGACACGTCATTCGAGCGGGCCACGGCGCAGCCCGTGCAGATCAATCAACTGCGCTATGACAGCGCGCGCAACCTGCGTGCACGCGGCATCGTACTGGAGGATCGAGCTTCGAACGGCGATCGTATCCCGCAGGCCTTTCCACAGCGCTTCGTGGCCGATCCACCGCGTCGTTGATCCATGAAAACAACAACGGGCCACAAGGGCCCGTTGTTTTCGGATCAGTAACGCCTCAGGCCATTACTTGAAGTCCGGGTAATCCTTGTGCAGCGAATCGCGATACTCGCTGACCTGCTTCTCGGCCTCGTCCTTGGTCACGCCGTAGCGTTCCTGGACCTTGCCGGCGAGGTAGGTCGAGTCGCCTTCGGCAACGTCGAGCTCGTCATTGGTCAGCTCGCCCCACTTGGCCTGCGTCTTGCCCTTCAGCTGCTTCCACTTACCCTTGATGATGTCTTCGTTCATGGTATGGCCTCGTTGCAGAATGGAACGGTGGTGTTACCGCATCTGCAGCTTGCAACACGGCGCGTTGAGGAACGGTCAAGCGCGGATGAAACGGGTGCTCACGTACTTGAACCGCAGACATCGCCCTGCAGCGCAACGCCCAGAACGCAGAAAGGCCCGGGAATCCCGGGCCTTTCCGTTTGATGCGCGAGTGCGATCAGTTCTTGCGGGCGGCGTCTTCCACCTTCTCGCCTGCACCCTGCACATCCTTGCCGGCGCCAGCAACGGTGTTGCAGCCGGCCAGCATGGCGACCGAGAACATGGACAACAGCATCAGGGCAATAGCACGCTTCATGGGTTTCTCCTGGTTGATTGAATTACATCACCGCTCATGCGGTAAAGAGGGGTAAGAAGCCGTCGCTCAGCACTTGCCGTTTTTGCAGTCCTGCGCGGTGTCATGGACAGCATCGCCAGCGCTCTGCATGTCCTTGCCGGCACCGGCAACGGTATTGCAGGCGGTCAGCGAACCTGCGGTGCACAGCGCAAACAACAGTACGGAAATGATTCGCTTCATCGTCTTCTCCTGGTTCAAGTCGCGGCGTCCGGAACGACCGGGCGTGCCGCGTGAGGAGCAATCTGGCGTTATCGGCGTGGAGCGAGTGTGAACGCGGGGGTCGCCTGTTCATCGGCGACCCCCGCGGCAGGCTGGCGCCCCCCTCAGTCCCGCATCAGGGTGGACTTGCCGAACAGGCTTTCCACCAGATCCACGGCCAGTTCGGCCGTGCTGTTGCGGTTGTCCAGCAGCGGGTTCAACTCCACGATGTCCAGCGAACCCATGCGCCCGCTGTCGGCGATCATCTCCATCACCAACTGTGCCTCGCGGTAATTCACCCCGCCCGGCACGGTGGTGCCGACGCCGGGCGCGATGCTGGGGTCGAGGAAGTCGACGTCGAAGCTGACGTGCAGGTGGGTGTTTTCATCGATGCCTGCCAGTGCGGCCTCCATCGTGCGCTTCATGCCCGCTTCGTCAATGTAGCGCATGTCATAGACATCCACCCGATGTTGCTTGATCAGACGCTTTTCCTCCGGGTCCACCGAGCGGATGCCGATCTGCCGGACCTGCGAAGGCAGCAGCGCCGGCGCATCACCGCCGAGCCGGGTCAGTGCGTCCGGGCCCAGGCCGCACAGGCAGGCAACCGGCATGCCGTGCACGTTGCCCGATGGGGTGACGTCGCTGGTGTTGAAATCCGAATGTGCGTCCAGCCACAGCAGGCGCAGGTCCTTGCCCTGTTCGCGGCACCAGCGCGCCACGGCCGTGACCGAGCCCACGCCCAGGCAATGGTCGCCGCCCAGCATGATCGGCATCCGCCCATCGCGCAGCTCGGCCAGCGTGGCCTCCATCAGCAGCCGGTTCCATTCCACGACTTCGTCCAGATGGCGATAGCCAGCCACCGGGGGCGTCCAGGGATTGCGCGGACCGTCCAGGTTGCCCAGGTCGCGTACTTCGACACCACGTGCCGCAAGCGCCTCGGGCAGCCCGGCGATGCGCAAGGCTTCTGGCCCCAGGCGGGCACCACGATGGCCAGCGCCGATGTCGGTGGGGACGCCGATCAGCGAGACGGGAAGATGGGTCATTGCAACCTCGGTACGGAACAAAGAAGCCAGTCTATCCAGCACGACCGGCGTCCTCTCGCGGCAGTGCAGCAGCCATCACGGCTGCAGGAGCGGAAGGCCACTGCCTTTCACGTGAAAAGCCCGCCCTGTCAAAGACTTGACACGCGGCGCGGTTAATCCTGCGTTGCAAAAGTGGTCCGATATACTGTGCTACGGTTCACACTTTCAGCCTCTCAACGGTTGGAAAATGCGTCGCCACTCGGCGGTCCGCGAACGGTTCCAGGGGGAAACCAGTGCAACGCAGTGCCATCAACCAGATCGTCCGCGGTGCGACCGGCGAAACCCAGCCCGTGCGCCAGCTTTACGATACGACCCGCATCACCGACATCTTCCGCCAGGCACGTGAGCGCGAGGCCGGACTGACCCTGCTGATGCTGTCCACGGCCGATGGGCGTGCGGTGGCCGAAGATTCAGCGCTGGGCGTAGACGGTCGCCGCTTGGCGGCGATGACCAATTCGTTCCTTACGCTGGGCGAAACCGTGTCGCGCGAGCTCTCGCTGAGCGAGGCTGAGTACGCCACGGTGTGCACCCGGCAGGGCAACGTGGTGCTGATCCGGGTAAACGCCGACAAGCCGATGACACTCACCGCCGTTGCCTCCGCGGAGGTCAACCTCGCCGTGCTGCTGTTCCATGCGCGCGAATGCGCTGCCCGCCTCGAGACCGCCCTGCGCACGCGCGCAGGCTGACCCCGCTTCCCCTCTTTGCTTTTCCGAAGGCAGGCCGCGCGGTCTGCCCTGCCACTCTGCACGACCCAAAAAAGGATGACTGTGTCAAAGCTCAATCTGGAAAACCTCAATTCGATCACCGGCTTCGTCGGTGCCGCCCTTGTCGACAGTGACAGCGGCATGGCGCTGGGAATGATCGGTGGCGGCGACGTCAACCTCGAACTGGCTGCTGCGGGCAACACCGAAGTCGTGCGCGCCAAGCGTCGCGTGGCACAGTCGCTCGGCCTGTCCGACACCCTCGAAGACATCCTGATCAGCCTGAGCAGCCAGTACCACCTGATCCGACCGTTGGAGAGCAATCCGATGCTGTTCCTGTACGTCGTGCTGGATCGCAGCCGCTCGAACCTGGCGATGGCGCGCCATGAGCTGAAGTCGTTCGAAAAGACCCTGGATTTCAGTTGAGCCCGCACGCCTGCCCTGTCCGGTGCCGCGTGCCGGCACGGACGCGGTGGGCGGCATCTCGGCCTCTTTCTGCATGAACGCACCCATCCGCCATTTCAAGGTCGCCGTGGCCGGCCTCGACCTGTTGCATGCCACGCGCTTGAAGCTGGCATGTTCGCTGCTGCTTGCCGAACGCATGGACGTCACCCTGCATCCGTGGAACGGCCAGGACGCCGACCTGCTGGTGGTGGGCGGTGATGCGTCTGCTGCCGAGGCCACCCGCGAGGCCGAGGCGCTGGGCGTCGCGCGGCTGACCATCGCGCGCAGCGTACAAGCCGCCACGGCGGCTGCGCTGCCACACGGTGCCAGCGTGCGCGATATCAACCAGCAGCTCGCCGTGTTGCTCGCCGCCACCGGAGCGGCCGAGGACGATGCTGCGTCACTGGCCGCGTTGCCCGTGTCACTGCTGCAGGCCCTGCAGTCGCCTGCCGAAGGCGGCATGTTGCTGCTGCAGCGGGGTGCGGTGCGCTTTGCGGTGGACGCAGCGACGCGCAGCGTTGCGCTGCCGCCGGGCCTTTCGTTGGCCGAACTGGTGCCGCTGCTGGATGACCAGGCGTGGTCGTCGACCCCGCTGGATACAGCCACCTTCCAACACCAATACGGCTACCTGCTGCCGCGACGACGTTCGTTCGAAGCGCTGTATTTCAGCATCGCCCGGCATCGACCGAGCCTGCTCGACACGCCCGCCGCAGGCACCCCGGTGCGATTGCAGCACTGGCCCGATCTGGAACACAGCGACGTACCGGCAGAGTGGTTGCTGCCGATCGCCCAGCTGCACGCTCGCCGCTGGACTTCGTCATCGCTGGCCGCCGCGTGCCGATTGCCGCACGATACCGTGCAATCCATTTTCTCCGCCGCGATCGCCAGCGGCCTTGTCCCGCACCAGGAGAACACCGTGCCCTCACCACCGCGCTCCGCCGGTCTTCGCGATTCACGGTTCCTGGGCTGGGTGGCGCGCCGCTTCGGCCTGGATCTGCAGGGTGGCCGCGCATGAACCTGCCGGCCAATAAACTGGTGTTCGTCGGCGGCATGGGAGCCGGCAAGACCACCGCCGTGCGCGCGATCTCCGATATCGAACCGGTGAGCACCGAAATGCCGCTCAGCGAGGACGCCACGGCAGACAAGGTGGAGACCACCGTCGCGCTGGATTACAGCTCCATCGAACTGGATGACGGCGAGCTGCTGCACCTGTACGGCGTACCCGGCCAGCGCTACCTGGACTTCATGTGGCCGATGGTCTGCGAAGGCGCACTGGGTGTGATCGTGCTCGTCAGCGCAGCATCGCCGGACCCGGTGGGCTCGACGCTGGAGCTGCTGCAGGAGTTCTCCCGCATCGCACCCGACGCCAGCCTGGCCGTGGGCATCACCCGCACCGATGAGCATCCGCAGCTGATGGTGACCGCGGTCCGTGACGCCCTGTTCGCGGCTGGCTTCCGCCTGCCGGTCCTGCGCGTGGATGCACGCTCGGCCACCCAGGTGACTTTCCTGGTGCGGTCGCTGCTGTCGCATCGGTACGCGGAATCGAGCTGACACGCGCGGGTGGGGGTCGGTTCCCGCTTGCCCCGCAGGAGGGAGCTGAACCCCATACGGGCGCCGCAGCGGTCGAGCAAGGCTAGGAGGATGGTGCCGCTTATCCGAATCGAACGGATGACCTACTGTTTACAAGACAGTTGCTCTACCAACTGAGCTAAAGCGGCGGGGTACTGACGCGTCCGCAGCGTGGCCGCGAAGCAGGGTGGATTCTACCGCAGACCTGCGCAGTCCAGCGAGCGTTGCTGTGCGGCCCCGCTGCGCTGGCGCACGCCGGCGGGGGTCTGGCCCTCGGCCAACGCGCCCTGCAGCCACCACGTGGCACTGCCCTCGCCGCCACTCAGGCGGGCCTGGAAGCCGGCGGCCTGCACCGCCGCCAAGCGGCGCTCGGCGCCTTCGCGGTTGCGGTACTGGCCCAGTGCGATGGCGTTCGCGTCAGGGCCTTGGGCGATGATGTAGTAGTCGCTCAGACCGGCCGCGATGATGCGCTGGACCGTCGCCTGTGCGGCCTCTCGGCTGGCGGCGGGCGGCAGCATCACGCGGAAGCGGGTCGTGCTGCCGGGCACGGCCTGCTCCTGCAGGCGCGCCTGGGTGAGGGCGTTGCCCGTCTTGCCCTGCGCGGTCTGGGCATCGGCCCGATCAGAGAAAGGTCCCAGCGCGATGCAGCGCTGCGGAGTGGTCGGCGAGGCGGCGGCGGGCGTCACGGCGGCGGCCGGCGTTGCAGCCAGCGTCCCGGCTGCCGGTTCCACGTTGGGCGGCGTTTCCGGCGCCGACGGCGTCGCGGGCGGTGGTAATGGGGTCTGCGTGGGCGACGATGCCGATGGGCTCTCAACCGTCGTGTCCTGCAACGGCGGCGCAGCGACACTGCCCTGTTGAGGCTGTCGGGTTTCCGTGTCGTCCAGCAGTTGCAACTGCGCCACGCCAGCGGGTGGCTCGACGTCCGCGACCACCGGCTCGCCACGCAGCATCCACCACAGCGCGACGCTCACGTTGAGCAGGACCAGGAAGACAATCAGGGCACGAGTCAGCATCCGCTGATCCTAGCCTGTCGCCGCAGGCAGGTGCACGGCCCAGCGTGCCAGCCCATCGAGCACCAGCAGCGGCTGGTGGCCCGCATCGTCTGCCAGGTGCGGCAGCAGCGCCGGTGCACCGCCGCCATGCAGCAACAGGTCCACCGGCGCCTGCAGGCGTTGGCGGGCCTGTTCCCGGCTGCGCTCTATCAGCGCGATCGCCGCCCCGTCGCAACCTGATGCCAGCGCATCGTCGGTGTCGTCGGCGAACTCCATGTACTGGCCACCCTGCGGTGGCAGCTGCACCGCACGCGCATGCAGCGCCTCGCGCATGGTGGTCGGCGAGGCCGCGATACGGCCGCCATGGTGCTGTCCATGCGCATCCAGCAGGTCGATGGTCAGCGCGGTACCAACGCCGGCCACCAGCACATGCCGATGCGTGCGCGCCGCCGCCAGCAGCGCCAGGAAGCGATCGACGCCGAAGCGCGCAGGGTCGGCATAGGCGATGCGTACATCGGCGAACGCGGCCTCCGTGCGTGCCACATGCACGTGGGTGAAGCGCATGCGCAGGATTTCCAGCATGGTCGCGGTCAGGCCGGTTGCTGCCACGCTGGCCACGTACGCCACGCGGCCCTGCGGCAAGGTTCGCAGCGCGTCGCCGCGCAGGTCTTCGGCACCGTGCGTCCACGCCTGTACCTCACCGGCACGGTCGCCCAGCAGCGGGGCGTACTTGAAACGGGAATTACCGAGGTCGAACAACCAGTCGCTCATCGCGCCCTCACGCTGACTTCGCCGGCGTGCACGTGGTGCTCGCGGCCATCGATCAGCACCCGCAGCGCGCCGTCTTCGGCCAGCCCCAGCGCGCGCCCGTGCTGCCAGTGACCACCCTGTTCCACCTGCACCTCACGGCCGGCCAAGCTGTCCAGCGCGGTGTAGCGTGCCAGGAACGGGGCCAGCCCCTCCGCTTCGAACTGCTCCAACGCGGGCAGCAGATGGGACAGCACGGCAGCGGCCACGGTGTTGCGCTGAACCGGCGCACCGTTGAGACGATCCAGGTCGGTCCATGGCTGGTCGATGTGCTCAGCCGCCGCGGCAGGCATGTGCACGTTGATGCCGATGCCGATCACCGCCCGCGCCGGGCCGGCGAACTCGCCGCCCCCTTCCACCAGCAGGCCACCCAGTTTGTGGCCGTCCACCACCAGATCATTGGGCCACTTCAGCTGCACCTGGGCATGGCCCAGCCCGTGCAACGCCTCGGCGATCGCTACGCCGGCCACCAGGCTGAGGCCGCCCAACTGGGCCAGCCCGCCGGCGAAACCACGCAGCACCGAGAGGTAGATGTGGGCGGCCAGCGGCGAGGCCCACTCGCGCCCGCGACGGCCACGCCCACCGGTCTGGCGCTCAGCCAGCAGCACGCGATTGCCGCGCGGCGGCGCGCTGCAGCGCAGCAATTCACTGTTGGTGGAGCCGGTGCTCCACAGCACCTGCAGGTCATCAACGAGGGCATCCACCGGCGCCGACAGTGCGGCACGGATCTTCGCGGGGTCCAGCAGGTCGACGCGTTGGGACAGCGTGTATCCGCCCCCGGCACGGCCTTCGATCGTCACGCCTGCAGATCTAAGTCCTTGAATCCGCTTCCAGATTGCAGCGCGGGTCTGGCCCAGCTCACGCGCGAGCGCATCGCCGGACAGCGGTCCGGCGGCCAGTTTGGCCAGCAGTTGGCGGTCGTCCACGGCAGGTTCCGTCAAGTAAACGGGGAAAGTATGCGGCAAAGGAATCGAGCCTGCCCGCGGGGGGTTCCAATTGAGGGCGCGAATCGGGCTAGAATCGAGAGCTCACCCGCCCTTGACCACGGATGTCGACGATGCGCTGCTTTGCCCATTGCCTGGTCCTGTTGATGGCCCCCGTACTTGCCAACGCCGCCACGGCGATGGCCAGCGAAGGGCGAGGTGACTGTGTCTATTCCACGCCGGATGCCGAGCGACCGCCGAACGCGCGCAGTGCCGCAGCGGCCGTGCCGACCGCGCCCAAGCCGGTGCCCGCGCAGGCCACATCCAGCGGTGGCGGCGGTGACGACGACGTGTTGCAGCGCCTGCGTGCGCCGAAGTGGCACAGCTTCCTGCCGGGTATGTTCCGCTGATCGAGGCGTTGTTGCGCTGGCTGCGGCCGGCCCCCCGTCCTGTCCCTGACGCGCTATGGCAGCAGGCCTGCCAGGATGTGCCGTGGCTGCGCGGCCTCAGCGCCGATCAACAGCAGCGGCTGCGCGCGCTGGCCACCCGCTTCCTGCACGAGAAGACCATCAGCCCGGTGGGGGGACTGACCCTGCGCGATGAAGACGTGCTGCTGCTGGCCGCGGTGTGCTGCCTGCCGCTGCTGCAACTGGGCGAGGCCGGGCTGCGCGGATGGTCGCAGCTGATCCTGTATCCGGACGCCTTCCGCGTGCAACGCAGCCACGTCGATGCTGCAGGCGTGCTGCACGAGTGGGATGACGAGTTGATCGGTGAGAGCTGGGACAGTGGACCGTTGATCCTGTCGTGGGCGGATATCCAGGCCGACCTGCAGGCGCCGTTCGATGGCTACTGCGTGGCGGTACACGAGATGGCACACAAGATAGATGCACTGGACGGTGCGATCGATGGCACGCCCCCGCTGCCCCGCGAGTGGCAGCGTCAGTGGGCACGCGATTTCCAGCAGGCCTACGATGCGTTCTGCGCGCAGGTGGATGCCGGCGAAGCGACCTTGATCGACCCGTATGCAGCGGAGGCGCCGGAAGAGTTTTTCGCGGTGGCCACGGAGTACCATTTTTCCGCGCCGGATGTGCTGGCCGAGGCGCTGCCGGTCGTGGCCGCGCACCTGCGGCGATTCTATGGTGAGCCGCCGAAAGTGCCTGCGCTGGATGATGCCGCACGGTGAAATGGCGAGCCGGTAGCGCCGAGCCGTGCTCGGCGAGCGCCCCGCGCGGTGCGTGATGCCCGCGCGGTGATGGATTCCGCCGAGCGTGGCTCGGCGCTACCGAAGACGACGCGAGGTGATCGATCTGCGCGCACGGTGAAATGGCGAGCTGGTAGCGCCGAGCCATGCTCGGCGGGCGCCCCGCGCGGTGCGTGATGACTGCGCGCTGATGGATTCCGCCGAGCGTGGCTCGGCGCTACCGAAGACCACGCTAGGTGATCGATCCGCGCGCACGGTGAAATGGCGAGCCGGTAGCGCCGAGCCGTGCTCGGCGAGCGCCCCGCGCGGTGCGTGATGCCCGCGCGGTGATGGATTCCGCCGAGCGTGGCTCGGCGCTACCGAAGACGACGCGAGGT
>NZ_JACYVC010000018.1:0-17499 GCF_014842145.1 Stenotrophomonas sp. CFBP 13718
CCGATGGTGCCGACGTTGACGTGCGGCTTGGTGCGCTCGAACTTACCCTTTGCCATTTCTATCTACCTTTTAGTTTCTAAAGTGGTTGGGAGGACCTGAGCTTACGCTCAGGCCTTCTTCATGACTTCGTCGGCGATGTTGGTCGGCGCCGGCTCGTAGTGATCGAATTCCATCGTGAACGTGGCGCGGCCCTGGGTCTGCGAACGCAGCGAGGTGGCGTAGCCAAACATCTCGCCCAGCGGAATCATCGCATTGATGATTTCGGCCGAACCGTCACCGGTCATGCTCGAACCCTGCAGCATGCCACGACGACGGCTGACGTCGCCCATCACGTCACCCTGGTAATCGCTCGGGGTCACGATCTCGACCTTCATGATCGGCTCCAGCAGGACCGGCTTGGCCTTGCGGAAACCTTCCTTGAACGCCATCGAGGAAGCCAGCTTGAACGCCATTTCCGAGGAGTCGACGTCATGGTACGAGCCGAACACCAGCTTGACCTTGACATCCACGACCGGGAAGCCAGCCAGCGGACCGCTGGTGATGGTTTCGCGCAGGCCCTTTTCTACCGACGGAATGAATTCCTTCGGGATCACGCCGCCGGCGATGTCATTGATGAAGAGGAAATCATCCTTGATCGCAGCGGACAGCTTCGGATCGGCACGATCGGCAGCGGTGATCGGCGACAGCTCGATCACGACGTGACCGTACTGACCCTTACCACCGGACTGCTTGGCGTGCTTGTAGTCCGACTTGACGTCGGCCAGGGTGATCGTTTCGCGGTAAGCCACCTGCGGCTTGCCGACGTTGGCTTCAACATTGAACTCGCGCTTCATGCGGTCAACGATGATGTCCAGGTGCAGCTCACCCATGCCCGAGATGATCGTCTGGCCGGATTCCTGGTCGGTCTTGACGCGGAACGACGGATCTTCCTGGGCCAGACGGCCGAGGGCGAGACCCATTTTTTCCTGGTCGGACTTGGTCTTCGGTTCGACAGCCATCGAGATGACCGGCTCCGGGAACACCATGCGCTCCAGGATGATCGGATGCTCCTGCGAGCACAGCGTGTCACCGGTCGTGGTGTCCTTCAGACCCACGGCAGCGGCGATGTCACCGGCCAGCACTTCCTTGATCTCTTCGCGATCGTTGGAATGCATCTGCAGGATGCGGCCGATGCGCTCCTTCTTGCCCTTCACCGAGTTCAGCAGCTGGTCGCCAGCATTCAGCGTGCCCGAGTAGACACGGAAGAAGGTCAGCGCGCCGACGAACGGATCGGTGATGATCTTGAAGGCCAGCGCCGAGAAGGGCGCCTTGTCATCGGACTTGCGGCTCAGTGCGACGGTTTCGTCGTCCACGTCGGTACCGGTCACGTCCGGCACGTCGATCGGCGACGGCAGCAGCTGCACCACGCCGTCCAGCATGGCCTGCACGCCCTTGTTCTTGAAGGCCGAACCGCAGTACATCGGCACGATGTCGGTGGCCAGGGTGCGCACGCGCAGGGCCTCCACGATCTCGGCCTCGGTCAGCTCTTCGCCGCCCAGGTACTTTTCCATCAGCTCTTCGCTGGCTTCAGCCGCAGCTTCGATCATGAAGACGCGGGCCTCATCAGCCTCTGCCTGCATGTCGGCCGGGATCTCCAGGTACTCGAACTTCATACCCTGGGACGCTTCATCCCAATGGATCGCCTTCATCTTGATGAGGTCGACCACGCCCTTGAAGTTTTCTTCAGCGCCGATCGGCAGCTGCATCGGCACGGCAACCGCGCCCAGCTTCGCCTTCAGCTGGCCAACGACCTTGGTGAAGTTCGCGCCGGTGCGGTCCATCTTGTTGACGAACGCAATGCGCGGCACCTTGTACCGGTTGGCCTGACGCCACACGGTTTCGGACTGCGGCTGCACGCCACCAACGGCACACAGCACGAACACCGCACCATCGAGCACGCGCAGCGAGCGCTCGACTTCGATGGTGAAGTCGACGTGTCCGGGGGTATCGATGATGTTGAAACGATGCTCCGGCAGGGACTTGTCCATGCCCTTCCAGAACGCAGTGGTGGCAGCGGACTGGATCGTGATGCCACGCTCCTGCTCCTGCTCCATCCAGTCCATGGTGGCAGCGCCGTCATGCACTTCACCGATCTTGTGGCTCTTGCCGGTGTAGAACAGGATGCGCTCGGACGTGGTGGTCTTGCCGGCATCGATGTGAGCCATGATGCCGAAGTTACGGTAACGCTCGATGGGAGTGTTGCGGGCCACGGGGAGCCTCTCGATTTCTTGGATTTCGGATGGCCGAACGCCGCCTTTCGGCGGCCTTCGGATTGGCGCGACCCTTCCGGGGTCGCGGGGCAGCACTCAGATGGTGCTGCCCTGCCTGTTTTACAAGGCCGTCAAACTCACCAGCGGTAGTGCGCGAACGCCTTGTTGGCTTCGGCCATACGGTGGGTTTCTTCGCGCTTCTTGATCGCGCCGCCACGGTTTTCCGAGGCATCCAGCAGCTCGGCCGCCAGCTTCTTCGGCATGGTGTTCTCACCACGCTTGCGCGCGGAGTCGATCAGCCAACGCATGGCCAGTGCCATCTTGCGCGACGAACGCACTTCGACCGGCACCTGGTAGGTGGCACCACCGACACGGCGGGACTTGACCTCGACCGACGGAGCGACGTTTTCCAGCGCCTTCTGCACCAGTTCCACCGTATTGGCGGCGGCGTTCTTTTCGCTGATGACGTCCATCGCGCCGTAGACGATCTTCTCGGCTACGGACTTCTTGCCGCTCAACATCACCATGTTGATGAAGCGGGCGATGGTTTCACTTCCGTGCTTGGGATCGGGCAGGACGGAACGCTGCGGAGTATTACCTTTACGCGACATGTGCTCTCTCCTTATGCCTTCGGACGCTTGGCGCCGTACTTCGAACGGGCCTGGCGACGCTTGGCGACACCGGAGGCATCGAGCGAACCGCGAACAGTGTGGTAACGCACACCCGGCAGATCCTTGACGCGACCGCCGCGGATCAGGACCACGGAGTGCTCCTGCAGGTTGTGGCCTTCACCACCGATGTAGCTGATGACCTCTTCCTGGTTGGTCAGGCGGACCTTGGCAACCTTGCGGAGGGCCGAGTTCGGCTTCTTCGGGGTGGTGGTATAGACGCGCGTGCAGACGCCACGGCGCTGCGGGCACTTCTCGAGCGCCGGCGAGGCACTCTTGTAGGTGGTAGCTTGCCGCGGCTTGCGGACCAGCTGGTTGATCGTCGCCATCAGTAGGTTCTTCTGATTGGGGCCAGTAAAAACTGACCAGAGATGCGGAAATGTTAAAGCAGGCCTGAAAACGGGCCTGCTGAGACAGACGATTGTAGCAACCTGTCAGAAACGCAGTCAAACGCGCTCCTGTCAAGCCCTCCCTGATCCAGGGAAGTTACCGGGGGGCCTCCATGTACCCCGTTCAGACTGGCAGGCGACACCCGAAGGCCTCGCCTGCCCTTTTCCGTGTCCACCCCCGAAGGGGCGGACCGTGTTTCTTACTCTTCCCCCGAAGCCTGTTCAGCTTCGACGGCGGCCACCGGAGCCGGCGCCGGAGCAGCCGGTTCTGCGGCTGCAGCGGCCGGCGTACCGGTCAGCGTCAGCAGCTCCGAATCGGTCAGGCCGGTAGCGCCGCGACGGCGGTTGGCGTGATAGGACAGGCCGGTACCGGCCGGAATCAGGCGACCGACGATGACGTTTTCCTTCAGGCCGCGCAGGTTGTCCTTGGTGCCGCGAACGGCGGCTTCGGTCAACACGCGGGTGGTTTCCTGGAAGGACGCCGCCGAGATGAACGATTCGGTTGCCAGCGAAGCCTTGGTGATGCCCAGCAGGACCGGATCGTACTGGGCCGGCAGTTCGGTACGGGCACCGAGGCGTGCATTCTCCTCGATAACGCGCTGACGTTCCACCTGTTCGCCATTCAGGAACTTGCTGTTGCCCTGGTCGGTGATCTCGACCTTGCGCAGCATCTGGCGGGTGATCACCTCGATGTGCTTGTCGTTGATCTTCACGCCCTGCAGGCGGTACACGTCCTGGATTTCCTTGACCAGGTAGGCAGCCAGCGGTTCGACACCCAGCAGACGCAGGATGTCCTGCGGGCTCGGCTCGCCGTCCACGATGGTTTCGCCCTTGGTCACGTGCTCGCCTTCGAACACGATCACCTGGCGGTACTTCGGAATCAGCTCTTCGTGTTCCGTCCCGTCAGTGTCCTTGATGATCAGACGCTGCTTGCCCTTGGTGTCCTTGCCGAAGCTGATGATGCCCGAACGCTCGGCCAGCACTGCCGGATCCTTCGGCTTGCGCGCTTCGAACAGATCGGCCACGCGCGGCAGACCACCGGTGATGTCGCGGGTCTTGGACGCTTCCTGCGGGATCTTGGCGACCACGTCGCCCACGCCGACGGCGGCGCCGTCCTGCAGGTTGACGATGGAGCGCGGCGGCAGCAGGTACTGGGCCGGCATGTCGGTGCCCGGGATCAGCAGGTCGGCGCCCTTGGCGTCGACGATGCGGATCAGCGGACGCAGATCCTTGCCCATCGAACCGCGACGCTTCGGATCGGTGATCTCGCGCGAGGCAAGGCCGGTGAGTTCGTCGGTCTTTTCGATGACGGTGATGCCATCGACAAAGTCGATGAAGCGCAGGAAACCGGCCACTTCCGAAACGATCGGGTGGTTATGCGGATCCCAGTTCGCCACGGTCTGGCCAGCCTTGACCGAGTCGCCATCCTTGGAGGCGATCATCGAGCCGTAGGGCAGCTTGTAACGCTCGCGCTCGCGGCCATGGGCATCGAGCACCGAGATTTCGCCCGAGCGGGACACCGCCACCAGCGAACCGTTGGCATGCGACACCGACTTCAGGTTGTTGAACTTCACCGAACCGGTGGTCTTCACCGTGATGTTGTCCACTGCTGCCGCACGCGATGCCGCACCACCGATGTGGAACGTACGCATGGTCAGCTGGGTACCCGGCTCACCGATCGACTGCGCGGCGATGACGCCGACTGCTTCACCGATGTTGACGATGTGGCCACGCGCCAGGTCACGACCGTAGCAACGGCCGCAGACACCGAACGGCGAGGCGCACGAGATCGTCGAGCGCACCTTGATGCTCTGCACGCCGGCATCTTCCAGCTTGGCCACCCAGGCTTCGTCGAGCAGCGTGTTGCGGGTGACGATCGGATCTTCGTCGTTGCCCGGCAGGAACACGTCCTCGGCGACGACACGACCCAGCACGCGGTCCTTCAACGGCTCCACGACATCGCCGCCTTCCACGATCGGCGTCATGGTCAGGCCTTCAGTGGTACCGCAATCCACTTCGGTGATCACCACGTCCTGCGCGACGTCCACCAGACGACGGGTCAGGTAACCCGAGTTGGCGGTCTTCAGCGCGGTATCGGCCAGACCCTTACGGGCACCGTGGGTGGAGTTGAAGTACTCCTGCACGTTCAGGCCTTCACGGAAGTTCGCCTTGATGGGCGTTTCGATGATCGAGCCATCCGGACGCGCCATCAGGCCACGCATACCGGCCAGCTGGCGGATCTGCGCCTGCGAACCACGCGCACCGGAGTCGGCCATGATGTACAGCGAGTTCATCGACTTCTGGTCGATGATGTCGCCGTTGGAATCGGTGACCTTCTCGGTACCGATGGTGTCCATCATCGCCTTGGCGATGCGTTCGTTGGTGCGCGACCAGATGTCGACCACCTTGTTGTAGCGCTCACCGGCGGTGACCAGGCCCGACTGGTACTGCTCCTGGATTTCCAGCACTTCGGCTTCGGCCTCGGTGAGGATGCCGCGCTTCTCGTCCGGGATCAGCATGTCGTCGATACCGATCGACACACCTGCACGGGTTGCGTAGGCAAAGCCGGTGTACATCAGCTTGTCGGCGAACACGACCGTGTCCTTCAAGCCCAGCTGACGGTAGCTGGAGTTGATCAGGCGGCTGATGTTCTTCTTGGTCAGCTCGGTGTTGGCCAGCGCGAACGGCAGGCCTTCCGGCAGGATTTCAGCCAGCAGGGCGCGACCGATCGTGGTTTCCACGATCGAGGTCTTGTTCTGCTTGTTGCCTTCCTCGTCGGTCACCACTTCAGTGATGCGGACCTTGACGCGCGCATGCAGTTCCACCACGCGGTTGTCGTAGGCACGCTTGACTTCGGCGATGTTGGCGAAGGCCATGCCCTCGCCCTTCTTGTTCACCAGCGAGCGGGTCATGTAGTACAGACCCAGCACGACGTCCTGCGACGGCACGATGATCGGCTCGCCGTTGGCCGGCGACAGGATGTTGTTGGTGGACATCATCAGCGCACGCGCTTCCAGCTGGGCTTCCAGCGAGAGCGGCACGTGGACGGCCATCTGGTCACCGTCGAAGTCGGCGTTGAACGCGGTGCAGACCAGCGGATGCAGCTGGATGGCCTTGCCTTCGATCAGCACCGGCTCGAACGCCTGGATACCCAGACGATGCAGGGTCGGCGCACGGTTCAGCATCACCGGATGTTCGCGGATGACCTCTTCCAGGATGTCCCAGACTTCGGCTTCTTCGCGCTCGACCAGCTTCTTGGCGGCCTTGATGGTGGTGGCCAGGCCACGACGCTGCAGCTTGGCGAAGACGAACGGCTTGAACAGCTCGAGCGCCATCTTCTTCGGCAGGCCGCACTGGTGCAGGCGCAGGTACGGGCCGACCACGATGACCGAACGGCCCGAGTAGTCGACGCGCTTGCCCAGCAGGTTCTGGCGGAAGCGACCCTGCTTGCCCTTGATCATGTCGGCCAGCGACTTCAGCGGGCGCTTGTTGGTGCCGGTGATGGCACGGCCACGACGGCCGTTGTCCAGCAGCGCATCGACCGATTCCTGCAGCATGCGCTTTTCATTGCGCACGATGATGTCCGGCGCGCTCAGTTCCAGCAGGCGACGCAGGCGGTTGTTGCGGTTGATGACGCGGCGGTACAGGTCGTTCAGGTCGGAGGTCGCGAAGCGGCCACCGTCCAGCGGCACCAGCGGACGCAGATCCGGCGGCAGCACCGGCAGCACGGTCATCACCATCCACTCCGGACGGTTGCCCGATTCCAGGAAGGCTTCGATCAGCTTGATGCGCTTGGTGAGGCGCTTGAGCTTGGTTTCCGAACCGGTGCTGGCGATCTCTTCGCGCAGGCGGGTCATTTCCGACTGCAGGTCGATCGTGCGCAGCAGCTCGTAGACGGCCTCGGCGCCCATGGCGGCGTCGAAGTCATCACCGTGCTCCTGACGCGCGGTCAGGTACTGCTCTTCGGTCAGCAGCTGGCGGCGCTCCAGGGCGGTCAGGCCCGGCTCGGTCACCACGTACGCTTCGAAGTACAGCACGCGCTCGATGTCACGCAGGGTCATGTCCAGCATCAGGCCGATGCGCGACGGCAGCGACTTGAGGAACCAGATGTGCGCGACCGGCGACGCCAGGTCGATGTGGCCCATGCGCTCGCGGCGCACCTTGGCCAGGGTCACTTCGGTGCCGCACTTTTCGCAGACCACGCCACGGTGCTTCATGCGCTTGTACTTGCCGCACAGGCACTCGTAGTCCTTGACCGGTCCGAAGATGGCGGCGCAGAACAGGCCGTCACGCTCCGGCTTGAAGGTGCGGTAGTTGATCGTTTCCGGCTTCTTCACTTCGCCGAACGACCACGAACGGATCAGGTCGGGCGAAGCCAGCGCGATCTTGATCGCGTCGAAGTCCAGCGTCTGGCGCTGCTGGTTGAAGAGGTTGAGCAGGTCTTTCATGGTGTTCTCCAGAAGGAGGAATGCTGTGTCGATGGGCTGTCAGGAGCGAAGCGGCGGCGCTGCTGCCGGGGCAGCAGCGCCTGCGCGATCAGCTGTCTTCCAGTTCCATGTTGATGGCCAGCGAACGGATTTCCTTCACCAGCACATTGAAGGATTCCGGCATGCCGGCCACCATCTCGTGCTCGCCATCGACGATGTTCTTGTACATCTGGTTGCGGCCCTGCACGTCATCGGACTTCACCGTCAGCATTTCCTGCAGGGTGTAGGCCGCGCCGTAGGCTTCCAGCGCCCAGACTTCCATTTCACCGAAGCGCTGCCCGCCGAACTGCGCCTTGCCGCCCAGCGGCTGCTGGGTGACGAGCGAGTACGGACCGGTCGAACGGGCATGCATCTTGTCGTCGACCAGGTGGTTCAGCTTCAGGTAGTGCATGTAGCCGACGGTGGTCTGGCGATCGAACGCCTCGCCGGTGCGGCCGTCATACAGCTGGGTCTGGCCGCTGGTCGGCAGGTCTGCCAGTTCCAGCATGCGCTTGATCTCCGCCTCGGTGGCACCGTCGAAGACCGGCGTTGCCATCGGCACGCCGTCGGTCAGGTTGCCGGCCAGGCGCAGCAGTTCCGCATCGCTGAACTGGGTCAGGTCGACGTGGGTGGCCACGTTGGTGCTGTCGTGGTTGTACACCTCGTCCAGGAAGATCCGCAGCTGCGACACCGCGGCCTGGGCTTCCAGCATGCCCTGGATCTTGCGACCCAGACCCTTGGCGGCCCAGCCCAGATGCACTTCCAGGATCTGCCCGATGTTCATGCGCGACGGCACGCCCAGCGGGTTCAGCACGATGTCCACGGTTTCGCCCGACGACATGTACGGCATGTCCTCGACCGGCACCACGTTGGAGACCACACCCTTGTTGCCGTGGCGGCCTGCCATCTTGTCGCCCGGCTGGATGCGGCGCTTCACGGCCATGAAGACCTTGACCATCTTCAGCACGCCCGGGGCGAGGTCATCGCCCGCGGTGATCTTGCCGCGCTTGTCGGCGAAGCGACGCTCGAATTCCTTCTCGTGCGCCTGGATCTGCTTCTGCGCGCGCTCGATGGATTCCGAAGCGTCTTCGTCCTTCATCCGCAGCACGAACCAGTCGGCCTTCTTCAGGCCGTCCAGGTAGGCGTCGGTGATGACGTCACCCTTCTTCAGGTTGGCGCCGCCGTTGACCACCTTGCCGACGATCTGCGAACGCAGACGGGCGTAGATGGCACCTTCCAGGATGCGGTACTGGTCGTCGAAGTCCTTCTTGACGCGCTTGATCTCGGATTCTTCGATCTGGCGCGCACGCTTGTCCTTCTCGATGCCGTCGCGGGTGAAGACCTGCACGTCGATGACGGTGCCGTCCATGCCCGGCGGCACGCGCAGCGAGCTGTCCTTCACGTCCGACGCCTTCTCGCCGAAGATCGCGCGGAGCAGCTTCTCTTCCGGGGTCAGCTGGCTTTCGCCCTTCGGCGTCACCTTGCCGACCAGGATGTCACCGGCGCGCACTTCCGCACCGATGTACACCACGCCGGATTCGTCCAGGCGGTTCAGCGCCTGCTCGGACACGTTCGGGATGTCGGCGGAGATTTCCTCCGGCCCCAGCTTCGTGTCACGGGCAACGCAGGTCAGCTCTTCGATGTGGATCGTGGTGTAACGATCTTCTTCCACCACGCGCTCGGAGAGCAGGATGGAGTCTTCGAAGTTGTAGCCGTTCCACGGCATGAACGCGATCAGCATGTTCTGGCCCAGGGCCAGCTCGCCGATGTCGGTGGACGGACCGTCAGCCAGCACGTCGCCACGCGCCACCACGTCACCCACGTTCACCAGCGGACGCTGGTTGATGCAGGTGTTCTGGTTGGAGCGGGTGTACTTGACCAGGTTGTAGATGTCCACGCCGGCGTCGGTTGCACCGATGATTTCTTCTTCGACGATCTTGACCACGATGCGCGCGGCGTCGACCTGCACCACTTCACCACCACGACGGGCGTTGACGGTGACGCCGGAGTCGCGGGCCACGGCGCGTTCGATACCGGTACCCACCAGCGGCTTCTGCGCACGCAGGGTCGGCACGGCCTGGCGCTGCATGTTGGCGCCCATCAGTGCACGGTTTGCGTCATCGTGCTCCAGGAACGGAACCAGCGCGGCAGCGACCGACACGGTCTGCATCGGCGAGACGTCCATGAAGTGGACTTCCGCCGGCGGCTTCAGCAGCGATTCGCCCTGGAAGCGGCACGGCACGAACTGCTCGGTCAGCACGCTGTCGGCATTGGTCAGCGCGTTGGCCTGGGCAATGACGTACTCGTTTTCTTCGATGGCCGACAGGAACTCGACTTCGTCGAAGACCTTGCCGTCCACGACCTTGCGGTACGGGGTTTCAAGGAAACCGTACTCATTGGTGCGGGCATACACGGCCAGCGAGTTGATCAGGCCGATGTTCGGGCCTTCCGGCGTTTCGATGGTGCAGACGCGGCCGTAATGGGTCGGATGCACGTCGCGCACTTCGAAGCCGGCGCGTTCGCGGGTCAGGCCGCCCGGGCCCAGGGCCGAGACGCGACGCTTGTGCGTGACTTCCGACAGCGGGTTGTTCTGATCCATGAACTGCGACAGCTGCGAGGAGCCGAAGAATTCCTTGATCGCGGCAGCGACCGGCTTGGCGTTGATCAGCTCCTGCGGGGTCAGGCCTTCGGACTCGGCCATCGACAGGCGCTCCTTGACCGCGCGCTCGACGCGGACCAGGCCCACGCGGAACACGTTCTCGGCCATTTCGCCGACCGAACGCACGCGACGGTTGCCCAGGTGGTCGATGTCATCGACGACGCCACGGCCGTTGCGGATCTCGGTCAGGACCTTGATCACGTCCAGGATGTCGGACGACTCGCCATGCGCGGCAACCAGGCGCTTGGACTCTTCGTCATTACGCTCGCCGTAGTACTTGCGGTCGTAGAGCACGGCTTCGCCGGTGGTTTCCTTGCGGCCCACGCGACGGTTGAACTTCATCCGGCCGACCGTGGACAGGTCGTAGCGCTCGAAGGTGAAGAACAGGTTGTGGAACAGGTTCTGTGCGGCGTCCTTGGTCGGCGGCTCGCCCGGACGCATCATGCGGTAGATCTCGACCAGGGCTTCCAGCTGGGTCTTGGTCGGATCGATGCGCAGCGTGTTGGACAGGTACGGACCACGATCCAGATCGTTCACCCACAGGGTGCCCACGGCGTCCACGCCGGCCTTGCGGAAGGCCTGCAGCTGGTCGTCGCTGATTTCGTCGTTGGCCTGCGCCAGCAGTTCGCCGGTGGACGAATCGACCACGTCGTGCGACAGGATGCGGCCGACGATGTAATCGTCCGGCACGGCCAGGGCGGCGATGCCCGAGGCTTCCAGCTGCTTGACGTGGCGCGCGGTGATGCGCTTGCCGGCTTCCACGATGACCTTGTCACCGTCGGCCAGGTCGAAGCCCAGGGTTTCACCACGCAGACGCTCGGGCACCAGCTCCAGCTGGACACCTTCGTCGGGATTGATGTGGAACGTGTTGATCTCGAAGAACTCGGCCAGCATTTCTTCGTTGCTGTAGCCCAGTGCGCGCAGCAGGATCGACACCGGCAGCTTGCGGCGGCGGTCGATACGGGTGAACAGCGCGTCCTTCGGGTCGAACTCGAAGTCCAGCCAGGAACCGCGGTACGGGATGATGCGGGCGCTGTACAGCAGCTTGCCCGAGCTGTGGGTCTTGCCACGGTCGTGGTCGAAGAACACGCCCGGCGAGCGGTGCAGCTGCGAGACGATGACGCGCTCGGTGCCGTTGACGATGAAGGTACCGTTGTCGGTCATCAGCGGGATTTCACCCAGATAGACCTCCTGCTCCTTCACGTACTTGATGGCCTTGGTCGACGACTCACGGTCGTAGATCACCAGGCGCACGGTCACGCGCAGCGGGGCGCCGTAGCTCATGCCACGCTGGCGGCACTCGCGCTCGTCGAACACCGGATCGCCCAGCTTGTAGCCGACGTATTCCAGCGCCGCGTTGCCGCTGTAGCTGGAGATCGGGAAGACGGACTTCAGGGCGGCGTGCAGGCCGTGGTCCGTGCGCTTGGCCGGATCCACGTTTTCCTGCAGGAACTCGCGGTACGAGTCCACCTGGATGGCGAGCAGGAACGGCACTTCGAGAATCGCGCGCGACTTGGCGAAATCCTTGCGGATGCGCTTCTTCTCGGTGAACGAATAGGACGTCATGATGTCTTCCACCTTGTTGTGAGGGGCGTGCGTCCACGACCCAAAAGGAAACTTGAAATTGTCAGTTGGAAGTCGCTGGTATTGCCGGCACCAGCACGCCTTCTCTTGCTACTTCCAACTGCCAACTTGACTGCATCTGTTGACCGCCGCCGCGCTGCGCGCTGGCTGGACGGGCCTTTTGACCGCAGCCCGTGTTGGGCTTTTTTTCGCTTGTCTTGCAGCCGACTGAAGTCGGCTCTACCGCTTGTACTGCAGCCGACTGAAGTCGGCTCTACCGCTTGTCCTGCAGCCGACTGAAGTCGGCTCTACCGCGCGTGGTGAAACGACCAAAGGCCGGGGGCTTACGCCCCCAGCCTTGGCTGCATCGCCCGAAATCGATGGCGACGCAAGGGATCTGCTTACTTGACTTCGACAGTCGCGCCAGCAGCTTCCAGGTCCTTCTTGATCTTCTCGGCTTCGTCCTTCGACGCGCCATCCTTCACGACGCCGCCGGCTTCGGTCAGGTCCTTCGCTTCCTTCAGGCCCAGGCCGGTGATGGCGCGGACGGCCTTGATCACTTCGACCTTCTTGTCGCCCGGCGACTTCAGGGTCACGGTGAACTCGGTCTGCTCTTCAACAGCAGCAGCCGGGCCAGCAGCGGCAGCTGCAGCAACCGGAGCAGCGGCGGAGACGCCGAACTTCTCTTCGATGGCCTTGACCAGCTCCATCACTTCCATCAGGGACTTCGAGGCGATTGCGTCGACGATCTGTTCGTTGGTAAGGGACATGATTGATACCTTTCAATAATATTCTGGATGTAGGTTCCGTCAGGAACCACGGTAGGTCGAAACTCAGGCGGTCTCGGCGACCGGCTCGTCAGCAGCAGCGGTTTCACCGCCACCCAGCTGATCGGCCAGGGCCTTGTTGGCGCGCGCGAACATCGTGACCGGCTCGGTCAGGACGCGTGCCAGCATTGCCAGCGCCTGGTCGAGGGTCGGCAACGAGGCCAGCACATCAACGTGGCTTGCCGGGAACACTTCGCCGCCGATGGCGACAACCTTGGGCTGCAGCTTATCGTTGCCCTTGGCGAATTCCTTGATCAGGCGACCGGCTGCGCCGGGCTCCTCGAGCGAAAACGCGTACAGCAGCGGACCGACCAGCTTGTCCTGTGCACATGCGAATTCGGTGCCTTCAACGGCGCGCGAAGCCAGGGTGTTCTTGACAACTTTCAAGAAAACGCCGGTTTCACGAGCCTGCTTGCGCATCGCGGTCATCTGGGAGACCGTGGTGCCAGCATATTCGGCTGCGATCAAGGAGTGGGCCTTGGCGGCGATGTCTGCCAGCTCCGCGACTACTTCTTGCTTCTGGGACAGATTGAGAGCCATTGCACTCCTCCGATTGAACTCCGCTTACGGCTCCTGCCGTGTGCGGTCCTGGGCGGCGTCCGTCCTGGACACCGGGAACATCAGGCTGATGTTCCGGGGGGTGGGCCGTTCCAGACCTGGATCCAACCTGGGTTACCCCAGACTTGCATGACCAGAAAAAACTCCAGAAGGGCACCATCTACGCAGGGTGATCCACGAAGGATCGATTAAGCGTTCGTGACTGCTCCGGCGGCGACTCCTTGCCAAATCGAGCTTCCGTGCCCGTCGCCGGCATACCACGACCGCACCTGCGGTCTTTGACGGCTGCCACCGGCGATGGAAGCCGGCGGACGCCTTCAAAAGAGACGGACAAGGAACCCGAAGGCGCCCTGCCCGCTTGAATCACTTACTTCAGGGTCAGCGTCGACTGGTCGACGGTGACGCCCGGGCCCATCGTCGAGCTGACCGACACCTTCTGCAGGTACAGGCCCTTCGAGGTGGCCGGCTTGGCCTTGATCAGGTCGAGCAGCAGCGCCTGCAGGTTCGACTTCAGCGCTTCGTCTTCGAAGCTGGCCTTGCCGATGGTGCAGTGGATGATGCCGGCCTTGTCAGTGCGATAACGCACCTGACCCGACTTTGCGTTCTTGACGGCTTCGCCCGGGTTGGCCGAGACGGTGCCGACCTTCGGGTTCGGCATCAGGCCGCGCGGGCCGAGCACGGTGCCCAGCTTACCCACGACGCGCATGGCGTCCGGGGTCGCGATCACGACGTCATAGTTCAGATCACCGGCCTGCATCTTCTCGGCCAGATCGTCCATGCCGACCGCTTCCGCACCTGCGGCCAGGGCTTCGTCAGCCTTGGCGCCGGCCGGAGCGAACACCGCGACGCGGACCGACTTGCCGGTACCGGCCGGCAGCACGGTGGAACCGCGCACCTGCTGGTCGGACTTCTTGGCATCCACGCCCAGGCGCACGGCCACGTCGATCGACTCGACGAACTTGGCGGTGGCGGTGGTCTTCAGGATCTTGATTGCTTCTTCGAAGCCGTACGACTTGCCGGCGACGACTGCGGCCTTGGAGGCCTTCTCACGCTTGGTCTGTGCCATCTTATTAACCCTCCACCACGATGCCGATCGAACGCGCAGAACCGGCGATCGTACGCACGGCGGCGTCCAGATCGGCGGCAGTCAGATCCGGTTCCTTCGCCTTGGCGATCTCTTCCAGCTGCTTGCGGGTGACCTTGCCGACCTTCTCGGTGTTCGGGCGCTTGGAGCCCGACGAGATGCCAGCAGCCTTCTTCAGCAGGGTGGTCGCCGGGGTGCTCTTGGTGATGAAGGTGAACGTACGGTCCGAATAGGCCGTGATGATCACCGGAACCGGCAGACCCGGCTCGAGCTTCTGCGTGGCGGCATTGAAGGCCTTGCAGAATTCCATGATGTTCAGACCACGCTGACCCAGCGCAGGACCGACCGGCGGCGAGGGATTGGCCTGACCGGCCTTTACCTGCAGCTTGATGTAACCGACAACTTTCTTTGCCATGACTATGCTCTCCGGGTGCTAGCGCCTTACGACTACAGGCTCCCCATCGGACCGGGAATCTCGCGTCCCGGCATCGCGTTTTTGAATACATGCCGAAGGCCACCTTGCGGTGGCCTTCACTTTTGCCAGGTTCCTGGCAGGAAGCCGGGCACTATACCAGTGCTTTGACGTAACGTCCACACCGGGAATCCTGAACGCCGGGCTCCGCCCGGCGCCGGGGATCAGCCGTTGGCTTTTTCGACCTGGCCGAACTCGAGCTCCACCGGGGTGGCGCGACCGAAAATCAACACCGAGACGCGCAGACGGCTCTTCTCGTAGTTGACTTCTTCCACCACACCGTTGAAGTCGTTGAACGGACCGTCGGTGACACGGACCATCTGGCCCGGCTCGAACAGCACCTTCGGACGCGGCTTCTCGATACCGTCCTGAACGCGGTTCAGGATGGCTTCGGCTTCGGAATCGGCGATCGGCAGCGGGCGATCCGCGGTGCCGCCGATGAAGCCCAGCACGCGGGAGGTATCCTTCACCAGATGCCAGCTTTCGCTGTCGATGCGCGGGATGCCGCCTTCTTCGTGGGTCTCGATCTGCACCAGCACGTAGCCGGGGAAGAACTTGCGCTCGGAACGACGCTTCTGGCCTGCGCGCATTTCGACCACTTCTTCGGTCGGAACCAGCACATCACCAAACAGCTCTTCCTTGGCGTCACGGACGATGCGATCGCGCAGAGCCTGCGCAACCGACTTCTCGAAGCCTGAATAGGCGTGAACAACGTACCAGCGCTTCATGGGTTACTCCTTACCGGCCCAGGAACCACTGGGTCAGTTTCTGAATGACGAAGTCGAATCCACCCAGCAGCAGGCTGAGGATGATCACAACCACGATAACGACCCAGGTCATCCGGATGGCTTCCTGGCGCGTCGGCCAGACCACCTTGCGCAGCTCGAAGCGTGACTCGGACAGGAAGTCGCGGGTATCGCGACCCTTTCCGGTCAGCATGAAAACGGCAATACCGCCCGCCAGGCCGACAATCACGGCAAGCGCGCGGATCTGGCCAGCCCACGCACCCAGCTGGGCGGCGCGACCGGAGTCTGCAGAGAACCAGAACCAGACGAACAGTCCTGCCAGCACCAGCAACGATGCGGCGACGTACTTGACGAGGTCTCCACCAGAGGTGGACGTATCCTTGGAGTGTTCGATCTTGCTGTTCATCCGGCTCGGGCTGCTTTAGCGGCGGACCGCTGGTTAGGAAGGCAGATGGCACGCCAGGAGGGACTCGAACCCCCAACCTGCGGTTTTGGAGACCGCTGCTCTGCCAATTGAGCTACTGGCGTACGTAGGTAAACTTTGCCTTGCCTTAGACGGCGAAGGCGGACCGAGGTTCCCGGCCCGCCAATCGCGCGACCGGCAGTCTTGCACAAACTGCCGGAACTGCGGGATTACTTGACGATCTTCGACACCACGCCGGCGCCGACGGTACGGCCGCCTTCGCGGATCGCGAAACGCAGGCCTTCGTCCATTGCCACCGGGTTGATCAGGGTGACAACCATCTTCACGTTGTCGCCCGGCATCACCATCTCGACACCTTCCGGCAGCTTGGCAGCACCGGTGATGTCCGTGGTACGGAAGTAGAACTGCGGACGGTAGCCGTTGAAGAACGGGGTGTGACGGCCGCCCTCATCCTTCGACAGCACGTACACTTCGCCTTCGAACTCGGTGTGCGGCTTGATCGAACCCGGCTTGCAGAGGACCTGGCCACGCTCGACGTCGTCACGCTTGGTGCCGCGCAGCAGCAGACCGGCGTTGTCGCCTGCCTGACCCTGGTCGAGCAGCTTGCGGAACATTTCCACGCCGGTCACGGTGGTCTTGACGGTGTCGCGGATACCGACGATTTCGATTTCTTCGCCGACCTTGATCACGCCGCGCTCGATACGACCGGTCACCACGGTGCCGCGGCCCGAGATCGAGAACACGTCTTCCACCGGCATCAGGAACGGCTTGTCGACAGCGCGCTCCGGCATCGGGATCCAGGTGTCCAGCGCCTCGACCAGCTTGATGACAGCCGGCACACCGATGTCGCTCTGGTCGCCTTCCAGCGCCAGACGCGCCGAACCGGCGATGATCGGGGTGTCGTCGCCCGGGAAGTCGTACTTGCTCAGCAGCTCGCGCACTTCCATTTCCACCAGCTCAAGCAGCTCGGCGTCATCGACCATGTCTGCCTTGTTCAGGAAGACGACGATGTACGGCACGCCGACCTGACGCGACAGCAGGATGTGCTCGCGGGTCTGCGGCATCGGGCCGTCAGCAGCGGAACAGACCAGGATCGCGCCGTCCATCTGCGCTGCACCGGTGATCATGTTCTTGACGTAGTCAGCATGGCCCGGGCAATCGACGTGGGCGTAGTGACGCTCGGTGGATTCGTATTCGACGTGTGCGGTCGAGATCGTGATGCCACGTGCCTTCTCTTCCGGCGCGGCGTCGATCGAGGAGTAATCCTTGAACTCGCCACCGAAGCGCTCGGCACCGATCTTGGTCAGTGCAGCGGTCAGCGTGGTCTTGCCGTGATCGACGTGACCGATGGTGCCGACGTTGACGTGCGGCTTGGTGCGCTCGAACTTACCCTT
>NZ_JACYVC010000019.1:0-4429 GCF_014842145.1 Stenotrophomonas sp. CFBP 13718
CAGCGGGATTATGATGCGGGGGTGGGGCGGTATGTGCAGAGTGATCCAATTGGGTTGGCGGGTGGAATCAACCCATACCTCTATGCAAGCGCTGATCCGCTCAGCCTGTTGGACCCGTTCGGCCTCAGATCACGTGATCTCGAGTACATCTACAAGCTATCAGGCGCGGTTCCGCCCACAGTAGGGTCTCACCACTACGAAGTTTGGACTCCGCTCTGCTCGGGAGGGTGCACTAAGGCGCAAGCATTTGAAGCCGTGAAGAAATTCTCAGCGCCCGGTGCGCCTCCTGCCCTCGCAGGGACAAGGGATCTACGACTGGAGGGTGATAATCCAATCCGGCAAACTGTGGATCAATGCAGCATGACCATTACCAATGCTACTTTGCCGGGTCATGTTTTTGGAGGTTCCGTGAATATATCAGTAACTGAAAGGCGAGGCGTGATTGGTGCCCAAGTAGTTGGTTCGGGCGTGGGGGCGATGCCTGTAATGAATCAGCTGGCAGGGCCGCTCATATTCCAGTATTTGGGCATGAGGGCGTCGTCAACTATAAATGATGCCGGGGTGCCGTAATGAAGGATTTTTTCACCAGGCGCAGAGTGGCATTGACGTTGCCCATCTTTCTCTGGTACGTGGCACTTTCCTACGGAATCGGCGCCTACAAGCGTGGGTCTGAAGCGGGCCTCATCAGCGGCATGCTAACCAGTCGCTCCGCCTTTTGGATAGGCCTACCTCTTGGGATTATTTTTCTTAACTGCTTGGTTTTCTGGTTTTCCAGGTTCATTAATAAGGTCATCCTGATTATTCTAATCATCGCGCAGTTCCCGCTGTTTGCAGCGTTTTTTTTCTACAGTTCTGGTGGGGTGTGACCGGCTGCTTAAGACTATTTCGTTTACAACCGCTTCGGTGACCTGCTGGTCCTTTCCAGCCCGGACACGGGGAGCACCACAATGACCCGAGATGCCGCAGGTAGCATGGCGAAGCGTACCGATGCGCGTGGCGTCACTGCGACCTATGGCTACGATGCATTGAACCGCATTACGTCCATCGCCTATCCCGACCCCATTCAAGACGTGGCGGTGCAGTACGACGTCGCACCGGCGGCATGCGCAACGACAGAGCGCTTCGCCATCGGTCGAGTTGGGCGCGTGGTTCACCCCGGTGGATCTACCCAGTATTGCCACGACCGCTTCGGTCAGGTGACCCGTAAGATCCAGACGATCAACAACGTCGCGACGACCCTGCAGTGCACCTACACCAAGGCACGCCGACTGGCGTCTGTCGTTTATCCCGGTGGCGCAGTGGCCGACTACATGCGAGATGCGCAGGGCCGCGTCACGCAGGTAGGACTGAAGCGTGGAACCCTGGCGCGACAGGTTCTGGTCAATCAGGTGGGCTATGCGCCGTAATGAATGGTCTGACCTACGCCTACAACAGCGCTGGCCGACTGGGACAGGTCAAGCAGGGCGCCACGTCGTTGTGAATTTACCGCTATAACCACCGGGGCGAGCGCGTGCTGCGGCAGGCGGGCGGCAAAACCACCACGACGCTGTATGACGAATCAGGCCAGTGGCTGGGCGAATACAGCGCAAGCGGGGTGCCACTGCAACAGGTGGTGTGGCTGGAGAACTATCCGATTGCGGTGTTCAGTGAATCCAGCGCGGGTGTGCCGGCGCTGGGCTACGTGCAGCCGGATCACCTGGGCACACCACGGGTGATCATCGACGCGACGCGTAACGTGCCTGTGTGGGAGTGGAATCTGGCGGGTGAGGCGTTCGGCGCGGATGCGGCGAATGAGGATCCGGATGGGGATGGCGTCGCGTTTGGGTTTGCGCTGCGGTTCCCGGGGCAGCAGGCTACGCCGGAGAGCGGGCTGAACTACAACTACCAGCGGGATTATGATGCGGGGGTGGGGCGGTATGTGCAGAGTGATCCGATTGGATTATTGGGCGGGCTTAGCACATACGGGTATGTTGCCGGTGGGCCTCTGCTAGCGGCGGATCCGGATGGACTGCAAATGCGCTCAATTCGCAACGTCAATCCCCCTGGGTACATGCCAGGGCGGAGCCCCGAATATACGGTTGATGGATACCCTGTCGGAGACTCCACAGGGGCGCTGTCGACCGTCACGCTCGGGGACGTCGTCAACACGACGTGGCAGCTGGGAGCAATCAATTTTCCGGCCATTCCAGTTGCCGCAACAATTTTAAATAATGTCAAGCCGCCCAGTGATGCATATGATAGGCATGGCGCGAAGGCTCCGGGTTTGCCTGGCGATGCGGAAGGCTACTGTCCGCCGAAGGGTGGGCCGAAATGGCGGCAGTCGCCCAAAGGGCGCGGTAACGGATGGCTCGACGCGGATGGTAACGTATGGGTCCCTAGTGGGCAGGGCGGTTCAGCGCACGGAGGTCCGCACTGGGACGTGCAGGGTAAAAATGGTAGAGATTACGAAAATCTTTATCCAGGAGGCAAAAGACGATGAGTGGCCAGGAGCCTTTAGAAATAGAGATGGCTGGCGTCAAGTTCTATTCTGCTCAGGATGAGCTGTATTTCTTCGCGTGGCTGAAAGGTATTGGATCGGTATCCGATGTCTTTGGTCAGGGCAGAGCTATATACGCCGTTGTTGATAGGGATGAGATTACATTTGACGACGCCTCGAATTCGTCTCACTTTTTCTTCGGTATCAAATTCCCCTGCCTGAGCTCAAACGTTTAGATGTTCCTGGAATATCAAAGAGCTTCAGGGATCCAAGTGCTTTTTGGTACTCGGAGGTATTCGGGGTTGCGAGTGATTAGAATGTATGGGGTGCTGCGTTCAAAAGCCTCACCCTCGAAGGCTCAATGCGGGCGGCATGCGTCGGCGTGACAATTCTCAAGTAGTTGGTAGCGTTTGCAGCAGCGAAGGGCGTATGGAGCTGCGGTTCGGGGCGCGAAGAAGGTAAATCGAACGTGTGGGTTCCAACTGGCCAGGGCGAAGCAGCTCACGGTGTTGAGCATTGAGGCATTTAGCTTAATGGTGGCGGCTATAAGAACAAGTATCCCGGCGGGAGGGAGAGATGACAGGGCCTGGCTTCGTTGTATTGGAGATTTATAGTTTGACTTACTTCTCGCCTCGCGATGAAGAAAACCTGTTCTCTTGGCTTGGCTCCGTTCCTGCCGTCGAAAAAATTAGAGGGGAAGGCGATTCAATATACTTGAGCGTGGCAACGACCCTTGGGGATAATGACCTGTCTGAGCTGATTTCAATTTTTACTCGTTACGGCATCGACATGGCGCAGCTCTCGGTTTTTGATGATGGAAGGTTTCCGTGGCTGAGGAAAAAGGGGATGTTTTGGTACGAGCCAATATTCGGATAACCATGTCTCTCCAGTGATTATGCGAGCATGCTGCTAGCTCGAGCCAGGAAGTACCCCTCCCCACCCCGGTTGGCATCGCACTATTGTGGCTGAATATCTGTGGGAGCGACTGAGGTGCACCGGAGGAATGTAGTCGATGCAACGAATCGCGATTGCGAGTGTGGAGCTTCGCCATGAAGCTCGATGGTGGTCCCCAGATTTTGCTTGCCATGTTCCTACTCGACCCCGCCTGCGCGAGCAATACGTCGCGCAGCTTGCCCGCAATTGGTATCTGCTTGGTCAGTGGGGGGATGCTGCATTCGCGCACGAGGCGGGCCACCTCTTAGGCCTCGGAGACTATGGGCCCGGCATTTAAGATTTCTTGACGGCTGGAAACGAGGTGATTCGACATGGCTGCGGTTGCAACTAAGTTCTTGTTTTCCGCTGCGATGGTCTTGGTTCCTGCCTGCCAGGCTGAACAGGAGGTAGCCGTTTTAAGCGAAAGATTCAACGTCTGTGCGGCACTTCCGCCGGGTGTCTCGTTTCAGCCTCAAGAGCCTGGGCCGGACTTTGATTTGGGCAACATCAAAGTGAATGATTCAGCGGCCGAAATTCAGATAGGTGGGCACCCAAGGTTCTCACATGGAGCTGTCAAGAAAGGTATAACCGCAGCGGATGGATTCAAATTACTCGGTAAGGAAAGAAGCGATGGAAAAGACAAATTTTTGTTCGCTTACGAGCGTGGTGATGAGGCGGGGCCCATATACGTAATGGTTATGGCTCCAGAGTTGCATGCATTTGAGCAGGTTCTGAATGGGAATGCTCTTCTGGTGGTTTGCGGATAGTCCCGTCGGGCTCGCTACGTGGAGCGGCACGATGTTTGCGGGTGGAGGTCGGTTGAGCAAATCCAAGAGCGTCGGCGATCTCTGATGGAATGATTAACTACTGCCACGACCGCTGCGGTCAGGTGACCCACGGAGCGACGACCCTGCAGTGCACCTACACCAAGGCACGCCGACTGGCGTCTGTCATTTATCCCGGTGGCGCAGTGGCCGACTACATGCGGGATGCGCAGGGCCGCGTCACCCAGGTAGGACT
>NZ_JACYVC010000020.1:0-3382 GCF_014842145.1 Stenotrophomonas sp. CFBP 13718
TGTGGCCGGTACATGTTCTTTTAAAACTTGTGACGTAGCGAGCGTTTGAGATATCTATCTTGACGTGTCGTGAGGCTAAGGCGGAAGACTTAAATGTCTTCTTATTAATTGAGTCGTTATAGTTCGTATCTGGGCTTTGTACCCCCAGGTCATATATGTAACCCAAGGCAACTTGCGGTTATATGGTCAAGCGAATAAGCGCACACGGTGGATGCCTTGGCGGTCAGAGGCGATGAAGGACGTGGCAGCCTGCGAAAAGTATCGGGGAGCTGGCAACAAGCTTTGATCCGGTAATGTCCGAATGGGGAAACCCACCCGCTTGCGGGTATCCTGCAGTGAATACATAGCTGCTGGAAGCGAACCTGGTGAACTGAAATATCTAAGTAACCAGAGGAAAAGAAATCAACCGAGATTCCGTAAGTAGCGACGAGCGAACGCGGACTAGCCCTTAAGCTGATTTGGTTCTAGGAAAACAGTCTGGAAAGACTGGCCATAGAAGGTGATAGCCCTGTATCTGAAAGGGCCATTTCAGTGAAGACGAGTAGGGCGGGGCACGTGAAACCCTGTCTGAACATGGGGGGACCATCCTCCAAGGCTAAATACTACTGACCGACCGATAGTGAACCAGTACCGTGAGGGAAAGGCGAAAAGAACCCCGGAGAGGGGAGTGAAATAGATCCTGAAACCGTGTGCGTACAAGCAGTAGGAGCCTCGCAAGGGGTGACTGCGTACCTTTTGTATAATGGGTCAGCGACTTACTGTTCGTGGCAAGCTTAACCGTATAGGGGAGGCGAAGGGAAACCGAGTCTGATAAGGGCGCATAGTCGCGGGCAGTAGACCCGAAACCGGGTGATCTAGTCATGGCCAGGGTGAAGGTGCCGTAACAGGTACTGGAGGCCCGAACCCACGTCTGTTGCAAAAGACGGGGATGAGCTGTGATTAGGAGTGAAAAGCTAATCGAACCCGGAGATAGCTGGTTCTCCTCGAAAGCTATTTAGGTAGCGCCTCATATGTATCCTCTCGGGGGTAGAGCACTGTTATGGCTAGGGGGTCATCGCGACTTACCAAACCATTGCAAACTCCGAATACCGAGACGGACTGTATGGGAGACACACGGCGGGTGCTAACGTCCGTCGTGAAAAGGGAAACAACCCAGACCCACAGCTAAGGTCCCAAATTCACTGCTAAGTGGAAAACCATGTGGAAAGGCACAGACAGCCAGGAGGTTGGCTTAGAAGCAGCCACCCTTTAAAGAAAGCGTAATAGCTCACTGGTCGAGTCGGTCTGCGGGGAAGATTTAACGGGGCTAAGCAGTGAACCGAAGCTTGGGGTGTGCAACCTTCAGGGTTGTACGCGGTAGAGGAGCGTTCCGTAAGCCGTTGAAGGTGGATTGAGAAGTCCGCTGGAGGTATCGGAAGTGCGAATGCTGACATGAGTAACGATAATGCGGGTGAAAAACCCGCACGCCGAAAGCCCAAGGTTTCCTTGCGCAACGTTAATCGGCGCAGGGTGAGTCGGCCCCTAAGGCGAGGACGAAAGTCGTAGTCGATGGGAAGCAGGTTAATATTCCTGCACCTCGCGTAAGTGCGATGGAGGGACGGAGAAGGTTAGGCGTACCAGGCGTTGGTTGTCCTGGGGAAAGGCGGTAGGTTTGGATCTTTGGCAAATCCGGGATCCTTTAAGACCGAGCACCGAGACGAGTCTTTAAGACGAAGTCGCTGATACCACGCTTCCAGGAAAAGCTCCTAAGCTTCAGCTTACGCAGACCGTACCGTAAACCGACACAGGTGGGTAGGATGAGAATTCTCAGGCGCTTGAGAGAACTCGGGTGAAGGAACTAGGCAACATGGCACCGTAACTTCGGGAGAAGGTGCACCCTTTTTGGTGGCTCATGCGAGCTATAGCTGAAGAGGGTCGCAGTAACCAGGCCGCTGCGACTGTTTATCAAAAACACAGCACTCTGCAAACACGAAAGTGGACGTATAGGGTGTGACGCCTGCCCGGTGCTGGAAGGTTAATTGATGGGGTCAGCCGCAAGGCGAAGCTCTTGATCGAAGCCCCAGTAAACGGCGGCCGTAACTATAACGGTCCTAAGGTAGCGAAATTCCTTGTCGGGTAAGTTCCGACCTGCACGAATGGCGTAACGACAGCGGCGCTGTCTCCACCCGAGACTCAGTGAAATTGAAATCGCTGTGAAGATGCAGCGTTCCCGTGGCAAGACGGAAAGACCCCGTGAACCTTTACTATAGCTTTACACTGAACGTTGAGTTCGTCTGTGTAGGATAGGTGGGAGGCTATGAAACTGTGGCGCTAGCTGCAGTGGAGCCAACCTTGAAATACCACCCTGTCGTGCTTGACGTTCTAACCTAGGTCCGTAATCCGGATCAGGGACCGTGTATGGTGGGTAGTTTGACTGGGGCGGTCTCCTCCTAAAGAGTAACGGAGGAGCTCGAAGGTACGCTCAGCGCGGTCGGACATCGCGCACTGTGTGCAAAGGCATAAGCGTGCTTGACTGCAAGATCGACGGATCAAGCAGGTAGGAAACTAGGACTTAGTGATCCGGTGGTTCTGTATGGAAGGGCCATCGCTCAACGGATAAAAGGTACTCCGGGGATAACAGGCTGATACCGCCCAAGAGTTCATATCGACGGCGGTGTTTGGCACCTCGATGTCGGCTCATCACATCCTGGGGCTGTAGTCGGTCCCAAGGGTATGGCTGTTCGCCATTTAAAGTGGTACGCGAGCTGGGTTCAGAACGTCGTGAGACAGTTCGGTCCCTATCTGCCATGGGCGTTGGAGATTTGAGAGGGGCTGCTCCTAGTACGAGAGGACCGGAGTGGACGAACCTCTGGTGTTCCGGTTGTCACGCCAGTGGCATTGCCGGGTAGCTATGTTCGGAAGCGATAACCGCTGAAAGCATCTAAGCGGGAAGCGCGCCTCAAGATGAGATCTCCCGGGGCACAAGCCCCCTGAAGGAACCATATAGACTATGTGGTTGATAGGTCAGGTGTGTAAGTACAGCAATGTATTGAGCTAACTGATACTAATGATCCGTGAGGCTTGACCATATAACCTCAAGTTGCCTTGGCCGACATGACATGTCGATAGATCCAAGTGCACGCTACGTCACAAGACCAAACGAGAGGCAGGCGCTGTAGGCGCGTCTCTTTGTAAAGCAGGGCACACACGTGCCCCGCTCCCTGCAAAGACACGACGGCCCACGGCGACACTCCAAACGCCTCCCTGGTGAAATTAGCGCTATGGAACCACCCGATCCCATCCCGAACTCGGAAGTGAAACGTAGCTGCGCCGATGGTAGTGTGGCTCAAGCCATGCGAGAGTAGGTCATCGCCAGGGTTTATACCCCGAAAACCCCGTTGCT
>NZ_JACYVC010000022.1:0-1705 GCF_014842145.1 Stenotrophomonas sp. CFBP 13718
ACGCAACGCGGCAGATGCATGCCTGATCGCTCCTCATTGCCATTTCCCGGATCCGCGAAGAGGTTTTCCATTCACATGCGGATCCTGTCCTGCTTCGCCTTGCTGTTGCTTACTGCCTGCCACTCCGAGACCGCCATGAACCAGGAAATCGCCACCGCAGAACAGGACGTCGCACAGGGCGGCCGCGGGCTGGCCAAGCTCAATCCCGCTCCGCGACAGGCGTATGAGCTCGTACTGAAGATCCAGGACGCGCCGGGGCCCATCAACCTTGTCGAAGCGGTCGCGCAATACGATGTAACCAACGAAGCGCAGTGTGGGCGTATACAACCCGAGACCGAAACCGCCGGACGCATCACCAGCCAGGAGCCCGTGGAGCTGCGCAGGATTTCCGAGGGCGAGTACCGAGGCACGGTCTACCTGGACCGCATGCAGGACGAAGACTATTACGGCCGCGGTGTCTGCCACTGGGAATTCAGCGGCGCCAGCGCGGTGCTGAAGGCCACCGGTGCGGAGGGCGAAACCCGTTTTACTGCGTTCCTCGAATCCCCGGCTTTCACCAAGGGAGAGCCACTGACGCGCTATTACGCCAATGCCGTGTACCCACGCGCTGCTTCATTGCCCGACTACCGCGCAGGCGGTGAGGCCGCTCCTGGCGATTACAAACCCGAGCTGCGACAGGCACTGTTCTCTGTCCAGCTTTCCGCGCGTCAGGTCACGCCATGAGCTTGACCAGCCAGGACTATGCTGCGCTGTCCGATGATGCGTACAAGGATTACGCCGTTGGCCGCCGAGACACGGCAAAGGACGAGCTGGTCACGCTCAATGGCCATGCCTACAAGATCATCGAGCATGTAAACAACAGGAACACGGGTTACCAAGGCACCGTCTACGAGCGCGCCGACACCGGCGAAGTTGTCGTAGCGCACCGTGGCACCGAGCAGATCCTGCTGGATGCCGTGGTGACCGACGCCGGCATGGTGCTCTCGCGAACCAACCAACAGGCGCCGGACGCCATTGCCCTGACCCAGCGAGCGGTAGCCCAGGCGGAGGTCAATGCCTCCTTGAACGGACGGGCCGCCGAGGTCAGCGTCACCGGGCATTCGCTGGGCGGCGCGCTGGCCCAGGTCACCGCACACCATTTCGACCTCAAGGGCGAGACCTTCAATGCGTATGGCGCAACCAGCCTCGGCCTGCGCATCCCGGAAGGCGGCAACGCCATGGTCAATCATGTGATGGCAGCTGATCCGGTCAGCGCGGCGTCGGGCCACTATGGCCAGGTGCGTACTTACGCAACCGAAGGAGAGATGAATACGCTGCGGGCATCCGGCTTCCGCAATGGCGCGATCGCCAGTTTCTTGATTCCCGATTCGGCGTTGCTGGCGGCCGGGCGCTCGCTGGATTCGCACAAGATGGGCAACTTCCTGAACGAAGGCTCGGTGCTGGACAACCCCGCCTCGCAGGCATTGGCCAAGCAGAACGAAAGCCTCATCGGCGGCTACCGCGAGAAACTCGAGTCGCTGCGTGGCGGCCTGACAAGCGTCACCCGCGGCGGTATCGGCAACGCCGTGGACCTCTACGACCGCATCCGCGGCTCGCTGGATCCGGGTGAACCGGCCCGCAAGGCAGCAGAAGATGCGCACAAGCGCGATGGCGCCATGCGCATGGACAGCCCCGGCCACCCCGGCAACCTGCTGTTCCAGGACGC
>NZ_JACYVC010000023.1:0-1031 GCF_014842145.1 Stenotrophomonas sp. CFBP 13718
ATTGGATCACTCTGCACATACCGCCCCACCCCCGCATCATAATCCCGCTGGTAGTTGTAGTTCAGCCCGCTCTCCGGCGTAGCCTGCTGCCCCGGGAACCGCAGCGCAAACCCAAACGCGACGCCATCCCCATCCGGATCCTCATTCGCAGCATCCGCCCCGAACGCCTCACCCGTCAGCGCCCACTCCCACACAGGCACGTTACGCGTCGCGTCGATGATCACCCGTGGTGTGCCCAGGTGATCCGGCTGCACGTAGCCCAGCGCCGGCACACCCGCGCTGGATTCACTGAACACCGCAATCGGATAGTTCTCCAGCCACACCACCTGCTGCAGTGGCACCCCGCTTGCGCTGTATTCACCCAGCCATTGGCCGGATTCGTCATACAGCGTCGTGGTGGTTTTGCCACCCGCCTGCCGTAGCACGCGCTCGCCCCGATGGTTATAGCGGTAGATTCCCAGCGAAGTGCTCCCCTGCTTGACCTGACCCAGTCGGCCTGCGCTGTTGTAGGCGTAGGTCAGACCATTCATTTGCGTTGTGTTGCCAGCAGCGTCATAGGTCCTCGCCAGACCGCCCACGCCGGTCAGACGATGGCTGGTAGCCGGGTAGTGATACGCCAGCGTTCCTGCATTGCTGCCGGCCTGCGACCGGTTGCCGGTCGCGTCCCAGCCATAGGTATGCGTCGGCATACCCGCAACATCCGCTGCCTGCAAGAGGCGCCCCATCCCGTCGTAACTGTAGGTCGCGAGCACGCTTCCGGATGCACCGGCACGCAGCTGGGTAAGCGCACCCACTGCGTCATATCCAAATCCGAGCTTGAGCCCACCGGTCGACGCATCGCTGACGCTGCTCACCCTGTAGTCCTGATCATGCGGACGGTTCAGGCGACGTTCGTTTCCATAGGTCCAGCCGGTGATGGGACCGAACGGCGCATGGCCCACCTGCTTGACCAGAACCTGCCGAGCCAAAGTTCCACGCTTGAGTCCTACCTGGGTGACGCGGCCCTGCGCATCCCGCATGTAGTCGGCCAC
>NZ_JACYVC010000024.1:0-473 GCF_014842145.1 Stenotrophomonas sp. CFBP 13718
ACGGTGCTCACGCCTTTCATCTCCACCAAGCTGTTCCAACTGGGCTGATTCCTGAGCTGTTCGGCGATTGCCTTGTCCAGCACGCGGATCTGCTCATCCAAGTACTTCAGTTGGCTGTTCATCATCACCTGGAGAACTGGCTCGCTGAATGCACGCATGCGCTGCTTTTCACTGCTACGCATCTGCACCAGATGACGCCGGCGCAGTGCAAATTCAGCTAGTTTTCGCTGCCACGGCGCTACTGGTGTATATCGAGTGTGCTTCAACAGGTGTGCCATCTGGGCCAGCACCATCGCATCGATCCGGTCCGTTTTAGCCAGCTGCGCAGTGGCTTTGGCGAAGCTACGCGCCCTGCCTGGATTGATCCGCACCATTGGCAGGCCGGCCTCATGAAGCGCATCCAGGGCTGCCTGCTCGTAACCTCCGCTCGCTTCAAGCACGACCTGCTTGGCCGGCCACTTCTGCAGCCAGCG
>NZ_JACYVC010000025.1:0-473 GCF_014842145.1 Stenotrophomonas sp. CFBP 13718
ACGGTGCTCACGCCTTTCATCTCCACCAAGCTGTTCCAACTGGGCTGATTTCTGAGCTGTTCGGCGATTGCCTTGTTCAGCACGCGGATCTGCTCGTCCAAGTAGTCCAGTTGGCTGCTCATCATCGCTTGGAGAGCCGGTTCACTGAATGCACGCATGCGCTGCTTTTCACTGCTGCGCATCTGCACCAGATGACGCCGGCGCAGTGAAAATTCAGCTAGTTTTCGCTGCCACGGCGCTGCTGGTACATATCGAGTGTGCTTCAACAGGTGTGCCATCTGGGCCAGCACCATCGCATCGATCCGGTCCGTTTTAGCCAGCTGCGCAGTGGCTTTGGCGAAGCTACGCGCCCTGCCTGGATTGATCCGCACCATTGGCAGGCCGGCCTCATGAAGCGCGTCCAAGGCCGCCTGCTCATACCCCCCGCTCGCTTCAAGCACGACCTGCTTGGCCGGCCACTTCTGCAGCCAGCG
>NZ_JACYVC010000026.1:0-414 GCF_014842145.1 Stenotrophomonas sp. CFBP 13718
CCGGGAAATGGCAATGAGGAGCGATCAGGCATGCATCTGCCGCGTTGCGTTCTGCTGCTGGGCCAGCTGAAGCTCCTGTTCCTGGCCCATGCGCTGTGTGGCTGCCTGCTGCACGCGCTCGCTGCTCTGTTCCAGGGGAACCTGCATCGCCTCAGTAGTCGCCACGGAAACCCGCAGGTGCGCCGGGTCGTTGGCCTGGCCCTGCACGCCGAAGGTGCGCGAGGCATCGCTGCTCATCAGCACGTTGTCGATGCGGGTGCCGCCGTTGGCGTGCATTTCCGCCGCCAGGCTGCCGGCCAGCTGGCCGCTGTGCTGGTCCGGCGTACGGCCGGCGCGCAGGTCCTGTACTTCCACGCCGCGCAACGCGTCCTGGAACAGCAGGTTGCCGGGGTGGCCGGGGCTGTCCATGCGCAT
>NZ_JACYVC010000027.1:0-400 GCF_014842145.1 Stenotrophomonas sp. CFBP 13718
AATCAGCCCAGTTGGAACAGCTTGGTGGAGATGAAAGGCGTGAGCACCGTTGTGATGACCACGCTTGCTTGTGAACTGCCAGAGCTGGGAAAGCTGAGTGGCAAGGCGATATCCGCCTTGGTCGGCGTAGCCCCCATGAACCGCGAGAGCGGCTCCTGGCAGGGGCATCGACGCATCACGGGCGGCCGCGCGGTCGTACGACAAGCGCTCTACATGGCCGCCTTGTCAGCCTGCCGGTATGAGCCGCAATTACGTCACTTCTTTAAATCCCTGAAAGCAAAAGGCAAGCCGGGGAAAGTTGCCCTGGTTGCCGTTATGCGCAAAATGCTGGTCATCCTGAATGCCCGCAAACGCGACGCGGAGGCCATGATGGCCTCCGCCTGACAACACAGTTGCTACC
>NZ_JACYVC010000028.1:0-362 GCF_014842145.1 Stenotrophomonas sp. CFBP 13718
TCTTCGAGATCTGGCACTTTAGGTGCCGAGAGCCCGGCGCGGGCGACCGTTCGGCTCTAGGTCTTCGCGATCGCTTGGTAGCAAGGATCCCCGCGCCGGTCTTCTCCCTGATCCGCCCGAACAGTTGATCGAGTTGGCGCTCGTAATGATAAGACTGGGCAAGCGGGGGGAGCTCTCGACCCTGTCAGCGTACCGGAGATTGCCATGTTTGGGATCGGGATCGACGTAAGTAAGGACCGTCTGGACGTTGCCGTGCACGAGCAGCAGTTCCGCCACTTCAGCAACAGCAAGCGCGGCTTTGAAGCATTGGTTCGCTGGCTGCAGAAGTGGCCGGCCAAGCAGGTCGTGCTTGAAGCGAGCGG
>NZ_JACYVC010000029.1:0-294 GCF_014842145.1 Stenotrophomonas sp. CFBP 13718
CCAGCGTGATTACTCCGCCTAGAGCATCACAATATTTTATTCACAGTTCGGTTATGTTCGACCTCCCCATCAGGAGCCGGCAATGCCGATTCACGCAGTCGTCTACGCCAGCCACGTGGCCGCTGAGCTACCAGCAGAGCGTCTGGACGCCCTTGTTCAGGACGCTGCGAGGTTCAACGTGATCGCAGGCGTGACCGGCCTGCTTCTATTCGACGGGGAACGCTTTCTGCAGTACCTAGAAGGCCCTGATGATGGATTGCGTGCGGCCTATGGCCGCGTGCTCATCGCGAGCAG